>CAVXVL010000113.1:0-30255 GCA_963765085.1 Terriglobia bacterium | reverse complement strand
TTGGAGAGGATCTACCCGAGATTCGCAATTGGAAGTGGTCCGACACCAGGAAAGCATAAACTACCCATGCCCGGTACATAAACCCGGCGAGGCATGAGCACGCGGGAGATCGATGGACGCTTGCAGGAAATCCAGGATCTATCCAATGGCATTAGCGGGACGATGCCCCCGGACCCGTCGTCTGCGACGTTCGCGTGATTCCGGACGAGGTCCGTGCTCCGCGTGTATCTTCGATGCAGCGTCCCGACGGTTCCATGGTTTCAAAGCCGCTCGAAGACATGTGGCCGTTTCTTGACCGTGAGGAATTCCTGGCCAACATGATCGTGCGCCCGCTGGACGAATAATCGCGACACAGCGCCGTACTTGCCACGTGACGGTCCAGCCGCCATCCACCACCAGGCCGTGACCGGTAATGTACGACGAGGCGTCGGAGGCGAGGAACAGGAGTGCACCGACCAGTTCTTGCGGCCTCCCCATTCGCCGTAAGCAGGTACGCACTCGCAGCCGATCGAGAAATTCGTCGCCGTCGGTGACCGCGTTCGCGGTGGCATCTTGTGTATTCGCAAAAGGACCCGGAAGGATCGCGTTCGCCCGAATCCCGTGGGTCCCCGATACGACGCCACATAACGTGTGAAGCTCAGCAATCCCGCCTTCGAGGCGGAGTAACCGGGCGGGTTCCCGAATTTTGTTCCCTCGTAGAGTTGCGGATTGGGCGCGACCAATGCGTACATCGTCGAGATATTGACAATCGAGCCGGTGCGCGCGCCACCATTCTTTTTCCAATTCTCTGCGTGCTCAGCACGGACCAGTAAACGCCACCCGTCAGATTGCGCGTCCATTGATCGAACGTTCCGTCCTCTAGCGTGCCATCGGGCGTGTTGAGTCCCGTCGCCGGCCCGAGCTCATGCGCGTTATTGATGAGGATGTCGATGCGCTTTTCCTCCGCGGCAATTTCATCCAGCGTCTCGCCGTATTTCTTGAGATCGTACATGTCGACCTGCAAGGCGCGTACGCGATCGGAGCCGAAGCGGTCCGCCCACTTCCGCGCCTCGTCGTGCAATCGATCCGACCTGCCGATCGCAATGACGCGTGCGCCCTGTGTCAGAAGCGCCTCCGCGAATGTGCGTCCCAGGAAACCGGATGCGCCGGTGAGCACGGCGGTCTTGGATTCCAAGGAAAAAAGAGTGGACGGTGTGGAGATCACCAGCAGCTCCTTCCACCATCGACGATCAGATTTGTTCCCGTCATGTACGAAGAGGCGTCGGAACAGAGGAAGAGAATCGCGCCCTTGTATTCGTCCACGTGTGCCATTCGCCCCAGAGGGATCAATTGGCCAGGCGCGCCACGAAGTCCTCGGGCTGGCCGTTGTAGACGCCGCCGGGCGATAACGCGTTCGCGCGGACGCCGGATTGATGCCAGTAAGTGGCGAGATAACGGGTGAGGCCGATCAGGCCCGCTTTGACGACGCTGTAGGTCACGGGTTTGACCGGCTGCTCACTTTCCGGAAGTCCCGGTTCGCGATACAGCCGCTGGTCGGGGGCGATCACGCCGAGATCCGACGCCACGTTCACGATCACTCCTTTCCCTCGCGCCGCCATTTCCGATCCGAAGACACGGCTGCAAAGGAACGCGCCTCTCAGGCCCACGCGCAAATCCGCCTCCCATGTTTCCAGCGGGAAGTCTTGAGCCGCGAAAACTTTCTTGCCTTCCCGTTTTTCGATCTTTGGATTATTGGCGGCGTTATTGATGAGAATGTCTACCCGTCCAAGTTGGCGCAGGATCGATTCCCGAACCTCAATCAGCTGCTCCAAATCTGTAATGTCGGCACAGGCGCCGAGAGCCGGAACGCCGAAGCGATTGGAAAGTTCCTTCGCGCGCGCGGCGGGATCGGCAACCGCAAGGTCGAGAAGCACGGGTGTACCGCCGGCGTCCGCGATGGCCTCGGCGTGCTTGGTCCCGAGCAATCCGGCTCCCCCGGTGATGACCGCGACCCGCCCCTTCAAGCTGAAGAGGTCGTCGGAGATAGGCATAAATTATATGGTCCTCGTTTGGCCGCCGTCCGCGACGAAACATGCGCCGGTGATGAACGATGCGCGCTCCGAGCACAAGAACGCCGCTAAGCTCGCAATCTCCTCCGGTGTGCCAAAACGTTCCATCGGCACCTCGGCTCGAATACTTTTGAGAGTTCCCTCGCGGTCGTGCACCGAAACGGCGTTCCCAACTCCCACCGGGAAAGAATATGTTCCCGGGCGCGATGCAATTGACGCGGATCTTGTCGCGCGCGATTTGCCGTGCGAGGTTCTTGCCGTAATTCAACAGAGCCGCTTTCGCGGCGCTGTAGGGAAGCGGGGCAGCGGTCGCTTCCACGCCGGTGATCGACGCGATGAACACGATGCTCCCGCCGTGAGTTTGTAGCATCGGAATAGCGGCCTGCGCCAAGCGCACGCTGGCGTGAAAATTCAGTGTCATCAGCCGGTCCCAATCGGGCTCGGATTGGTCCCACCCTGGTTTTCCGCTGCCGGTTCCCAAATTACAGACGAGCCCATCAAGGCGTCCGAGCTTAGCCGTGACCATTTCGAGCGCGGATTGAATCGCTCGCCGGCTGTGAGAGATCGCCCTCGAGGGCAAGTAGCGGTCCCTTGTGCGAGAGATCGCGTACCGCCGCTTGGAGAGACGCGGCATCGCGCCCACTAATGCACACCTGCGCACCTTCGTCGAGCAGCGCGGCGGCGATCGCCAAGCCGATCCCGCGGGACGATCCCGCCACGAAGATAACTTTGCCGGTGAGCCCGAGATCCACGCTATTCCAACGTCCAATATCGTGCTACAAATTCACGATTGTGGCGGGCCCAATCGACTTCCTGGCCTGGTTCCGAACGGGCTACTTGCAAAGTAATATCGCCGCCATAGCCAATCTTTTCGAGCTCGCGAAATACCTGAGGAAGATCGGCGTCGCCGGTGCCAAGCGGGACCGTGCCGCCTCCCAAAATCCGATCTTTGATATGCACGCTCCCGATGCGGGCGCCGTAGGCCTCAAACTCCTCCGACGGTTTGAATCCCAGCGATGAACTGTTACCCGAATCGTAGTTGACCCGGACCAACGGCGAAGGGATTCGATCCAGCAGACGGGCGAACTCAGCCGGCGGAAGCGAAGTCTCCAAGTGCAATTCAACGCCGGTTTCCTGCGCGACCGGGAGAGCATTTTGCAGCACGCGAACAGCGATCTCGAAATCGTCAGACGAAACAATCGCGGAAGCGTCCACGAAAGGAAGCACCACGCGTTCTATCCCGGCCTTTCGGGCCGACGGCAGGAGCTGCGCCAGACGAATCTCGCGGTCCGCACGCTCGCTGAACAGCGAAGCAACGGGAGGTCCATAAAATAATCCGCGCACAGAGCATGAATTCCGAGGCCTACGTCGTCAGCCAGTTTGCGAAGCCGCGAGGAATCCCCTCCATCACCGGGTTTACGTCGGCTCCGTAAAGATCGTAAATCCATTCGATGTAGGAAAGGGGAACCTGGCGGGCCAGGGAAATTTCATCCTGCCATCGGCTTCGCGGAAAAGATTGGAAACGTCCGGGCTCGGGAGGAACCAGCCGCCCTTGCATAATGCCGACACGGCTCACGATTCCGTTACCATTTGAAGTGAATTTAGCATAATCAGGCGATGATCTAAAGTCGGCTTGTCGAGGGCCGATCATTAGAACAGGGTGTCTTTTCAGAGCGATCTGAAGCAGCGGTGTGCGCGGACACGGGAGGAAGGTTATTCTGTCTTCATCGGGACGTGTTTTGTTGCGGAGACGGCCGGGGCAGAACGTTCGCTGACATGCGCGAGGCGGCACAACGATGAGAACCATCAGTATCCTGACTCCTTGCTACAACGAAGAAGGCAACGTCGAGGAACTGTATAACCGCGTCCGCCAGCATATGCTGCCTCTCAAACTCGGGCGCTACCGTTACGAGCACGTTTTTATCGACAACTCGTCGAAAGATGGCACGGTTGCCATTTTGAGGCGCATCGCGGGTTGCGACCACAACGTCAAAGTGATCGTGAACGCCCGCAATTTCGGACACGTCCGGTCCCCGATTCATGCGCTCCTGCAGACGGTGAGACGCGGTCATCAGCATCGTCGCGGACCTGCAGGATCCTCCGGAGTTGATCCCTGAGATTGTTGCGAAACGGGAGAAGGCTATTCCATGGTCTTGTGTATCAAGCGGACCAGCGAAGAGAACACCTCTCATGTTCTGGATTCGCAGGAAAATACTATGCGTGGGTGCAAAGTCTATCGTCGATCAAAACCTTTGAGAATTTTACAGGCTTCGGACTTTACGATCGAAAAGTGGTGGAAGCCGTTCGTGCCTACGATGATCCGTACCCGTATTTCCGTGGAATGATCGCCGAGATTGGGCTCCCGTATTACGAACTGCCTTACGACCAGCCGGTTCGCAAACGCGGCATCACCAAGAATAATTTTTACACCCTGTCACGATATTGCGATGCTCGGCATCACGAATCTTTCCAAGGTGCCGCTGCGCTTTGTCACGTTTTTGGGTTTTGCATGTTCGCTCCTTTCGCTTCTGGTGGGGCTCGGATATCTGGCTTCACAAGCTGCTGTTCTGGGCGAACTTCAACGTGGGAATCGCGCCGCTGGTCATTGGATTATTTTTCTTGGGATCGGTGCAGTTGCTTTCCATGGGCATTTTGGGCGAATACGTGGGATCCATTTATACGCACGTTCAGAAGCGCCCGTATGTCATCGAAAAAGATCGCATCAACTTTGAATTCGAGCCGGGCGAGCCGGCTCAAAATCCACCGTCGCGAGCTCTCAGAGCCCGACGCCATTGGGTATCGCGCGTTGATATCGGCGACGTCTTTCGCACGAGGAGAATGCAATGGCAACGAGTGCTAGACCGGCGGAAATTACGATCCCGGAGGGAATCTGCAAAATCGCCGCCGAGTCCCTCGGGGCATTTTTCGAACCGATCAACAAGGTCGATCCACAGGTCAACGCGCGCGATTTCCTGGATACTTCGAAGTCATTCAAGCGGGCGGAAATCATTCAGCGTTATGCGCCCTTACGATCCGCGAAGCTCCTGGAGGTCGGCTCGGGCTTCGGCACGAACTTAGCGGTTTGGATCAGGCATTATGATGTCGACGCGTACGGTGTGGAGCCGGGCGGGAGGGCTTCAATCAAGGCTATCTCGCTTCGCGTCAGTTGCTGAAAGCCAACGACATGGACCCAGACCGCGTCATCAACTCGGGCGGGGAATCGTTACCGTTTCCGGATGAAAGCTTCGATATCGTGTATTCGGCGAATGTACTGGAGCACACCGAAAAACCGGAGCGCGTCTTGGCGGAATCGCTGCGCGTCTTGCGGCCGGGCGGGCTGTTACATATGGAAATGCCCAACTACCTTTCGTATTTCGAAGGGCACTACATCGGCGTTTCAACCGCCGATTCTGTGGAAACCCATGCTCGCGTTTTGGGTAAGGGCTGTGTTCGGCCGCGATCCGGCGTTCGCGAAGACCCTCCAAACCAAGATCAATCCTGTGTGGTGTCGGCGCGAGATTCGCAAAGCGTCGCGGACTTATTCGGTGGAACTGGTTTCCTTGGGAGAGGACCTGTTTCTCGATCGGCTCTCCCAGCCCTTCGTCTTCGAGACGGAAACCGTCAAGAGTAGGATTCAAGCGCTCCTGACGCTGCTCGTGAAGCTGAACCGTGGGAACTGGATCGGACGCTTGATCGTCGCCCTGCAGGGACACTATCCGATCTATCTCACTGTCCGCAAAGGCCCGTCGGGGTCAGCACCCACCGGCGCGTCTCATTAAGACGCATCGTAGAGTAAAATCAGCGGATTTGTCATCCCCAGGTGATGCCTGATCTGTTCTCGAATTTCGTTCTGGAATCCTCGCGAGGAATGAGAATCGGCTCGGAGCGATTCTTGAGTTGAGCCGGCGAGACTACCGGAACGCCGCACAAGTCCTGGTCTTGGTATTTGGGGCTTGAATCTACGAACAACGCGATTCTGGACGGGTTCAGACCGCCGTTGGCGAGCAACCTGAGCGTATGCGCTCCTACGCCCCAGACAATGATCCCGCCTTCAGGAGTGTGGTTTTCGATCGTCCCACGAATTCGCAGATCCTCCGCGCGACAGTCTTCAATGTACTTCCGTAGTCCCGGCCCGGTTTCGTCGTCTCGCACCAGGGCGGCCGGTTCGGGCGTCTTTTCGTAAACTCCATAGCAGGCCGGACAAGTGACCTCGTTCTGCGGACGGATGGCCTGTCCCGTCTTGAGCGCACGAAAACCGTGAGCCAGCATCAAATTCGTCAGCGACCGCGCCGAGAAAAAGTTGATGTGTTCGACGCTGAACTCCTGGAATGGCGCGTCCAAACGTCCGACGTAGCAGCTGGCATCCGGCACTTCGAGGTAGATTCGGCCTCCTGGACGCAGCAAGGCGTGCAAGTGCCCGACCGCGAGGTCGAGGTCTCTAATGTGTTCCATGACGCCGACCAGAATGAGGAAATCGTAGGGCGCTTCGGGAACCGGGACGGTGGTCACCGTGCCGACGACGGCCGGTATGGCATAGATGTCGTGCGCCGCTTTCACACATCCCGGTGAGGGATCGCATCCGAGGAGGTTCGAAAAGCCCTTTTCCCGGAGGACGCCGAGCAATTGACCGGACGCGCATCCGATCTCCAAAACGCGCGAGTGCGGATCGGGAATGAACGGTTCCAACATTTCGGCTATTTCGGCGAGCGCGCTTCCGCGGCGGGCGGCTCCGCACCTCCGCGGTCGGCGTAATCGTATTTTAGAGTTCCCGGTAGTAGTGATCGAAAGCCGATTGCGGCGGAATCTTATCGGCGTAAACCGCTCCGCAATCCGTGCACAGCGTCACGTCGTAGCCGCGTAACAGCGCAGGCTTGTGCGAGCTGTTCGAATCGCTGCTCCGTACAAGATCTCGGGTTTGGACCCGTGACATACCGGGCAACTTCGCGGCGCAAACGTCTCCGTCGTCATTTCGAACCGTCCTCCTTCTGTTCATCGGCTTTCAGACGGCAACACTTCAGCATACGGTGGGGACGGATCTTCTGCTGATAATCTAAAACGTGCATCCCATGCCTGAGGCGCAAGCCATCGAGTTCGACGCCGGGAAGGCCCGGAAACGTTCGAGCCCCTGGTATTGGGCCCTTGCCGGTGGCTTGGCGGCTGTCCTGCTCTACTACGCACTCCGAGGCGTGGAGTGGATCCGCGTATGGCACATCATGCTGGGCGCCGCTGGCATATCTGGCCGCCGGGACGAGCATGACGATCGTCAATTATTTGCGTCGCGATCGACGCGCTGGCGGGTGCTCCTGAACGCGCGGGGACATTTGGGAGTGAGCACCGTTTTGGGCTTCGATGGCGGGCTACATGGGCAATAGTTTTTTGCCCGCTCGAGCCGGTGAAGTGGTGCGCAGCTTCATTATCAGCGGTCAATCGGCGCTTTACTAAGACTTATGTTCTGACGACCGCGCTGACCGAGCGCCTGATGGACGCGATCGCGCTCGTGCTGT
The DNA here is from genome assembly GCA_963765085.1 of Terriglobia bacterium. GTDB lineage: Bacteria > Acidobacteriota > Terriglobia > Bryobacterales > Bryobacteraceae > Palsa-187. The sequence continues at coordinate 22,703 of CAVXVL010000113.1, read as the reverse complement.
GCGGCTCGGTGGTGTTGCTCGGAATCAGTCCGAAGCCTCACTGGATGGAGCAAGCTTCGCGCGCCGCGGCGGCGATTGCGGCGATCGGTGCCGTGCTCGTTGCCGTGCTGCCGCATATGGAAGGTGCGATCGAAAAAGCGCTCCGGCGTGTGCCTCTCCCGGGAACGCTGCATGACCATCTGATGAAAATCGCGGAGCAAGTGCTTCTGGGTTTGCGCGCATTTCATCATGCGGGACGCTTGGCCAGTTTCGTCCTGCTCACCGTGCTCATCTGGACTTTAGAGGCGGCGGGTACTGTGGTCGCGTCGCGCGCGTTCGATCTTCACATCTCGTTTCCCGTGGCGCTGCTGCTGCTCGCAGGGATGGGGCTGGGAAGCGCGTTGCCTGCGACGCCGGGCTACGTTGGCATCTATCAGTTCGCTGCCGTGACGATTCTGCCGCCGTTTGGAATCGACCGCAATGCAGCCTTGGCATATATCGTCGTCGTGCAAGCGCTCGGATATCTAGTCGTGCTGGTTTTGGGGTTGACAGGTCTTTATAGGATTCGCACTGCGACGCAACATTAGGGTCGCGCAGCAATCGCTCAGGAGGGCAGGGATCGTCCAGGTTCGCCCGTTATTTCGTGACCGCGAAAAAGGCGACACGTTCCGCGGCACTCTGTTGGGGAGACTTTTTCGCCTTCTGTTTTCTCGACTCCGACTTTGGTGAGCTACTCAACCAACTCAGGAACGACTTTTTCACGCCCGGTACCGGCTCGCCGCAAACGTAGCATTCAGACTCGTCTTTCGTGACGACGCTATTACATGCCATGCAGCGCGTGCGGGTATTAGGCATGCCCTATTAAGAACAAAAAAGTTTTGCCTGTCCATGGAGCTTTTGTACCGCACTCGCTTGGGACTTTCGTTCTAAGATGCGCGGGAGTGCGCGGATTTCAAGGCGCCTGCATCCGTCTACTGTTTGCCCTGCGGCTGCGGCGGCGCGATACGAGCTTCGTCCCAGTGCTCCTTCACGAGCCCGTCCTCAATCCGCAGGACGTCGAAATGATTCCACGTATATTCCTTCGAAGGATCTACCCGGTCCTTGGCTTTGCGGTCCCACATCATGAAGACATACGAGCCGTTCGCGAGCGTCAGCACGGGCGCGGCTTTCCATTCCGGCTCGATCTCCTCCGCTTGCGTCCGGGGACGCGCGCCATGAACTGTTTGAAGCCGTCGCGGCCTTGCGGAACATTCGGGTTGTGTTGGACGTAGCTGGGGTCCATCACCTTATCGGCCAGTTCCAGGTGCCCGTACTGCAGCATGTCCTTGAGCTCCATGGTGGCGATGCCGATATTCTTCTTCGGTCGCCGATACCTTGCCAGCGCTGCCTTGTTTGCCTGCCGCCGGCTGCGATACGGGATTGGGCGCGCTCGCGCCCGGCGGCGGAGGATTCCTCTGCGCGCTATCCCAATGTTCCGAATCTTGCCCTTTCCCAGTCGATACACGTCGAACGTGTTGTAGTGATACGTCTTCGAAGGATCGCGCGGGTCCTTGTCCTCGCGCTCCATGATCATCCACACGTAATCGCCCTTTGCTCCCGCGACGACCGGTGCCGGATCAAGTTTGGCGGGAATCGGATTCACGGGAGGACGGCGGCTGAAGAAGGCGATGAAGGCCGCGCGGCCGGTCGGAACGTTCGGGTTGTGCTGTATGTAATCTTCCGCCTGGTACTTCAGCGAAAGGTCGGTGTGGCGCGCCTGCAAAACCTCGCGCGTGAAATCCAGCGCGAATTGCAGATTCTTCTTTTCCTTCGCGGTCATCGGCGCGGTCTGCGGATTGGTCGGCGGATTAATCGACTCCGCGGCCAACGAGGACGCCAACAGGACAACCGCCCCGGCGAGTTTCACTTTTTTCAAATTCATATCCATCGCGATCTCCGGATTGATTCTACTCTTAAAACGAAACCCCCCGTGGAATCAGGCGATGCTCGTAGGCGCCGCGTTCGAGTTCCTCCCGAAAATCAGGATGCGCGATACCAATCAGCGCGAGCGGCGCGTTCCGCCACCGATTTTCCCTTGAGGTTGACCATGCCGAACTCGGTGACGATGTACATCACGTCGGACCGTGGCGTCGTTACCACGTTACCGGGGTGAGGTCGAGAACGATGCGACTGCGCCTCGCACCTCGCTTGTCGTACGTGGATGCGAGGCAGATGAACGATTTGCCGCCCTGCGACGCATAGGCGCCGCGCACGAATTGGAGTTGGCCGCCGGTGCCGCTGATGTGCCGGTAGCCGTCGGATTCCGACGCCGCCTGACCTTGCAAGTCGACCTGCGTGGTGTTGTTGATGGAACCGTCGCGGTCGTTACGCATGATGATGTGCGGCGAGTTGGTGTAATCGACCGGCGAGGCAGGAAAGTCCGGATTGCGATCGATGGTCTCGTAGAGCTTGCGGACCCAGCGCGAAGGTGTAGACGATCTTGCCCGGGGTCGAGCGCCTTCTTCTTGCCGCTGATTCGGCCCGCCTCGTAGAGATCGGCGATCCATCGACGAGCATTTCCGTATGCACCCCCAGATCGCGGACCCCGCTTTCCATGAACAGCGCACACACCGCGTTCGGCATGCCGCCGATACCGATTTGCAGGCAGTCGCCGTCTTCGACTTCCGCGGCGATTCTTGCAGCGACGGCACGGTCGATCTCGCAGGGCGAGGGATTGCGGCAGTTCCGTGGCCGGGCTGATCGTCCCCCTCGATGACGTAATCGACCTCACTGATGTGGACGCCGTTCTCGATCGCCGTAGACGTATGGAAGTCCGCGGGTGACTTCGACGATGACGATCTTGGCTCGCTCGATCACGGCGCGATGCCAAAGCATTGGTGGCGCTGAAGTTGAAAAAGCCGCTCTCGTCCATCGGGCAGGTCTTGACGATGACGATGTCGACGGGAGGAATGAAGCGCCGGTAGTAGTCCGGAACCTCGCCTAGATTCAGCGGCAGGTAGTTGCAGCCGTCCGGCATCGTGCTTTGCTTGCGGTCGTAGCCCGAGAAATGCAGGCTGAACCATGAAAAAGTGCCCGCCCTTCGGGTCTTCACTCCAGAACGGCGCGCGGCCTCATCGAAAGGCACGAGCGTATCTTCACGTTGTCGAGTTCATCCCTTGCGCGCGGCCAGGGCCCGATCGAAGACGTCGGGCTGGCATAGCGCTACACCGTAATCGAGCCACATGCCGGAGCGGACAAAGCTTGCGGCTTCTTCGCTCGAAATGGTTTGCGCTGGAGCGCACGCGGCCCTCGTCGCCAATCGAATCCCCTTTCCCCGAAATGCAACCGTTTTCGGTGAACTCAGGATATCTTCGCACGATTGGAGATGGCCGAGTCCGATTATTTCCCGGTCCAGCAGGGAGTGCGCTTGTCGAGGAAGGAAGAGATGCCTTCCTGCGCGTCGGCAGCGAGCGCGTTCATGCTCATCACCTCTTTGGCGTATGCGTAGGCTTTGGGCTGATCGAGATCGATCTGCGTGTAGTAGTGCCTGCTTGCCCAGAGCGACCACCAGAGGTGCTGGCTTCAGCGATGCGGCCGGCGAGCTGCGCGTTTCCGCGCGCAGTTCGACCGCCGGCACGACGCGTTGACCAAGCCCCAGTCGGCGGCTGTGGCGCGCGTCCACCGATCTCGCCGGTGAGCAGCATTTGGAGCGCGCGCTTGCGTCCGACGGCGCGGCTCGAGGCCACCATGGGGGTGGTGCAGAACAGGCCGATGCGCACGCCGGGCGTCGCGAAGGCCGCCTGGTCCGAAGCGATGGCCAGGTCGCAGGTGGCCACCAGTTGGCATCCCGCGGCGGTGGCGATGCCTTGCACCTCGGCGATCACCGGTTGCGGGATGGCTTGTATCTTCATCATCAACTCGCGTGCAGACGTCGAAGAGCCGCCGGTATTCGTTGATATCGCGGCCGACCATCTCGGAGAGATCGTGACCGGACAGAAACCTTGCCTTCCGCGGCCAGGATGACGGCGCGAATCGCGCGCCGGCCGATATCGTCCAGGCCGTCGATCAGCTCCAGCATCAGTTCGAGCGACAGGGCGTTGCGGCGCTGGGGACGATTCAACGTGACCATGCGATGTTGCCTTCGGCGGTGAAGCCGATGTTCTCGTAAGCCATGACACTATCCTAGACGGCTCGCTGCGGAAACGATCGATCGCGTACACTCGGGGGAAATGGGAACGTTCGAAAGCCGACAACTCGGAACCGGAAATCATCCGTCACTACACGCACGGTGCGTTGCTCCAGACGATCCTCGAAACGCTCGCAGCGACGGGAGTTGATCCGAATCATCTTTCCACCGACGACCTCGCGCCGGTCGACGAATTCCACACCGGAGGCCGTGCGGCGACGATGGAGTTTGCCGATGAAATGGGAGTCGTAGCCGGTATGCGTCTTTTGGATATTGGCTCGGGCATTGGAGGTCCTTCTCGATATTTCGCCGGTCACCGTGGGTGCTTCGTGACGGGCATCGATTTATCGACAGAATTCTGCGAAACAGCGAAGGAGCTTTCCTCGCGAACGGGTCTTGCCGATCGCACTGAGTACCGTCAGGCCAGCGGGGTCTCGCTACCGTTCGGCGACGCGACATTCGACGGGGCTTATATGCTGCACGTCGGGATGAATATATTTGCGAAGGCCGATGTATTCCGCGAGGCGGCTCGCGTTCTCAAGCCGGGCGCAGTGTTCGGGATCTTCGACGTGATGCGCGAAGCCGACGGCGACCTGACGTTTCCCGTCCCATGGGCGACGACGCCCGAGATGAGCTTTGTCGAGACCCCGGCGACCTACGCGGAACTTCTGCGCGCGGCGGGATTTGAAATCGAAAAGCAGCGCAGCCGCCGGGATTTCTCGCTGGCGTTCTTCGCGAAAATGCGCGCGGCGATGGCGACTGCCGCAGCCTCTGGCAACCCTCCCGCGCTCGGACTTCCGATCCTGATGGGTCCATCGGCGCCCGTTAAGATCGGCAATCTGATCGGCATGATCGAGCGCGGACTTCTCGCGCCGACGGAGATCGTCAGCCGAAAACGCTAGCTTCCGCTTCAGCCCAGTTTGCCGACGTGCGCTTCCAGAAGCGACCAGGCGCGATCGCCACCGATTGCCGCCAGTGGGCGTAGAACGGACCGAGTTTCGCGCGGAAGGAAGCTACGTCGGCGTCGTTAAAAATCATTCCTTGCTGAGTGAGACGAGCGCGTAGTTCCTGGTTGAACGATGCGGTGTCGGCCCGTTGGAGTCTCACGAATTTCACGGTGTTGCGTTCGATGGAGCGGCGTGCATCGGCAGGCAATTTCTCCCAGGACTTGACGCTCGCGAGCTGGTTGTAGCCGGACCACGAATGATTGGTCACGCTCATGTATTTCTGCACTTCGTAGAGATGGAACAGCTCCCGCAACGTCGAAGGGGTCCTCCTGCGCTTCCACCACCCCATTCTTCAGCGCGTCGTACATCTTGTTGATGTTCATGCCCATGGGCACGGCTCCGAGCGTTTTCCAAAACTCCAGATAGACGGCATTGCCGGGGGCGCGAATTTTCAGTCCTTGTAAGTCGTCGGCATAACGAATGGGCCGCGTGGCGCAAGTGATCTGGTGGAATCCATTTTCGAAGCAGCCGCGAGGGAGGAGACGTACACCTTTGGGCGTCAATTCGGCGCGCAGATAATCCCCCAGATCGCCGTCAATGGCGCTGAAGACTTGCGCGCGCGTGTGAAAGGCGAACGGCGTCGCCTGTATATTGGCCGCCGGCATGAGCCCTGCTAAGCCGTTGCCGGCGAGGGTGAGGAAATCGAGTTCTCCGCGGATGAGCAGATCGAGAGGGTCGGGATCGCCGTCCTTGAAATGATTATTCTCGGGAAAAATTTCGACCTGCACGCGGCCGTGCGTTTCGGCTTTGACGGCGTCCCACATCTGCGTCAGTCGCTTGTGGAGAGGGCTTTCGATCGGCTGATTGTGATACTGGCGCATCGAAAATTCGGCGGCCGAAGCACGCCCGGTAGCGAGCAGCATTCCTCCGGCTGAAGCGAGTCCCGTGGCGAACTTCCTGCGCGTGATGTGCGGAACGGTCATTTTGATTCCCTTCGGAAGAGTCGCGAGGCATCGGTCGGTCGACGGCCACGTCTCGACTTCTTCGGGTTTCAACTCTAGCAGACCCGGCGGGAAAAATAAGGCGAGATGCCCGCTACGCGACGATGGGGATCCAGATCTCGACGCCGCCCTCGCCCGTCGCGCCGTTGAACGTTTCGCCGTAGCGTTCGAACTGCGGCGCGTCGGCGACCTTCATCCCCGACTTCGGCAGCCAGCGATGAATGGTCGACCAGGTGCGCCGGATGGTCGAGACATTCTCGCGATGCGAAAACACGGCATAGGGACGCGCGGGAATTCTGACGTGGCTCCAACCCGCGGGAATATTCGCGACGTCGGACACTTCGACGCCCGTGATGTATTTGATGTCGTGTTCCAGGTGGCCTTCCTCATCCAGTTTGCACAGGACGCCGTAGGTGGCCGATCCCACTTGTTCCGGAACGCGGCCGAGATATCGTGTGAACCGCTCCCACTGCGCGGGAATACGACCACTTGTTTCGGAGGTGTAGCGTTCACCCAATCCAGCGATGAGCAGTTCGGGACCTTTTTCCGTGCGCGGCGGTTCGAGTTTGGTGAGGGAAATCGCTGAAGCTGCCATAATTATGTCCTTGGCTTTATTTTACCCGGTCTTCCCAGGGGGTGAAACTTCCGGCCAAACTCACTTCGAGGACACTTGTTCACGAGCCCGATGGACCAGGACGCCGATCCCGCAGTAACCTCCTGGATCGGCAACATATTCACGATTGTCGTAGCCGGTTTTGATCGTATCCCACAGCTTCTTGACCTCGATGTCTTTGTAGTTCGAGGAGATGTCGTGGAACGCGATCAGCCCTCCCGGCCGCACCATCGGTGCATACATCTCCCAATCCTGTTTCACGCCTCCATAGGTATGATCGCCATCGATAAACAGGAAATCGATGCTTCTACCTCCCAGTACGCCGGTCAGTTTGGCCCGTGTCGATGGATCGTGAGAATTGGCCCGCAGGAGGTGAATTTTCTGGCGTTCCCGCGCAAAGCGCCGATAGAAGGGAGTTCTGAGACTGGAATAACCACCGCCGAACTGGCCGCCCGGCAGGTCGATACTCACGATCACGGCGTCGGGCTGGGCTAGACGCGTCCACAGGTACAACGTCCCTCCGTTGCGGGTCCCAATTTCGACGACGGTGGCGGGTTGCAATCGGCCGACGTCCTCGGCCAGCTTTTCGATCTCGTCTTCTAGTTGTATGGGATCGAGAAACCCTGCCCCGTATTGAAAGATCTGGCGGATGAGCTCGCGAGGTTTGTCCTTGAGGGAGAACGTGATCCGGTCCAGCTCGCCGAGTCCGGTCATGGCTCGCGCATAGCGTCCCAGCCGCGTGAGGAAGGTCACCCCTAGCTCTCCCGAAGGGGTGACGGCTCGATCAGCATGGCGTTGATCAGCATGGCGTTTAGGATAGCAAGGCGCGGGCTCGGGACGACGATTAATGAAGTAAATGGTGGGGACGTCGGCTGTTTCGTTTAGGCCGATGACGAATCCTCGGGTTGCGGCCGTTCCTCGGCGTCTTCTGAGTCTCTCAACGAACCGTAGGTAACGAACAACGCCGCCAGCGCGTACAAAACGGCGAGGACCGCGCTGCCACCGGCAACCACGAGGATATGGTAAACGCCGCCGGACGGCCAACCTGTGAAGAGGTGCAGAAAGGCGACAGCTGCTTCACCTGCCAAGCACGTTACGAGCACTGGCTGAAATACACGTCGAAACCATGCGGGCACCTTTAACCAGTCGGGGTCATTTTCACAAACGGACCGCCGCCAAACGGAAACGCGGCAGCCTCGCCCGCGCAATAGTACAAAGCGAGGAATCCGACAACTAGGAAATTCAAAGTTCTGTCGTTGGGCTGATCCAGCCGAAATAATGCCAAACAGCCGCGAATGAGGCACAAAGCGCACCCGGCTTGGGCCGAAACCCTGAGCTCGCGCCGGTGAAGGGCGAGATAAACACCCATCTTCTTTCTAAAATCGGATCGTGGCATGTCCTATCCAATAGAATTCGGTTGTCAGACGTATCCACCTTAGCGGCCAACATGATACATTGATGGTTCGTCTCGCATGGCCGTTCAGATTTTTCTCCAAGGAAAGCTTTTAGGAATTCAGGAGTTCCTGCTCTCCCCCGCGTCCTCCCAAGCCGATCACGATCAGGTCTTCACCGGCCGTTCGCAATGGGCGGCGCTGATGAGCGAGGTCCTGCCGCGCGCGCTGCTTGCCGAACTCGGCCTCTCGAAAGTTCTGCTCGGCACCAGCGGAGGCGGCCAGTTCCTGCTCGTGCTCCCCGAAGAGTTTCGCGATGCCGCCGGTCAGTTCCTGGATGCCGCCGCGCAGGATGTGACGGCGCTCACCGCCGGAGCTGTTCGACTTCTGTGGAGCGTCACGGAAAACCTGGGCGATTGGAGCGACGTCCGCAAGCGCCTCACCGAGGATATGGATCGCCTGCGAGGAACTCCAGCGTCATCCGGATTCTTAACGACGGGATTTTTCTCCGCTCCCATGCAATCGGTCCCTGATGCGGAAGAATATTTCGCGCATCAAATCGGATGGAAACTCCGTGACGCGGAAAGCGTCGGTTGGTCGCCGGAAACGCCGGGCCGCATGTTCCCGAACACCGGAAAACATACCTGGAGCCTGACCTGGGGCACCACCGATGCGTTGCCGTTCGCGCGTCACGCTGCTCCGAACGATGCCGGCACGGAGCCGGCGTCCACTGCTCTGCTTGCGTCGCGTTCCACGGGCCTTCCCACGTGGGGTGTGCTGCGCGGCGACGTCGATCATTTCGGCATCCGCATCCGGCGCGCCGACCACGATCGAAGAACACATCCAGCTCGCCGTGATGTTCAAGCAGTTTTTCGCAGGCGAGCTCGAAGTGCTGTGTTCCATGCCGGAGTTCTGGCGCACGTCACGGTTTTATATTCGGGCGGTGACGATTTCGCGGTGTATGGATCGTGGGATGCCCTGCTCGCCTGGCGCGCGAGATGGAGCGCCTGTTCCGCCGTTTCGCGGAAGCGAACCTGAAAGATTTCGTCGGACCCGAGGGCAAGACCATCACCATGGCCCTCGCGCTCGCACCGGCCGTCGATGCGTCGATCGGATCGGTATTCGAGGAAGCGGGGCAGCGTTTGGAGGCCGCGAAATCGGCCGACAAGGATTGCATCTGGCTGTTGGGACGAACGCTCGAATGGAAGCAGTTCGCCGAGGCATCTGAGTTGAAAGATCTGTTGATGCGCATGGTGGCGGATTTCGGCTGCTCGCCGCAATATCTGCGCGACCTGTGCGGCATCTATCGCGAAACCCAGTCGAAAGTGTCCCGCAGACAAGCGCGGCGGCAGGGAGGCGAACGGCCATGGCGCTACCATCGCCGCATCCGCCGCATTCTTTCGGCTTCGCGCGCGGCGCGCCAGCAGGGCTCGCGGCAACGCGGAGAATACGAAAAGGCCAGAACCGCATTGATCGCGGACCTAATCGGGCGTAGCGCCGTCACCGTCAAGTTGCGGCCTGCGGGCCGTGTGGCGCTAGAATGGGCGAGGCTGGCCGCCGAAGCCTGAGCGCTGGATCACAGCCGTTTTCAGTAAGGAAAAGACATTCATGGACGAATCCGAGTCGACACAAAACGAAGTCGCGGCAAGCGAAACTCCTGCGAAGGAGAAGCCGGAACGAGCCACGCTCGCCGAAGCTCTGCAAAAAGCGGTGCGCGAGAACGCGCCCGAGCCTGCCGCTCGGGGAGCGGCTACCGAAAGTGCCCCCGTGGAAGCAAGCTCTCCGGAAGGTTCCGCCGCCGACGCACCGCAAACCGCGGCGCCTGCTCCAGCGAGTGGAGCGCCCAAGCGAAGCGCCGCGCGCTGATTCTAATAAACCGAATGGTGGACGTCGCGAAGGCCAGCAGGGGCAACGTCGCGAGCCTCGTGAACCGCGTCCCCCGCGGGAAGGCGGAGCGCCTCGCGAAGGTGGACCCCGTCCCGAAGGCGGAGGACCCCGCGGAGACAGTTCTCGCGGCGAAGGTCATCGCGAGCGTGGTGGAGAACGGCGCGGACCCGGCGGTCCGGGCGGAGAACGTGGTCCTGGTGGAGATCGCGGTCGCGGACCGGGCGGTGGAGAACGTGGAGGAGATCGCGGAGAACGCCGTGGTCCGGGCGGTGGTCCCGGTGGGCGGCCATTCGATTTCCCGATGGACATCGAGCTCGAAAAGCTGATCTCCGATAGTCTGTATCTGGACAATCAAGCGCATGCGGTCGTGGCGCGCATGCGGGATATCGATTCCGGCACCAAGAGCCAATTGCGGCGCTTGTATAACGCGGTCCGACGCGCCGTCCGCGCTCCTGAGGGCGAACGCCAGCACCAATTCGTGATGCTGCGCGCGCGCTTGGCGTACACCATCGCGCGGCATTCGCTGCGCAGTCTGGATGCGCTCGAACGGCTGCTGCTGCAGGTGACGCGAAGAAACGACGCGCGCGGCTACGAACGCTTCAAGGATCTTTTCGAAGCGATCGTTGCGTACAACGAATAGGGAACTGAAGCGAATGACGCGAGGGATAAAACGGGACAGACTAGTCTGTGCCCTTCCTTCACGACCGGATCGCGGCGTAAACCCGGCAGTGGACAAGCAGTCGCCCCGTTTTATACAGAAAATATGGAGAAGCAATGAGCACACATACCGCTCAGACGCAGTTGCAGTTGATGGGCAAGCTGATTCTTTCCGGCGATCTGCATTGCGAAACCGGACTGCACATCGGCGCGGGCAAAGGCTCGCTCGAAATCGGCGGCGCGGATAATCCGGTCGTCAAGGACGCCTTCGGCATGCCCTATATTCCCGGCAGTTCGCTGCGCGGCCGCATCCGTTCGCTGCTGGAACACGCGCTGGGACTGACGTCTCCCGCCGAACTCGTGTATCTTTCGAAGCGCAAAGGCCAGGAAGTACGCATCCATCAGAGCGACCGTCCCGACGACGAAATCTGTCTGCTGTTCGGGCGCAATCCCGGACGCATGGAACGCGTGGAAGGGGAAGCCTCGAGAAGCGCGTTCGGCGACTCCCGCGCGTCTGACCGTGTATGATGCGCCGCTCGATCCCGACAGCATCACCGCGCAGATGCGCGAGAACCTCGACGACGAAATCACCGAGGTGAAGAGCGAGAACGCCATCGACCGCATCACCTCGCAAGCGAATCCGCGCACGCTGGAGCGCGTTCCGGCGGGCGCGCGTTTCCACGTCCGCCTGGTGCTGGATATGCTTGTGCGAAGAAGATAAGGCGCTGGCGGCCGCGGGTGCTCGAAGGCCTGCGCCTGCTCGAAGACGACGCGCTGGGCGGCGGCGGATCGCGCGGCAGCGGCCGCGTCCGCTTCGCGAATCTGAAGCTCGCGTGGCGCAATCGCGCGTTTTATTCGACCGGCGGCGGCGGAGGCGGAGCTCGTTTCGGGCGCGGATCTCGCGGCCGTGCAAGGCGCTGACGAACGACGCCTCATTCGCGGAAAAACTGGCGAGTTAAGGGGCAGCCAATGTCAAGCGCGGTTTTGGTTCGTCTGCGGCCCACCGGACCGTGGCGCATCGGCCCGGATTCGGGCGATCGCGACCGCGTCGACCGCGTGTATCACAGCGACGCTCTTTATTCCGCGGTCTGCGGAGCCATGTTCCGTCTCGGCGAAGGCGGAGCGTGGTTGGACGCGACCGCGCGCGCCTCGTCGTCAGCCAGCTGTGCGCTTGAGTTCCTGTTTCCCGTTTCATGCGTCGACTCTGTTCGTGGTCCCTCCGCAAAATGTGTGGCCGCCTCCTCCGTCGTCGAAAATTCGCTGGAAGGGCGCGCGTTTTGTGCCTTTGAGCGTGGTGGAAACGCTGCTTGCGGGCAAGCCTCTGAACGAAGATGCCTTCGGATCGATGGACCCAGCGAATGCCTGCTGCCCGACGCAGCAATCAGATCAGTCCATTTACGCACGGCCGGTTCGATCGCGCGCGGCCGTAGATCGCGACGGTGAATCCGTCGCGCCGCATTCGTCGCGTGCTTGGAATTCGCGCCTGGAGCGGGATTGTGGTTCGTCGCGGCGTTTGCCGACGACGCAGCCCGCGAACGTTGGCGGGGACCGCTGGAAGGCGCGCTCCGTCTGCTGGCCGATTCCGGATTCGGCGGCGAACGTTCGCACGGCTGGGGACGCGCCGAGATGCCGGAGATCGCGGATGGAACGTTGCCCGAACTGATTTTCAAATCGCGGACCAAGGCGACGGAATTCCGAGAGGCCGAGGGAAACGCCGCAAGCGGCGGCGCATACTGGATGTTGTCGCTGTTTCATCCGGCCGTGAAGGCGAATCCGTCGATTGGCAGCGCGGCCAGTATTCGTTGACCACGCGCGGCGGACGCGTGGAAAGCTCCGCAGGCTGGGGCGATCCCGAAGAAGCTACACCCGCATGGTAACGGAAGGATCGGTGTTGGTCTCCACGTCCGAGCCGCGCGGAGCGGCGCCGAACGTCGCGCCGGATGAGTTTCGCGCATCCCGTGTATCGCGCCGGATTCGCGCTGTGCGTCAGCTCCCATGGAGTCCCGCGCCGCGGAGGCCCGCGCCATGAGATATCGTGTCACCTGCCTTTCGCCGACGCTCATCGGCGACGGCCAAAAACTGTCGCCCATCGATTACATGGTGTGGAAGGATCACGTCAACGTGCTCGACCAGCGCCGCATTTTCAAGCTCCTCTCGAAGGGCCCTCGGCTGGAAGGTTATCTCGCGCAGTTGAAGAAGGCCGAAAAGCTGGACTTCGCCTCATGGGGCGGATTCGCGCAGAATTTCGCCGGACGCCGCATTCCTTTCGAACACGCCAGCATCGTGCCGGTGTGGGAGAAAACGCATCCCGAACAGCTTTTTATCCCGACTTTTGCGACCTCGCCGGGCGGTCCGTATTTGCCCGCAACCGCTCTGAAAGGCGCGCTGCGCACCGGCGCGGTTTTCGATCGCTGGTCGGAAGCGACCATGCGTCACATCGCGGCTCGCGTGGAAGATGGACGCCTTCCGCGAGACCTCGCAACGAAAGCCGAAGATTCCGTGCTCGGCGGGCCGGGCGGAAATCGGATGAGGCGCTTCTCCGTTGCGGACTCCGGCAGCATCGGCTACGGCGGAATGAAAGTCTATCTGCTGCGCGTCGCGACTCTCATCGCGAAAGCGGCGGCGGACGTTTCGAACTTGGATGGAAATCCGCGCGCGGATCGGCGGATTCACGACGCATCGACGACAGCACTCCGTTCTTCGCCGAAATGGCCACACCCGGAACTTCCTTCGAAGGCCGCTGGCAGGAGCGGGCGGCGGGAGATCGCGAAGCATTGTTCGCGGCCGCCAACAAATACGCAGCCGAGCAGATCGCGCGCCACAAGAAGTACGCGCAATGACCGGCCTCGCGCAACTCGCGGCGTTTCTCGATGCTCTCGACGGCCGTTTGAACGAAGTCCGCACGAACTCCAACGGCTGCCTGCTATCGATCGGCTGGGGCGGAGGAATGCTCGGGAAACTCGGCTATCTGAACACCGAAGACGAGGCGTATCGCGGGATTCTGCGTCAGACACCGTTCTACAGCCGCGCGATCCAGAGCGGCCTGCCGCTGCCGAAAACGCGCCGCGTGATTTTCCAGGAAGGCCATCCCGCCACGCTCCCCGGCTGGGTGCAGATGGAAGTCGGCTAAGCGGCGCCACATTGAATTAGTGGCGCTTAACCGCTCCTTTTTAGTCGCGGCTCTGGTCAGTGCTTTCTCTCACAACGGCCGAATGGCAATGAGTAGTCGCGACAAATCCCGACCCGAGCCGCGACCGGAGGGAGCGGTCAAAACCTCGGGAGCGGCTAAACTCCCTCGACACCCACCAAACTCCCGATGGACGCGCTTTGCCGCAACTCTTTCCAGGGGCGATACGCGGGATCGTCGATGAACGCACGCACCGCCTCCATGTTTGGGAACTTAAACACGACCATTCGGCCGGGATTCCAATCGCCTTCGAATAGCGTGACAACTCCGCCGCGGACCAGCGGTTCGCCGCCATGTTTACGAATCAACGCGGGCACGGCCGCCTTGTATTTTTCATACGCCACAGGATCGTGAATTTGGACGTCCCCGATCAGATAAGCTGCCATTCGATATGCTCCTCGCCGTCGCGGGTTTGACTGTGATCCCATACTACTCTCTCGGCTTTCTATCCGATTTAAACCTCATGGTAGTGCATGGTACGATCAGATAACAGGTATTCAATAACCTGCTTGGAAGTCATGAGAGGGTGTCAAACCCCGGAAAATTCGGACGCGCGTTTATAAACTATGTACAATGCCTTTTTTGGATTTTCGGAGGCGCCGTTCAACCTAAGTCCGGACCCGGCTTTCTTCTACCGCAGCGAGCAACACGAAGAGGCGCTCGCGAATCTCGTCTACGGCGTGCAAGCGCGCAAAGGTTTTATCGTCCTGACCGGCGAAGTGGGCACCGGCAAGACGACCATGCTCGAATGCCTGCGGGATTACCTGGAGAGCCAGTACATCGAGTTCGCCTTCCTGTTTAATTCGCGCATCAACTCGATCAGTTTTTCGAATGATCGCCTACGATCTGAACCTGCCCTGCGCCGCACTTCGAAGACGGAAGTTCTGTTCGCGCTGAACCAATTGCTGGTGGAGCAAGCCCAGGATGGGCGCACGGTGGTCCTGATTGTCGACGAAGCGCACAACCTGGAATGGGAAGTGCTTGAAGAAATCCGTCTGCTGGGGAATCTGGAGAACCGGGGTGGGAAGCTCCTGCAGATCATTCTTAGCGGGACAGCCGGAACTCGACCGTAAGCTGGACGCGCCAAATCTACGCCAGTCTGAAGCACGTCATTGTCCTGCGGTGTAATTTGGAGCCGTTTACGCTGCGCGACGCCACGGATACATCATTCCCGGCTGGAAAATGCGGGCATGCCGAACCAGGCGGTTTTCTCCGAAGAATTGACCGCCGAGGTTCATCTGCGCCGAGGGAATCCCTCGCGTGATCAACGCCATTGGCGACAACCTGCTGCTCACCGCGTTTGCCGACGGAGCAGAAGGCTTGCACCCGGGATATGCTGGATGAGGTTTGCCACGATATGCGCTCTGGAATGGCCGGGAAGCCGGCGTCTACAGCGCGTGGCGAACGAGTCGTTCGACAGAAGCTCTTTCTAATCCGAAACTTAGGCCCTATCTTTCTTCGCTTCTGACTCCAATCCTTTGTCTTCTTGCGTCTCCTGTTAGGCTGGAAGCATGGGGTTTTCTGAGTCATTCTTCGCCGGGCGCTTTGCATTACTGAGCACGATCTTGAGTCCTATCTGAGTGAGGCGCTCGATGAAGGCGGCGATTACGCCGACCTGTATTTTGAATATTTGGCCACCAGCTCCATCGGTATCGACGAGGGCATTGTTAAAAGCGCCACGGAAGGCGTGACGCTCGGCGTCGGCGTGCGTGTGCTCTCGGGCGAGCGCACCGGCTACGCTTATCAGCGACGACCTCAGTCCCGAAAAAATTCGCAAGGCCGCGCGTGTCGCCGCTCTGATCGCCAAGGGGCCTGCGACCGTCGTGAAGTCGGGCTTTGAGGAACCGCGCGCCAGCACAATCTTTATCCGATGATCCACGCTCCGCATGAAATGGGTTTGGAGGAGCGTGTCGATCTGGTCCGTCGTGCCGATCATGCCGCGCGAGCCTACGATCCTCGCGTATTTCAGGTGCAGGCAACCTATGCCGACAGTTTGCGCTACGTCATGGTCGCGACCAGCGACGGACGTTTGAGTTTCGATCGACAGCCCATGGCGCGCATGAGTATTTTCGCGCTCGCACGTGAGACCGACGGACCGTCCGCAACATGGTTATGCGGGCGGCGGCGGACGCGTCACGCTCGATTTTTTCCTGAACGAAAAAACGCCCGAGCACTTCGCGAAAGAAGCCGCCCGGCAAGCGATCGTGCAACTCGGCGCGGCCGAAGCACCCGCGGGCGAAACCACCGTCGTGCTCGGTCCGGGATGGCCCGGTGTTCTGCTGCATGAAGCGGTCGGCCATGGATTAGAGGCCGATTTCAATCGCAAAGGCACTTCGGCGTTCAGCGGACGCGTCGGCCAAAAGGTCGCCAGCGAACTATGCACCGTGATCGACGACGGCACCATCAACAGCCGCCGTGGTTCGCTCAATGTGGACGATGAAGGCGCGCCCACGCAACAAAACGTACTGATCGAAAATGGCATCCTGCGCGGCTATCTGCAGGACAAGCTTTCCAGCCGCCTGATGAGGAGACGCCCGACCGGCAACGGCCGCCGCGAAAGTTATCAGCACATTCCATGCCGCGCATGACGAATACCTTCATGCT
Organism: Terriglobia bacterium; assembly: GCA_963765085.1. GTDB lineage: Bacteria > Acidobacteriota > Terriglobia > Bryobacterales > Bryobacteraceae > Palsa-187. The sequence goes on along the minus strand of CAVXVL010000113.1, from coordinate 6,272 downwards.
CGCCGGTAAGAGCGAGCCGGAAGAGATCATCCGCTCGGTGGAGAAGGGAATTTACTGCGCGACGTTCGCGGCGGCCAGGTGGATATCACCAGCGGCAATTTCGTGTTCTCGGCCACCGAAAGTTACCTGATCGAAAACGGAAAGCTCACGCGGCCCCTGCGCGGCGCGTCGCTGATCGGCAACGGTCCGGAAGCGCTGAAGTACGTGAGCATGGTGGGCAACGATCTGAAGCTCGACGAAGGCATCGGCATGTGCGGCAAGGAAGGCCAGAGCGTGCCGGTGGGCGTGGGCATCCCGACCGTGAAGATCGACCGCATGACCGTGGGGGGACCGCCGCATGAGTAGAGCGACCCTGGTTCGCGATCTGGAACAATCGCCGCCGATACGGTCGAAGCGGCGTTGAAGCAAGGCGCGACCGACGCCGAATGCACGCATCTCCGAAGGCGAAGAGTTTTCCGTTAGCGTTCGCATGCGCGAAGTAGAAAGCGTGAAGGAAGCCGGCTCGCGCGGCGCGGGAATTCGTGTCCTGGTGGGCCAGCGCACGGGATCTTCCTACACGTCGGATCTGTCGCCCGATGGCATTGCGTCATGGTACGAGGCGGCGCTTGCGCTGGCGAAGATTACAAGCGAAGATCCGCACGCGGGATTGCCGGAACGCGAAGATCTGGGTCAGCTGAAGGGCGATCTGCGGATGTACGATCCGTCGATCGAGCAGATGGAAACGGCGCGGAAAATCGAGATGGCGAAGCGAGCCGAAATCGCCGCGCTGGATTTCGATCCGCGCATTCAGAATTCCGAAGGTCTCCGGATTCTCCACGTCGGCTCGCGCGCGTGTTTGCGAACTCGCGAGGATTTACCGGCAGCTACCGGACCACCAGTTGCGGACTATCGTGTTTCCCCATCGCTAAGCAGGACGGCTCCATGGAGCGGGATTACTGGTACACGGCGAATCGCGCTTTTCGCGAAGCTTGAAAGTCCCGAGAAGTCGGCGGCGGCGGCGGAACGAGCTATCCGCCGTTTGAACCCGCGCAAAGTCGCCGACACAGAAAGCTCCCGTTCTTTTCGAGCCAAGAACGGCGCGCGCGCTGCTCGGCGACATCTTCGACGCCGGTGAACGGCTCATCGATTTATCGTCACGCTTCCTTTCTCGCGGGCAAACTCGGCAAAAATCGCCGCGGAATACGCTGACCATCGTCGATGACGCGACGATTCCCGGCCTGTTCGGCACGCTGCCCGTTCGACGACGAAGGCGTGGCCTCGCGGCGCACGATGGTGATCGAGAAGGGCGTGCTTTCGAAACTATTGTTGAATACCTACACGGCGCGCAAGCTGGGTCTGAACACCACCGGCAACGCGTCGCGCGGGATCACGGGGAATGCGGGCGTGGGTCCGGGAAATTTCTTTCTGGAAGCGGGGAAACGTACGCGCGGATGAGATGCTCGCGGCGCTGCCCACAGGCTTTACGTCACCGAATTGATCGGCGGCGGCGGGAATACAGTGACCGGCGATTATTCGTCAGGCGCGGCGGGCATGTGGATCGAGAACGGAAAGCTGGCCTATCCTGTTTCGGAGATTACGATCGCGGGTAATATGCGGCAGATGCTGATGGATATCGCCGAGATCGGTTCGGATCTGGAATTTCGAGGGTCCGTCGCGGCGCCCACCATTTTATTCGGGGAGATGATGATTAGTGGCCAGTGAGGACCTCCGCGTCCGGCGAAGTGCGGCACCGGTTTCGGGCGCTTCACCAATGCTGTACGCGCTCGCGGTAAGCGCACTGCTGGGCGGCGTGTTCTATGGCTATTTCCAATGGTCGGCGCGGCACGCGTCCGACCTCTCGCTCACGCCGGAAGCGAAAGCGTACGCCCGGAATCTGAAGCTCGACGACGTCACGATGAAAGCGACCGGGAGCTACATCGGGCAGACAGTCGTCGAGATCGAAGGCACCATCGCCAATGCGGGCGCGCGTCCGCTCGATACGGTGGAGATTTACTGCATTTTTCACGACACTTACGGCCAGCTCGTGTTACGCAAGCGCGTGCCAATCGTGAGTCCGCGCATGGGCGGGCTCAGACCGGGAGAGATGAAATCCTTCCGGCTGCCGTTCGACGAACTGCCCGAGAGCTGGAATCAGGCGATGCCGCAACTGGTGATCGCCGGCGTCAAGTTTTCCTGATCTTTATCTGATTCCGTTTCCTAAGAATTTCGGGGAGCCCCGGATGACTCGACTCCTGCTGGTCGACGACGATCGCGATGGTTTGGAAATCCGGCGGCTGATCTTCGAACGGGCAGGTTGCCATGTCTTCGTCGAGCGAACCGCGACGGGGGCGCGGCGCGCTTTTACCGAAAACTTGCCGGACATCGTAATGCTCGATTTGCGCCTGCCTGATTTGGAAAGCGGGCTGGGGCTGATCCGCGATTTTCGCGAACAAGCCCCGCAGGTGAGAATCATCGTGCTCGCGGGGTTCGCGGCCGATCTCGATGGAAGGCCGGAGGCTCTGCTGGTCAATACGGTACTCGCAAAGCCGGTGCGATCGGAGAAGTTGATGCGGGCTGTGGCGATGGCGAGTCGTGCGGAGGTGGAATAACTTTTAAGCCGGACGGGCGTCGCCACGAGTGGCGACGCGGCACGCCATGGGTGTGCGCCACAGGCTCACAGCGTCTTCAGGATTTCCGCGAAGGATGCCATGCGCAATTGATTGAGCGTAAGGCCTGTGAGCGAAGGAACGTCGCTTTCCGGAATCGCCCCGCAACTGACAGCTCGCAAGAAATAATTGAGCAAACCTTGTCCCGTGGCCGCGTCATCGAACACATCGCCGACGCGCGTGGCCTGCGCCGCCGATGCGATGAAGTTCTTCAGGCGCTCGGATGCGGACGCAAGACCTTCCAGGAAAAATGAATAGACAGCCGCGTAGCGCGAGGGCAACTGCGCGGGATGCAGATCCCAGCCGAGGAAGAATCCACTGTGCAAAGCATGGCGCACGTGGCGAACGTGCAGCTTCCACGCGCGCTGCATGGTCTCGCGATTCGCGGCCTTCTGCGCCTCGGTGATATCCGCACCGCGATGGTGCGGGATGGGAAGGATGGTCGTCGGACCGTCGGCCAGGCGAACGCCCGTTCCCGCGAACGAAATTTGCATGATCGAGCGCGCGAATTCGCACGCCGGATGCAAAAGATTCTGCTGCGTCGAAGAAATGCCGAGGCTCGATGTGTAATCGTAGGGGCCAAGTGACGCGGCGACGATGCGTCCGCGCCCTTCTTCGATCAGCCGGTCCAGATGAAACAGAGCCTGCGGCGTCTCGACCATGATTTCGAGGCCGATCCCAGGATGTTGCTGTAGCGCGTCGGCCATGGCGCGTACCTGCTCGGGCACCGTGATTTTCGGAAGTGTCACGACAAATTTTGGTGGAAGCTGCCCGCCGGTGCGTTCCAGGAACGACGTCAGAAAAAGATCGAGGGTGCGGGCTGCGCGAATCTTCGTCTCCTCGCCGAGCGCCTTCACGCGAATGCCGGTGAAAGGCGGCAGCGTTCCCTCGGCGAATCCTTTGGCGACTTCGCCGGCGGCGCTGACGGCCGCGGCATCCTCTTCCGCGTCTGCACGGGTTCCGTAACCGTCTTCGAAGTCCACGCGGTAATCCTCTACCGGCTCGCGGCGCAGCTTTTCGATCACGCGCATCCGAACGGTTTCGGCGAACTCAGGAGCGATGCCGAACATTTCGGCGAACGTTGCCGCGTCGGGAGCGTACTCACGCAGCGCGCGTTCGGCCAGCATTCCGAACTTGCGGCAGGTATCGAACTTGAACAGATGCGCGCCGCCGTAGACGGCATGGACGGGCTGACGCTCGCCCGATTCTCCGGGAAATTTCTGCGCGAACTCGTGGTTCGCCAGGGCCAGCCAGGCCGGCAGGGTTGTGGTCATCGTCAATAGTTTACGCGATCGGCTTTGGCCTTCCATGCCGCGAAGCAGCCGAGGGCCTCGTCGCGCATCAGAGAGCTGAAAGGAATCGCCCGAGCGGCAGGATCGCGTGCGATCTGCTCATAGATAGAACGGTCATCGAACCCGGCCGCGGCCGCATCGGCGGCTGTGCATGCATAGTAAACGTGGCGGAGACGCGCCCAATAGATGGCGCCCAGACACATGGGGCAAGGCTCACAGGTCGCGTAGAGATCGCAATCGGTCAACTGGAAGTTGGCCTGGGAAGCGCACGAGGAACGAATCGCGACGATTTCCGCGTGCGCCGTGGGATCGTTCCGGGAGGTGACCAGATTGGCGCCGGACCCCAATATTTCGTCATTCCGGACGACGATGGCCCCGAAGGGCCCTCCTCGGCCGCTTGCCACGTTTTCCAGAGCCAAGTCGATGGCTTTTGCCATGAAAACCGCATTCATTCGATTTTAAGTGTAACCATTCCGGCGTGAGTAGCGCATAAACGCGAATTTCGCGGTACACTGGGAGAGGCGTTGCCCATCTGATCCCCGACATGGCGTCCGCACGCAACTACATAGAACTGACGAAACCCCGGATCACGTGTTTCATTCTTATGAGCGCGGCGATCGGATTTCTCTGTGGCGCGCACGTGAATCATGCGTGGACGTGGATGGCCATGCTGCACGCGGTGATCGGCACGGCGCTGATCGCGAGCGGCACCGCGGCGCTGAACCAATGGTACGAGCGCGTGGCCGACGGGAAAATGCCGCGCACCAGGAATCGCCCCATTCCCTCCGGCCGGGTCACTCCCGCACATGCCCTGCAGTTCGGACTCGCGCTTTCGATCGTGGGATTTGTCGAGCTGTGGCTAGGAGCGAATCTGCTGACCAGCCTCCTGGGGCTTTTCACGGAACTCAGTTATCTGCTGGTTTATACTCCACTGAAGCAGAAGTCGCCGCATTCGACGACCATCGGCGCGATTCCCGGCGCCATGCCTCCGCTGATCGGTTATGCCGCGGCGTGCGGCACGCTAACGTGGGGCGCGTGGGCGCTGTACGCGATCCTGTTCCTGTGGCAGTTCCCCCATTTTTACGCGATTGCCTGGATGTATCGCGACGATTATGCACAGGCCGGCATTCGCATGCTGCCGGTGGTCGAACCGTCAAATGAATCGACCGCGCGACGCATGCTGCTGTTCAGCCTGGCTTTGGTGCCGATCAGTCTCCTTCCGACGTATCTGCACATGGCGGGGAGCTTTTATCTGGTTGGGACGTTAGTGCTCGGTCTGTACTTTCTGTTCTCTTGCATTCGCGTGGTGGGCGACCGCACGGTGATCCGGGCGCGTCAGGTCCTGCTCGCGAGCGTGGTTTATCTTCCGGTGCTTTATGGCCTACTGGTGTTGGACGGCCCGCGTACTTAGACGTTTTCGTTCCGCTGCGCGGCAAGTCAGTGCCCTGCGAATGCGCCTGATCTCCCCTCTTTTCGGTGTGCTTCTTCTGGCCGGATGTTCCTCGAAGCCGGCTCTGCCGTCTTACGGCGCCGTGCCCGACTTTACGTTGACCGATCAAAATGGGAATGCGTTTTCGAGCAAAGCGCTCGATCATCACGTGTGGGTCGTGGATTTTATCTTCACGAACTGTCCCGGTCCATGCCCGCGCATGAGCTCGCAGATGCTTCAAGTCCAGAGGGCGTTCGCGGCGGACAAGGGTATCCGATTCGTATCCTTCACGGTGGATCCCGCGCGCGACACGCCGGTCGTGCTGACCGCGTACGCGAAACATTTCGAGGCCGATCCGGAGAAGTGGTCTTTCCTCACCGGCCGGATGGCGACGCTGAATCATCTCAGCCATGACGTCTTTAAATTGAACAGCGTCGATGGAACTCTGGATCATTCCACGCGCTTCGCGCTCGTGGACGGCCAGTCGCGCATTCGCGGCTATTACGGAAGCTTCGATCAGAAGGCGATTCCGACGTTGATCTCTGACGCCAAGCAATCGATGGCGACTTCGAAATCGTGCGACATGCCCATCGACAGCTCATCCATGGAGACGGCCGGCAGTTTGCGCGCGGCAATCGCATCGCGTAACTCCCGCAGCTTGCGGAAGTACGACCGCGCGCCTTCAGGTATCTTCAGTAAATGGAGGCACGGTCATCAACCCGCGGAATCTCAAGAGCGCTTCAAGTCGCGGAGCTAAGACCAGCAATTTTTCAAGCTCATCTGAATCGGGAGACACGCCACTCTTTGCCGCTTCGCCACCGACATTGATTTCGATCAGCACTTCGATTTTGTTGCCGGACTTACGAGCTCTTCACCCAGCTCCTCGGCCAACTTCACGGAGTCGAC
>CAVXVL010000112.1:0-7902 GCA_963765085.1 Terriglobia bacterium | reverse complement strand
GATTGCGCGAACTCTGGAACGAACGCGGGCTGACGGTGGTCTTCGTGACCCATTCCATTTCCGAAGCCGCGTTCCTCGCCAATCGCTCGGTTGTTTTGGCGCGCCGCGGCGGGCGCATCAAGCTCGACCGCCGGAGCGATCTTCCCGAGCGCACGGAAGACTTGCGGCTCGATCCGCGTTACGGCGCGGAGATCAAGCTCCTACTTGCCGCGATGGAGGAAGAATGACGGAGCGGATATGCGCGCGCTGAAATCGGCAATACCGGCGCTAATCCCGTTCGTCGTCGTCACGGCCTTCGTGGAAGCCGCCGTGCGCCTGGGCTGGGTGCGATCCTATCTCGTCCCCGCGCCAAGCGCCGTTGTTCGCGCCATGATCGACAGCCGCGACGAGCTCGCCACGGCCATGGCCAGCACTTCGGCGAGCGCCCTCCTTGGATTTGTCTTGAGCATCGTGATCGGAATCGCGATTGCCGTGTTCCTCTCTTCCTCACGCGCGATCCAACGGGCATTTTATCCGTACGCGGTATTCTTCCAGACGGTCCCCATCATCGCGATCGCCCCGCTGTTAGTTATATGGTTCGGGTACGGAATGCGCACTGTCGTCGCGTCGGCATTCGTGGTTTCGATTTTCCCCGTGATCGCCAATACGCTCACCGGAATTCTCTCGACCGAGCCGGCTCTGCGCGACCTCTTTCGTCTCTACGGCGCGTCCACGTGGACGACGCTCGTGAAGCTCCGCTTCCCGGCCGCGCTCCCGCAGATTCTCACGGGCTTGCGCGTGGCCTCGGGACTCGCGGTGATCGGCGCGATCGTGGGCGAATTCATCGGCGGCCAGGGACTCGGCTCCGTGGTCGACGTCGCGCGCACCCAGCAGCGCGTGGACAAAGTGTTCGCGGCCGTATTACTCGCTTCCGCGCTTGGGCTTGCGTTGTTCGGGATGATCAACCTGGTCAGCTATTGGACGTTGCGCCGCTGGCACGCTTCCGAACAGTAGAAAATTTCCGTTTTACGTTGGGTTAAACCGCTTCCTACGGTCGCGGCTCGGGTCGGATTTGGATCGCATACGGCGATCGGAGCCTAGAGGCGCCTACGTTATAAGCCCCACCCCTCTTTCGAATGGACGGCAGTCGTCTCAACCCCACCCGAGCCGCGACCAAAGGAAGCGGTCTAGCATCGCGGGCCGTGCTCCACGATGCCGCCTCGAGACTTTCCCGACGCATCGTCTTTCGTCACCAACACCTTCAGGCGACAATGAGAAAAATGCATCGGAGACAATTTCTTCCCCTCCTCCCGGCAGCCTTTGTCGCCGCCTGCTCGAAATCCCCGCAGAAAATCCGACTCGCCCTGAACTGGAAACCCGAGCCGGAGTTCGGCGGCTTTTACGCGGCTCCCTATTCCGCGAGCGGAGTCAACGTCGAAATTCTTCCCGGAGGCGCAGGCACGCCTACCGTTCAAATGATCGGCGCGGGATCAACTGAATTCGGAGTCATCGAAGCCGACGAGCTCGTCATCGCGCGTTCCCGGGGTAACGACGTGGTCGGACTGTTTGCCGTCTTCCAGGAGAATCCTCTCGCGTTAATGGTCCACGCTTCGCAGAAATTTACTTCCATCAGCGACATTTTCAAGAAAGGCGCCACGCTCGCGATTGAAAAAGGCTTGCCCTACGCCCAACTGCTCGAAAAGCAAAACTCCTTCGCGAACGTCAAAGTCGTCCCTTCGCCGGGCGGCGACATCAGCGCCTTTCTCCGCGACCCAAAATTCGTCCAACAGGTCTTCGTCACTTCCGAATTCCTCGCCGCCAAGCGCGCCGGGGCCGACGCGCAGGTCTTCCCGATCTCTCAAATCGGCTTCAATCCTTACTCGGGCGTCGTCGCCACCAGTGCTGACTATCTGCATAAGAATCCAGAGATTGCGAAATCCATGGTCGCCGCGATGCGCGCCGGCTGGCGTAGCTATTTAGAGAACTCCGCACCCCCCAACGAGATCATGAATAAATTGAATCCATCCATGTCGCCCGCCGGATTCGCCGAAACCGCCGATGCGCAGAAGTCGCTGATCGAGGACGACGACACCCGCCGCAGCGGCCTCGGCAGCATGACGCGCGAACGCTGGCAGACGTTGATCGGCCAGCTCAAGGATCTCGGCGATATCCAACAGGCTCCGTCGGCCGACGATTGTTTCAGAAATTTGTAGCGCTGTGTCACCCTAGTTTCTGATGAAACCACTTCAAGGGAAAACTGCGATCGTCACCGGCTCCAACCGCGGCATCGGGAAAAGCATCGCTCTGCGTTTAGCGCGCGAGGGCGCGAACGTCGTTCTGGCTGCCCGCGACGAGGCTCTGCTCGCGGAAGTCGCGGCCGAGATTCGCAAATCCGGCGCTGCCGCCGAAGCCATTGCGCTCGATCTGCGAACTCTCGAATCCGGTCAGCAGCTGGTTGATTTCGCAGTCTCGAAGTTCGGGCGGATCGACATCGTGATCAACAATGCGGGCGCCACCAAGCTCGGCGAATTCGTGGAACTCAGCGACGCCGATTGGGCCGATGGATTCGCGCTGAAATTTTTCGCGACGGTACGCGTGACGCGGGCCGCCTGGCCCCATCTGAAGGACGTTTCCGGCTCCGTCGTGAATATTTCGGGAATCGGCGGGCGCACGCCTGGCCCTGTGTTTTCCATCGGCGGGTCGGTCAACGCGGCCATGAACTGTCTGACGAAATCTCTCGCCGATACGGGCGTGCGCGACAAGATTCGCGTGAATGCGATCCTGCCCGGCTACGTTCGCACCGAGCGATTGAAAAAGCGCCTGGCCGCTGTTGTGAAGCAGACCGGCGTTCCCATCAGCCAAGCCGAACAGCGTCTGGTCGAAGACGCGAAGACCCTCCAGTTCGGCGAGCCGGAGGATATTGCGGGGCTCGTTGCATTTATCGTCGGTCCCGAAGGCCGCTTCTTCCACGGCGCGCTGATCGACATGGACGGCGGCGCCACGAAGGCGCTGTAGCGGAGGAGATAGAAGACAGAACACAGAAGACAGGAGTCAGCGAATGGAGAAAGAGGAATGAGTTTGGTTCGGTCGAAATTATAAATAGCTTTCGAAAGCAGAAACGGATCTACTCTCTTTCTGTCCCCTGTCCCCTGTCCCCTGTCCCCTGTCCCCTGTCCCCTGTCCCCTGTCCCGTCCCCTGTCCCCTGTCCCCTGCTCCCCTGTCCCCTGTCCCCTGTCCCCTGTCCCCTTCGCTGCTAAAATAAAGTTGACGGGCCAAACATGTACGGGATCGTCATAGCGGCTTGCCGGTTCGCGTTGCACGTAGCCGAAAGGATCGTGCCCAGCGAACTGCGCGGTGAGTGGCGCACTGAATGGCTCGGCGATCTGTGGCACTGGACGCTGCGCGCCGCGAACTCCTCCGCTCCCGATGCGCGCTTCGCACTGCTGACGCACACGCGCGAGGCTGTCAGATCGGCGATTCACGCGCGCTTTCGGAGTGAGCCCGGCACCGAAGAACTTCGTTCCGTCCTCGGACGTCCCTCGGTGTGTCTTGCCGTCGGTGCATTGGCGATTTTCGGAGTCGCCATCGCCAGCCGCGGATTTTCCGTCAGCCGGCATCTCGCCGCCGGCGTTCCTTATCGCGATCCACAGAACGTGGTGGTCCTCGCCCAAGGACCTCCCGTGTTCGGAATGCGCCTCGGATTTCGCGATGCCGAAACCGCTCTCTTCCGTCAGAAATCGAAGACGCTGGCCGGCGTCGCCGCGTATTCCTGGCATAACGCCTCTGTTTCTCTCGATGGCGGAAAGCGTCTCGCGGAAGCCGCAAATGTCGATCCTTCGTTTTTCGATGTCCTTGGCGTTCCTGTCGGGCGGTTGAAAGAAGACGAAGTTTTTGTAAGCTACGATTTCTGGCGCCATGAACTGCACGGCGATCGCAATCGCGTGGGGCGGCTCGTCACCATCGACGGCCGGCCTCTGCGCGTGGCGGGCGTTTTGCCTCGCAACTTCACGTTTCTTTCCGAACCGATCGCCATCTGGACCTCGCATCCGGTACCGGTGCCGTCCGTCGACCCGCGGCGCCGGTATCTGAATTTGCGAGGAGTAGTCGCGCGTCTGAATCCGGGCGCGACCCCCGAAGCCGCACGCAGTGAACTGCGGCTCATCCAGACCAAAGCCGGCCTCGCGCGGCCCAATTTCGAAATGCAGGCGACGCCGATTGAAGAACTCGTGTATCGCGCTTTCCGTTCCTACGCCGGCGATCTTGCGACACTGCTCGGCGCGTTGCTTGCGTGGGCAGCCGTGCGCTTCGTCATGGACCGCCGTGCCGGTGCACCCGCGAAGCGAGCCGCACGATTCTGGGGATTCTTCCTGCTGAAAACCGCGCTGCCGCTGACCGCTTTATTTTTCGCGATCCTGGAACTCACCGGCGCGAGCGCCGTCGGACTTACCGGTGGCGATCCGAACCGCGGCGGGCCGCTGCTTCTGTGGGCCTCCTTCGCGTCCGGCGTGGTGATTCTGATGTGGGCGTTTCGCGATCAGCCGGGCCGCTGCCGCGTCTGCCTCCATCGCCTGCGCCAGCCCGTGCGAATCGGCGTGCCGGGACAGATGCTGCTCGAAGCGGCTGGCGAAGAAGTGATGTGCCCGCAAGGACACGGCTCCGTTTATACTTCGGCATCCGTGCTGGGCGCCGATATTCCGATCGGTGGATGAGCCTGGATCTCGAACTGGACGACGCCGCGTGGAACGACGACGAAGGGAAATCCCTCCGCGATCAAAGTCCGTTTCCGGATGACCTTACCGGCGGCCGCCGGTCATCGACCCGATTACGTCACTGACCTTCGTCGATGATCCCGCGAAAATATTCGCGGGAGGTTGCCGGAAGCTGAGCATCTCCCGATAGAGGACATCCGCCATTTGCGAGTTGATGCCCCAGCCAGCCAGATATTGCAGCCGCAGATCTCGTTCGATTTGATCGGCGCACCGCTGGTCCATCTTCCCAAGTCCGACCTCTGCCCCATATAAGTAGCGAACAAACTTCAGCATATTGAAGCCTACATCGCGCAACGGAGTCATGACCTCCGCATATTCCGGCCGCGCGAGGCGTCGGAAACCGCATCGACGTCGACCGCAGAGGCTCCACATTTCCGAGAAATACCATGTCGTAGCCCTGGCCGTCGCGCGTGTTCCCATACCGTCGCGTTCGGGAAGGCGTCGAAAAAGTTGCGAGCTCGCTCTGCACCGTGATGCGATCGCTCCCATACACGGTACGTACAACGTGAAATAACCGCCGGGATTCGATGCCGCTTCACGGCCTCGAAATCTTCTTTCGAGTACAGTCCTGCCGTCCCCTTACGAACACATCCAGGGATCGGACGCGATGATGTCGTATTTCTCGGTGGTCGTCATCAGATATGGCGCGCGTCATCGAAGACACATGCGTCTTCGGATTGCGAAAACCTCGTAATTCTGTTTGCGAAGTAACGCGTCGAGATCGGCGGAATAACCGGTTCGATTTCACACATGGTAATGTTCTCGATCCCGCGTAGCGCGTGAACGTGCCGCGGAAACACCCGCTCCGAAACCGATCCCAGACCGATTTCGGATTCGGATGCACATGCCGGGCAAATGGCCCACCATCCTCTGCAGCGACATGTCGAACGGCTCGGTGGTCGCCCGATGTGGCCGTTACGTCGATCTCGATCGCGCCGTTGCTCCATTGCCGATCGCAACCGATGGTTCCGTCCCTCGGCGACGTGGATAATTTCAGAATCGCCGGCTAAATCGCTGCATCTGACGTCCATAGGCGATCAGCTTTCCGGGCACCGCATCGACAGTCCACGCCAGCCATGCCGACGCCGCCAAAGCGACGATCAACATCGCCGATCGCGCCGAACGACCTTGCTCCCGCGGCGAGCATCGCCAAGGCCGAGCGCGCGGAGCCGAGCGACAACAACGCGCTCCGCATTCTGCGTGCCGATCCACGGGACGAATACCAGGCTGACGCCCAGCGCGCCGACGATCGCGCCAAGCGTATTCGCAGCATACACTGCACCCACCGTGCGCCCATGGTCCTGCGCCTTCCTCTCTCCGGACGAAGCGGCGGCCGGAGCGCCAGACGGAAGCTCGCCCCCGAGAAAAACGTCGCCGGTAAAATCGCCCACAGCGAACGCGCCATATCGAGCTGAAAGGCTGCCACGGACTCTTCGTCAGCATGACGTCGATGGGCCAGTAGGGCAGGGAATCGGCGATCATGTACGCGGTCCAGGCGATCCGAACGCGCGAGAAGTCTGGTTCCAGCCGAGCGCTCGGCGCGCTTTTAGATCGCGGTTTCATCGAGCGCAGCAACATCGCGGCGACGTCTGCTGCCCACGGCCAGCCAATCAAAAACACCGCGAACAAATCGAAAAGACGTACACCGTCGCGCCCAGCATCATCCCATCAACCGCGTCCAGACAACTTCGGCTCCTAGAGCACATGCCCGAATCGCGATGGTCGCGTACACGGCCACGGATTTGCCTGCGCCGTGAACGGCACTGCATATCGGCCTCGACCGGTTCATCGTCCGGCCTGACTGTCGCCGGCACGTTCCCGGCCAGTGCGAAGCTGCCGACGGGATCGATGCATTCAGCGCGGCGGCCCAGATACGTTGCGATCTGACGTATCGTGTACGCGAACAGATAAAATCCCGCGAGCAGACACCGATCACAGCGCCCGCCGTGTTGCCGTCCGTAGAGTAATCCCCACCACGAACGCCCTCGTGCTCGCTTCGATTCACCGCGCCAGCGCTGGAAGAAAGCGCCCATCAAATCGTCGGGATGAGCGTGCACGCCGCGGCCAGCAATCCGCGTAGAAGCATCCCGGGAAATCCGCCGGCAAGTCCCGCGACGTACACCCGATTGATCAACGGCAGCGTCACCATACCAGCAATCCGAACGCGGCGTCCCCGCTTCCAGCCACGCATAGAACGCGCAGGGGATGCTGACTGTGGAGTGCGGCATCGCGGCAGCGCGAGGCTTCCGAGGCACATCCCCCCATAAACTCGCGAGCAGAAACGCCCATGGAGACCGCCGTCGATCCGATCGCGAGTTGCAGGAGTTGATACCAAGCCACCTCGTAGATCAGCGCGGAGCAGCCGCTTGCGGCGAACAAAAGCAGCACCAGCGGGAAAGAAACGTCCAGCGTCAGGCATGAGAGGGAAAGTATAACGCAGGGCGAAATCCACTTTTAACTGAACGCGCCACTTCTACGCCCGCCAGAATCGCGCGATTCAGCAGGCGCCAGCGAAATCCCCGCGGAGATTCTCAAGCTTGCCGCCCTCGTTTGTCGCGATCCTGTTTGCGATGGACCGCAAATGATACGTGACCGCAATCGCGACCAGCGCGGCTTCACCGAAAAATCCGGCGTCTCGAATAATTTCACGGGCATCGCGAAGAAGAGCAGCGGGCCCGGTGATAACCGACAGGATCAGCCCCAGGCGCGTTCGCGGGCAGATCCCTCGTGATCGCATTTGATGGGTTGATCCGTCAAAATCCAGCGCGTAGGCGAGCGGCGGGTCTCGAATGAAGCAGACTGCCAGACGAGGACTACGCGGTCAGATGAAATACTCAGTTCCCGTCGATCGGTCCATGCGCCTTCCGTACCAGATTCGCTGAGCGCCGATTGCTGCACGATTCGAGGAACTCATCGCACCCCTGGGCTCCGCGCGGCAAATCCGTCCCCCGCTACCCCTTTCATGTCATCCCGAGCGAAGTCGAGGGAACCCGCGGTCGCGCCTCATATCGACTACCATTGGGTGTAGCCGATCGCGGCCGACAGAGTCGAACCACAGACCAGGAAATCGTCCCGCCATGCGCGCCCGCATTGGAGATGAACATCACGGACCGTCGACGCTCCGATAAATCGTCATATGGAAGCTCAACATGT
>CAVXVL010000111.1:0-12093 GCA_963765085.1 Terriglobia bacterium | reverse complement strand
CCAATTGCAAAGTGATCGGCCTGAGCGTCGACCCAGTCACGAGCCACGGAAAATGGGCCAACGACATTGAGGAAACGCAAGGCTCCAAAGTGACTTACCCGATGATCGGCGATCCCGAACTCAAAGTTGCCCAGCTTTACGATATGTTGCCCGCGGATTCCGGAACCACGTCGGAAGGCCGTACCGCGGCGAATAACGCGACGGTCCGCACCGTGTTCATCGTGGGACCTGACAAGAAAATCAAGCTGATGCTGAGCTATCCGATGAGCACGGGACGCAACTTCGACGAAGTGCTGCGTGTGCTTGATTCGATGCAGCTGACGGCCAAGCACAAGGTGGCGACACCCGTGAATTGGAAAGAGGGCGAGGACGTCATCATCCTGCCCGCGGTTTCCGACGAAGAGGCCAAAACCAAGTATCCGGATGGCTGGAAATCGCCGAAGCCGTATTTGCGCATCGTGCCGCAACCGAAGTAAACGGCGTGTTGAGAATCGCTCCTCATTCTTTCGCGTGTGGACGGGTCTTGCATTTGAGAGGGCCCGTCCGCGCCTTGCTGGCGCTCGGATTCCTATGCGCGCTTGCGCTTCCCGTAAACGCGCAGTGGGAGAAACTTCGCGATCCGAAAATTCCGCGCACGGCCGACGGCAAACCGAATCTGACCGGTCCCGCACCTCGATTGGCCAACGGCAGACCCGATCTATCGGGCATGTGGCAGGTGGCCGACAACCATCTGCAATTCAACATGGCAACGGACACTCCCGGCGTCGAGCTCACGCCGGAGTACGCGGCGATCTACAAGCAGCGTCTCGACGGAGCGGGCAAAGATCGGCCGTCGGGCAAGTGCCTGCCGCACAGCATTCCGGATGCGATGCTCGCGCCGACTCCCTTCAAATTCGTCAACGCACCCGGAGAGACGTTGATTCTGCTGGAAGAATTCGTGGATTTCCGTCAGATCTTCACGGATGGCCGCTCTTTGCCGAAAGATCCCGAACCCGCATGGTTTGGCTATTCCATCGGCAAGTGGGACGGCGGCGACTTCGTAGTCGACTCCACCGGATTCAACGACAGGAGCTGGCTCGACGATGATGGCCACCCGCATACCGACGCGATGCACACCATCGAGCGCTTCCACCGTCGCGACTTCGGGCACCTGACCGTTCAGGCAACCATCGACGATCCGAAGGCATATACTAAACCATGGTCCGCGAACATGCAGTTCGATTTATTGCCCGAATCGGAAATCATCGAAGGCGTTTGCGATCACAACTTCGACGTCGAGCATCTGGTCGGCAAGTAGGCCGTGGGGCAAGCTTCATGGGGCAAGCTTCAGCTTGCACGCTGGCTTCGGCTAGCGTCCCTGAGAACCGCGAATGTCAATGAGCGGGCCGACAAGCGGTCTAGGCTTTTCGGCCGCTCGATTACTCTCGCGGTTCCCTATCCTGACATTTTGTGGAGCGCGCTCTTAGCGTGCAACGGCGACTTGAGTCGCCGGCTTAAGCCAGCGTCCCTGAGAACCGCGAATGTCAATGAGCGGGCCGGCGAGGAAATGTGGCCCCGCCGATTTCGGCCCGCTCGATTACTGTCGCGGGTTCTCCGTCCTGACATTTTGTGGAGCTCGCTCCACAGTGGTCGACTATTTCGGCGCGGGTGGTTGCCCGAACTTCGCCGGATCGATCGGCACGTTGATCTTCAGGTCGCTGATCTCCGCCGTGAACCTGCCGTCGAGCCACAGGAACGAGTACTTGAATGGGAACTTGATTCCTGCGACCTCTTTATAGTTGTCGAAGTCCTGTTGAATCGTGATGCGCCCAACCGGCGAGGGCGTACGTCTCACGAAGCGGATCAGCAGGTGAGTTTGCTTGTCGAAGTACAGCGTCGCAAGCACGCCGCTGCCGGGAGCGGTTCCCTGCACGACGTAGACTTCGCGGTCGTTGATCGTATCCTCGGGACCCACACGCCAGCTCGGAAACGCGTTCCTGATTTCGTTGGGTAATCCGATGACGCCGTCAAGCTTCGCGCCCACCAGATCGTTCCCCGTGAGTTCATAAATAGGGATGTAGGCGCGCGGCTGGCTGATCCAACCAGTCTTGCCGTCATACGTCCAGGCGCTAATGCCACGATCCGGATGCTCCGGGAAATGAATCCACACACCGCGGGAGCCGGGCGTCTGCGCATAGACTTCGAAGGCCGCGTTGCCGCCGACCCCGCCGTAACCACGGCTGGTGCCGGTTGCCGCGTAGCTCTTCAGGCCGCCCACCTTCTGAGCGCCCCCGATCGCCTGAATATACTCGTCGAAAATTTTGCTCGCGGCCGGCTCGCCTTCCTGCGCCATTACGAGATCGCGCTTCTCGTCCGGCGGATCGCCGTAAAGTTTGTCCAGCGCGATGCTGGTGGTTGGTAGATCGAGTCCGTGGTGGCAGGTCCAGCAAGTGACCTGCTGGGCGCCGCCGAAAAAGTTCTTATTGATGCCCGCAACCATGTCGACCATCCTGCGGGCGATGACTTTCTTAGGGTTCGAGTCGGTGATCCAGTCAAAAGTGTCGGTTCCGGCGCCCGGATGACAATTGCTGCAGTCGTAGCCGACGGCCGCCGTCATCACGCCCATTGCGCCCAGGAAGTCGCTAGGCGAAAGAGGCTTGAGCGTCGCAGTTGTTACATTTTTAAAATACTCTCCCGCAGTCTTGGCCTTGGGTGAAACTTTAGGCGCTGACTGGGCGAAAGCTCGGCTCGTCCACCCTGCTCCGGCCAACCAGAGAAGAGTTAACGCAGCCATGGAAAAAAGGGCTGGTTTTATGAGATATTTCATGACGCAGTTAGTTTACTGCATTTCTATCCATTCCACGTGACCAGCGGGGGACTTCCGTTGCGCCACGCGGCATCTCCACTGGAAATCATTTGGGAGATCGTCCAACCGAAAGCACCGAAAAGTGTGATAATCTAGGCCCGAATGTGGAGGCGATCCATGAAGGTGAGAAGCATGAAAACTAGCAGTCTGTGCGTCCTCGTAGCCGCGGCCTTATCCGTGGCGGTCGTTCCGGCCGTCGCGCATCATTCATTCGCGGCGGAATATGACTCCAGCAAGCCGATTAAGTTGACCGGCGCTGTGACCAAGATGGAGTGGACCAATCCTCACGCGCGTTTCTACGCCGACGTGAAAGACGACAGCGGCACCGTCGTCAATTGGGAATTCGAACTGGGCAGCCCCAACGGCCTGATGCGCCGTGGCTGGACCAGAAATTCGCTCAAGCCCGGCGACGTGATTAGCGTCGAAGGTTATTCCGCGAAAGATGGTTCGCACCTGGTCAACGCCCGTACGGTGAGCCTCGCCGACGGACGAAAGATCTTCGCCGGTGCGGCCGAAGATGGCGGCCCGACCAAATAGCCGTTCCCCTGAGCACGGTTGGCGGACTGTCAGGCTGGCATGCACATCAAGCGAGTGTTGAAGCAGACGGCCTTTGCGGCGATGGTTGTCGCGTTGACAGCGACAATTGTGTCGGCGCAGTGGCTTAGTTATCCGACGCGCGGCCTTCCCTTGAAGGCCGACGGCTCTCCCAATTTGGACGCCCCCACGCCGAAACTGGCGGACGGGCATACCGATTTTTCGGGCATCTGGATGACCGAGCAGGATCGCCCGTGCGAGCCCGAAGGCTGCCGCGACCTTCCAGTGGGTGAACAGTTTTTCAACATCGGACATTATCTAAAGGGCGGCATGTTGCCATACCAGCCGTGGGCTGCGGCGCTCGTGAAGCAGCGCAGAGCTGACAACGCAAAGGACGATCCGGATCCGTTCTGTCTGCCGCAGGGCATCGTGAAGATGCACACCGCTCCGCTGATGCGGAAGTATTTGCAGATGCCGGGACTCTTCGTCATCCTGAATGAGCGTAACGCCACGTACCGGCAGATTTTCATGGACGGACGAAAATTAGAGGACGACGCCAACCCGACGTGGCGCGGATATTCTGTCGGCGAGTGGGACGGCGATACGCTGGTCGTGCACAGCAACGGCTTCAAAGACGACATTTGGATGGATCGGTTCGGCAGCCCGATGACCAGCGCCGCGAAAACCACCGAGCGCTTTCGCCGCGTGAACTACGGCAATCTTGAGATTGAACTCACGGTGGACGATCCCAAGGCGTACACACATCCCTGGACGGTGAAGATCCACCAGGTCGTGCAGCCCAATACAGAACTGCTCGATTTCTTCTGCGCGGAAAACGAGAAAGACGTCGGACACCTGGTCGGGAAGTAGGGCGATAAGTGGCGCATCCCGGCGGGATGCCGCGTCGAGACTTTCTCGACGCCTCCGGAGTTTTCTAAATGACGCCGGGCTCGTCGTGGGGTCGGCCTTTTCAGGCCGCGGCCGGCTTTCTAGCCGGCTATATCCCAAAACCGTCTGCAGCCCGCCTTCGCGCCGTGATCACGGCTTCTCCACACCAATTCCGCAATGGTGGTGCGAGCTTTAGAATCGCGCGATCCACGGCTTCGAGCGTGAATAAAGTCGCGCGGGCCGGCGAGTGTTGAAATCGTCCGCGCAGCAGACGTTTCCCCATCGCAAATAGGTTCAGCGGCTCAAGCCGAATAGCCTCGAAAAAAGGCTCCAGCGCATGTAGTTCGCGCCGCGACATCAGGATGTCTTCCCCGTCGTCGTTCCCCACGCCGATCATTTTCCAGTGCATCCGCCGCGCGGCATTCAACAGCGGATTGCCGCCCCATGTCTCGCATAAAACCAATCGGCCTCCGGGCTTCATCACGCGCGCGAGTTCTTCGGCCGCGCCCGGATATTTCAACGTGTGGTGCAACGCCGCGCAGGCGAACACCAGATCGAATTCGCCGTCGCCGAACATCTTCAAATTGCTGGCATCGGCTGCGATGCCGCGCACCGCGAGTCCCGACGCTTTCGCGCGCCGCAGTCCGAGTTCGATGGCGGCGGGAGAAAGATCCAGCAGCGTCACATCCGCGCCTCGGCACGCCATCCACAATCCGAAATCAGCGGGGCCGCAGCCATAATCCAAGACTTTGCGGCCGTGCAACGGTTCGGCTTCGAGCGCCCTGAGCGTCGCGCGGTATAACTGCCGCCGTTCATAAGAAGATTTCGCGGGATTCTCGATGTCGCGCTCCAGCAGGTTGCGGTCGACACGCAGAGCGTCATCCGCGTACGCCAGAAATTTCTCGTACTGGCGGTCGTAGAACTGGCGTTCCTGGTCGGAAGTGATCATCGAAGGTCGCTTATTTAGCGTACACGCGTGGACACCTGCATGCAGAGTTAATCAAAAAATACTTGCCCTTCGATCAAAACGTTTGATTGGACCCGTGCTGCTTCGTTCGCTAGACTTGCCTTTTGCCCACAGTGAGCGTTTCCACTTTCCCGATTCCAGCCAAATGAGCAGCCGGTCCACAGATATTTCCGCGGCCACCGCACAAATTCAAGAGATCATCGACAACATTTATCGGAAGTACAAGGACGTGGATGAAGGAACCGTGGCCACATACATTCCCGAGCTGGAAAAGCCGATCCGCGGAACTTCGGCATCTGCCTGGCCACCGTGGACGGTCAAGTGTTCACGGCGGGCGATTGGGAGAAGGAATTTACCATCCAGTCCGTGTGCAAGCCGTTTGCCTTCCAGATGGCGCTCGAACAGCACGGCGTCGAGAAGACGCTGCAGCACGTGGGCGTCGAGCCCAGCGGCGACGCGTTCAATTCGATCGAGCTCGATCCGAGAACGACACGTCCCTACAATCCGATGGTAAATGCGGGCGCTATCGCGGTCTCTTCCCTGATCAAACGAAGTCCCGTGGAAGCGGGAATCGAAGCGTTCGTCGAGAAGATGGGGAAAGCGGCAGGCCGCAACCTGCGCATCGACTGGTCGGTGATGGCGTCGGAGACGGCAACCGGCAACCGCAACCGCGCGATCGCTTATCTGATGCTGAATTTCGGGATCATCGACTCCGAAGTCGCGCAATCCCTGCAGCAATATTTCGCGCAGTGCTCGCTACTGGTCAACTGCCGCGATCTGGCCATGATGGGAGCGACCATGGCAAACATGGGAAATCATCCGGTGACCGGCGACCGCGTTTTCGATTTCCAACTAATCAAACACGTCCTCAGCGTGATGTTCAGCTGCGGATTGTACGATTACGCCGGCAACTGGGCCTTCGAAGTAGGGCTTCCCGCGAAGAGCGGCGTGAGCGGCGGAATCTTTGGAGTGGTGAACCGGCAGCTCGGCATCGGCGTGTATTCCCCGAAGCTCGACGCACAGGGAAATAGCGTGCGCGGAATCCTGGTGTGCAAGGAGCTCGCGAAACACTTCGGATTGCATGCGTTCGAATTTACCAATGTCGGATCGAGCTTCATGCAATGGCTGCTGTGAGCCGTTGGCCCGTCAGAGTCGCCGCAGCCTTCCGATAGAGCGATATCTCCACCCAGTCATTCCGAGCGCAGCGAGGAATCTGCTTTTCGGAGCGTGTCGCCCAGCTTAACAGCAGATTCCTCGCTGCGCTCCGAATGACAAGCGTTCATGCTCAGCCGACATATCTACGCCAGCCACTCGATCGTCGCGTCCACCAGAATCCCACCGAGCAACGATGCCGCTTCGCGTTCCACGGCTTGCAGAACCTTCTCCGCGAACACCTGATCGGAGGAGACCGTGACGCAGGCGATGACGCCGCGCTGCCAGGAATCCTGCGCGTCGATCTCGGCGACTGCCACGTTGAACTTGCTGCGCAGACGATCTTTCAATCCCTGAACGTAGTGACGCTTGTCTTTGAGAGAATGTGCGTCGTCGATGCGAAGCTCGAAGGTGATGACGCCGATGGAAGGCATAGAGGACAGGGGTCAGGAACCTGAATACCGGGCAATACAACGCCGCACGGCGAGCTGACGAAGTATCCACGAAAGCCTTTAGCTACGGCGGATTTTCGACGGCTGGAACAACCGACTGTCGCAAAATTAACAGGAACTGACGCAGGACGGCGGTCTTCGACTGACCTCTGTCCCCTGACCTCTGTCCCCTGGTTAAGCTAACGCTTCCGCGGCCACGCGCTCCGTGACGAACGCTTCAATCACGTCGCCGGGCTTGATGTCGTTGTAGTTGGCGAGCGAGATACCGCACTCGAAGCCCGTCTTCACTTCGCTCGCGTCGTTCTTGAAGCGCTTGAGCGAGTCGATCTTGCCGGTATGGATCACGACGTTGTCGCGCAGCAGCCGGATTTCGTTGTTGCGGCCAATCGCGCCGTCGTCCACGTAGCAGCCGGCCACCGTGCCGACCTTCGAGATGCGGAACGACATCGCGCACCTGCGCGCGGCCCTTGTATACTTCCTTGAACACCGGCTCCAGCATGCCGGTCATGGCGCGCTTGATCTCATCCGCGAGCTCGTAAATGATCGTGTGCAGGCGGATGTCGACTTTTTCCTGCTCGGCCACGGCCTGCGCCGTGCGCTCGGGCCGGACGTTGAAGCCCACGATGATGGCGTTCGAGGCCGACGCGAGCAGCACGTCGGTTTCGGTGATCGCGCCGACGCCGGAGTGCAGCACGCGGATCTTCACC
The DNA here is from genome assembly GCA_963765085.1 of Terriglobia bacterium. GTDB lineage: Bacteria > Acidobacteriota > Terriglobia > Bryobacterales > Bryobacteraceae > Palsa-187. The sequence goes on along the minus strand of CAVXVL010000111.1, from coordinate 4,548 downwards.
TTGTCGTTCGAAAGCTTCTGCAGCGTATCGGTCAGGACTTCGGCGGTGCCGCCCACATCCGTCTTGAGGATGATGTTCAGCTCCTTGATCTTCGCCTTCCTTCAGCTGATCGTGCAGCTGGTCGAGCGTGATGCGGTTGTTCTTCGACATCGCCACTTCGCGCGCCTTGGCTTCGCGATAGATGACGATCTGCTTGGCCTTGGCCGTATCGGTCACCACCTGCAAGCGTGTCGCCGACTTCGGGCAGCGATTCGAGACCCAGCACTTCGGCGGGCATCGACGGCCCGGCCTCGCGAGTCGGCTCGCCGCGATCGTCGAACATCGCGCGAACTTTGCCGAACACCGAGCCGCAGATGAAATAATCGCCGACCTTCAACGTGCCGTTGCGCACCAGCACCGTCGCCACCGGACCGCGTCCGCGATCGAGTTTCGCTTCGAGCACCGTGCCCATCGCGGGACGCTCCGGATTGGCTTTCAGATCCTGCATGTCGGCCACCAGCAGAATCATTTCGAGCAGCAGATCCAGATTGGTCTTGGCTCTTGGCCGAAACCGGAACCATGACCATGTCGCCGCCCCAGTCTTCCGCGAGCAGGCCGCGATCGGCAAGCTGCTGCTTAATCCGTTCGGGCTGCGCATCGGGCTTGTCGATCTTGTTGATCGCGACGATGATCGGAACGCTTCGGCGGCTTTGGCGTGATCGATGGCTTCGAGCGTCTGCGGCATGACGCCGTCGTCGGCCGCCACCACCAGCACCACGATATCGGTGACCTTGGCGCCGCGGGCGCGCATGCGGGTGAACGCTTCGTGGCCGGGCGTGTCGATGAACACGATTTTGCGGCCGTTCTTCTCGACGTGATACGCGCCGATGTGCTGCGTGATTCCGCCGGCTTCCTGCTCGGCGACGTTGGACAGGCGGATGGCATCGAGCAGCGACGTCTTGCCGTGATCGACGTGGCCCATGATGGTGACCACGGGCGGCCGCGTCTCGCGAGTCTTCGTCGACTTCGGTCGCTTCGATTTCCTGCGTGGTCTCCTCTTCGTAGCTGACCTTGTTGGTGGACGCGCCGAAATCGCGCGCCAGATTCCTCGGCCAGCTTTGACGTCGAGAGTCTGATTGATGGTGGCGAAAATCTTCTTTTCCACCAGCTTCTTGATCACCAGATTGGCCTTGACGCCCAGCTTCTCGGAAAGCTCCTTGACGGTGATGCCTTCGGCGATGGTGATCTCGCGATCGATGGGCGGCGGCTCGGACGGCTTCCTGCGCGGCGCGACACCGGCCGAAGTCGACCCTCTTCCGGTCCACATCGCGCGGCGTCGCGCTCGCGCGCGCCGGGTTTGGTCGCATGGCGGCGTGCCTGGATCGGCCGGAAGCGTCGCGCGGTTCGGCGCGCAAGAGGCGACGTCGGATGCATCGGACGCCCGCGCCCGCGGACCGCCGGGTCCACCGGGACCGCGGTACCGCCGGGTCCACCGGGCTTCCGGGCCGCGCATGAGCTGGCTGACCCGGACGAACGGGACCGCGTATAAATCGGGCTGGCCCGGGCACCGGACGATGCGGACGAGCCGGATCGGATTCCGGGACGGCGGGCTGGCAGCGCTGGCATGCGGCGCAGCGGCCGGAGGCTTGGCCAGTCGCGCCACCATATCCGGACGCGGGGGAACGACGGGCCGCGCGGCCGGTTGGCCGGCGAGATTCGGTCGAGCCGGCGGACGTAAAGGACTCCACCGGGGCTGCCGGATCGGCCGGCTGCGAGCCGGTGCCGCGGTGGATGCGGGTGGAGCTCGGTGGCGGCGGAGCGCCGGCCTGGAGTCGGCATTGGGACGCTCGGTGGAGACGGCGCGGGATCGAATCACTGGCCGCGCGGCGTCGACGGGCAGACGCGCGCACCCGGAACGGACGCCGGACGTGGACGATCGAAGTCGGTGGCGCGGACTGGAGCCGCAGGCGAGGCGCTGCGGAGCGGCCGTGACGCGGGAACTGTGACGCCGGAAACTGACGTGGCGAAGCGGACGGGGTCTCGCGCGAATCCGCAGGCATCGGCTGACGAGGTCCGAGAAGGATCTGTCCTGGACGCGGCGCGGACGGCGCCGGACGGCGGGAATCGCCGGACGAATCGGCGGCATGCGCGGGCGCCCGGCTGGCTGGTGGCAGCGGCGGACGCAGCGGGTGCACTGGACGAGCGGGCTGCGTGCGCTGGCTCCGCTTCTAGCTGCTTCTTTGGCAGGTGCCTGCAGCTGACGGCGCGGCTTCGGAGCCTTTACCGCGGGTTCTGCTTCGGCCACGGGCTTCGGCCGCGAACAGGCTCCGGCGCACGCGAATGTTTCACGCGGCGGGCTGGCGCCGATTCGGGGGCGCCGCGTCGGCGTCCTTCGCCGGCCGAAGCCATCGCGCGCGCGGATCTTGCAGCGCCACGTCGTCGTCGAGCGAGCTGGAGTGGGTCTTCTTGTCGCGACGCCCAATTCGGGCAATATATCGAGGATGACGTTCGGCTTGACCTCGAGTTCGCGAGCCAGCTCGTTAATACGGATTTTACTCATACGGTGACGACCCTGGCAGTATTCGCTACACTCACCAGGGTCTCGATGCTCAACGCCTTCTTGTTCCGGCAATTTACTCCTATCGGACCTCCGCGTTTCCTATCGTAACAGATTCGTTTTCAGGCGTTCCCGCTGCGTCGCGCCTCGGCGGCGATGTGCCGGCACGTCTTCTCGGCAGCCGGAGCATCGGCCGCGTCGCGCCTCTGCGGAGCCAGCCGCGGCGCCTTCCGCGCTTCGTCCAGGTTGGGCCTTCAAATTGCCCGTAATAGCTATTGACAGCCGTCTGGATGCGCTCGACCATCTCCGGGTCGACGCCCGGAACGGCTTCCAGCTCTTCCGGCGTCATCGACGCCGAGCCGTTCCACCGTGGGAATGCCGCCTGCGCATCAATTTTTCCACGATGGCTTCGGCTCAAACCGTGGTCCAGCAGCACCGATACCGGCGCTCCGGGCACCACCAAGGCCGCCATCTGCGATTCCACTTCCTGGCGCTTTTCCTCTTCGCTCTTGATGTCGATCCGCCAGCCCAGAAGCTTTGCGGCGAGCCGGACATTCTGGCCCTTTTTGCCGATGGCGAGCGAGAGTTGCGTATCGTCGACGATCACTTCCATGTGCTTTCCAGCGGATCGACAATGCTGACGCGCGAGATCTTCGCGGGGCTCAACGCATGCGTGGCGAAGACCACCGGGTCGTCGCTGAATTCGATGATGTCGATCTTCTCTCCGCGCAGTTCGCGGATGATGGATTGCACGCGCATGCCCTTCATGCCCACGCACGCGCCGACGCTATCCACGTCGCGGTCGCGGCTGGAAACCGCGATCTTGGTGCGCTCGCCGGCTTCCCGCGCGCAGCCTTTGATGATCACCGTGTTGTCGTAGATCTCCGGAACTTCCTGCTCGAACAGGCGCATCACCAGTTCCGGCGCGGCGCGCGAGACAATCACGCCGGCGTTCTTGCCGGTCTTTTCCACGCTGCGGATCACGCAGCGGACGCGGTCGCCCACGCTGAAACTTTCGAGCTTGCGACTGTTCCTTCTTCGGCATTCGCGCTTCGGTCTTGCCCGATGTCCGGCCATCAGATCCTGGCCCTTCGATGCGCTTCACCACGCACTTGACCAGTTCGCCCACGCGGCCCGAATATTCCGAATAAATGTTCTCGCGCTCCGCCTCGCGCACCTTTTGCAGAATCACCTGCTTGGCCGTTTGGGCCGAAATGCGGCCCAGCGCTTCGGTCGGCTTCGGGAAACGGATCTCGGTATCGATTTCGGCTTGCGGGATTGGTCCGCCGCGCGTCCTCGAGCGAGATCTCCTTGAGCGGGATCGGTCACTTCCGCCACCACCCGCCGGACGCCGAAAATCTGGATCGCGCCGGTCGATCTCATCGAGTTCGGCCACCAGGTCTTCTTCGGTGTGGAAGTGCTTGCGCGCCGCCACCAGCATCGCGTCCTTCACCGCGTCCAGGATGATCTTGGGGTCGATACCCTTCTCCTTGCTCAAGATCTCGATGGATTGATAGATTGTTCCAGGCTCATAGGGGTTTGCTTTTGCATCATCGATTTGTCCGGGTTACCACTCGAACTTGAGATTGGCCTTTTCCACCTGGTCGAGCGGGAACTGCACGCTCTTTCCCAGGCGCAGGCTCCAGCGTGATCACGCCTTCGGAGAAACTCTTCAACGCTCCCACCCACTGACGGCGGTTTTCGACTGGCTGGCGGAGAGTCACCTTCACTTTTTGTCCGACGAAGCGCTCAAACTCACGGGGCTTGGTGAGTTTGCGCTCGACCCCGGGCGAACTGACTTCCAGCGTGTAGTTCGCTCCTGGAATCACGTCCTCGACGTCCAGGATCGTACCCACGTGCTGCGAAATCTATTCGCAATCGGCGTGCGTGACGCCGCCGCTGATCTGACGGGCAAAACGCCGTCTTTGTGGCATCCCGATTGAAATTGACGAGCTTGCGCCCGTAATTGTTGAGGCTTTCTACCGGGAGGAGAGATCGGTGTCGGACATGCG
>CAVXVL010000110.1:0-5237 GCA_963765085.1 Terriglobia bacterium | reverse complement strand
TATGTTTATGTTGTATTTCTTGGTTCAGTTGGTGTTTGCTGATGGCGCGTGCCCCCGAACTGAGCCGGTTCGGCAATCGACGGATTTCCGCCTTCGATCGGTTCCGTGACGATCACGGGACCCACTTGAGGAGATCCCTCGCGGCGCACGATCTTGGCGCCGAAAGCCAACAATTCGTAATCCGTCGTAATCAGGGTCGCGCCGTCAACCGCCGTAAGTCCCGCGATGCTATCCACGGCGCGGCCCAGCGCATCCTCCCACTTGCGGCTCGGCTTGCCTCCGGTATCCTTCCGCATTGATCTGCCAGGCCGGAGAACCCGAGCGTACGCATAAGTGATCGGATGACGACCCGAGCAAGTCCAAGGTGCCGAGCCGGAAGCTGAACCGGCGGGCACCACCACCAACAAGCCGCCGCGGCCATGCGCCCGGACGGATACCGCGAGCTGCAGCAGAACGTTAACTTCCCATCCGATCGCATCCTGCGCCACCATCGGGAATAGCAAGGGCCACGAGGCGCTGGCAACGCCGCGCGGATCGATGATCTTGATCTCGTCTCCCTGCAACACGGCTACGTTGATAAACTTGCCGGACTCCTCCGCGGGACTCTGCTTCACCACTATCAGGCCGGGGAGAATAACTTCCAACACTAAACACGATGCCGGCAGATTTCGTGTGATGCCCCACACCCGTAGTTCTTCCTGCTCCGGCCAGACGCCGAGGTGAAGTCCGGCTCTCTCGACGGCCGCCGCAAGCTTCGTGAGGTCTTTGGGGTCGAGGGATAGCGACGAAGCGAAGCCGATCGCTCCTCTGGCCCGGCCCGGTTCGACGAAGGCGAGGGAGATACGCGGGATGTATCCTTCCTCCCGCCGTAAGCTGGTCCAGAAGGCAGCGTCGATTAAGGTGGCTAACTTCGCCGTATCGGGCGGCGTGAGGGCGCCGCCGGACGTCGTGGAAACCGTCGCGAGATGGCGATGAATCCGATCCGCGGCGACTTGGGCAGCGGCGTAGGTCGGCTGCATCACTGGGCGAAACCGCCACCGAGGATAGATTCACGAAAAGAATAATTCTCGAATGCCGCACCGAAGCGATCTAGGGGGAAGCGTTCCATGTATTCCTAGTTTGCGGCTCGGAGCGTGCGATGCACAATCGGTAACATTCTGTTTGCGTTCAGCCAGCCGATAATTTCATCCGCAGGCCGCGAGCGACGCATCCGGCGCGCTGGCTCCTAGGAGACGTGATATATTTTTCCAGAGGAGTCAGCCCATGGAGCCAACTAAATCAAAACTGCCGAGCGAGGCCGTAGAACTCTACAATCTGTTTATTCACGGCGTGATCAGCCGTCGTGCTTTCGCCGACGGCGTGCAGAGAGTTTGCCATCAGCGGTCTGGCGGCGACGACCGTCATCGAAGCGTTGATGCCGAACTACGCACAGGCGCAGCAGGTATCGAAGACCGACGATCGGATCAAGGCCAGCTATGAGACGGTGCCTTCGCCGCAAGGAAACGGGAGCATCAAAGGATATCTCGTGCGGCCCATCAGCGCCGACACGCGCAGTGAGAAACCCTCCAAATTGGCCGGCATTATCGTGGTCCACGAAAATCGCGGCCTGAATCCGCACATCGAGGACATCGCGCGGCGGCTGGCTCTCGAAAGCTTTATGACCTTCGCGCCGGATGCACTCACCTCGCTCGGCGGCTATCCTGGCGACGACTACCAAGGCGGGCAAATGTTCGCCAAGGTCGACGGCAAAAAGATGATGGAAGATTTCGTGGCCGCTTCGATGTGGCTGAAGTCTCGTTCCGACTGCACCGGCAAGATCGGTGTCACCGGTTTCTGCTACGGCGGCGGCATGTCGAATACCTTGGCCGTCCGCTGGGCGCCGATCTGGCGGCCGCCGTGCCGTACTACGGCGCCGTTCCTTCCGACGCGGATATCCCGAAGATCAAGGCGGCGATTCTGGCCCATCACGGCGCGCTCGACACGCGGCTGGCTTCCACCTGGCCTGCCTACGACAAAGCCTTGACGGCGATCAACGTTCCGCATGAAGGCTATATTTATCCGGACTCCGTTCACGGCTTCAATTGCGATGCGACGCCGGAGCGCTACAACAAAGCCGCTTCGATCTGGCTTGGGAACGCACGGTCGGCTGGTTTAACAAATACACGAAAGTCCAGGCTTAAGATCGCTTCGGTGGCTCGGGAAATTCACTTTCCCAAATCGCCGGGAAGGATTTGCACGGACGCACCTCGTGCGTGCTGAAACGATGCTGAATCCGCGGGCCCGGTCTTACCTTCCGGGCTCGCGAAGGCCTTCACCGATGCCTCCTTGTCGATCCAGTGCAGGTACGCCCACTCGAAATCCTCCCCGGCGTAAATAACGTAACCATCCATACCCTTCGACTCGAATAACTGCGTCACAAGCTTGACGTGCCGTTTCAGGCGAGGCCCATAATCCACGGCGGGCAGCGCGTCGTTCTTGGCGGTCATAACCAGCGCCGTGTACCCCGTGTTCCAATCGATGGCTTTATCCACCGCCGCGTACGGCGTATGCAATTGCATCGCATCGGGACCTCCGGAGGGAAGAGTTTGCGCGCGCTTGCAGTTCGGCTCCGTTAGAATCCCGGTTCGAGGAAGGCTTGTGATCAGCACGATTTTCGCGAGTTCCCGTGGCGGCGCCGCTTGCAGTTCCCAACCGATCACGAAGGGGTGCTTGCCAGTCTTCCTCGCCGCATCATACCCAGGACGAATGGCGCTCGCATCGGGAAGGGCGCAAAACATCAGCGGTCCTCGAGTTTTCGAGGCGGAGCCGATCGTACGCGGCAGGTCCTTGACGGGAGGCAATTCCTCCGCGGGGAGCGGCGCACTGCTCCACACGGCGAATCCGGCTAGAACGATCGACATCGAGATGCAGATGCGGCGCATGCGAGCTCCTGTCAGCGTTGATTCTAACTGATTCTCCAGAGGCAAACCTCCTGGAATTGATCGCCTTCGCCGTATATTCACACGCATCGGCTTGCCTCTGTAACGAAAACAACGGACACGAATTCTATAGACGTGCACTGCTCGCTCGCGCTGATGGCAAGGAGCGCGAGGGTCAAGATCAATCCCGCTTTTACATCGGGGTCACAGCTTCCGGCAGCACAGCTTGCTTTACTACAACAGATCAGCAGTAACGTCACATTCACCTACGTCACGACTCTGAATACGGCCAATGCCGAAACGATTCAAGCGGTATGGACCTTCACACCGCAATGGTCCGCGCAGGCGTTGCGCGATTATAGCGGGATCTTCAGCGTCACCGTGATTTACAAAAGACAGTTCCGCTGAGGTCAGACGCGGCTGATTCGACTTCGCGACGGAGTTCCCGCGATGACTTGGGCGTGATTCAAAGCGGAGACCAGCGAGACGCCGCCCAGGATGTTGCCGAGTAGGGTTGGCAGCATGTAGCCGGAGGCATACGACGTCCACGTTTTCGCGCCGATCATCACCAGGTACAGCACTTCCACAGAACCGACGATGATGTGCGTCAGTCCGGCCAGGCCGACCGTGTAAGTCAGCGCCACGATGATCGCGATTCGCGACGAATCCGTCGCGGCGAGCATCCATACCACCATTGCAATCAGCCAGCCCGCGAAGATTCCCCGGAGGATCGCGCTCGGGCCCGAAACATCAGCCGCCTCGGTTGCGAGTTGCCGGAGTGCTTCTTGAACTTCGGGGCGCGTCAGCGCCGTGTGAGCGATGACCCACGCGAAAATGTGTGCGCCCGTTAGGTTCGCCACCAAGACTACCGCCCACAGCCTGGCGACGGCACTGAGCGTCGCTAAATTTCTCTTGGCCAGCAGCGGAATGATCGCGGTCAAAGTGTTTTCCGTAAACAGCTGCTGACGGCCGATGATGACGATGAGAAATCCCAGCGGATACCCAAGATTGACCACCAACGGCCTCCACGACGATGCCGGAAGGTGGGACCGCAGAAGCGCTTCGCCGAGAAAAGAAAATCCCATCGATAGGCCGGCGGCGAGACCCGACCATGCCAGTGCGGCCGTCGGCCGTTGCAGCTCTTCGTCGCCATCCTTGCGAATCGTTTCGTGGACCACCAGGACCGGGACCGACGTTCGCGATTCTACTTCCCGCTCCTGCTGTTCGGTGAGCTCGGGAACCACTTCCGTATCGGCGATCGGTTTGGCCTTGTCGTCGAGGATCATGCGTTCTGTATGCCCGTTACGCCTGCTCGAGCCAGCGCCGCGCCTCGCCGATTTCGGCCCGCGTGAAGTATCGGACCTCGGCTTTGGTGAAGGGCTTACTGAACGCCGTAATGGCCGCCTGCCATTTCTGTTCCCCCACCATCGCGAAACGGTCGGCGTCGGCGAAATGCTTCACGTCGAACTTGACATCCTCCCATAGGGCTCCCGCGTCCCAGCCATGGAATTGGGTCATGTCGAACAGCACGCGAGGCTTTCCGTTCTGCTGCAGTATGCGTTCGAATTCATGCACGAATTTCTCGTAATCGGTTCGAGTTAACGTCCCGCGCGCTTCGACGGACAGGATTTTTCCGCCGCTTTCTTCACTGATCTGAAGGGACATGGCACCTCCCCACGGAACTATCGAGCAAGTGATTGACCACGGGTGAGTTGCTGAAATCCTCGGTCGTAACCGGCAGGCCCGCCAACTCAACAGCACCATCCGATTCATTCCCTGATTCCGGGCGGAGCCATTCGCGCTCTCCCCCCGGTCTTTTCGCCCGTCGGCCGGGGGAAACTCCCGGCGGCCTTGACGGGTCTTTTACTATGGGTGCAGCGGCCTCGCGAACAGCGTATGAAAATCGGCATCCTCGATCAATCCCCCATTTCAGACGGTTCCACCGGAGCCGACGCATTGCGCAACACAATCGATTTGGCGCGCTTCGCGGAAAGTCTTGGATATGCGCGATATTGGCTCGCCGAACATCACGGCACTCCGATGTTGGCGTGTGCCAGTCCCGAGGTCATGATCGCGGCGATGGGCTCCGTCACGAAGAGCATACGGATCGGAAGCGGCGGTGTGATGCTCCCGCACTATAGTCCGCTCAAAGTCGCCGAAACCTTCAGCATTCTGAGTGCTTTGTACCCGCATCGCGTCGATCTCGGCATCGGACGGGCGCCGGGTTCGGATCATTCGACGGCCTTTGCGCTGCAGCGCGACCGGCGACAGCCAGCGCCCGACGATTTTCCGCAGCAGCTGGGCGAATTGCTCGGGTAC
>CAVXVL010000109.1:0-98082 GCA_963765085.1 Terriglobia bacterium | reverse complement strand
CGTTCCGCAAGCGCGGCCTGCCGGGATAATTGCGCGGATTCAAGTTGCGCTTTCAAACTCAAATAATCCGAGCGCGATGCTTTCGCACGCTCGTTCAATTGCTCCGGCGACATGTTTTCGATGGGCGAAAAAGGCGCCGCATCGGTCAAGACGATTTGCTGCGCGCCCGGTAAACCAATGGCCTGCTGCAGCGCCAGCTTGTCCTTCGAGAAACGATTCTGCGCGGCCAAGAGCTGCTGTTGGCGCGACTTTAATTCGACCTGCGCGCGGAGCTCGTCGATGGCCGGCGACACGCCGCCGTGTGCTGATCGCGCGCGCGCTCGTATAACGCCTGCGCCGTCGCGACTTCGGCGCGCGTGGAATCCACGCTTGCGCTATCGGCGATGATCGTTAAATACGAATTGGCGACAGCCTGTACCACCAGATCGCGAGCATCCTGCAAGCTGAGTTGAGACGCCTGCAAATTCTTCGCCGCGGCCTGCCAGTTCTTGCGAGCCTGCCAGTCAAGAAGATTTGCACTCCCCTGCCCGCGAAGGCTCGTGTATCCGAACGGCCCAATAATTTGAGGAACGCCCGGAAAATGGAACCCGAACGTCGCAAGGTTGAGCGTCTGCTCCGTGTGGCCCATCTGCGCGGTCGCGTTTGGCAGCAGTGCACTTAAAGCCCGAATGCGGTCGGCGCGCACCATTTGATCCGATGTCTCGCGTTCTAGAACGCTCAGATTGTTTTTCAGTCCTCGCTGGATGGCATCGTCGAGGGATAGATTGAGCGCGCCGGCGGGCGACGCCGCTGGCGTGGCGGGTGTTGTCTGGGCGTGGGCGACGGCCAGACAGGTAGCAAACAAACCGATCGTACGCGAGAATCGAGACATACCTTGGGTGATTGGCCTCTTGTACTACAGATGACTCTACGGCAGAAAAGGCCGCAACCTTTCTTCCCGCAGTAACTATTGTATTATCAGATGGTTGTGGAAATCATAGCGACGATATATCGGCACTAGCCGACATATCGGCTCTCGCGCCGAATCCCGAGTTTTTCCATGCGGGATTGCAACGTGCTGCGCTTCAGCCCCAATAACCGGGCGGCTCCTTGTGGTCCGCCGACGACCCAGTTGGCCGCGTCGAGCGCTTCGAGGATGTGGCGCTTTTCGGCTTCGGCCATGGGAATCACACCAGCCGAACCGCCGGAATCAAGCGAATAGAGGGCGTCGTGAGGAATCGTTAGCCGCTTGCCGATGGTCAGGATGACGGAACGTTCGACTACGTTGCGAAGCTCGCGAACGTTCCCCGGCCACGGATAATTCACCAGCGCCTGCATCGTGTCTCCCGGAATCGCGTCGATTTGCTTCCGCATGCGTGCGGCGAAATCCTGGACGAAAAAGCGCACCAGCGGAGGGATGTCCTGACGCCGTTCGCGCAGAGGAGGAACGGTGATCGGGAAGACGTTCAAGCGATAGAAAAGATCGGAGCGAAATTCCTGCCGAGCGACCATCGAACGCAGATCGCGACTGGTGGCCGCGATCAGGCGGAAATCGGCAGTGATCGTGCGCGTTCCGCCGAGCCTCTCGAATTGCTTGTCCTGCAAAACGCTGAGCAGTTTCGGCTGCAGCTCCAACGGGAGGTCGGCGACTTCGTCGAGAAATAATGTCCCTTGATGCGCGAGTTCGACGCGTCCCAACCGCTGGCTGACGGCTCCCGTGAACGCGCCCTTCTCGTGCCCGAACATTTCGCTTTCGACCAGTCCCGCGGGCACGGCCGAGCAGTTGAGCTTCACGAAGGTCGACTGGGCGCGGCGGCTGAGACGGTGGACGGCTCGCGCGATCAACTCCTTGCCCGTGCCGGTTTCTCCCTCGATCAGTACGGCGGCATCGGTGGGCGCGGCGGTTTCCACTTGTCCCAAAACGCGTTTCAGCGCCGCGCTGCGCCCAATAATATCGTCGAAACGGAACTCGCTGCGAATTTCCTCTTCGAGATAAACTTTCTCTTCCTCGATCTTCTGGCGGAGTTCGTTGATCTCCTCGAAGGCCAGGGCGTTATCCACGGCGATGGCTACCTGACGAACCACGTGATGCAGAAACGCGCGCTCTTCGGCGCTATACGGGTCGGGGTGGCGGGACGCGAACACCATGCTGCCGAGCCGATGCCGCGCGGTGGTGAGAGGCACCCAGAAGCCGCTGCGCACCTCGTTCTGCCGCATCTGCGCGATGATGTCCGGGCGGAAGCGCGTTTCCGTTTCGATGTCGGCGAGATAAAGCGCCTCCTGCGTCTCCCACGCGACTTCGGAGGGGGAACCGCGCAAGGGCATTTCGAGACCGACCAGCGGACCGTGCACGAGATCTCCGGCAATCGTTTCGATGCGATAGCTGCGAGTTTCCTCGTTAATGAGCACCAGCACCACCCAATCGAAGCGGATCAATCGCTGGAGCGTGTCCCACAAGCTGCGGAAGAGGGCGTCGAGGTCGCGGGCTCCCAGAAACGCCTCGGAGATTTCGGTGAGGGCGCGGTATTTGATGGCGCTATCGTCGGCCGGCATAAAGGGACAATTTCATTTTAAAAGGACGGGAGACAAACGCCAGGGGCCGGCAGATTGTCTGCATTTAGGATTTGGAGTAGACTGGTCGCGATCGTTGCGATGCCTTCGGCATCCCGTGAAAGTGAGGCGCTTATGCTGCGTTTGATGTCGATGAAGACGGCCGTCGTATTGGTTGGATTGGCGGGCGGAGCTTTCGCGCAGGAAGCCCCGGCCGGCGATGCGCCTCCGAAGGCTACTGTCGCTCCTCTCGCTTTCAAGGTTGACTGGGTGCGTCCGGCCAGCCAGGAGAACACGAAAGTCCGGTACATGCCGGCGCAGGAAAACATCGCCGACCCGAACGTAGAGATCAAATATTACGGCGCGGCCAAGCAGATCCTGACAACGGGAGCTCCCGGGAGCGGACTCGTCCCCTACGGCGTATGGACGGGCACGGCAACGGGTCCGTTTGCGATGACGTTCCGGCTGAAGAGCGGCTATATCGATCTGACAGGCCTCGCGAATATTAAGTGGTTCACGAAGACGTCGGGTTTCCACGTGGTACGTCCCGTGGTGAAGCTCGCGAACGGAACGATGCTGGTGGGCGATGCGGCGTTTGCGTCCGTCACGCAGCTCTCCGAGAGCCAATTCTTCGTGGGCAGCGTGCACTGGATTAAGCTCGATCCGGAGAAAATCGTCACGCTCAACAGCGGTCGCGCGGCGGCCAATCCGAGCGGGGAGATCTGGGCTCCCAATCCGGATCTGAGCAAGGTGGATGAAATCGGTTTCGTCGATTTGATGCCGGGCAGCGGACATGGCACGGGCGGATGGATTCAGCTCGGGAACATGGAAGTGTTCGGGAAAACAGTTCCGCGCACCTGACCAAGAGTTGCCGACCGGCTCGCGGGGTGGAGCGGGCTTCAGCCTCCAACGCGATTTTTAAATCGCGCTCTCTGAACTCTTTAGTCCGCTCCCGTGGCTTTAACCTGCTCCACCTTCGAAGCGCTATGTTGAGCGTATGAACTTAGAATTATCCGCAAAGCTGGCTCTGGTTACGGGTTCGACGAAGGGTATAGGCCGCGCGATCGCGACTGGTCTCGCACGCGAGGGTGCTCGCGTGATTGTAAACGGACGATCTGACGGATCGGTGCAGACGGCGCTCGCAAAGATTCGCGAAATCGTGCCGGATGCCAAGCTCGAACATTTCGCCGGCGATCTCTCGGATGCGGCGGTCGCGGATCGATTGGTGAAACGGTTTCCCGCCGTCGATATCCTGGTCAACAATCTCGGAATCTTCGAGCCGAAGCCGTTTGAACAGATTCCCGACGAAGACTGGCGGCGATTCTTCGACGTGAATGTGCTGAGCGGTGTCCGTCTCAGCCGCGCATATCTGCCACGGATGAAGCAGAAGAATTGGGGACGCATCATCTTTATCAGCAGCGAGAGCGCGATCCAAATTCCGGCCGAGATGATCCATTACGGGATGACCAAAACCGCGCAACTGGCGGTGTCACGCGGCCTCGCGGAGACGTGCGGCGGCACGGGTGTTACGGTCAACGCCGTACTCCCCGGTCCCACGGCTTCCGATGGCGTGACCGAGTTCGTCAAACAACTCAGCGGTGGAAAACCGTTCGCGGAATTCGAGAAGGAATTCTTCACAAGCGTTCGGCCGAGTTCGCTTCTAAAACGCTTCGCCACCACGGAAGAAGTGGCGAATCTGGTGGTGTACGTGTGCAGTCCGCTTTCGTCGGCGACGAATGGAGCGGCCCTGCGCGTGGACGGCGGCACGGTGAAATCGTGCTTCTGAAGCGGTGAGACGATGGCGGCCTGCGTTGCCGCTCCATCACTGGCGCGGCACGGTTAGGAATAAGCGACGCCCTGTAAAAGACTATCCGCCGGTGAGCAATTTCCAATGCCGGTATAGCAGCGATACCGGCAATCCAACGACGTTGAAATAGCAGCCGTCGATGCGCTCCACGAATTTTGACGCCAGTCCTTGGATCGCATACCCGCCGGCTTTGTCCATCGGCTCGCCGCTGGCTACATAGGCGGCGATCTCGGCCTTGCTGAGCGGCAGGAAGCGCACGGTGGTTTCCGCGTGATCGACGATGGCTCCGGCGGCATGCCGCAAACAGATGCCCGTGATCACCACGTGATCGCGGCCCGAAAGCATTTCGAGCATGGCCCGCGCGTCCGCGGCGTCGGTCGGCTTTTCGAGTACGTAATCGCCCACGACCACAATGGTGTCGGCGCCGAGCACGATTTCTCCTAATCGTTCCCACGCGGCGTGCGCTTTTTCCCGTGCGAGACGTTTCGCATATTCCACGGGAGGCTCGCCGGGATGGCGCGCCTCCGCGACCGGAACCGAGCGCACGGTGAATTTGAAACCGGCGTGCTTGAGCAGTTCTTTGCGCCGGGGGGATTGCGAGGCGAGGATGAGTTCGGGTACGCGTTGCGCCACGCCACTGGTATAACATCTTGGCCCGAGCTCCGCAGGAAAGAGAAAGGTTCCGCGGGAAAAGAGAAAGAGCTGCGCAGGGAAAGAGCCGCGAGTTCTCGGACCCTGCGTGGTAGAATCGAATCTCCCCCGCCATCGAAAACCATGCAACGTGCCGGCCAACTCATTGGCAAGCTAAAAATGTCTCGCGACCCAGCCGATGCCGAAGCGCGCGCGATCGCGGCCTGGAAGGTCGCCGCCGGAAAGAAGATCGCCGAGCATACGCGCGCCACAAGTGTTGTGCGTGGATCGCTGATCGTCGAAGTGGAGGACGTGGTGTGGCAGCGGCAGCTCAATACACTGCGGCATTTCTTCCTGAAGAATCTGACCGCGACCCTGGGAGAAACGATGATCACGGAGATCGATTTCCGGCCCATGCCCGCGCGAAGACGGCCGCAAAGGGCGGCGACGGCGAGGCCTGGATTGATTCACGATCCCGTGCTCGACCTGCTGTACAGGCAATCGAAAGAATATAAACAATCGCTGATTAGGAACTCTGCGTGAGAATTAACGAACAAGACGTCCAGCGTGTGGCGGAATTGGCGAACCTCGCTTTGACGGATGAGGAAGTGGCCCGCATGACGCGCGATCTGGACGGGATTTTGAGCCACATCGAAAAGTTGAGCGAACTCGATACGACAAATGTGGAGCCGATGGCGCAGGTGCTTTTCGAGTCTCCGAGCGAAACCGCGACCCTGCGGGAAGATGTCGAGCGTCCTCCGCTGCCGAACTCCGAAGCCGTCGCCAACGCGCCGGTTGCGGGCGGCGGATATTTCAAGGTGCCGAAAGTGATCGAGCGATGAGCGAGTCACGGACAGCACACTCGATTGGATCGATTCGCGCAGGGCTCGACGCGAAAGACTTCAGTGCAGAGGAGCTCACGATTCAGGCGTTGGCGTATGCGGAAGCAGAGAATCCGAAGACCAACGCGTATCTGACGTTCTCGCCGGAGCGGGCCTTGGCCGCGGCTCGGAACGTCGATGCGAAGATTGCCAAAGGCGAAGATCCGGGGCCGCTGGCCGGTGTGCCGATCGCGGTGAAGGACGTCATCGTCACGCGCAATTTGCGCACGACCTGCGCTTCGAAAATGCTGGAGCACTACGTTCCGCCTTATGACGCGACGGCGATCCTTCGGCTGGAACAGGCAGGCGGCGTGATTCTCGGCAAGACGAATTGCGACGAATTTGCGATGGGCTCGTCGAATGAGAATTCCGCGTTCGGACCGGTGAGAAATCCGGTGGCGCTCGAACGCGTACCGGGAGGATCGAGCGGCGGATCGGCGGCCGTGATCGCGCAGGGTACCGCCGTGCTTTCGCTCGGCTCCGACACGGGCGGATCGATTCGTCAGCCCGCCTCGTTCTGCGGGATCGCCGGCGTGACGCCGACCTATGGACGCGTTTCGCGTTATGGATTAACCGCTTTCGCGAGCTCGCTGGATCATATCGGTCCGTTTGCGCGCTCGGTGCGCGATGCGGCGACGCTGCTCGGTGTGATCGCGGGGCGCGATGAAATGGACGCGACGTCGGCGTTCGCGCCGGTCCCGGATTACACGAAGGCAGTCGACTCTAATGACGGCTTCCAGGATTTACGCGGTTTGAAGATTGGCCTCCCTCGGGAATATTTCGCGGGACTTGCGAGCGATACGGGCGATCGGATTCACGCCGCGGTCGAAACGATGGAGAAGCTCGGCTGCGAGGTGGTAGAGATCGGGATGCCGCACACTTCCTACGCGGTGGCGTGCTACTACATCATCGCGACCGCTGAAGCCAGCGCGAATCTCGCGCGTTATGACGGCGTGCGTTATACCGAGCGCTCGGCTAAAGCGCAGACCCTCTCGGAAATGTACCGGCTGACGCGCGAGGAATGTTTCGGAGCGGAGGTGAAGCGCCGCATCATGCTCGGCACCTACGTTCTCAGCGCCGGCTACTACGATGCGTATTATTTGAAAGCCCAGAAGGTCCGCACGCTGATCGCGAGAGATTTCGCGCAAGCCTTCGAGCACGTGGATGCGATCGTGGCGCCGGTGTCTCCGTTCCCGGCGTTCAAAATCGGGGAAAAGATCGACGATCCCATCGCGATGTATCTTTCCGACATCTATACAATTACGGGTTCGCTCGCGGGAATTCCGTGCATGAGCGTCCCGTGCGGCCTGACGCCGGATGGCTTACCCGTAGGATTGCAGATCATGACGAAACATTTTGACGAAATCACGATGTTTAAAGTAGCGGCAGCCTATCAAAGCGTATCTAATCCATTGTCGAGTTAGCATCTGCTTGGGCGTTCGGACGAAGGTCCGACAGGGCATCCCGCCCAGGGGACGACAAAAACGTTACCTTAAACGAAGGAGAGAAGAATGGCATTTACCCTACCTGCACTGCCTTATGCGCCGGACGCGCTTGAGCCGTATATCGACAAGACGACCATGGAAATTCACCATGGCAAGCACCATGCCGCGTATGTGACGAATTTAAACAAGGCGCTGGAATCGGCGCCGGACTTGGCGTCGAAGACCATTGAGGAGTTACTCGCCAACAATTGCGCGATCGTGCCGGACGCCATCAAAACGGCGGTGCGCAACAACGGCGGAGGCCACATAAATCACTCGATGTTCTGGAAGATTCTCGGACCGGGCATCGAAGGGGCTCCCGTCGGCAATCTCGCCGCGGCGATCCATTCCACCTTCGGCACCTTCGATTCATTTAAAGAGAAGTTCAACGCGGCGGCCACCACCCGTTTCGGATCGGGCTGGGCGTGGCTGATCAAGACGGGCTCCGGGCTGGAGATTTCCTCCACCGCCAATCAGGACTCGCCAGTGATGGAAGGCAAGTTCCCGGTCATCGGATTGGACGTGTGGGAACACGCGTATTACTTGAAGTATCAGAATCGCCGTCCCGAATATATCGGGGCGTGGTGGAATGTCGTGAACTGGCCGGAAGCGGAACACCGTTTTAACGCCGGCAAGTAGTTTCGTTCTCGTGCGGGCCGCGTTTCCCCGAGCGCGGCCCATCGCGAAAACGTTTGACCGTTCTTTCCGGACCCTCCCTTCCCACCGTATTGCACACTAGTCTCCTCCCTGCCCGGCGGACCACTAGGTAATTTCCCTGAGTATGTTCTGAGGAGAAAGCACCGATAGTTGTAGCTAGAACGTTATGGCAGCAATCTCTTCCGACAAAACTCTCGCCAACAAAGCTCACGCCGGCAAATTTTCAGTCGCCGCGACGGTCAAATTCAATGACCATTACGCGATTCTGGGAGTGGACGCCGCCGCGGACGACGACATCATCCAGCGCGCCTACGCTCGCATGTTGGAAAAGTTCGGTCCGGACAATATTGATACGCGCGATGACGAGAAGATGGCGCTCGTCAAAGCCGCCCATGACGTTCTCTCGGACCCGGAGAAGCGGAAAGAGTTCGACGCGCTCAAAGGGCTCGCGGGAGATCGTGGGCGGCCGATGTTCACGGGTCCCGACTTTTTCGATATTTTGGGGCAAGGGGTGGGCCTGCGGATCGCGCTGCTGTGCATTTTCTACGATCGCCGCCGCAACAAACCGTTCACGCCCGCGCTCTCCATGCGCCACATCGAAGCCATGGTGGAAGGCTCGCTGGAAGCGCTGACATTCGCACTGTGGTACCTGAAGCAGCGCGGCTATGTGATCAACGACGACAAGAGCAACGTGATGATCACCGTGGAGGGAATGGATTTTCTGGAAGCCAACCGGCCCAATTCGGAGTACGTCATGCCCTTCATCAAGCCGTCGGCGGTCCCGGAGAAACCGAAGCCCGCACCCGCGGCGGAGCCGGCCAACGGAATCCTGGCTGAGGCGTCCACTCGGAACTAGCGCCGCTTGCCCCGCAAATCTTATCGCGGAGCGGAAGCGACGTAAGCGGCAAGGTCCAAAATATCGTTGTCGTCGAGGTTCTTCACGACAGCTTTCATCAGCTGATCCAGGCCGCCGTTCGCGTTCCCGTTCTTGAACGCGTAGAGCTGCCGCACGAGGTAGATCGGATGCATGCCCGCGATGCCGGGGACGTCGCCGATGCCGTGTAAATCCGCGCCGTGGCAGATCGCGCATTGGATCGTTTTCGCGTTCGCTTTCTTCACCAGGGCTTCGCCCTTCTTCAGGCTGCCCTTCGGAACATAGGCGATGAAACCGGTGTGCGGATCGCGCTCTTCAATTTTTTCATCGTCGACCGGGACCGTGATAATGCGGTTCCCGATCGGCTCCATGGCGGCGTCTTCCGCCTTCAGACGCATGCGGGTGCGCATCACGCGGGTCTTCGGAACCATGTCGGCTTCCACCACCTTGGTCCACTCGACGGGCTTCAGCGAGGCGAAATATTCGGCGGCCTGGCGAACCTGCTCGTCGGTCACCTGTTTCGCGATGCCGTTCATGCGAGCCGGATCCTTGCGCGCGCTGCTCTTGAAATATTCCATCTGACGAATGATGTACGCAGCGGGCAAACCGGCGAGGCCCGCGGATTCCGGGTGCCCTTGGCCGTTCATCAAATGGCACGATCCACACGCCAGAGCGTTCGGCGCCGTTCCGTGCTGGACGATCTGCGGCGGCGCGGGATGCTCGCTGGGGTACCAATCCGGCGGATTCAACAGATCGTCGATCTGCGGCGCGGTGAGCGAAAGCGTGCTGCCGGGAAGCGTATGGAGCTTTGCTGCGTCCACCGTTGGCTGTACCTTATCTGCCACCGGGAACGCCCACGTGACATCCTTCCCTTCAGGGGCCTGCGCATACATGGCCCACCCTCCAGCAGCGCGACGGCGAGTGCGGGAACGGCGTTTCGAACAAGGATTCGCTTCATCATGAGGCTCCTAAAAAATCGCGGATACGCCTGCCGCACCTGGGGAAACAATCCCAAATAACGCGCTGGAGGCGAACTTCATAATATACATCAAACTGCCCGCATCTATCATTCGAAAGGAATCGAGCACGAACCGGTTATAATCGGCACGCGATGACCAGTGCGCCGCTGACCGGATCGTTCCAAATTCTCTTCCTGTACGACGTGTGCGAAGAGATCGACATGAAGGAACTGCGCAGGCTCATCGGAGTCGGGGAGATCGCCGAGCGCCGCCGCGACCCGGCGTTCCATCATCCTTCTCCGGAATATGTGCGCTTCGAACGTCCGCCCGTGGTGGAGCAACTAGGCCCACTGGTTTTCCAGAACGGCAGTTTTCGCGGCGAAGTCAACTACTACGAGTACGGCGCGGTAAGCGTGAAGCTCGGCCTGCCTTTCGAGCTCGATTGGCCCGAACTGGTCGCTCTTTCATCGAAATGGATCGCTCATCCGCAGCTCGAAGCCGAAGCGCTGCAGATCGTGCGCCGGTGCCTGGAAAAAGCCGGACCTGCCCTCGTGCGGCCGAGTCAAGAATGGCTGAGCGAGGATTACTACATCATCCATCTGCTCAACCCTCTCGAATCCGGCGGAGCACGACGTTTCCACGGCGCGGAGCTGATCGCGGAGCACGCGAGCGATATCGCGCGAATTGTACGCGGCGAAAAGGCCGAGCTTTCTGACGAAGAGACGCGCGAGATTTTAGGTTCGCGGATGTCTTATTATCCCGAGGATCTGATGGTGGTCGGCTGGATCGCGGCTTTCATTTGCGATACGCCGGAAGGCGCGACGCCGACCGTGCAGCTGCTGGAATACGCGAACACGCAACTGGTCGAGTTTCGCTACTACGACCGAATTCTGAGCCGCGTGTTGGAGCGCGTTTACGGTGCACTCGATCAGCGCGGCGGTCTTTTCGCGCGCTGGCGTCTGGCGAGGGAAGCCGAGAAACTCAACAAGATCCGCCTGGAGGTCCGCGAGCTGACCGAGCGCATCGACACTTCCATCAAATTTCTGAGCGATATGTTTTCGGCGCGCCAGTATCGCATGGCCGCCGTCAAAATCGGCGTCGACGACTACCGCCGGCTGGTCGAGAGCAAACTGAACACGGCCGGTGAACTGTATACGTTCATGATGGATCAGTTTCACGCCAGTCGAGGCTTTGTCCTGGAAGTGATGGTCGTTGTGATTCTGGTGATCGAATTAGTGTTCGTCTTCCGCGGCCAGCCCTGAGTCGCGAGCGTGAACTCGATTCGTCACGGCGATTCTGGAAATGCCCGGCGATGGCGTCGCGGTCGAGTGTGATTACGGCAGCGGAGTGGGCACGAGGAAGAGGCCGAAGTGCGCGAGCATTCGTCCCATGAAGCTGTCGCGCTCTGAAATACTGACCCACGAAAGCTGCTGCTGGTCGTCGGCGTCGGAGAAGAAACCTACCCCGCCATGCGTGAGGCGGTGGTCGCTCCACGAACTAATGACCTGGCCATTCAAGTAAGTCACGAAGCGGTCGTCCTGAACGGAGACCCGCACGCGGTACTCGCTGCCCCGCTCCAAGGTCAACGGCAAGGGGAGTTGAATGCGATCCGACTCGTGGCCGTTCAGCATGACGTAGTGCACCAGATCCGCATTCGGTTGCGGGCCCGGCCGCGTAATCTGAATCTTGGCGGCGTAGTAGTTCTCGGGATTCGTTGCACGGAAGGCCCAGCTCAGACTCTTGCGTTCGATCTGCCCCTGGAATTCCATTTGATAATTCCGCAACAACGTGGAGCGCGACCACAGGCGCAGGCTGCCGGGTTGCACGATCGAAGGAGAGGCCGGCGTTTTCCAGTCGTGCGGATCGTCGACCTTGCTGGTATTGCTCAGCGCGACGGTGACCCAGTCGTTCAGCCCGCTCTGAAAATCGTGATGCAATGTGATCGGCGCCCGATCGCGCACGAAACTTCCAATACTGCTGGTCGTCCGTGTGAACAAACCTTGATCGGATGCGGGGTTGGACGTCGGCGGGAAGGCAGTGCCTTGCGCGCTTTTGTTGCTGGGAAGCATCAGCATTGCCACCAGCAGAGCGCCCAGCGTAACGAAAGCCACGGCCGAAGCCTGATTCGGAGAACTCGATGAGCGCGCTACCTGCTTCTGGCGATTCCGGGAAACGGACCACAGCTCCTGCTCGTCGTCTTCCTCGCGCAGCACCCGGGAGGAGGCCAGACGCGCTTCACGCCGGTGTTCGGCAGAGCAGTACTGCTGATCCACCATGGACCGGAGCCAGCCGATTTCCTTCCCGCACATGAAGCAAAGCATTATGTGTTGTCTACTTTAGCAACCCGATTTTATCAGCCAGTCTCTCGTTTCTAACAAGTCTAGGTGAAGAAATGCTAGAGGCATGCCACCACCTCCCTGGTGGTTCTAAGGCCTATCCTTTAGGTAGCCGCCTGGCGGTGCCCGCCATGCCAGTCCTGCGATACCAACGGCATACGCTGGTCTATGACGTCTATGTCCGAAAATCCCCGCCCTCCTCGCCGACAAGCACGTAAACATCCCGACTCCCCAGACGCCAGCCCTGAACACGAGGACCAAGCGTTTTCGGCAGCCGCCGAAGTTACCGACGAGATCATGGGCCCGATCGAGCTTCCGATCACCGATGTGCTCGATCTGCATACCGTTTCTCCACGCGATGCCCAGGCCGTCGTCGAAGAATACCTCCATCAATGTTATCGGCTGAATCTGACCGCGATCCGCATCGTGCATGGACGAGGGATCGGCGTGCAGCGGGCCATGGTCCGCAAAGTCCTTGAGCGGACAGGATTTGTTCTCTCTTTCGGGGACGCGCCGCTCGAAGCAGGTGGCTCGGGCGCGACCGTGATCACTTTGCGCGAGCACGGCCTCGAGCAGGGGTAAGGACGCCGTCCTGCTAAAATCGAAGCTCGCGTTCCGCGAACCGATCATGTTCAGCAAAGTCCTGGTGGCGAATCGCGGCGAGATTGCCGTGCGGGTGATCCGCGCGCTGCGCGAAGCCGGAATCCGCAGCGTTGCGGTGTATTCGGACGTGGACCGCGCCTCGCTCGCCGTACAGATGGCCGACGAAGCGGTGCACCTTGGACCGGCTAGCGCCTCCGAGAGTTATCTGGCGATCGACAAGATCATCGACGCAGCGCGGAAGCACGGCGCCGAAGCGATTCATCCCGGTTACGGCTTTCTGAGCGAAAACGCGGAATTCGCCGAAGCCTGTTCGGCGGCGGGAATCGTTTTTATTGGACCTCCGGCATCGGCGATTCGCAGCATGGGGTCGAAAACGGCCGCTCGCAAGCTGGCCATCGCGGCCGGCGCGCCGGTGGTTCCTGGAACCGAAGCGGCGGTCGAGACCTTTTCCGAAGCGAGCCGAATCGCCAAGGAACTGGGTTATCCGGTGTTGCTGAAAGCAGCCGCGGGAGGCGGCGGCAAAGGCATGCGGCGTGTGGATCGCGAGCAGGACCTCGAGGCCGCGCTGCGCGACGCATCGAGCGAGGCGCTACGCGCCTTCCGCAACGCCGAAGTTTATCTGGAGAAACTGGTTGTCGATCCGCGTCACATCGAGATTCAAGTGCTGGGCGACCAGCACGGTCATCTGATCCATTTGGGCGAGCGCGAATGCTCCATTCAGCGCCGGCATCAAAAGGTGATCGAGGAGTGCCCTTCCCCCGTGATGCGCGAATATCCGGAACTGCGCGAGCAGATGGGAGCGGCGGCATTGAAGATCGCGCGTTCCGCCGGGTATTACAACGCCGGCACGATGGAATTTCTGGTCGATCGCTATCGGAGCTTCTACTTCCTGGAAATGAACACGCGTCTTCAGGTGGAGCATCCGGTCACGGAGCGGGTCACGGGACTGGATCTCGTGCAGTGGCAATTAAAGATCGCGGCCGGTGAGCGCCTGACGATCGAGCAGCATGATGTCGCGTGGTCCGGTTCGGCCATCGAGTGCCGCATCTATGCCGAAGATCCGGAGCAAGGATTCCTGCCGTCGCCCGGAAAGATCACCCGTTGGATCGAGCCATCGGGCCCCGGTGTGCGACTCGATTCGGGCGTGTACGAAGGATGGAACGTGCCGATGGAGTACGATCCGCTGTTGGCGAAATTGATTGCGTGGGCGCCGTCACGCGAGCTTGCGACGAAGCGGATGCATCGCGCGTTAGAAGAATGCGTCATCGGTGGGATTCGCACGAATCGGGAATTTTTCGCGGGCATTCTCGAGGACGAGGAGTTTCGAGCGGGACGTCTGTCCACCGCCTTCCTCGAAGGGTTTTTCGAGCGGCATCGCACACCGGAAATCGATATCGAAACGGAAGCCGTCGCCGCGCTCGTCGTGGCACTGCAATCGCGTCAAGCACCGGTGGGAGCCAAGGCGGAAGCCGCGCCTTCGAAGTGGTTAGCGGCAAGGATCGCGGAACTGCGATGACTTACGACGTCATCCTCGGCGCTGGCAGCGCGAAACTCGTTCTCGAAAAAGACGCGTTCTTTTATACGCGCGAGGACGGAAGAAGCATTGCGAAAAGTTTTTCCATCGAGTCCGCGGGCGAGGGACGATTCTCCGTGCTGATCGAGGACCGCAGCTATCAAGTCACTCTCACGAAGAACAACGAAATCGTAGTGAACGGACTCACGCTGCGCGTGAGTGTCGAAGATCCACGAAAGCTGCGTGGCCGAGGTTCGTCGGAAAAAGGACACGGGCGGCAAACCATCGCGTCACCGATGCCCGGCCGCGTCATTCGCGTGCTGGTCGAGCCGGGGCAGGAAGTGGAAGCCGGGCAGGGCTTGATTGTTGTGGAGGCGATGAAGATGCAGAATGAGATGAAATCGCCGAAGCCGGGAAAGATTTTGGAAGTGCGCACGTCTGCGGGCGCGGCGGTCGCGTCAGGCGATGTGCTGCTCGTGATGGAGTGAGCTGTTCATGTTTTATAGAACCAGTTTTACATTCGCGACAACATCTCCTCTCCTCGACACGTCATCCCGAGCGCAGTCGGGGGACCTGCTGTTCGTTCCGCGCCGTCCAAAAAACGGGTCCCTCGATTGCGTTCGGGATGACACGGTTCAATTTATGAGTGCGGAAATAGACAGGCGGTAAGCATCATGGAAAATTGTCCGAAATGCGGAGGAACGGGTTGGACGATCGTGGAACGTGCCGGTCTCTCCGGTGCGTCGCGCTGCGCTTGCGCGGCTGCGATTCGCACGAGCTCACTGAAAGAATCGGCGAACATTCCGCCGAACTATCGAAATGCGACGTTGGATAATTTCGAGATCCCGCAGGACAATCCAACCGCTCGGCAAGGGCTCGGAACGGTGTTGATGCAAGCCCGCGCGTTCGTGCGCGAGTTTCCCGCGGGAGAGCGGCCCGGCCTGCTATTGGTCGGCAATTCAGGGACCGGCAAAACACATTTGGCCGTGGCGGCGATGAAAGGTCTGCTCGATCGCGGTCACGAATGTATCTTCTTCGATTATCAAAATCTGCTCGATCGGATTCGCTCCGGCTACAACGCCGCGTCGGGCGCGGCTGATCGCGAAGCGTACCGCTCGGCGCTCGATGCCGAAGTGCTTGTGCTCGACGATCTGGGTGCGCACCGTGTCACCGAATGGGTGGAAGATACCGTCACTGCCATCATCACGTATCGGTGCAATCATAAAAAGCCGTTGATCGCGACGACGAATCTTCCCGATGAAGACGTCACGGGCCGCGCCGTGGAATATACGAGCGCCGGCGGCCAACCGGTATATAAGAAGACTCTCGGAGAAACCATCGGCGCACGGGCGCGTTCGAGACTTTTTGAAATGTGCCGCGTCGTAAATATGCCAGCGGTGGTTGATTATCGCGTGCAGATGGGCCGCGGAAGAGGACGGTAACATTCTGATTACATTCTGTTTTTGACTTTTTCCACTGAAAAAATGGGCTGGCCTGCAACCTCTTGCCCTCGATGAGCGTCTAAAAATTGAGGGCAACGGCGCCCACCGAAGATTGCAATCTGCGCTGACGGCAGCCAGTTACCCCTGTAGTCGCAATCCATAAATAAAAAACAAAGAGGAGCAATTCCAAAAATGAAGTTGATGAAAGTGACGTTCAGTCTTGCTACGCTTGCACTCGGAGTGGCGAGCGCGGCGTCTAGTTACAACGTTAAGTTGTATGATCCCATGTGGATAGGGAGCACTCAACTGAAGGCCGGCGACTACAAAGTCGAGATGCAGGGCGACAAGGCCGTGTTCAAGAGCGGCAAAAATGTAGTCGAGGTTCCCGCGACGATGGGCACGGTGGACAAGAAGTTCTCGGCCACCTCGTTCGTCTCCGAGAAGGCGCAACTCCAGGAAATCGATTTGGGAGGCACCACCTCCAAAATCCTTTTCAGTTCCGCTCCGGGCGCGCAGAACACCGGCGGAAGCAAGTAATTTCGGACCAGTAGTTTAAGAAGAAGCAAGGGGCAGCGTTCGACGCTGCCCTTTTGTCGTCACGCGATCACGAAGCAGGAAGCGATTTGCTGCTCGCCTCCTGCCGCTCCTCTAGGGAGGCCCTTCACCGAGGCTATCGAGCGCGTACGTTCCGTTGTAGTACCGGAAGATTATCGAATATTCTTTCCCGCCGGACTTCCAGATCAACACGTAGTTTCCGTTGGGTAATTTCTCGGGCTTGCCCGCCAGGACGTTCTTGATCACGTCGTTCGTGAAGAAGATTCCGAAGTTGGCCGCGAAGTCCGATTCTCCACGAATCGCGCGAACGTCCGCGCTGACTTCCCAATCCATCGGAAACTCGACGCCTTTATCGATCGCTCTGACGTCTCGGCGCATGACCGCGAGTTGAAACTTCTGCCACCACTTCGCGAAGACAGCATCGGGTTTATCGGCAGCCGAAGCCGCAGAAGCCGCGCACGACAGAGCGATCAGCATCAATAGAACGGTCTTCGCCGCAGCCCTTGCGTGTTCTTTCATATGCGTACTCCTATATTACCCAGCGTCCGCCCGACGTGAAAAGACGCTCGGCGGGACGCAAACGTTAGCTCCCGGAAACCGCTCCCGCGTTCACGGCGATCACTCACCTTTCAAACCACATCCGTCGTCACGACGTCTATATTGCGGGAGGGCCGCGCGTTACACTGAAAACTATGCGAATCCTCGTCGTCGAAGACGAAAAACGGATTGCCGACTTTTTGTCGCGGGGACTCGAAAGCGGCGGCTACGCGGTGGATGTCGCGAATACGGGCGGCGCGGCGACGGACTTAGTGCATGCCACCGAGTACGATTTGATCATTCTGGATTTGGGCCTGCCGGACATGGACGGCCTGGAGGTCCTGAAGAAAATTCGCAATCGTAAAGTGTCGCCGCCCGTGCTGATCTTAAGTGCGCGTGATGCTGTCGACGATCGCGTCAAGGGCCTGGAAGGGGGCGCCGACGATTATCTGGTCAAGCCGTTCGCGTTCGTCGAGCTGCTCGCGAGAGTTCGCGTTTTGCTTCGGCGCGGCCAGCCGCTTCCGGAACGCCTGCAGGTGGGCGAACTCGCACTCGATTGCATCCGCCGCAAGGTCACCCGCGCGGGCGGCAACATCGAACTTGCACCCAAGGAATTCAGCATCCTCGAATACCTGATGCGCAATCGCGGCCGGCCGCTCAGCCGTACGATGATCGTCGAGCACGTGTGGGACATGGACTACGACGGGCTCACGAACATCGTCGACGTATACATCCGCCATCTGCGCAGCAAGATCGATGATCGCTTCCCGGAGAAGATGATCCAGACCGTGCGCGGCATCGGTTACATGCTGGACACTCCCGAGCGGCACGCGGAGCGAGGAAATTAAGTGATGCGCGGCGCCGCTCCAGGAATTGCGCCGCTGCTCGATCGTGCGCGGCGTGTCGTGCGCGGCCTGCGCTTCCGCCTCACGCTCAGCTACGTACTGTTCTTCACGGTCCTTCTGATCGCCATCGGCGTCCTGTTCCGGCAGGCCTTGCGGTCCGAGATGAACGGCGACATTCAGGCGCTGCTCGAGGAAGAGTGGGGCGCGGCCAAGGGCTACCTACGGATCGAAAATCAGCGGCCGATGTGGGTCGCGGATTCCACCGATCCCGAAGAAGCTTACATCGTCGAGCGCCTGCGCCACGTCTATCTGCTCACCGATCCAAATGGCTATTTGTTGGAACACTCCGAGACCTACGACTCCATCGGAATCGATTCTCCGCGGGAGATCGCGCGCATTCTGCGGCTTCCGAAGCCGGAGATCCACGTTCGCCGCGATAAGACCGGCGTGCCGTATCTGATCAAGGCGGGCACGGTTCCCGACGACAAAGGCCAACCATACTTCTTCGCACTCGGCCGGTCGCTCGAAGAGAACGAGCACACGGTCGACGGCTTCACGCGCACCTACTTCCTGCTGCTGCCGGGGATGATCGCACTGACCGGCCTCGCGGGCTGGGTGCTCGCGGGAAGGGCCATTCAGCCACTGAATTCGGTCGCGAAAGCCGCTCAGGAAATCACAGGCGTGAACTTGTCGACGCAGATCCCGGGCCGCGGGGCCAATGACGAACTCGATCATTTGATCGATAGCTTCAACCGCATGACGCGCCGCTTGAGCCAATCTTTCGACCAAATTCGTCAATTCTCCACCGACGTGTCGCATGAGCTGCGGACGCCGCTGACCGCCATCCGCGGCCAATTGGAAGTTGCGCTGTTCACGGCGAATACCACTGAGCAATATCGCGACGCGATGGTGTACGCCCTGGAGGACGTCGAGAAGCTTTCGCGAATCGTGAGGGCTTTGCTGCTGCTTTCGCAAGCCGAATCCGGGCAATTGGTTCTGCAGCGCTCCTTGCTGGATCTAGGGGAACTCGCGGCCGAACTTGTGGATCAGTTTCAAATCCCGGCCGAGGAAAAAGGAGTATCGCTCACCTCCTCGTTCGAGGAAGCCACCAGCGCGCTCGTGGACCGCACGCAGATGGAACGCCTATTCTCCAATTTGCTTTCGAATGCGATTAAGTACACCCCGAAAGGCGGAATGGTGAATGTGCGCGTCGGCCTGGACCCGGAGCATTCGGGATGGGCTCGCATCGTGGTGGAGGACACGGGCGTGGGCATCGCATCCGAAGATTTGCCGCACATCTTCGATCGCTTCTACCGGGTTCGCAACGCGCAAACCAACAAGATCGAGGGACTAGGGCTGGGACTGAGCTTCGTTTCCTGGATCGTCTCGGCGCATGGCGGAGAGATCGACGTCGAAAGTACCCCCGGCAAAGGCACACGCTTCGGAATTCGGCTTCCCGCCACGAAAGTGGATGCCGCCCACACCAGCGTGGAGCCGGCCTCGGAATCCATACCCTTTTAAGCGAGTGGTTACGAGGATGCCGCTTAGAGTTTACGCGGCCTGAACGGATGAAGGAACCAAGCGCAATAGATCTAGCCGCATCGCCTCGATCATTTCCAGAAGCGGCGCGACATCGACGCTTCCGACGCCGAGTGTGAACAGGATCAAGCGACCTTCCAGGCTAACGCGGGCACGCCAGAACGCGGCTTGCTGACGTACCAGGGTGGAGGCGAACACCGGCGATTCTGTATGCGATTCGACAACCAGTTGGCGGGCACGAGCGTGCAACGTAAAGAAATCGCGCGTCAATGCGCGCAAATACATGCGAAAAATCCGACGGCTGTCGCGCTTCCAGCGTCCCACCGCGGCCGGGGAAAAACCTTGCTGGGAACAAAGAAATCGAGCGTCGTCCAGGGAAAGTAAACGCTCCATCACCTTGTAGCGAGCAAAGGAAAACGCGGCGTCGTGCTCCGCCGTTCCCTGGCCATCTTGTGGAGAGTCCAACTGATGGGAGCGAAGTACTATCCACGCAAGGGTCGTGCCCAACCCGGCAACGGAGCCGACCGTAACGATCCACGCCCAGACGATCCAAGGATTCATCGACGACTCCTACAACCGCTTCGCCATAATAATATAATTCGTCACCAAATGCAAAACAATTAGGGATAATTGCAGCGATCAATGGCGCCCAAAACGGACTAATGCCGAGTTGATCGAATCCAGTTGTCGGCTGAGGCGGACGAGGGCCGTTGGGTCCCACGAGTGGCCTACGACGGGAGCAGCGCCCGCTGGTTCACGGCGCAGGAACACGAGCCACAAAGAAAGGGACAAGAAGGACAGGGCCAGCGCGGCGTCGTTCACCGCCGGGAGGTCCCGGGCAGGCAGTAGGTTTACCGCGAGAAGCATGGACGCTCGCGTGAAATAAAAGAGGGAAAATGCGGCAATCGAAAACGCGAGGTTTCTAGGTAGTTTCACCGGGAACCACGTCAGGAAACAGGCGGTCCCCAAAAGAAAGACCAGAATCACGACGTCCAATGTGCGTTCGAGGGTCAAGAAGCGGTGAACAATGACGGATTGCCCCGCGGGGACGGCGCGATCCAGGAACGCCCCGAACACGGTGATCACGAGGGCGCCCAGCGTAACGGAAAGGACACTAGCCCGTCCAAAGGCGGCCAGGCCGGCGTGTTCACGAAGAGCTACGCGATACATCTCCAACAGGACGGCGAGCGCCGCAAAATGAGTGATCAATTGAAACGCCATATAAGAAATGGCGTACGAATCGGAGTGAAGGGGGATGTGGGACAGCACAATATCGCCGCCGGCTTCGGCCAGAAAAAAGACAAAAAGGAAAGGATATGTCCTATATAGACGCGTGAAGGCGAGCCGCGCAACCACGCACGCGAGCGCGAAAACATTCGCATGCCAGAGCCACCCGCCGATGCGATCCATATCGGATTCTAGCACTTGGCGCGCCTAGTCCTGGGACAGGAGCAGAGACCGCGGAAGCCATGGAGTGCAACGGATGGATTCGGCGAAACTCACGCGGCGTAGCCCGCATTCCTGCGCGCGAACCGCGTGAGTTCCCGAAATCGTGTTCGCTCTTTGCGAATTAGTTTCCGCCGCCGCTGCAGGGGTAGCAGGGGGGGAACGGCGCTTGCGGATATGATGTCGCCCCGACCGTCGAAACTATCGAAAGCGCCAGCGCAGCGAGCAGTACGATTTTCTTAAGCATGGTTTTACCTTTTCCGGAGTGATTGAGAGGATGAAACTCTCTGGACCCGAGAATAGGGCGTGCGCTTCCGGCTTACTGCGGCATATGCTGACGTTTTCGGGATTCAGAACAAATCTGAGGCGTACCCGGTAATATGCCTAGATAAGCGCAAGTACTGCCCCTTCGCTCTCCACTCCGGTTTACAATGACCCCAGGATGCCGCGGTTTAAAGTGAAAGGCGTACTAGAGCGTTCCGCAGCCGTGGATCTCTGGAAACGTACGCTATCAGGTATCCCGACGGCCTACGGGCGCTTGACTTATCTCGCTTCGCTGCGAGATCCAAATTCGGGGATTTATCGTCACCACGGATTGGCGGCGACTTTCGGGCGGGAGGAAAGCACCCGTGCCTTGCGTGAGAGCCACGAACGCTGCTTTCTGGAATGGTTGGGCCTGGATCTCGAATCCAAAACCGGCGATTTGCGGGAGTATATTGCCGGACTCGACGATCCCCCGGATGTGATTCTAAAGTACCTGCTGACGACCGCGAGCAGCGAGTATCAGTTACCGGACCGCTCGCTGCCCATGGAAAGGCAGCTGTTCCATCGGGATTTGAACGCGATCACCGCCGTCGTTCGTCGCGGTATCGGTCGCGGCGTTACTCGCGGTTCAGCCGCGGGCCCGGATGATCGATGATCATCGCTACCCGTGTCACTTGTCCAACGACTTCGATTTCATCCGGATACGAATAGACTTCCGGATCACAATGGGATGCCGGATGAGGCTGGACGGTGATATTTCCGTCCTTTGAGGAGCACCAACCGCAGCGGTAGCCTTCCCGATGTTCTAAAAAATAGATCGGGCGTTCGAACTCATTGCTCCATCCCGAGGTCGCGATGCGACGCCGGGATTCATCCACCACAACCAGCGACCCGGGCGGGATCAGAGGATTCATAAAGCGATCTTCGGTTCCAATAAGGCCATACCGAAACGAGCGCAAATCCATCCGATTGAGCAGCATCAAGGGCAGCGTTCCCCACCGTTGAATCATCCGGCTCAAAAAAACGGTGCGGCTCAGGTCGAGGCCGGGATCGAGCGCCAGAGGAACCTGAACCTCGCCCTCCTCTGGCCGGAATCCGATCATATGAGTGCGCCCATGTTCAATCAAAGCCGAATCGCCGGGCAGAGCCGAAAGCCAGATCCCGTACCAGGAAAGCACATCCGAAAGCTCCAGGCGGTAGATCGCGCACAACGAATAAAGCTTGTAGATGGAGGGTACAGTGGCTTTGTTTTCAATATCGGCCAAGCGGCTGAGCGCGATGACAAATTCGTCGTTGTTACGCCGCGCGGCGATCTTGGCGCTGGCCTCTTCCACGTCCCGGAAACGCAGGTTCAGGCGCTCGCGGATGCGCTTCAGCTTCTGTCCGGCTTCCTCCCCGGGCAGACCGCGAGGCGTCGAATCGCTCTGCCGTTGAGGTCCGTAAGCCATTAGGAATGGGCTAAGTATACCGGCTCATCCCACGAGAGAGCAAGAATATTCCCGCCAACCTGTTCTGAAATCGGAACAAAAACTCCGTGAACCGGGATTTCCGGCGGGAAGGCGCGAGAGAAAGAAAATATTTCGCTTTCGCGGCACGCTGCCGGGCCGAAGGATTATGATGAGAAACATGAGCACGGCGGGCGTAAATCCCGGATACTTCGGCAACAAAGACGACAATGGCGGAAAATGGATGCTCAGCAAGTCGAGGCAGGATCGATGATCCCTCTGACGCCGGGAACCCAACCAACCGGGGCACGCACCGCCGTTCCGCGCCCCGCCCGTCCGTCCGCGCCTCCTCGCTCGCAAAGCGAGCACTATCGGGTAGCCTTCCAAGGGGAGCTCGGAGCCTTCAGCCAGCAGGCGATCCGCCAGTTTTTTGGAAACCGCGCCGAGCCTGTCCCCCGCCCCCGTTTCGACGACATTTTCGCGGCTCTCAAAAGCGGAACGGTGGACGCGGCGGCTGTTCCCATCGAGAACACGCTGGCCGGCTCGGTGCACGAAAATTATGATCTGCTGTTAAAGTACGATGGCTTCGCGATCACGGCGGAAACGAGCGTTCGCGTGGTGCACAATTTGATCGCCGCTCCCGGAACCGCCTTCGAAGACATTCGGCGCGTTTACTCGCATCCGGTGGCCTTGAATCAATGCCTTGACTTTTTCGCGCACAATCCGAACATCGAGCGGGTTCCTTTCTACGATACGGCGGGCAGCGTAAAGATGTTGATGGAGGACCATCCGGCGCAATCGGCTGCCATTGCCTCGGAGTTAGCGGCGAAAATCTATAAAGCGCGAATCCTGAAGCGCGGCATCGAGGACGATCAGCAAAATTTCACACGATTCTTCCTGCTGGAACCGGCCGGAGCCGAGCCGCGCGAAATCCCGGGCGAGCAAGAGCCGCGCGAGGCTGCTCCCAAGTCCAGGCAAAAGCGCGGCGCGGAAAAACAGCCGCTCGCGCGTACTCCTCCATCGACTCTTTCACGTCCTTGGAAGACGTCACTGGTTTTTTCCACGAAGAACGTTCCAGGGGCATTGTTCCGGGCGCTCAGCGCGTTGGCGCTCCGGGACATAAATTTGGTCAAGATCGAATCCCGGCCGTTACGCGGAAAGCCGTGGGAGTATCTCTTTTATCTTGACCTGCTGGGACACCGCGACGAAAAAAACGTGCAGAACGCTCTCGGGCAACTCCAGGAAGTGGCGGATTTCCTGCGTGTGCTCGGGAGCTATCGTTCGGCGTAAACCTGGACGGAACTGCCGGCAGGATCGGCACATGGGAACCCAAGTATGCTGGGCTTTTTTTATCTTCTTTGGCTGGGCGCATCTTATGGCGGAGCGATCGATGCAGAGTTGTTGAAAGCCCGCAACGCGCAGGATCAGGCGGCGCTCGAGAGGATCGCGTCGCAAGCTTCAGGCCGCGCGGATAAGGAACTTAACGACGCAGCCGCACAGTATCGCGCGGCATTCGCCGAGTCTACGCTCGCCGAAGTCGCCATGGAAGTTCGCAACAAGGATCTGGCGCGAAATGCCACGGACGCGGGTATGAAAACAGCCGAGCGCGCGGTCACTCTGAAGCCGGAGGTCGCCGAGTACCATCGCATTTACGGGACGTTGTGCGGGCAAGCCGCTGCCGCCACGGGTGGGCTCGGAGCATTGAGGTTCGGGCGCTGCGCGCTGGATGAAGTGAATAAGGCCCTGCAAATGGACGCGAAAGCGCCCATGAACTACCTCAGCCGCGGAATCGGCAATTACTATTTACCGGCAGCTCTCGGCGGGGGCATCGACCTCGCGATGAAGGACTTCGAAAAAGCGGCGGAACTCGATCGCAATCTCGCCGAGGCGCACCTGTGGATGGGACTCGCGCTGCGCAAACTGAATCGAAACAGCGACGCGCGCAAGGAATTCCAGAAGAGCGTGGAACTCGACTCATCCAGAGTGTGGAGCCGCCAGCAACTGGAGAAAACTCCGTCCCCATAGGGCTTGCAAGGGGATTCCCCTGCAAGCTTTGATTTTTTTCTGTAGGTTTTGGATGCCTTGCGGGGAGTTTTCGTTCCGGCAAGACGGACGGTGCGGACGCCTTGCGAACTAACTACGCTCCGGCTTCTGGATAACCGGTGGTTCTGGCTTCAAACCGAGGAACTCGGGCCCATCGAACTGCGGTTCCGTCAATACTTCGAGAGGGGCATCGATTTCGCTTTCCCCCTCGCCTGTCTTTCGCTCCGCGCGCCGGGCCAGCTTTTGCTGCTGTTTTTCTTTGCGTTGCTGCTCTTTTTGTCGCTTTTGAAACGTCGGTGCTCCACGACCCGCCATAGTTTAAACTCCTCCCGTCGTCATTCCGTCCTGTCGCCCGGTTGCGTAACCACAACAAATCAGACGATAGGCCACGCCGCCCGTATTACGCGGGGAATGAAAGGAGAGCCCGTACAGGACTGACTCGGCCATTCACCAGCCGCGCTCGACAGCGGCGTCGTGGGAGCTCCAAAACCACGCCTGCGCGGCGGCGGAGTGCCTTTCGGCAGCTCATCCACGGATTGATGCACCGCTATGCGCGTCGTGAATCCTGAATCTCCGTACCTATTGTAACGCAGCCGCTCTTTTTAGTCATCCATCGGCGGTACTCGGCTACGGTAGCGCGGCAGGGTTCACGGGGAAGAGGGAGGTTCGTCCTTCATCGAGGAACGTAGAATCGCGCGATCGAATGACCCTGATCGGGTCCGGTTGCGCGACGCGGCGCTGGGAAAATTGACGAACGTCTATTGCTTCGCGGGCATGACAATGTTTGAAACCGTGACGTTATCGCCCTTCATGTCGCCCGTCAAGCGAACCGTATGACCGGCATGCATGGCCAGCAGCGGCGAATCCTGATTCGTGATCGCATACACCTTCCCGTCCGAGACGAAAACGTACTTTCCGCCATTTTTTACACACGCCAACGTGCATGCGCGATCCGTGAGCCCCGGATGTTGGCTGATCATGCCGTCGTGGCTCGCGCCGCACATGCTGTCGCTGATCTTTCCGGTCCAGGTTTGCTCTGCCGATTGGGCGAAAGTGACGAGGCCCACGAGGAGGGCAACGTAGCACAGGATCTTGAATACCTTCATGTGGTCAACTCCTGAGTGGCAGAGCCGGAAGCAGCGCATCGTGTTTCATATAATTTCGGCGGAGGACGTCTGCCCTCAGCATAGTGCCGACTTCCTGGTACAAAGTCTTTATCGTCATCATCCGCCGGGCCATGGCATAATCTAGGCAGGAATCGGACGCCGGTTGAAAACCTACGGATCATTACAAGAGCTTCTGAGCGCGGCGCGGCGGCGCGCGCTGGTTCAATTCCTGACGCGCGAAATTCTCTTTGCCGCGGCAGTCGCGCTTGGTGTCGCGGCGATCGTCCTGCTGGCAGGCAGCGAGCGCATCGGGATGTATTGGGTTCCCGTGTCGGGCCTTGTCGCGCTGGTCATCCGTCTGATTCTCAAGAGTCGCGAGCAGCCTTCTCCCTACGCAATCGCGCAATGGATCGATGAACGGCTAAAGCTTTCCGACACTCTTTCCACGGCGGCCTATTTCTCGAACTCCGATGCGTCGCGCCGCGTCGATCCCGCCCTCCGCGATCTGCAAAGAGGGCGCGCGGAGGAAGTCGCAAAATCGGTGAACGTGAAGCAGGCACTGCCGATGCGCCGTCCCGCCGCGCTTTATCCCGCGGCAATTCTTGCGATGGTTGTGGCGGGAATTTTCCTGCTGCGGTTCAGTGCCACCGGATCGTTCGATACGCGCGCGTCTCTGGTGGAAGGCCCTCTGCAAGCGCTGTTGCAACCGCTTGAGAAGCAGGCCCGCGCCGAGAAGAAAGCCGGCCCCGGAGAAGAACCCGGCAACGGCGATCAAACTTCCAAGGAACTGGATAAGAATCGCGACTACGCGGGCGAACCGGAAGCCCAGCAGCAAGCCGAAGCAGAGACGCCGGAAACTCCGGAAGCGCAAAAAGCCGAGCAGCAGAAAGGCGAGGGCAAAGGCGAACCGAACGCGTCGGAAGCGCAGACGCCGCAGAATCCGCCGAACGCCGATAATGCGGCGGAGCAAGGAAAAGAACAGAACGGCCAGCAGCAGGAATCGCTGCTCGACAAGCTGAAGGACGCGGTCTCGGATATGATGAACAAGGTCAAGCCGTCGTCCGGGAAACAGCAGAAGAGCAGCCAGAACGGCAAGAAGAGCGAGAAGCAGCAAGGCGACAGCCAGGAAAAGTCCAGCGATATGGACGATAAAAATCCCGGCGATAACGCGGATTCGGAAAATCACAATAAGGGCAACGAGATGGACGCCAGCGGCCTCAGCGCCGAAGGCGAAAAGGACGATAACGAGCACAGTGGCGTCGGCTCCCAGGAGGGCGACAAATCCGCCCGCCAGGCGGAAGCCCTGAAAGCCATGGGGAAACTCACGGAACTGTTCGGGAAACGCGCCGAAAATGTCACCGGCGCCGTCATGATTGAGGTCGGTTCGACGCGCCAGCAACTGAAGACGCCCTTAGCCCAACGGGACGCCGCCCACGCGGAAGCCGGAAGTGAAATCCACCGCGACCAGGTCCCTCTGGAATATGAGCAGTTCGTACAGAGCTATTTCGATCAGGTCCGCGGCACGACGCCAGCTACCCCTAGCGCCGCCAAGTAGCTTAGTTCGGCCAGTTTCGACTCCTATCCCCTCGTACGATCAGGACCTTCAGTACATTTGGTTGCCTTCCCCTCTCTAAGCTGTTAATCTTTCAAATCAGTTCCCCCTCGCGCGAACCACGCCGGCGATAGCAAAAACCGGGGCCCTCCGTCTACAGCTAAAGCCAGTTCCGTACGAAAGAGATACTAGGAGTTCTTAGTACTATGACTTTCACCTCCCAACGCCGGGTATTCGCATTTGTAATCACTGCGGTCCTGGCCGGAGCATTCGCGGCATCCGCGCAATCCGTCGACGGCGTTCTGACTGGATTGGTGACCGACCCGAGTGGAGCTGCGGTTCCAGCAGCTTCCGTAACGGCGACGAATCGGGCGACAGGGGTGGAATACGCGGTGACCACGACGGGCCAGGGCGAATATCGCCTGGAACATGTGCCGATCGGCCTGTACGACATGAAAGCTGCCAAGCAGGGTTTCGCGCCACTGCCTGTCTCCGGCGTCCAAGTGGAATTGAACCGCGCGACGACCGCGAATTTAGGGATGGCCCTTGCGAGTACGGCGACCACCGTCGTGACGGTGGAAGCGAGCACTCCCATCGATGAAACCACGTCGCAGTTGCAAATCAACTACGAGACCCGATCCATTATCGATTTACCGGGCGCGGCCACCGGCAGCGGCTTCCTGAACTTGAGTCTGCTCGGGGCTGGGATCGGTTCGCAAGGTGGTCTTGGCTACGGCTTCGGACCCAGCGTCGGTGGACAAAGGCCGACGGGAAACCGGTTCTTCATCGAGGGCGCGGACAACAACAGCTATTTTTCGCCGGGAGCGCTCGGCTATATTTCGAACGAGGCGATCGCCGAATTTACTTTGCTGCAGAACAACTTCGGGCCCGAATATGGCGGGGGCCTGGGTGGTATCTTCAACGCCGTCGTGAAAACCGGCGGCAACGAACTGCACGGGTCGCTGTATGAATACAATCAGAATCGCGATCTCAGCGCGCTGGACGCGGAATACGCACGCCAAGGAGACAAATCCGCGCCCCGTTACGATAACAATCGCCTGGGAATGACCATTGGTGGCCCGATCATTAAGGACAAGCTCTTTTATTTCGGAAGTTTTGAATACAACCCCGTCGGTTACGCGTATGCGCCCGCACAAACGGTCTACTCGCCCACAGCGGCCGGATACACCATCCTCAACGGGATGGGTGGATTGAGCAAGACCAACCTTGGAGTTTTAGAACAATATTTGCCGGCTGCGCCTGCGAATTTGACCGCTTCCTCTCTGGTTCCCAATACCATCACCGTGGGAACTACGACGATTCCGATCGGCGCCTTATCTGTTACCTCTCCCAGCTATTCCAATGCCTATCGAGGTGTCGGAAGCGTCGATTGGGACGCGACGTCCACGGATCGGCTCCGGGCTCGTTACATGTATAGCGGCTTTTCCGGGATCGACACCTCGACAACGTTGCCGGCGTTTTTCGTCACGCAGCCGAGCGACACCCACATGGTCTCGCTCTCGGAATATCACACTTTCTCGCCCACGACTCAGAACGAACTGCGCCTCAGCTACAGCCTCAGCAACTCGCGGGAAACCACCGGCAATTTCAAATTTCCCGGGCTGGATGCCTTTCCCGCTCTTTATATGGGCGACCTCCAACTCCAGCTCGGGCCAGACCCGAACGCGCCGCAGGGTGAGTTGCAAGGTGAGTTGCAAGCATCCAACATGATTTCACGCGTGATTGGAAAACACGCGCTGAAGGCGGGGTATGAGTTTCGCGACCTGATTCAGACGACCTCCTTCGCCTCGTATCCGAGGGGACTGTACGAATATTCCTCGCTCGGCGTCTATCTCCAGGACTCGAGCCCTGACCTTTTCGCGGAGCGCTTTCTCGGCGCAACGGGACCGGCAGTGGGGGGATGGCCCACCGGATTTCTGCAGAATGCTGCTTATTTCAACGACGATTTCCGCGTGCTGCCGAATCTGACGCTGAACCTGGGCGTGCGTTATGAGTACGTCACCGTCCCCGTTATGTCGCGCATGCAGCAGTTGAGCGCCATCGCCGACGTACCGGGCGTGATCACGTTCAACGCTCCGCAACCGACCAACAACGATTGGTCGCCGCGGCTGGGTTTCGCGTATTCACCAGGATCGAGCGGCGCGTGGTCGATTCGCGGAGGTTTCAGCCGCGCCTTCGATATGCCATATACCAATGTGGCCGCCAACACTCCTCCTGCGTTCTATGGTTCGGGGATTATTTTGAACCCGAGCGCGACGACGCCATCATTTTTGGCCAATGGAGGCATTGCGGGAGCGCCTGGGCTCCCTGGCTCGGCGGCCGCGGCGCGAGCGGCGATCACCGGATATACGCAGGAACAGCAACGTCCCTACGCCGTCAATTCCACCCTGGCCGTGCAACGGCGGGTGGGCAAGGATTATCTGCTCGAAGCGCGCTATCTGAGCTCGCGCGGCGATCATCTGCTCGTGCAAACCCAGTTGAATAGCGTTCCGGTCGTCACTCCGACTCAATATATTCCGACATTTCTCACGACGCCGACCGCGGCCCAACTCGCGTCTCTCACGCTTACGACGGGCACTTTGAAGGCGATTTCACACAATCCTTGGGCCGCCAGCGGATTCACCAACACGATTACGGATTATGCGCCGCGCGGCAATTCGGACTATAACGGTCTGGCCCTGCAGGCGACCCGCCGCTACTCGAATAATCTCTCCATGATCGCGGCCTATACCTGGAGCCACACGATGGACGACTCCACCGCCACGGTCTCCAGCACGCTGCTCACGCCGCGCGCGTCCGCAGAACTCTAACAACATTGCCGCCGATTGGAGCAATTCCATGCTCGACCGCCGGCAGCGGTTCACGCTTTCGCCGGTGTATGATGTCACGCCCTTCAAGACCGGATCGTGGGCGTTGCGCAATCTGGTGGGGAATTGGAACGTCGCATTCACCTATATTTACGAATCTCCGGAATACGCGACCGTAGTGAGCAATGTCGATTCGAACTTAAATGGCGACAGCGTCTCCGACCGCACCATCATCAACCCGGCGGGGAGCGCCACGGTCGGCAGTGGCGTCACCGGCGTCAACGCAAGCGGAGTTGCGCAGTCGTCGAGTTCGAGCTCGATCGTCGCCGTATGTTGCGAATAATCCGAACGCCCGTTACATCGTGGCGGGAGTGGGCGCGCTGGCGAACGGAGGCCGTAATACCTTTCCGCTCGACCCGATCAACAATTTCGATGCGTCTCTTCGGAAACGGCTGGCGATCACCGAACGCGTAAGACTCGAAATCGGGATCGAGTTCTTCAATCTCTTAAATCACCCACAATATACCGGTGGCTACCCCAACGACATCGATCAGGAGAAGAATACGAACAACAACTTCCTGATCCCCAGCAAGGCCGCGTTCGGCCAATATCAGCAATTTTTCCCCAGTAATTCCCGTTACGGACAAGTTCTCGCGCGCATCATCTTTTGATGGGCGCAATCCCATTACCGGTCTAATCCTCGGAATCGCCCGGTTTCAGAACTCGTGGACTGTTCAGGTTTGAGTTGACAAGCCCTAGAATGTCCGGTATAGTTCTGAAATACTTGAGCTTTTAGTGATTTGTCGAGGACTCGACAATGGCTACGGCAGACGAAAAAGATCCCGGCTTCCCTCCCCCGCCCGACGAAGAGGATTATGAGCACCTCATTGAGGACTACAGCCATTTGGCTCCGCCCTCTGAGGGAGAGGTTCTACAGGGCCACGTCGTCAAAGTAACGCACACCGAAGCAATCGTCGATGTCGGTCTCAAGCTCGAAGGCTGTGGTTCCCATCGAGCAGTTGCGGCAACCCGACGGCACGATCGCGGTAAAAGCGGGCGACACGATCGACGTCGTCATGGATCGGCACGGCCATCAGCCCGAAGGATACATCCTTCTTTCCTATTCCCGAGCGAGCCGCCTGCGCATCTGGGACACGCTGGATCAAGCCATGCGCGACCAGTTACTGGTCTCGGGGCGCGTCCTCGAACGCACCAAAGGTGGACTGACCGTGGATGTCGGCGTGACAGCCTTTATGCCGGGCTCGCAAGTGGACGTGCGTCCCATTCACGATCTCGATCAATTCGTCGGCCAGGATATTCCGGTTAAGATCATCAAACTGAATCGCCGCCGCGGAAACGTCGTGGTTTCGCGCAAGCTGGCGATCGAAGACGAAGTGAAAACCCGGCGGCATAGCGCTCTGGAACATCTGTCCGAAGGCGCGGTCGTCACCGGGACGGTGAAGAATCTCACCGAATACGGCGCTTTTGTCGATCTCGGCGGAATCGACGGATTGCTGCATATCAGCGACATCTCACATGGGCGCATTTCCATCCTTCCGAAGTGCTGCATTCGGGCGATGAAGTCACCGTCAAGATTTTGAAATTCGACCGCGAACAGGAGCGTATTTCGCTCGGCATGCGCCAGTTGAATCCCGATCCCGTGGGAATCGCTG
The DNA here is from genome assembly GCA_963765085.1 of Terriglobia bacterium. Classification (GTDB taxonomy): domain Bacteria; phylum Acidobacteriota; class Terriglobia; order Bryobacterales; family Bryobacteraceae; genus Palsa-187. The sequence goes on along the minus strand of CAVXVL010000109.1, from coordinate 66,534 downwards.
ACCGACCGCTATCCCCCGCAGAGCCGCGTCATCGGACGCGTCATGAGCATCACGGATTACGGCGCGTTCGTCGAAATCGAGCCCGGCGTCGAGGGACTCATTCACATCTCCGAGATGACCTGGAGCCGCCGGATGAAGCATCCGAACAAGGTGGTGAAGGTCGGCGATCAGGTGGAAGCCGTCGTGCTCGAAGTGAAGCCGCGCGAGCGCCGCGTTTCGCTCGGCATCAAACAATTGGAAGCCGATCCGTGGACCACGGTCGGACGAACGCTACAGCATAGGCTCGGTGGTCGAAGGGCCGAGTGCGCAAGCTCTCGGATTTTGGGGCTTTTCTCGAAATCGAAGAAGGCGTCGATGGGTTAGTGCACGTTTCCGATCTTATCCTGGACAAAGCACGTGAAGCATCCCTCGGAAGTGCTGAAAAAAGGGCAGGTGTTGCAGGCCGTGATCCTCAATATCGACGCTCCCAACCGCCGTTTGTCGCTCGGCATCAAGCAGTTGCAGCCGGATTCCTGGGAAAGCTTCTTCCGGACCCATGAAGTCAACGACATTGTGCGCGGGAAAGTGTGCCGCACGGCGCCTTTCGGGGTCTTCGTGGAGCTGGCGCCGGGAGTCGAGGCGCTGTGCCATAAATCCGAAATCCCGCCCATGCCCGAACATTCCTCTAACCGGGCCGACGACGCCCTGCTCCCGATGGGCGAGGAATACGACTTTAAAATCATTAAAATGAATGAGGCTGAGAAGAAAATCGGACTCAGCCTGCGCGCCGTGGCCGACGACGAGGAACGCACGCGGCTGGAGGATTACCAACGCCAGGCCGCAGCAGCTACGATGACAATAGAAGAAGCCATCAACATGCGCGGAAAAGGAGAAGACCGGTAAATGACCAAAGCCGAACTCATCGAGGAAGTTTCGCGAGTCGTAGAAATGACTCGGAAGGACTCCGAGGTAATCGTGGAAGCTATCTTCGATAGTGTCGTCCGCTCCCTCCGGAATGGCGACAAGATCGAGATCCGCGGCTTTGGAAGCTTCCGCACGCGCCAACGCCAGCCGCGCGTCGGCCGCAATCCGAAAACCGGCGCGCGGGTGGACGTGCCCGCGAAACGCATCCCCTACTTCAAGCCCAGCAAAGAATTGAAGGACCTGGTCAATCGCGACGGAGAAGGCGCGGCCCCGGCGCCCCCGGCCGGCGATTAATCTCTCGGATACGCATCCGGACGTGCAAGCGATCGTGGCGCGGAATCGCGTCCGGAAGTGAATCGAGTCGAATCCAAACTGCATGGATTACTTGTGGAGTCCCTGGCGCTATCAGTACGTAACGTCCGGGGCGCAAGAACCGGAAGGCCAGGAGCCCTGCCTGTTCTGCCGCGTCGCCAGGCAGACTGAAGATCGCAAGAATCTAATCGTTCTGCGCGGCGAGCGGAATTTCGTTCTACTCAATCGCTATCCGTACTCGAGCGGTCATGTGATGATCGCGCCGTACGAGCATGTCGCCACGCTGGCGGATGCCCGCACCGAGACCCTGGAAGAATTGATTCGTCTCGCCCAGAAGACCGAAGCTGCCCTGCGGCGCGTTTACAACGCCGGAGGTTTGAACCTCGGGTTCAACATCGGTCAATGCGCGGGAGCGGGCATCGCCGGCCACATCCACATGCATGTGCTGCCGCGCTGGTCCGGAGATACGAGCTTCATCACCACGGTCGGAGAAACGCGCGTCCTGCCCGAAGATCTCGACGTGACGTGGGAAAAAGTCTCCACCGCACTACGCGCCGAATGACCTTTCCCGAGAAAGCGAATCTCAACCTAGTGTGATGGATCCCAAGTGTCGATACCGATCTTCCGTCCACTCGATCCCATTTTCTGAGCCGCGCGTGTCAACAAGCGGTAACGACGCTTCAGATACAGGAGACTAGCGTTGTTGAGACATAACCGCGCGAAGAACGTGATTGATGCGCGTCGAATAGCCGGACCCATATTTCCGGAGCCAATCCAGCACATCGGCGTCCAGCCGTACGGCGACAAGTTTTTTCGGCGCACGCCGGAATTGAGCGAGTTGTTTATCGGTCAGCGCCGGGATGTCGGAATAATCGATCGCGGAAACGTCCGATCGCCGCTGCCGCTTGGCAACGGCTCTTAGCGCCGCCGTCTGCCGGTCATTGAGAGGCTTGTTCAAGATAGATGCGGCGTTCACGCGGATCTGCTTCGCGCGCGGAGATGATGCGGATGATTTCTTCGCCATTTGGACCCTCCTCGCGATAAACGTGTACCACGAGCAGCACCGCTCGCCGTACGGCGCCAATCCCGTGCCAGCGCTGTTCGCCGTCGACCACGCGATCTTTGCGAAGCATCAGACCGGGATCGGCGAAGACGCGTGCCGCCGTTTCGAAATCGATTCCAGCGTGCTTTCTTTGGTTCGCGAGATTCTTTTCCGCATCCCGTTCGAAACGCACACCGTTATACATAACGTATAACACATGCGCCGGCGAACGTTCGCCGCTGCAAATTTGTCCCGAAATTTACCGGTTTGGGCCTAAGCCAGATCGTCGCCGCCCGAACCACCTCCGTCGTCGTAGCCGCCCCCATCGTCATAGGACGCGTCCGTGTCACCGGAATCCGCGGAAGCATCCGTGTCATCGGCGGCAGTGTCGTCGGCGGATGTATCGTCCGCGTCATCGCGGGCCGGGATGTCAGCAGCGTCCTGATCGTCCGCATGCGGATTGTCGTAGTAGTTGTTGACGATCGTTTCCCCGCCCGGCGCGCCGCCCAGGAAACTGCCGCCTCCCATGCCGCCGAAATGCGGCATACCCCATCCGCCGCCGAATCCGCCGCCGCCAAATAGCGCACGAATCCCTTCAAAGGCAAAGGCTCCCGCTGCGACTCCCGCGGCCGTTTGCGCCGCACTGCGCAGGAAGCTGGGGGCCCCGCTCGGAGGGTCAGAATACGGCGTACTCTGCGGAAGCGGCGGCGGCGCGGACGCAGGGGATGTCCACGGCGAGGGTGCACCGGCCGGGCGCGCGGGTGCTCCGCCGCCTAGAAAGCTCGTCGCGGGCTGGGGAGCCTGCTGCGTCAGCCGTTGCTTCAGTTCCTGGATTTCCTGCTGCGCGTGTTGAATCGCCAGGTTTTGGATCAGTGTCGTTTGCGTCAGGATATAAAGTGCATCGGGTCGATTGCCGATCGTAGTGCGAATAAACTCGTCCGCCTCCGCATCATGCGCCGGCGTAGGCGTCTTCGCTATTTTGTCTGCCAGTTCAGTGAGCATGGCACGCTCTTCGGATGTCATGGATGCCTCCTTTATCGAAGACGCAAGCGTCGTCCTTCAAGTTCGCATAATCTGATTTCTAATCCACTCGGAAATCTTTCGCAAAGGAGCGAGAGCGGCACGGGCAACGACGTTACATCGGATATCATGAATAGGTTAGACAAGCCTCGGGGTGTCCATCGTTGGCTTGAGCCCTTAGGCCCGCGGCATTTTCCTCGCGGGAGCGGTGCGTCTTTCGTGCAAACCTTGTGATTCGTCTTTTTCAAGTTTCCATTCCGAGCAGCGTTCTCGCTTTACTTCTTTCCGAAGCGGCATTGGTATTCGCCTGCTATATCGTCGCGGCGTATTGGACGCTGGAGTTTTCCGCCGACATTTTTCTGACACAGGCCGGTGGTCTGTGGCGCGTCGCTCTGGTCGCGGCCCTGATCGTCTTGGGCCTGTACTTCAGCGACCTGTACGAGCGCTTCCACATCCGTTCCCGGATTGCGCTGCTCCAGCAATACTGCCTGGTGCTGGGCGTCGCGTTTCTGGCGCAGGCCCTGCTGAGCTATGGCCGCTGGGACGTGGTTTTACCAAAGTGGATGATGGTTTACGGGAGCGTCGGCGTCCTGCTTCTGGTTCCGGCCTGGAGAATCATTTTTGCCGAGGCCATGGGGCGTGCGCTGGGTGCGCAGCGCCTTCTGTTTCTGGGGATCTCGCCGGCCGCAGACGAAATCGTGGAACGCATCGCCGATCGTCCTGAGCTGGGGCTGGTTTCCCTTGGCTACCTGGGCGAGCACGGATCGACGAAGAGCGAGATCGATTCTCTGGAACGCCTCGGCGATTTCTCGGATCTGACACGGACCGTGGCCGAGCATCGCCCCGACCGCGTTGTTGTGGCGCTACGGGAGGGCCGGGAGGATCTGCCGCTCAACGAACTGCTGGATTTGAAATTCAGCGGAGTACAGGTCGTCGACGCCGCGGCTCTTTACGAAACGGTGTTCGGCCGGGTATTGGCGAGCGACATGAGCCCGTCGGAACTGGTGTTCGCCGCCGAACTCGGTCCGCGCATGGGCAGCGTTATTTTCCGGTCCATCTATTCGTGGGGTTTGGGCGTGGTGGGAATTCTCATCGCATCCCCCTTGATGGTTCTCGTCGCAGTCGCCGTGCGGTTCTCCTCCCCTGGTCCGGTCTTTTACCGGCAGACGCGCATGGGCCGGAACGGGAGCCTGTTCACCTTGTACAAGTTCCGTTCGATGTATCAAGATGCCGAAGCGCGCACGGGAGCGGTATGGGCCACCAAAGACGATCCGCGCGTGACGCCGGTCGGCCGCTGGCTGCGCAAAGCGCGGCTCGACGAACTCCCGCAGCTATTCAACGTCATCAAAGGCGACATGTGCGTGGTGGGACCGCGGCCGGAGCGGCCGGAATTTGTGCACATGCTCGAAAGCAAAATCCCATACTACCGGCAGCGGCTCTGCGTGAAGCCCGGCGTGACCGGCTGGGCGCAGATCAACCACAAGTACGGCGACACGATCGAAGATACGATCACCAAGCTCGAATACGATCTTTACTACATCAAGAACATGGCGACGTCGCTCGACGTCTACATCATCTTCCACACCATCAAAACCGTGCTGCTGGGCCGCGGAGCGCAATAGCGGCCCAGTTCGTACCCTACAGCGCTAACCGCCGTACTTCTTTACGGCTTCGGCGATAGCGGGAGCAGCCTTCATCAGATCTTGCGGCGTCATCGCCGGCTCCACTTCGATGGCCGCATCCAACGCGAGAAACCATGGCTCCGAGATCGCCGGAAGCTCGGACATATCGGTCATGCTTTTGAACATCAGCGCGGAGCGTTCGCCCACGCTATTCGTCAAAAAATAAACCGCTTCGGGCTTCTGCTCGGCTAAGATCTTCTGGATGGATTGAAAGCCGTTGTGAGCCTCCTCGTTGCCGGTCTCGACGGGAATGGAAATTTTAAAACAGAAAAGCATGGATGGTCTCCTCCTGAAATTCGCACGGGTAGTATGCGTCTGCGCAGCATAGCACATCGGAGCTACGCACCCATGACGAATTCGCGCCGCCGTGACGCGGCGAGTTTTCGAAGTGCATCTCTTTTGTGCCGGCTCCGACACGTGTAAAATAAGTTCTGAGGGCGGGAGTAACTCAGTGGTAGAGTCACAGCCTTCCAAGCTGTTGGTCGCGGGTCCGATTCCCGTCTCCCGCTCCATATTCGCCCGGAAATCCGCACATTCATGACGCAAGCTGCGCTCCGCCTGACTCTGCATGGCGTGCAGATGATGATCCTGGCGGCCGCGCCGGCTTTCGCGCAAAGAACCGGTCCTGCCCCGCTGCCTGCGGCCCCTGTGACGACCGCCGCCGACGAAATCGTCACGATTGAGCGGCTCACCGTAAAAGGATCGCGTATGGAAGTCGGCGCGGTGCAATTTCTGAGCGCGCTCCGTCCCGGCATGAAAGTAAACGAAGCCGCGGTTCGCAAAGCGGCGCAGCGCATGGCGGATTCCGGACTCGTGGCAAACGTCGGCTACGAATATCAATCGCTCAGCAGCGACCGCTCCGTGGAATTAGTATTCACCATCACCGACGAGCTTCCCTTGCTGCCGGCCACCATCGAGATCCCGGACGTGGACGCCGAGGACGTGTGGACATACCTGAAAAGCATCAATCCCGTCTTCACGCGTGAACTGCCGCGCACGCAAAAAGCGCTGGCTTTCTATGGCCGCTACATCGAGCAATATCTCGCGTCCCTCCGTCGCACCGGGCGAGTGGCGACCGTGATCACCGCCGACGGTACAGGGAAGGCCAGCGGCATCGTGTTCGTCCCCGCATCGCTGCTCGGCACCCCGCAGTTGAAGGAAAAAATGCCGCTCCTCGCGGCAAGGAGTAGCCGCCCTTCGGGATGCACTCCCCTTCCTGTCATAGCCCCACTTATGACAATTAAATTACGACCGCTTACATGCATCGTCCTTTGTGGATATTCCAACGATGAACTTGATTTTCGACAATCGTTTGATATTCTGAGGGCCACCATGGAGGTCTCATGCTCCCCATCGATTGGAACGCCGCGATCAAATACGCGAAGCTGGTGCAGCTCGCCGAGAACGTTCTTCCCCACAACGATGACGCGCAATTGAAAACCGCGATCGCAAGCGCCGGTTATACGTATCTGGAAACTCTCTACGGCAATGAGCTCTCGACCGACGTCGATCCGCACCTCGGTCAGATCGATTCGTTTGGATTTCTGGCCTTATCGCCCGCGAATGAATTGGTCGCGTCGATCCGCGGCACCGACACGATCTGGGAATGGATTCATGATGCGTCTTTTCTCATGGTGACGTCACCGATCCCAGGCGTGATGGGATTTACGGAAGACGGATTCACGGCGATTTATAAAAGCTTGCGCACCGGCAGCGCCGCGACATCGACGTGCGCCATCGACGCGATTAAAAATTATCTGGCAACCGGACCCGCGCAGACGGTGACAGTTTGCGGCCACAGCCTGGGCGGCGCGCTCGCGACTCTGTTAACCGTCGATGTGGCCCGCAATACGACCTGCAAAAGTCCCGTGAGCTACACGTTTGCGAGCCCGCGCACGGGCGATCATCTGTTCGCCTCCGCATTTAACGCGTCCATCTCCTTCAACTACCGGATCGTCAATCGTCAGGATCTGGTGCCGCAGCTTCCCACCATTCTGCCGCTGCCCTATGAGCACGTGAACACGAGGTACGAACTCAGTCCCCCGATCGGAAAAATCAAACAGAATCTGCAGTGCATGCATCATCTGGCGACGTACATCTGGTTGATGGAACAGCTCGGGGGGACCGGGAGCGATCCGCTGCCCGCGGAATGCGTGGGACCCTAATTTCGCCCGACTCCCCTTACGCTCGCGGGCTGACGCCCCTCCGGAAATCTATTTCGCGGGCGGCGGCGCGACCGGGGTGCCGTTCGGATCCGCGGGAAGCGCCTCGGGCACGTCCGACACGTCGAATTGAATTTCGCTCTCCGTGCCGAACTTGTTGTAAAGCCGGAACTCGGTTTCGTTCTTGACCATGTACCGGCCTTCCTTCGAATGCAGCTCCGACTTCATCGGAAGCAGGTATGACTTCCCCGATATCGACGTGTACTCGTAATTCATGTCGAGGTCGACTTCCGTGATCGGGAAATCGGCCGGGAGATTATCGGCCGTCATGGTGAGCCGCATCACCATCTTCGAATCGCGATCCGCATAGATCAGGCCGTGATAGCCGGCGACGATCGTGCGCTTCACCGAATCCGCATAGATCGAATACTTGGAATTTTCCTGCTGCACACGGAACGAATACACGTACATGCGCTTGCCGCGTAGCGTAGCCCAGCGATCCCACTCAAAGTCGGTCTGCGTGGGAGGAGCAAAGATCTCGTTGAGCAAGCTGCCGAACTCTCCGGACGACGTGGCGCCGCCCATCTGCTCATGCTTCATGCCGGTCACCGGAATGCCGTTCTTCGAGACCACTTTGTAATCTTCTTTTTGTTCAAAGTAGCTGAGGCGCTCGGCGATCGTGTCGATCAATCGAAAATTGTCCTTCCCCGTCGTATCGACGAAGCGGCGCGTCACCTGCAGGCAGATGAAGTTGGGCAGGTTCTGGCTATAGTTCAAGGCCAGGTCGGTGATCTGCGCCAGGATTTCCTTCTGCTCGATGGAACTCGGCGGCGGAGGAGGAACGTAGACAGGCTTCGGCGGCGGAGGCGGCGCGACGGGCAGCGCGGCCGATTCGGTCATCAGGCCCTTCAGCGCCAGAACCGTACGCGGACCCGCTCCCTCCCCTTGTAGTTTCTCCACGGTGCGGGCGTCGAGCTTGTCATCGAGTTTGATCTTCTTGACGAACTCGGCGACCTTGACGTCGTCGTGTTTGAGTTTGATGGACGATTCGATAAAGCTGACCAGCTCGGCGGCCGTGATCTTCATCTGCGCGGTCGCGACATTTTGCATCGCGGCCACGGCGGCCCAAAGACAGATGTGGCGGAAAATGCGTCTCATACAATCAGCCTTACTCGGCTACTTCTCATTTAATAATAGACGGCAAAAAGCGCCTGTGAGGTTTCGCGGGATCGGCCGGTGGAGCAGCCGGCGGCTTGACGACTTTGTCGATGGCGGCGAGAGCCAACGGGCCCATGGCGCGATATCCCATGGCGTTCGGATGCAGGCCGTCGTCCGCGAAATCGGCTTTCACCCGCCCCTCTCCATCCACGAGAGCCGAAAAATAATCGACATACTGAAATCCCTGACTGGTGCAGAGGGCGCGCAGCCAGGTGTTGAGATCGAGGATCGAGCGCGGGCGGACGGCCCGGAGTGCGTTCGTAGGCCGGATTCTGATCCTTGTGATAGTCGCTGACCGGAGTGACCGAGGCGAAGATCACCTTGATCTTGCCGGCTTGGGCCAGCGTCGCCATCGCCAGGTAATTATTTTCGATGGCGCCGACGGAAATGCCCCGTGCCAGATCGTTCGTTCCGGCAAGAATCAGCACGGCCTCCGGGTGCAGACTCACTACGTCGGCCTGGAAACGCTGCAACATCTCACCGGTGGTTTGCCCGGAGATGCCGCGATTCACGTAATCGCTATCCGGAAAATATTCGTTCAGGCGCCAGAAATCGGTGATCCAATCGCCGAAGAATACGACGCGGGGTTTGTCGGGATGCGGCGCCGCAAGCAAACGGTTGGCTTCGGCATAGCGGGCCAGATTCGCCGGATCGGGATTGACCAGACGCGCGTCCTCGGCCACCGTCAGCGCGCGGAAGTGGGAATCCAGCCGCATGAAATCGTCGCGCAGTTCGGTGAACTGACGCTCGGCTGCCTCCGGAAACGGAAAGGGTTTGGGAAGCGCATCGGCGAGCGTGAGGTACGCGCGTACGTTCGACAGCAACGCGAACGTGTGCGCCGCGCGGCCCGGTTCAATTTGTAGCTGGAGACAGTTCTGCCGGGTTGCCTCGATGACCGGTGCGGAAGCGCGCTGTAAATCCGAAATGGCGACGCCTTCCGCTTCCATCAGTTCGACCATCCGTCCGCACAATTGAGTCACTTGACCGTTCGAAAGCAAAGCCGAGGGCGGTTGAGCGGAAAGTGTCAAACACGAGAGGAGAAATCCAATCGCCAGTGGGAGAAACGCCCTGAGCCGCGGGGCCCTCCTCGATCGCACCTCATATTCGATTTTCGGAATGCTTCCGACCCGAGCCGCGACCATAGGGAGCGGTCCTGCGTGGAGCGAAAGAATGCGCACGCGACTCACGGATGCTCCTGTTTGTCGAGATCGAGCGTCACGGTCCCGATCGGGAAATTAAGACGCAGCTTAATCTCGACGGGGGTGCGATCCGCATCGTCAGTGGCCCAGATAAAAGCGCGGCCCTTGCGCATGTAGATCACGCCGTTAAAGATATCCGCCTCATAACGGATGGTCTTGAACGTCCCGGCGGATGTGGTGATTTGTTCGCGCTCCTGCGCTTCCAGTTTTACGACGCCGGTGCGGCGGCCGTCGCTCAAAGTCACTTGTGTGGATTGGCCGGGCTCCAGCCGATTTCCCCGTAACAGCATGAGCCCGGACAGCATATCGTGAGGGCATTCAGGAATGTCCGTCTGCCCGCTGCGCATGGTCGTGTTCGCGACCAGATCGCGCTGCACGAAGTAGGCGTGGTGCTGCGCGCGATCGTAGTTGACCACGGTTTGGCGGCGACGTTTGCCCTCCACCGTATCGAACGTGCTGTTGAGCGCGCAGTAGTTTCCGTCGTAGCGAACCTTGTAGGTGTCTTCGACCTTGAAAAGAGCCGCCAGAATTCCGGCCGACTCTAAATGGACCTGCCCTTGGGTGGGGCTTGGGTCGACGACCACGGTGCCGGAACGCACGCCGCGCCATTCGACGTCGTAGGTTAATTTATCCCAGCCCGAGAGTTCGGCTGAGGAGCCCGGAAGTGTGAAAACGGCAAGAATGCCGATCAGGGCAAGGACATCGCGCACATGATTCAGTTTACACTCTTATCGTGAACCGCATTCCTGGACGGCTGTTCCTCCGCAACCTCGTGGAACGACGAGCCCTGCTCTCGCAACTCGTGCAGCGTGACTTTCAACAGCGCTACGTGGGATCGGCGGCCGGATGGCTGTGGGGTGTCGTGCACCCGTTGGTTTTACTGGTCAGTTACATTTTCGTGTTCCAGGTCTGCCTGAAGGTGAAACTCCCGCCGGGAGCCGCCACGCAGAACTACACGATGTATCTTTTTTGCGGCGTGCTGCCGTGGCTCCTGTTCAGTGAAACCGTGACGAGGTCGGCGTCGAGCATGGTCGAGAATTCCAACCTGATTACGAAGACGGTGTTCCCGGCCGAAGTCGTTCCGGTTTCGATTTTTCTTTCGTCGCTCATGCAGCACCTGATCGCGCTTGTCCTGATGATCGGCGCGACCGCCATCACGCTGAAAACGGTCAGCCCCATGATCCTGCTGCTGCCGCTCTACATGCTCTTTATCGGACTGCTGGGTGTGGGCGTCGGCTGGATCGCGGCGAGCCTGCATGTATACGTTCGTGATACGGCGCAGGTCCTGGCCGTTGTGATGACGCTGTGGTTCTGGCTTACGCCGATTATGATCAACGAGCAGCAGATTCCTCCCCGCTTCCGCGCCGTGATTCTATGGAATCCGATGTCCTGGATCGTACGCGCGTATCGCGAGCGTTTGTTCCTGGCCACGTGGCCGTCATGGCACGAATTGGGAGTGCTCACGGCCTACTCGCTGACCGTGTTCATCGTCGGAGGATTATTTTTCCGGCACCTGAAGCGCGGCTTCGCGGACGTACTCTAATTCGGCGACGAAGCTCTTAGGGGAACCGCGAATGTCAATGAGCGGGCCGAGCTGTTTCACCACTTCACACGGCACTGCTGAGGCGAAGCTTCTAAGGGAACCGCGAATGTCAATGAGCGGGTCGAGCAGTTTCGCCACTTCACACGGCACTGATGAGGCGAAGCTCACCGTAAGGGAACCGCGAATGTCAATGAGCGGGCCGAGCTGTTTCGCCCTTCACACGGCACTGATGAGGCGAAGCTCCTAAGGGAACCGCGAATGTCAATGAGCGGGCCGAGCTGTTTCGCCCTTCACACGGCACTGATGAGGCGAAGCTTCTAAGGGAACCGCGAATGTGAATGAGCGGGCCGAGCTGTTTCGCCCTTCACACGGCACTGATGAGGCGAAGCTTCTAAGGGAACCGCGAATGTGAATGAGCGGGCCGAGCTGTTTCACCACTTCACACGGCACTGATGAGGCGAAGCTCACCGTAAGGGAACCGCGAATGTCAATGAGCGGGCCGAGCTGTTTCGCCCTTCACACGGCACTGATGAGGCGAAGCTCACCGTAAGGAACCGCGAATGTCAATGAGCGGGCCGAGCAGTTTCGCCACTTCACACGGCACCGTCAGAGCACCGCGAATGTCACGCCTAAGAGAACCGCGAATGTCAATGAGCGGGCCGGGAAGTTTCCCACTTCACACTGGAAGTCAGAAAACCAATGTCAATGAGCGGGCCGAACTTTCGTCGCTCGACCCCACTTACTATTCGTGAGTAGCGATTCCGTACCGCCTCAGGTTGGAACTTATCTGATCACGTTCTGCTGTTACGGTAAGTGGCTTCCTGGAGAAACCGGCGCCGTGGACCGATCGCACAATTCTTACGCCGGCCCGTCGATGCCCGAGAGTGCACGGCTCGAACGGCATTTCCACCGTCGCATCGCGCCTTCCAATCTTATCGCTCCTCAACGGGTTCTCGTTCGCGACGCAATGCTTGGAGTTTGCCTGCACCATGGGTGGAACGCGATCGCCGTCCACGTTCGTTCTGACCATGTGCATGCAATCGTGAGCGCGGACAAAACTCCGGAAGAGGTCATGATCGCGTTCAAGCGATATGCGAGTCGAGCATTGAACAACCAGAACCGATCCGGAACTCGCCGGTGGTGGGCCCGCCACGGCAGCACGCGATATCTTTGGACCAAGGACGACCTCTCCTCGGCGATCAAGTACGTCGTCGACGGACAAGGCGAGCGCATGGCCCGGTGGATCGCCGACGAGAGAGGAAACGAGCGTCCTCTCGTTCACGAGACCAACGGCAATCCAAGATGAGAACCGCGAATGTCGTTCCTAAGAGGACCGCGAATGTGAATGAGAGGGCCGGGAAGTTTCGCCACTTCACGTAAGAGAACCGCGAATGTCAATGAGCGGGCCGAGAGGTTTCCCCACTTCACGTAAGAGAACCGCGAATGTCAATGAGCGGGCCGGAAAGCGCCGACCCACCGCCGATCGCCGACATCGAAACTTTCGGCTCGTCTGGAGAACCGCGAATGTCAATGAGCGGGCCGGAAAGCGCCGACCCACCGCCAATCGCCGACATCGAAACTTTCGGCTCGTCTGGACAACCGCGAATGTCAATGAGCGGGCCGGAAAGCGCCGACCCACCGCCAATCGCCGACATCGAAACTTTTCGCCCCGCTCATTCACATTCGCGGTTCTCTACACCAGCACGCCTTTGCGGTGGCGGATGCCGCGCTACGAGAACCCCACCACCGGATGCGGTTGATACGGCTCTTCCAGCGTCGCGATTTCTTCGGGCGTCAGCCGCAGTGCAAGCGCAGCCACGGCATCGGTTAAATGATGCGGCTTGGTCGCACCCACGATCGGCGCGGTCACCGCCTTCTTGCTGAGCAGCCACGCGAGCGCGACCTGAGCACGCGAAACGTTGCGCTGCTCCGCGATCAGTCCGAGGCGGTTCACCACCATGTGGTCGACTTCTTCGGTTTGCGAATACAGCCTCTTGCCGAACTGATCGGTCTCGTAGCGCTTCGTGCTTTCGCTCTGCCACTCGCGCGCCAACCGGCCGCGGGCGAGAGGACTCCACGGAATCACGCCGATGCCTTCCGATTGGCAGAACGGGATCATCTCGCGCTCTTCCTCGCGATAAATCAGGTTGTAGTGATTCTGCATGGAGACGAATCGCGTCCAGCCATTCAGATCGGCGAGGTACAGCGCCTTCGCGAACTGCCACGAATACATGGAAGAAGCCCCGATGTAGCGAACCTTGCCGGCCTTCACCACGTCGTGTAAGGCTTCGAGAGTTTCCTCGATCGGCGTTTCGTAATCCCAACGATGAATCTGATACAGATCGACGTAATCGGTCCGCAATCGGCGCAGGCTCTCGTCGAGCTCGAAGAAAATCTCCTTGCGCGAAAGCCCTTTTCCATTCGGCTCGTCGCGCATGGCGCCGTTTAACTTCGTCGCGATCACGACCGATTCGCGGCGGACGTTGGCTTTCAAAAATCGCCCGAGCACGTTCTCGCTTTCGCCGGCCGAATAGACGTTCGCGGTGTCGAAGAAGTTGATCCCGAGATCGAGCGCCTGGCGCAGGAAGGGTTGAGTCTGCTCTTCGTTGAGCGCCCACACATGACTGCCGGGCTTGCTCGCGTCGGCGGAAGGCGCACCGTAGGTCATGCAGCCGAGGCAGATCCGCGAAACTTTGAGACCGGTTTTACCGAGGTTAGCGTAATCCATAATTCGCTTTCGATTCTAAGCCAAACCGAAGCGTACCAACAGCGCGCTCGGATCGGGATCGCGCCCCATGAAGGAGCGGTACAGCGCCGCGGGATCTTCGCTATCGCCGCGCGCCAGAATTTTTTCGCGATACTCGCGGCCGGTGTCTTCGTTGAACACGCCCTCCTTTCGGAAGCGCGTGAAGGCGTCGGCATCCAGAACTTCGGCCCATTTATACGAGTAATAACCGGCGCCGTAACCCACGGGGCTGGAGAAGAGATGCGTGAATCCGACGATCATCGCATAATCTTTCGGCAGCTCCGTCGCGGCGAACGGAGCAAGAGTTTCGCGCGCGAATTGCACGACGCTTTGCGACGGGTCCCACATAACGATGCAGCGCGAGATCCACCACCCCGAATCCCAACTGCCGCATCTGCGTGTTGGCGGCCCGAAACGTTTTTGCGCGCCGCATCTTCTGATAAAGGTCTTCAGGAATCGGCTGGCCCGTCTCCCAATGGCGTGCGAAAAGATCGAGCGAGGCGCGCTCCCAGCACCAGTTCTCCATGATCTGAGAGGGTAGCTCCACGAAATCCCACGCCACGCTGGTTCCCGCGAGCGACCGCACTTCCACGCGGCTCAGCAAATGATGCAGCAGGTGACCGAACTCGTGAAAAATCGTCTCGGCTTCACGATGCGTCAGCAAAGCGGGTTTGCCGTCCACCGGAGGCGTCAGATTGCCGCAAATGAAGCCGAGGTGCGGTTTGTTCTCGGCGGGATTCCCGGTGATGAGCGCATCCATCCATGCGCCGCCGCGCTTATTTTCGCGCGGATACCAATCCGTATAAAACGAGCCGAGATGCTGATTCGTAGCCGCGTCAAAAACGCCGAACGAACGCACGGCCGCGTCCCATGCGGGAACGTTCTTTTCTTCCTCGACGCGGATGCCCAGCAATCGTCCAAAGATATCGAACATTCCGGCGGTGACGCGTTCCAAAGAAAAATAGGGACGCAGCGCCTCTTCGTCAAAATCGTAAAGCGCGGCGCGTTGCTTTTCCGCCCAATAGGCAACGTCCCACGGTTTGAGTTCTTGTGCGGCTCCAGCACCAGCGGCGAAAGCCTGAAGTTCGGCGTTTTCCTCGCGAAAACGCGGCTCGGTTTTGGCGCGCAGCGCGTCGAGGAAAGAGAGGGCGGCCGCGCCGGTGTGCGCCATGCGATCGTCGAGCACCAGATCGGCGAAGTCCTGGAAGCCAAGCAGGCGTGCTTTTTCGCGCCTTAACTCCAATATCTTTACAACCAGCGGTTCGTTATTGAACGGAGCGGAGGCCGCGCGCACGGCGTAGGCGTGCCACATCTGCTCGCGGATGGAGGCGTCGTCCAGGTACGTCATGACAGCCAAGTAACTCGGCCCTTGCAGCGTAAATCGCCACCCGGATTCCGTAATTTCCGCTTCCGCGGGCGGAGTTTTCGACTCTGCAATTTCATGGGGATTCGCTGTTTTTTTATGCCGTTCGGCTGCTTTTTTTTGCACAAACGACGCGCGTGCCGCTGCCATCGCGGCCGGAGGAAGTCCGGCGAGCTGCTTTTCGTCCGTGAGGATCAAATCCCAGGCGTTGGTGGCGTCGAGAACGTTTTCCGAGAACTTCGTCGTTTTCTCCGTCAGCGCGACGTCGATTTCCTTCAGCCGTTCCTTGCCGGCGGGATCGAGATCGGCGCCGTGACGCTTGAACGAATCGATGGTCTTGGTCAGAAAGCGCCGGCGCGTGGGGTCCAATGCCTTTGCGGCCGGAGTCTCGGCATAGCGTTTGATGGCCTTCCACAAGCCTTCGTGCAGAGGGATATTCGAATAGAACGCGCTCACCTTCGGCTGCACCGCGTTGTGCGCGACGCGCAACTCGGGCGTGGTGGCGACGCTTTCCAGATGGCGAACCACGCCCATGGCGAAGTCCAGCTTTTCGGTCATCACATCGATGGCGCTCAGCGGATCGGGACTCACGACGGCTTGCTCCAGACGCTGGGACGCGTCGACGAGCAACTCGTCAATGGCCGGTTCGACGTCGGCGGGCGTGATTTTATCGAACGGGAAGCGAAATTGGATTTCGAGAAGAGGGTTCATGATTTTGCGATGAATAAGAACTAGGCGCGCCGGACCATATCGGCGCGTAGAAATCTCAGCGTAGCAGCGTTGGCGATCATCCCGACGGCCAGCGGCAAGCCTGCCCACACCAGCCACACGTTATCGACCAGGCCCCGCAGGATCAGCCCGAACGCCAGGAAATTCACGACGGCGATGGTTCGCATGAACCAGCGGCGCGAGCGCAGCGTAAACAACCCGAGGAGTGCCATCGTCAGCGCGGCGAATCCCCATTTGGCGACGCTCATGAGATGAAGATGCGCAATCATCGGCGGCGTTACGGCGCTGAGCGGCGTGTTGACGAGACGCAGAATATCGATGTTTTCGAGCACGTCGTGGATGGCGGTGAGGATGCCGAAGATTGCGATCAACCAGCTCCAGCGCGTCAGCGGCGTGAGCGCCCAGCTGATGACGAGGAACAGCGCCGCGTAGCTCGCGATGAAAGCGAAATCGATGTACTGCTTCATGCGCATGACTTCACGGTCGGGACTGGGAGCCTCTCCCAAAATCGCGTCGACTTCGGGTACGCTGCGGACCATTTGCATCGCGACCTGCGGGTCCAGGATGCCGCGCGGAGGGAACGACGAGGTCGTGAAATAAGGACGGCCTTCCACCAATACGAGAAGCGATGCGCAGAGGACGGCCAGAGCGAGCGCGGCCCGCTCAGGCGAGCGCACGTGCGGCGTCCTTGGAAAAATAGGTCAGGATAATGTCGGCGCCGGCGCGCCGGATCGCCGTGAGCGTTTCCATCATGGCGCGATCCCGATCGATCCAGCCGTTGGCCGCCGCGGCCATGATCATCGCGAATTCGCCGGAAACCTGATAGGCGCCGATGGGGATGGGAAAGCGCTCACGGGCGGCGCGGATGATATCGAGATAGGGGCCGGCGGGCTTGACCATCAACATGTCCGCGCCTTCCTCGAAATCCAGATCCATTTCGTGCATGGCTTCGCGGAAGTTGCCCGATTCCATCTGATAACTGCGGCGATCGCCGAACTGCGGCGTGGATTCGGCGGCCTCGCGGAACGGTCCGTAGAAGACCGACGCGAATTTCGCGGCATAAGAAAAAATCGGCGTATTCGAAAATCCCGCGCCATCCAGCGCTTTTCGAATCACTCCGACGCGGCCGTCCATCATGTCGGAAGGCGCGATCATATCGGCCCCCGCGCGGGCGTGCGAAATGGAGGTCTTCCGCAGCCAGTCGAAAGTAAGATCGTTATCGACCTCATTGCCGACCACGACTCCGCAGTGGCCGTGGCTCGTGTACTCGCAGTTGCACACGTCGGTCATCACGATCAGTCCGGGCGTCGCGGCCTTCACGGCGCGCACGGCCTGCTGTGTGATGCCGTCGTCATCGTAGGCTCCGGACGCTTCTTCATCCTTCGTTTCGGGAATCCCGAAGAGCATCACGCCGCCGATTCCCAGCGATTGCACCTCCTCGCATTCCTTGACGAGCTGATCGACGGAGAGCTGGGCATTGCCGGGCATCGAGCTGATGGGGCGGCGGACGCCTTGGCCGGGACAGACGAACAGGGGAAGTACGAACTGCGACGGTTCGAGATGCGTCTCGCGAACCAGGCGGCGCATCGCTTCTGAAACGCGAAGACGCCGCTTGCGGTGAGCAGGAAAAGACATACGTATCAATTATCCGCTAGGAAAGCCCGCCAAGGCTGGGACGGTCGTCCTGGAAGGAGTAGAAAAGGCGCGTCGGACTTCGTCCTACAAAAAAATCAGAATTCCGCTGATTGTATACCCGGCATATCACCGCATATACTTGCAACCGCAGTAGGTGTACTAAACGTGATTATTCCAGCAAATCCCGCGAATCAATCCCTTCCGCTCCCTAATTTGAAGACTCTTCCGACCTCCGGCGGCCGCCGCGCGTTCGGAGATTGCGTCCGCAGTTCGTCGGACCTTGTCGAGGGGATCCGGAACGGTGAAAGCAGCAGCATCGAGGCGTTGTGCACGATGATGCAGAGGCAGTCCGGCTACGAGCTATCACGAAGGGTGGACCGGCAGCAGCGCGAAGATAAGTTTCACGACATGGTGGTCACGGTATTAGAGGCCATACAGAGGGGTTCGCTCCGGCAGCCGGAGCGCCTTCCGAGTTTTGTATACACAATTACACGGCGGGGGGTGGTGGCCCAGATTCGCGCCAATATCAGAGGACGCCGGTGCGTGGCTTTGGATGAAGCCCACGCCCTGCGATCGCAATCGAAATCCCCTGAAACTGCCGCCGCGGAAACCGAAAGGCGCGAGAAGATCCACTTACTACTCGCTACCTTGTGCGCGCGCGATCGGGAATTGCTGATTCGGTTTTATCTTTGCCAGGAGTTGCCGCAGCAGATTTGCGGTGAGATGCATCTCACCGCGACGCAGTTCAGACTGTACAAATCCAGGGCTTTGGCCCGTTGTTCGGAGAAGGCCGCGTTTCGCGATCCGCTCACGGAGCCCTTCGCCCGGACTCATTCCACCAAGCCCGAACGAATCGCATAGTGAGTAAACTCGGCGTTATTCCGCATGGACATTTTCTCCAAGGCTCGCGCGCGATAGGTACTGATCGTCTTCACGCTGAGGGATAGGTCGCGGGCGATCTCGGAAATGGTCTTGCCTTTGGCAATCCCCCTCAATACTTCGAATTCTCGAGCGGATAGACGTTCGTGGGGCGAGCTCCCTGGCTGGCCGCCGGCAAGGGCCGTGGCGAGGAGTTCGGCGAGCTCCGTTCCGATGTAGCGCCGGCCTCCGGCCAAAAGCCGGATCGCGGGAACCAGTAGGCCGGGAGCCTCGGTTTTCGTGAGATAGCCGTTCGCTCCCGCCTTTAACGCCCGGACCGCGAAGTGTTTTTCCGAGTAGCCCGTCAAAATCAGCACAGGAAGAGTGGGATAAGAGCGGCGTATTTCCGCCAGGGTTTCCATGCCCCCGCGCCCTGGCAAACCGATGTCGAGAATCACCACATCGTAAGCCCGTTCCGCGATCCTGAGCTGGGCTTCGGCCGCGTCCGCAGCCTCATCCAAGGGCGCAAAATCGGCCTCCCGATCCAGCACTTGGCGGATGCCGCTGCGCGTGAACGAGTGGTCGTCGACCGACAACACCTGAATCATTTGTCTTGCTTTCGGAAGGCCGGCCAAGACGCCTCCGCAGGATTTTTAACGTCCTATTATGCACAGTATCTGCCTGATATTCCAATACTTTTTCGCATAATAAGTATAAAATCGCGGCGTTACCATCATTTCTACAGTCTAGACCGTAGATAGCGATCGCCCGCGCCACAGCCTGGCCTGTAATGGAAAGTCGACGGAGCTCCCGGCCTTGAGTCGATCGGGTCGAAAGAAAATGCCCTAAAAAAGTCGTATAATGGCCTCAGTAGGGTTTTACGCACACGATACTCCGCTGGGTACGGGTAACTGCTTCACCTTACCGGAAATTAGGAGACGCCTCGACGCGCATCCGTAAGCCGGGCCGAGTAACCCACAATAAACGGGGAGAACCAAAGGAACCATGAAAACCAAAATTTACATCGCTTCGGCGCTCGCACTCAGTTTCATCAGTGCCGGTTGTGCCACCAAAAAATACGTAGCTAAGACGATCGCTCCGGTACAGGCGCAGGTTACGGCCACGGAGGCGAAGAACACGGAACAGGACCAGAAGATCGCGGCGCAGGGCACGCAGTTGGAGGCCGTGGATCGGGATTTGTCCCGCACGAAAGAGAAGCTGGCCGACACGGATGCGAAGGCAACGGCCGCGGGATCAGCGGCCAGCAAAGCGGATGCGGACGCGATGCAGGCTGACGGCAAGGCGCAGGCCGCTCAACGTGCCGCGGATGGCGCGAAGCGCGATGCCGAGATGGGAATCAATAAGCTGGGGAACGATGTTGACGGCATGGTCAAGTTCAAGATGACCAAGTCGGGCGTGGCCTTATTCGCCGTGGGTCAGAAGACTTTGGATGCCGATGCCAAGTCAGCGCTGGACGATTTCTCCAAGGCGGCGGAAGGCCAAACGCGCTTCGTGATCGAAGTGCAGGGTTTCGCCGATAAAACAGGCGACGTGGCCAGCAACGACGCGCTCAGCCAAGGGCGGGCCGAAGCCGTAGCGCGTTACCTCGCCAACGAGCACATGATTCCGCTGCGCAACATCACCCTTCTAGGGACGGGTGTGGCGGCGGGCGAGCAGAAGACGCGGGAAGAGCGCAAGCAGAGCCGCAAAGTGGAATTCCGGCTGCTGCTTCCGGAAGTGGCCAGCGTCACCTCCGCGCGCAACTAATCTCGCTAATCTCCCTCTCAAAAAGGCCGGGGCGATCTCCGCACGCGAAACACTGCGTCGCGGTTTTCGCCCCGGCCTTTTTTCGTCTCGATTCCCGCGGTGCTCAGCGTATATTTTCAGCGCCCGAGGGGGAGCCGCACCGCAAGATCCTGGGCGAGAAGATCGGCACGCCTGGCCAGATTCACGGCGGTCACCAGGTCCTGCTCGCGCGCCTGCTCGGCTTGCATGACGAAGGTCTTGATGCGGACAATGACGCCGTCCTGATCGGGCGTGAGGTGGCGATTGGCGGCTGCCGCGAGCACAGCGCGCACACGGTTCAGACTTTCGTCGAGAGTGCGATTGTATTCCCGTAACTGATCCGCGGTGAAGATCTGGCCGAGGCGCGGGCTGGGCGCGGGCTCGGGGACCACGGGAGGAGGCGTGGGTCTGGGAGTGGCTATCACCGGCGGACGCCGGGGCGGAGCCGGAGGCGGCGGCAACGACGGAAAATCGGATTCAGGCTCCGGGAACGGGATTTCGGGCTCGCGCAGCGCTTCCTCGATTGCGGGCGGATTCGGTATCTGAGGCTGCGCCGGGGGGACGAAGGCCGGCCGGGGACGCGCCGGCGGAGGCACGAACGCCCTCACATGGCGGCGCATGCACGAGGCCGAGGAAAGCGCGATCGCGACCGTCAGAAGCGCCATCCACAGGAATCGCTTCGCCCGGCACGCGCCGGTGGCTGAGACTCGCAGGCCGGAATGCATCGTGAGGGCGTCTGGTGAATGGTCCCGCAGACACACGCCGGCTGCGCCCGCGCTGAAGGCAGGTTGCCGCGACGCTCGAAGATTCGCCATGGACCAGATCATTGCGCGGCGCTATACAGGCCGGAGCACGGCCGCCGGAAATCGCAGCCGGAAAGTGGTGCCGCGACCGGTCTCCGTCACGAAATCCACAGTACCATTGTGCAATTGAACCGCGCGATAAATCATCGCGAGTCCAATTCCGGATCCCTTTTCCTTGGTCGTAAATACAGCTGAAAAACTTTGTCCCGCAGTTCCGGCGGGATGCCCGGACCGTTGTCCGCCACCACCAGTTGACAAAATCTCCGCCGTTCTCCACGGCAATGCGTAAGCGGCCGCCGCCCTTCATCGCCTCGAACGCATTGGTGACCAGATTCAGGATCGCCTGTTTCAACATGTCCGCGTCGCCGCGCATGATCACCGCGTGATCCGGGCAGTTCGCAGGTGAGCTGGACGCCCGAGCGCTCGGCCTGCGGCGTTATCAGTTGAGCGACTTCGGCGGCCAGCGCGGCGAGATCCAGTTCCTCGAAATGGACTTCGACGGGCCGCGAGAAATCCAGGAACGTTTTGACGACGCGGTCGAGACGCCGCACTTCGCGCGAGAGAATATCGATCTCGGGAATCAACTCCTCTTCCGGAGCGCCGGAGCTGGCGCGGGCTTTCAGCAAGATCCAGGCGCAGCACGATGGCGTTCAGCGGGTTTTTGATCTCGTGCGCCACGCCGCCGGTGATGCGGCTGATGGCGGCCAGGCGCGACGCGACGTCCAGTTGATTGGCCATACGCTCCATCATTTCGTCCACGCTGTGCTGCAATTCAGTCGCGTCGCGCTGCGCGCCGCGATACTGCTGGCCGAGTAGATTCAATTTGCTTTCCACCGCGGCGAATTCCCGGGGACCTGCGGCTCGCCGGTTTCCGCCGCTTCCGTTCGGTTCCGAAACTTTCCTTGCGAGATGCGATCGATGGTCGCGTTCGATGCGTCGTAAGGGACGCAGCACGCGGTTGGTGGCCAGGACCGTAATCGCCAGCGAGACCAGCAAGCGCTCCGCCCGATACCACCGCCAGCGTTTGCACTTCCGGAAGTACGTGCGCCGCGCAACAAGACGCTCGAGGCCACCACCTGAATCGGGAACAACGGCTTCGCCTCGCCGGCGATGCCCAACGGCACCTCGACCTGATAATCCGGCCGCGTTCATCAGCTCGAGCAGACGCGGCGGTGAAATGGCAGCGTTTCCCAAGTCGCCAGATTTGTCCAAGGGCAGCGGCCTGCATGCCCACTCTCGGACGGATTCGAGGACGTCAGCATCTGCCCGTCTCCTCGGCCACGTTGATCTCGACGAGCGCGGGCGAAAGCGCCATGGTGCGCTCCAGCATCGCCGCGATTTCGTGGTCGCTCGCCACGATCTCGCGTCCACAGAGCCGCCGGTCCCTCCGATTCGAGCGGCGCGGGCAGTCCCGCGGGCGTGGCGATTGATTTCGTCCGACGACGAACGCGTTCACCTGCTGGCTGGCCAGTTCGCTGCGTTCGTAGGCATCGGCCGAAAGGGAATTCATGAGGCTATCGAGATACAGCGTCGACAGCGCAAGTGGAGACCAGTGTCACCACCAGCACGATCAAAATCACCAGCCGAACGCGCAGGGACATCAGGTCGCCGTTCGCGTCGTGCGCGCCGTATTCCTTCAACTTATTAAACAGTGTTTTCTGGCTGATGCCGAGGATCTCGGCCGCGCGCGTCTTGTTGTTTTTCGTGTGTTCGAGCGTCAATTCGATCAGGCCGCGCTCCGCCTGTTCGATGGTCGTGCCGACGGGCGACGCGCAGTTCGGTGCCATCCGACCGCGCATGCTCGCCGAGCGCGCAGGCGCGGCAGAGATCCCGCCCAGACATCCCGGAGAGATGTTCGAGGCCGGATGGCGCCTTCGCCCGCCAAGAATCGCCGCGCGCTCCACGACGTTGCGCAATTCGCGGACATTTCCGGGCCACGAGTAGGCCATCAGACGTTCCATCGCTTCCGGCGTGGCGTCGGTGACGCGCGTGCCGTGCTTGCGATTGATGACCTCCAGCAGCGCGGTCGCGAGCAGGGGGATGTCTTCCTTGCGATCACGCAAGGCGGGCAGGGGAATCGGGAACACGTTCAGGCGATAAAACAGATCTTCGCGGAACTTGCCTTCGCGAATCGCGCTTTCGAGCGGGGTATTGGTGGAGGCGATGACGCGCACGTCCAGTTGGATTTCGGTCTTGCCGCCCAAACGGCGCACACGTTGATCCTCCAACACGCGCAGGAGCTTGGCTTGGGTCTGCCGATGGGCATGTCGCCGATCTCATCGAGCAGCACGGTGCCGTTCTGCGCCAGCTCGAAACATCCGCGCGGCGCTCCACGGCTCCGGTAAAGGAACCTTTTTCGTGGCCGAACAGCTCGCTCTCGATCAACGTATCGGGCATGCGCCGCGCAATTTATCGCGACGAAAGGAGCCGACGCGCGCGGACTCAACGCGTGAATCGCGCGCGCGGCGAGTTCCTTACCCGTGCCGCTTTCGCCGGTGATCAACACGGCCGCTCGGCTGGGCGCCACCTGCTGGATCAGTGTAAACACCTCCTGCATCTTCTTCGATTGCCGGTGATCTCACCGAGCACGCCGTGATAGCTGAGTTCACGCTGCAGGCGCTCGGCGTGTTCCGCGAGGTGACCCTGCACGGCGCCGCGCTCGATCAGCAATCGCAAGGCCTGCGATTGCACCGGTTTTTCGAGGAACCAGAAAGCTCCCAAATCGTGGATGGTGGCGACCGCCGTTTCCAGACTTCCGAACGCCGTCTGCACGATGGCCGCGGCGGGATCGCCTTCGTCCTTCAAGCGCCGTAGAAAATCCTGGCCGCTCATGCGGGGCATCATCAGATCGGTGACGATCACGTGCGCCGGAAAGGTGGCCAGCTTTTCCAAAGCCTCCAGACCGTCGGCCGCCGTTTCGACGGAGTAGCCCCAGAGAGCGATCATGCCCGCCAACGCGGTGCGCTGGCTCTCTTCGTCGTCGACTACAAGTACTCGTATGACTGCGCGCTCAGTGTGCATTGGCTCTCCCCATGGGACCACAACTTTAGGGGGGACACCAAGCGCGGGTAAATCGTTACAGGCGCGGCCGGAGATGTGCCCGCGGAATGCATGGCCGGGGGCACTTCGTGCATCATGGAAGCAATAAGGATTTCTGAATGTCATCTGTAGGGAAATGGCTCGCCCTGTCGTTGGTTGCGTGCGCTGTCGCGATCTTTCCGGCCGCGGGGCAATCGACCCTGCAACAGCGAGAGATGCGGGCCACGCTCGGCGGAGCGCCTGCCAATGGACCAGGAAAGTGCACTTTGGAAGTCCTGGTCGATCAGCGCGCGGAAGTGGAAATTCAGGAAGATAGCGCGCTGCTCCGCAGGCTGGCCGGAGAGCGGCCGCAATGGAAGCGCTACGACTGCACCTCTCTCATGCCGCTGCAGCCCACCGGTTTCAAGCTCATGAAGATCAACGGGCGCGGGCGCGTCAAACTCACGCTCGATCCGACGCACGGCGGTCCGGCGGTTATCGAGATTGACGACAACCTGCCGGGGGTGGGCGATTACATTTTTGAGATTTCGTGGACCGCGCCCAAAGCGGACAAGCCGCTCACCGGCTACGCTCCGGACCTGAACAAAGAACTGGAAGCCGATCGCAAGAAGCCGCCCGAGGTCGTCGAGCCGAAGCCGAAGACGGAACAGGGATTCGTTCGTCCCTTCATTTCCGAGGAAGCGGTGCGGGCGTGCGAAGATGCTTCGATCGACCGGGCGGTCGAGCGTTTCCATGCGCAGGTAGTCGCGATCCGGAAGTCGGCGGTCGACACGACGCCGGGCCGCGAGGAGTGGGTGGTCGGCAACCTCGAAACGCGTCGCGGGAAGCAGTGGGATGTGTATCATTTTTCCTGCTCGGTGGATTTCCGCGAACGAAAAATGCGGTCCGTGGATTTAGAGGCGGCGGGTCCGCGGAAGTAGATTCTTCCTGCCGCTCTCACCTGGGCCGTCATGCTGAGCGTGGGGAGCGGCAGGAACGATTCGATTCGCGAATTGATAGCATCGAAATATGGCAGCCACACCATCCACGATGCTTGAACTGGGCACACCCGCGCCCGATTTCTCTCTTCCCGAAGTGACCAGCGGCCGGAAAGTTTCCCTCCACGATTTTCGCGATAAAGACGTGCTGGCGGTGATGTTCATTTGCCACCACTGCCCGTTTGTAAAACACGTAAAGGGCGAGCTCGCGCGGCTCGGGCGGGACTACGCGTCGAAGAATGTCGCGATCGTCGCGATCTCGGCGAACGATCCTGCCGTTTCCTCCGACGATTCTCCCGAGGGCCTGAAGCGCATGGCGGCCGAATGGGGACTGCCCTTCCCGGTGCTTTTCGACGAATCGCAGGCTGTGGCGCAGGCCTATGCCGCCGCGTGCACGCCCGATTTCTTCGTGTTCGATAAGAGCCGCAAGCTTGCCTATCGCGGACAGCTCGACGACAGTCGCCCGAGTAATGGGAAACCGGTGACGGGCGCGGACCTGCGCGCGGCGATCGATGCGCTGCTGGTGGGGAAAGCTCCGAGTCCCGATCAAAAGGCGAGCATCGGCTGCAATATCAAATGGCGTAAAGGCAGCGAGCCGTCATACTTCCCGCACAGAGCGTAACGAAGCGCGCGCGGGCGCGGGCGATTTCGTATCCTTGTAACCGTTCTGGCATTCTTTGCCCGCAGATGCCGCGCTATTCTGGGACGCGGCGCATCCTAAAGGGTTGGGGCAGAGGCAGCCGAATACTGTTGTGGGAGCAATCGAATGCCGGATTTAGCCGTCGCATTTTTATCGAAGCGTAAGCTACATGTGCGCCGGAATGGCGTGACGAAGGCGATCGAGAGCGAGTTCGAGCGCAGCGTACGGGAGCGCACGGCATCCATTGAACGGCGGCATGCATGGAAATCCCAGGGACGCGGCGCGATGTTCATGGGTGCGGCCGGCGCGGCGCAGGCAGGGGCACGAGCGCAAACACCGACGCTGATGACGGGATTGACGGCCGGCCCGGATGGAGCGCTGATCTACTCCATGGAGACCGACGCAGTGAGCGGTTTTTTTCTGCTGGATTCCGAGGGCAGAGAGACTCGACTGTTTCACACCGCGGATTTTCGGATTCGTCACGCCGCTCTGCATCCCGATGGAGCGATGCTGGCCGCGACGACGTTTCACAAGGAAAGCATGCGGTCCAACATTGCGATTCTGCCGCTGCATGGAACGGATTTCTCGGAGGTGACGGAAGGCGATTCTTTCGATCAGGTTCCTCGCTGGGTTCCGGGCACAAAGCGGATCGTGTTTCAGAGCGCGGGCATCGGCCGGAACGCGGCAGGCCAATTCGCGGGTTTGGGGCCATGCACGATTCAACAACTCGATGTGGATTCCGGCGACCTGGAAGAAATCGCCGCGGAAGAAGACCACGATCTGCTCCAGCCGCGCCAGACCGAAGATGGGACGCTCTACTATATCCGTAAGCCGTATGAATCGGGCATGCGGAAGGTGAGCTTAGCCGGGTCCATGAAAGACGCGGCGCTGTTTCCGTTTCGCATGGCGCTTGCGGTCTTTCAGTACTTCAATATTTTTTCGATGATGTACACGGGCAAACCGCTGGTGACGAATAAAGGTGCGGTGCAGAAGCAGCTCGATCCGCGGCAGATGTTCATCTACGGAAATCTGGCGAATGCGCGGGCGCAATCGCAAGAAGAGGATGAGGAGGGGTTGGTGCCGTCCTCCTGGGAATTAGTTCGCCGGCGTCCGGGCGGGCACACGGAAACGGTCGCGAAGAAAGTGCTCACGTTCGATCTGACCGCGGATGGAAGTGCGTTGTGCTCCGATGGCGCGTCCATCGTGCTGGTCGACCGGAACGGACACACCGAGCGCGTCCTAAAAGGCGAGATGATCGACCAGGTTCTAGCGCTGTAACGAGGCGCTGATCGGCTGTGCGTTACCGCTTGCTCACGCGCGCGGCTCAGTAAGAGCGTTGGCGCTAATTCACGACTCGCGGGCCGTTGTCCAATCCATAGATGACGGGGCGGGTCTTCTTGAGCTCCATGATGTCGCGCTTCGGAAGATATCGTCCGGCCGTGATGAAGGGCGTCAATTTTTGGCCAAGAATACTGGTCGCGATCGGTGCGAAGTTTCCGAGCGCTGCGTCGGCTTCCATCGACGTTCGGACGTGGACCACGCTGCCTTCCTTCGAAACGTCACCGAGGGCCGGCCAAAGCTGATGAGTATCCGCGGGGGGAACACCGTTAAACTCAAACTCAATGTCGCTGACAAGCTGGCTCCGCGGCGACACGGCGAGGGAGAATCGCTTCAGCTCGCTCCCCGGCAACTGGCCCACGAAGCTGCCGGACCCGGCGGCCCAAAAATCGCCATCGATCTGGGTTTCCTGCGATAGGCGAGTTAATTCCGATAAGGGGCCGTTCGCCGCGATGCGCTGGACCGCGGAATCGACGTCTTGGGCGGACCCAACCAGGATCGCAGTACCGGAAACCGGAGCCGTCTTCCAACCAGGCTCGAGAGGCGGAAGATCCGCAACGCTTGCACCGCTCACCAGCGCCAGAATCCTGCCGTCGCGGACCGAGAGCGCTACTTGGCCGATGCCGGAGAGACCGTCTAATTTCTTCTTCATGTCCGCTTCGGTGAGACCGGCGCTCAACCCGCGCTGGACGATGAGTTGCCGGGCGAGGGGCGAGGCCAAGAGTTCCTTGAGATTAAATCCGGCGAGGACATCCGCCTGAGGGTCCGCGAAACGCCAGTCCACGCCCCCGGAATTGACCGGGAGAGGCGCGGCGGATCCGGCACCATTGCTGTTTGCGATGCTCTTGCCCCGATCCTTCGGCTTGATCGCGTCCTCATGCCCCATGCAATACGGGGCGGCCGGATTGTTGAAACATCTGTCCTGCCAAGTACGGTGCTGACCGTAGAGACTAGCCGCAGACACGAGACCGAATGCGAGCAAGCGATTCATGCTTGATATTCGTCCTCGGCGGGCGACGCCGGAATCAGCGAAAGAGCTGAGCTTCCGCCGCGGAAAGCCTTACGCAGAACGCGAGTCGCTCGTCCGGCGCCCACGCGAAGGCGGCCATCCAAGCATCGCTGGACTGGATCGCGAGGTTTAGGGAGTGTCCTGGAGACCGGTTCCCGTCGATATCGAAGTGTTCAATGCGGACTTGACCTCCGAGAAAACCGTGCTGACGCCGGTAACCGCGCTCGGAATGACAGCGGCGGTGGTGACGGCCAGGAAAGCCGGCGATCAACGCATATTCGATGATGTCCTGCCCTCGCGTGTTGCGTGCGATGGCTCCGAACGAAAATCTTCAGCGTTCGCATATTCAGCCTCCACTCATCCTTGGGCGTTATCGGCCCTAAGGTAGAACCAAAGATAGATGTAAGGTGAATTTCTAACAATCCCCCGCATGTACCGAATGTAGATTGGGGTTGAGCTAGGTCAGCGGTACTAAGTACGCGAGGCCGCGCGTTCCCTTTTCGCTAAGATGAGCGGATGGCAAAAGTCGTCGTCGCGATCGGCGGTGGTCTGATTCGAACGAGAGGGACGCTCGCGATCGATCGCGAGATCATTCGCCTGTCGAAGAAGAAGAATCCGAAACTGCTGTTCATTCCGACGGCGAGCTCGGATTCCGAGGACTATTGGGATCGGGTGCGGGAATATTTCGGCGAGTTCCTGCGCTGCAAGACCGACGTGCTTTTCTTGATCGAACAGCGTCCGTCGGCTGAGCAAATACGGGCGAAGATCCTGTCCGCTGACATTATTTACGTCGGCGGAGGAAACACGCTGATGATGATGCGGCTGTGGCGGCGTCTGGGCGTCGATAAACTCCTCAAAGCAGCTTACGAAAAGGGCACGATTCTGGCGGGGATCAGCGCCGGGTCCATCTGTTGGTTCGACTCCGGCCATTCCGATTCGATGTCGTTTTACGATCCTAAAAATTGGAGTTACATCAACGTAAAAGGACTGGGGCTGATCAAGGGGATTCACTGTCCGCACTACGACAGCACGACGCTGGGCGTCCCGCGCCGGAGCCACTTTCGCGATATGATTCGCAAGATCGGCGGCGTGGGGATCGCGATTGAAAATAACTGCGCCATCAAGTTCGTGGACGGAGAGGTCCACAAAGTCATTACGTCGAACAGGCGCGCGAAAGCGTACACGCTCCGCAAGCGCGGCGGTGAAGTGATCGCGGAGCGAATATGCCGGTGATTCGCGCTGCCGCCGTGAGCGATAATGAGCGTGGGTATGGAAGTCCATTTAGATATTCCCGAGGACGTAGCCCAGCGATTCGCTGCCGAGCCCGGCGGCCTGACGCGCGCCGCGCTGGAAGCGCTGGCAATTGAGGGCGTACGTTCCGGAAAGCTGACTGAATATCAAGCGCGCCAGATGCTCGGAATCACCTCGCGTTATGAGATGGACGGATTCCTGAAGGCACACGGCGTGATGTTACCCGTGAGTTCCGATGACATCGCCACGGATAGTAAAATCGCAATCTCGTTTTCGAGATGATGGTTGTTGTTGCGGATACATCCCCGCTCAATTATTTGGTCTTGATCGAACAAATCGGCATATTGCCTCGTTTGTACGGGACAGTCACGGTGCCTGGCGAGGTCGTTGCGGAACTTTCGGACATTGGAGCGCCACGCGAAGTAGCCGACTGGATTCAAAGCCGACCCGGCTGGTTGGACGTCCGATCCGTACGGGGCAAGCCAATTGACCCTGCCTTGATGCAACTCGACCCCGGTGAGCGGGCGGCAATCCTCTTAGCGCAGGAACAACTCAGTACGCTACTGCTGATCGACGAAGTTGCCGGTCGCGAGGAAGCGAAGCGTCGTAAAATCCTCACGACCGGAACTCTAGGAATCCTCAACGCTGCGGCTGCTCTTCAATTTCTGGATCTTCGTACGGCGCTCGCCCGGCTCGCGGCAACCAATTTTCGTGCGTCGCAGTCTTTGATAAGCGAGTTGCTCGCTGCCGACTCGAGACGCCGGGGGCAAGCTCCGCAATAGTCCTTGCTTACGCCAGATTCGCGCTACGGATCGGCAGCGACCGCAACCGTTTCCCGGTCAATCTAAAGATCGCGTTTGCGACCGCGGGAGCCGTGGTCGGAGTGCTCGCCTCGCCCATGCCGCCGGGAGCTTCCGTGCTCGGCACAACGAAGACTTCGAACTCCGGCATTTCGTCCATGCGCAGCACATCGTAATTATTGAAATTCGATTGCTGCACGCGGCCTTTGTCGATGGTGATCTCGCCCTTCAATGCCGCCGCAAGCCCGTAAACCGAGCCGCCGATGGCCTGCGCGCTAAGGATCGCCGGATTCACGACATGGCCGCAATCGGTGGCGATCGTGATTTTGTGCACCTTGAGCTTGCCGTTCGTGATGGAGACTTCGGCCACCTGAGCGGTGAAGCTTCCAATGTTGTTGCTCATCGCGAAACCCTGCGCATGGCCCTTGGGAAGCGGTTTGCCCCAGCCGGATTTTTCGGCAACCAGATTCAACACGCCCAGCATGCGAGGCGATTTCGCCAGCATCTTGCGGCGCATCTCGACCGGGTCCTGACCGCTGGCCGCGGCCATTTCGTCGACGAAGCTTTCGAAGAAGAACGCGTTCTGCGACCAGCCGACCGAGCGCCAGAAGCTCACCGGCACGTGCGTATCGGCGCGATGATAATCCACGTTCACGTTCGGAATATCGTAGACGAACTGCTCGAAGCATTCGACCGCGGTGCTGGAAACACCGTTGCGTCCCACGTTCGGGAACGAAGGGCAGGCGACGTTGGCGGTGAAGGCGGACGGCATACCGGAGGCATCGAGCGCGGCGGACATCTTCACGTAGGAGGCGGGACGATAGTAATCCTGCTGCATGTCGTCTTCGCGCGACCACACCACTTTCACCGGAGTTCCCGGCATGGACTTCGCGACTTCGACGGCATCGTTGACGTAATCGGTGCGGCCACGGCGTCCGAATCCGCCGCCCATATACATGGAGTTGATCTTGACCTTCTCGGGGGCCATGCCGAGAATCTGCGCCGCGCCCGCGCGCGCCGGCGTCTGCATCTGCGTGGGCGCCCACACTTCGCAGCTATCCGCGTTCACGACGGCCGTGCAGTTCATCGGCTCCATGGGCGCGTGGGCGAGAAACGGCGCTTGATACACGGCATCCAGGCGCTTCGCTCCCGCAGCCAGACCGGCAGCCGCATCGCCTTCTTTACGTGCGTTCGCGCCGGGCATCTGCGTCTTTTCCTCGAACATGCGACTGATGCTCGCGGTGCTGACGGATCCGTTCGCGCCTTCGTCCCACTTGATGTCGAGCACTTTGCGTCCCTGCAACGCGGTCCACGTGCTATCGGCGATCACGGCCACGCCGCCCGCGACCTGAATCACGTCCTTCACGCCGGGGACCGCCTTGGTCTTCGATGTATCCATCGAGGCGACCTTGCTTCCGAACACGGGCGGACGCTGGATGACCGCGTAGACCATCCCGGGCAGCCGCGTATCGAGACCGAACTTCGTTTGCCCGGTCGATTTGCCGCGCGTGTCGAGACGCTTGACGTTGGTTCCGAGAATGCGGAAATTCTTCGGGTCTTTTACAACCACGTTTGTAGGGACGGGCAATTGCGACGCGGCTTCGGCGATGCTGCCGTAGCTCATGCGCGCATTGCTTACCGTGTTGATCAAAATCCGCTCTCGGTGCGAACCTGCGTCGCGGGAACTCCCCACTTTTGCGCGGCGGCTTCGACGAGCATCGCCCGGCCCGTCGCGCCGATGGTGCGCATCGGATTCCACAACGTGCGAATGCTCTGGCTGCCGACGACGCTTTGCAGCGCGCCATACACCGTCGGGTCGACGGGCGCGAACACGCCGTTGACGTTCTTCCAATCGCAATCGAGTTCCTCGGCAAGGATCATCGAGAGCGATGTCAGCGGCCCTTGTCCCATCTCGGCCTTGATAATGGTGAAAGTGATTTTGTCGTCGGCGCCGATGTGGATATACGCGTTCGGTTTGTTGGTCGCGGGGCCCGCGCCCGGACCGAACTGCGCTTTAATTTCTCCGGGAGTTCGTAGGCCAGCGCAAGACCGGCCGCGCCGGCGATGAGCGTCTGGAAGAAGCCTCGGCGGCTGACGTTCGTGATCATGTTGTGAGTCTCCAGAGTCTTCAGAGTCTTCGTCGGTTTCGTCAGCGTCGTGCTCATGCCCGGCCTCCCTTCGCCTTGATCTCAGCGGCCAGATGAATCGCTTTGCGAATGCTCTGATAGGTGCCGCAGCGGCAGATGTTGCCGCGCATCGCTTTGTCGATATCGGCGTCGGTCGGCTTCCGATTCTTCGCGAGCAGCGCGGCCGCCGTCATGATCTGTCCCGACTGGCAGTAGCCGCACTGCGGAACGTCGAGCTCGATCCAGGCCTGCTGCACGGGATGGCTGCGCATCGGCGGAAAGCCCTTCGATGGTCGTGATGTTCTTGCCGGCGACGTTTCGCACAGCGGTGTGGCAGGAGCGCACGGCGTCGCCTTCCATGTGAACGGTGCACGCGCCGCACAGTCCCAGACCGCAGCCGTATTTCGTGCCGGTAATGCCGACCATGTCGCGCAAGACCCACAGCAGGGGCATCTCGGGCGATGCTTCCACGGTCTGCGGTTTGCCATTTAGGGTGAATTTGATGGACGCCATTCGCAACCTCCCAGGACTGTTGATATGACAGTTCGATGCCCAATCAGGATACCGCTTTCAGGTATAAATGAGAAGCCCCTGCCTGGGTCCCAATGTAGTTGGAAGCGAAGGGGTTGCGCCTAGGGCGGAGCAGCGGACGAGGGGCGGATCACATCGCCGGAAGGGGTGTCTTGTATGGACGTCAATGACTGGGATACTTACTATCGGACGGCTGCCTCCCCGGCGGGCCCTTCGCGAAGAAATGCGCCCGATCCGCTCCTCGAACGCGTGGCGACTGACTTCCGCCGGGAAGAGACGGATGAGAAACCGCGGGCTCTCGACCTCGCGTGCGGCGCGGGCGCGAACGCCGTGTGGCTCGCCGAAAACGGATGGGATGTGACGGCAGTCGATCGCTCTCCTGCGGCGATCGAACTCCTGAACACGTCGGCGTCGGAGCGCGGCATCGACGTCACGACTGTGGTCGCCGATCTCGAAACGCACGAGTTCGATATCGAACGAGGCGCTTGGGACCTGATCCTGATGTGCCGCTATTTGCAGCGCGATCTGTTCAAACCGGCGGCACTGGGCCTGGCTCCAGGCGGGGCGCTGATCGTGATCGCGTTGCTGGCCGAAGCGGGCGAACATCGTTTTCGAGTGCAACCCGGAGAACTATCGGCGTACTTCGCCAACTTGTCCGGGATCAACATTCTTTACCAGCGGGAAGGCGCGACGCGTGAGCATCGAGTGGCGGAAATCGCCGTACAGCGTGACCAGTCATCGTAAATTTCTGGAAGAATCTGGTACGTTGATCTGACAGCCTAGAGGCGGAATCGATCGGAGGACGCGTGGTTAAATCGGGAAGGCCCTGGAAGTCAATTCTGATCACGGGAGGCGTCGTCGCGCTCGGCATTTTCCTCGGGAGGGAAGTGGCGACCAGGGGAAATCCTTTCAAGAATTTCGTCGCCGCGCTGTACGCTCCTCACCTGATCGGCGAGTACATGCGGACACACCCGGTTCGCAGCTGCAAGTCGGGTCGGGAGGCGTTGACTATCCGGGGTGGCTCGATACTGACATCGATCCGGGGCCGAAGGAAGTTTATCTGGACCTTACCCAGCGATTCCCGATTCCGGACGGTTCGATTCATTATATTTTCGGCGAACACGTCATCGAGCACCTCAGCTATGCCGAGGGGGCGACCATGCTCCGCGAGTGCTACAGGGTCCTGGCCCCCGGGGGGAAGATTCGCTTCGCCACGCCGAACCTGCTGAAGTATTTTCAACTGTTCGAGGAGCCCAAGACCGAGGCTGTGCGGAACTATCTTCGCGACAAAATTGCGAGACAGGGATGGCCGGCGAGTTCCCGGCCGGAAGCAATGATTCTGAATCTGGAGATGCGATCGTTCGGGCACGAGTTCCTGTACGATCCTCGGACGTTATCAGATTCTCTGGCGCAAGCTGGATTCAAAACAATCGTTCAGTTCTCCCCGGGTGAAAGCGACGATCCCCAACTGCGCGGAGTGGAGGCCAGACATAACACCGATTGGCGGCCCGTCAATGACTATGAGTCCATGGTGCTTCAGGCAGTGCATCCGTAGCAGGTCACGCTTGCGAAGGCCCGGATGATTCGGTTTTGCAAGAAAACGGGAGCCGAATGTTAAGATAGGGCGAGGCTGGCGTAGCTCAGTTGGTAGAGCATCTGATTTGTAATCAGAGGGTCGGGGGTTCAACTCCCTCCGCCAGCTCCATATCTTCTGTTATTCTTGAAGATCGAACTCTTTCAAAGATTTGAGGTGATTTTCGTTGGCTGAAGTTCATTTACACGATGGCGAAAGCCTGGAGAGCGCGCTCAAACGCTTTAAGCGTAAGGTCCTGCAAGAGGACATCATTAAAGACATCAAGAGCCACGCGTTCTATTTGAAGCCGGGCCAGAAGAAGCGGGTGAAGTCCGCTCTGGCACGCAAGCGCGCCCGCAAAAAGCGGTCCCGCGACAGCGCACCCGATCAGGGTCGGTCCTAGAATCCCTGAGCTCGAAATCCAAGCGGGACCGTTGAGAACTGAATCGACGGTTCCGTTGTTTCCACCCTTACTCCTCTCATTCCGGCGTTGCGCGTCACCATCGTTTTCCGCGAACAAATCTTTTCTCCACATTGATCTAAGCCTCGCTTGACAGAGCTTCCACCCGTGATCATAATACATGTAGGACCGAAGTGGTCTGAGAAGACCGATTCAGTCTGAGTTTCGTCGCAACCGATGCTAAAGCTAACCAAAAAAGCGGATTACGGGTTGATCGCCCTCCGGCACTTGGCCCTGGCGGCGAATAGTCCGAAAGGAAGCGCGCCCGCCAAGGATATCGCTGAGGCTTACGGGATTCCGCTGCCTCTGCTCTCCAAGGTTTTGCAAAAGCTGGCACGGGCAGGATTGTTCACCTCCGAACAAGGGCACGAACGGCGGGTACCGTTTGGCGCGCGAGGCGGGAGATATTTCCGCGCTCGAAGCGATCCGCACCATCGACGGGCCCATCATTCTGACGCAATGCTTCACCGAACATACGGGATGCGATCAAAGCCAATTGTGCCCGGTGCGGGAGCCCTTGCGCAAGGTGCATGAGGGAATCCTGGGATTGCTGGCGAACATCTCATTAGCGGACCTGTGCAGTGACGATATGCCGGTGCCAATGCACCGGCCGATGCTTTCCACGATTCAATTGACGATGCCTCACACGGGGCCTGCGAGTTCTTAAACTATGAAACTGCCGATCTACATGGACAATCACGCCACCACGCCGGTGGATCCCCGGGTGTTCGAGGCGATGAAGCCGTACCTGACGAACATTTTCGGCAACTCGGCGAGCCGCAATCACAGCTTCGGCTGGGAAGCGGAAGAAGCGGTCGACAAGGCGCGCAAGCAAGTGGCGGATCTCATTGGGGCGACGCCCAAAGAGATCGTCTTCACGAGCGGCGCGACCGAATCCGACAACCTCGCGCTGAAGGGCGTCGCGCAGATGTATGCCGAAAAGGGCAATCACATCATCACGGCCGCCACCGAACACAAGGCGATTCTCGATACTTGTAAGCGGCTCGAAAAAGAAGGCCTGCGGGTCACGTATCTGGCGGTGCAGCAGAACGGCCTGATCGATCTGGATCAGTTGAAGGACGCGATCACCGACAAGACGATTCTGATTTCGATCATGCACGCGAATAACGAAATCGGCGTGCTGCAACCGGTGCGCGAGATCGGCAAGATTGCGCACGAGCGCGGCGTTCTGTTCCATAGCGACGGCACGCAGGCGGTGGGCAAAATTCCGGTGAACATGATCGAGGACAATATCGATCTGTACTCGATCAGCGCGCATAAAATGTACGGCCCGAAAGGCGTCGGCGCGCTGTACGTTCGACGCCGCAATCCGCGCGTGTCGCTGACGGCGCAGATGGACGGCGGCGGGCACGAACGCGGGATGCGCTCGGGGACGCTGAACATTCCCGGCATCGCGGGATTGGGCGAAGCGTGCGGCATCGCGAAAAAGGAAATGGCCGAAGAAGCCAAGCGCCTCGGATTCCTGCGCGACAAGTTGAAGGATCGTCTGATGGCGTCGCTCGATGAAGTCTATATCAACGGGACGATGGAGCATCGCCTGCCGAATAATTTGAATATCAGCTTCGCGTATGTGGAAGGCGAATCGCTGCTGATGGGCATCAACGATATCGCGGTGTCGAGCGGCTCGGCGTGCACGTCGGCCACGCTCGAACCGAGTTACGTTTTGAAAGCACTGGGCGCGGGCGACGATCTGGCGCACTCCTCGATCCGCTTCGGATTGGGGCGCTTCAATACCGAGGAAGAAGTGAATTACGTCGCGGATAAGGTGATCGACGTGGTGAAGAAGCTGCGCGAGCTTTCGCCGCTGT
Organism: Terriglobia bacterium; assembly: GCA_963765085.1. Lineage (GTDB taxonomy): Bacteria > Acidobacteriota > Terriglobia > Bryobacterales > Bryobacteraceae > Palsa-187. Next base: position 29,961 of record CAVXVL010000109.1, on the reverse strand, counting down.
ACGAGATGTTCAAAGAAGGAATCGATTTGAGCAAGGTCCAGTGGACCGCACACTAATTGAAGCGCGCAAACGGCAGCGGCGCCTGTGCGCTCCGAGGGATTGCAGCGCAAGGATTGAAATTCCGAATCTTGGCAAGGAGTGGGAATTAAATGTATTCGAACAAAGTTATCGATCACTACAACAATCCGCGCAACGTCGGATCGATGGATAAGAACGATCCCAACGTCGGCACCGGCATGGTCGGCGCGCCCGAGTGCGGCGACGTGATGAAGCTGCAGGTGAAGGTGAATCCGGAAACGGGCGTCATCGAAGACGCCAAGTTCAAGACGTTCGGCTGCGGCAGCGCGATCGCGAGTTCGTCGCTCGCTACAGAATGGCTGCGCGGCAAGACGGTCGACGAAGCTCTCGCGATCAAGAACACCGAGATCGTCAACGAGCTGAGCCTGCCGCCGGTGAAGATCCACTGCTCCGTGCTGGCCGAAGACGCCATCAAGGCAGCGATCGACAACTATAAGAGCAAGACGCCGAATCGCACTTCGGTTCCGGCTCCGGCTCACGCGTAAGGCGGTCGCAAATTAACGGGCATGGTCACGGTTACTCCCAAAGCCGTTCAGAAGATCCACGACGCCTTCGCGAAGCAAGGCGTGCGGGGAGGGCTGCGCCTGGGCGTTCTGGGCGGCGGCTGTTCCGGGTTGAGCTATCAGTTCAAGTTCGACCCCAAACCGCGTACGACGGACCAGGTGCTCGACGTTTCCCTTGAGAACACTGATCCGGTGCAAGTCTTCATCGATCCAAAGAGCATGGTGTTTCTCGACGGGATGACGCTGGATTGGAAAGATTCGCTGATCCACTCTGGATTTGTTTTCGATAATCCGCACGCGAAGAAAAGTTGTGGCTGCGGAACGTCGTTCTCAGCTTAGGCGTTCGCGAAAAATGGGAACAGACAGCCTTTTTCGCAGGCCTCCGGAGCAAGCATAATTACGCGCCCCCAAAAGGTGTCTGTCCCTATTTTTCGCCATGCAATATTACGATGCGCTCGGTCTTGCCCCGAAGCTTTCGCTGGACGCCGACGATCTCAAAAAGCGCTTCTATGAGCGCAGCCGGGAATGGCATCCCGACCGTTTCGCGCGCCGCGGCGCCGACGAACAAAAAAAAGCTCTGGACATGACGGCGATGCTCAACGACGCGATCCGAACTCTGCGCGATCCGATCAGCCGCGCGGAATATTTCCTGGAAGAACATCAATTGCCACCGACGAAGACACCTCCGCCGGAGCTGTTAGAAGAAGTTTTCGAGTTGAATATGGCGCTCGAAGAACTGCGCGAGGGCGACGAATCGGCTCGCGGGCAATTGGTGGACGCCGAAAAGCGCTTCGTGGATATGCGGGCGGAGATTGACGGTGGGCTCGCGGCTCTCTTCCACTCATACGACGCCAAACAAGATGCCGGCGCGCTAGCAGAGATTCGCGCGGCCCTCGATCGGCGCCGGTACATTTCCAACTTGGTGCGCGACGTGGAGAAGGAGCTGCGCGGCGCGGAGAACCCCCTAAATGTCTAGTTTTCAAATTGATTTCGGCGACGGCCAAGCGGGACAAGAGCCGTCGAAGATCGTCGGGATCGATCTCGGCACCACCAATAGCCTGGTCGCGGTGATGGATCTCACAGGTCCGCGCATTCTCAGCGGTATTGTTCCGAGCGTGGTTTCCGTGCTGCCCACCGGCGAAATTATCGCCGGCGAAACCGCTCGCGATCTGCTCGTCAGCAATCCTGAGCGCACGATTTATTCGGTCAAGCGACTCATGGGGCGAGGCATCGAGGACGTGGAGGAGGAGCTTAAACTTTTTCCTTTTCGCATTGTGTTGGGTAGAGAGATCGACAACCACGAGGTCTTGCGATTACGGCTCGGTGAGCGCATCATGACGCCGCCGGAAGTGTCGGCGCACATTCTTCGCAAGCTCAAGGAAGACGCGGAAGCCGCGCTCGGCACGCCCATCACGCAGGCCGTGATTACCGTCCCCGCCTATTTCAATGACGCGCAACGGCAGGCCACGAAAGACGCGGGGCGCATCGCCGGTCTGGAAGTTCTGCGGCTAGTGAATGAACCCACGGCCGCCGCGCTCGCGTATGGGCTCGATAAGCGCAATCAAGGAGTGATCGCCGTTTACGATTTCGGCGGCGGCACGTTCGACATTTCGATCCTGCGCTTGCAGGACGGCATCTTCGAGGTGCTCGCTACCAACGGCGATACGCACCTGGGCGGCGACGACATCGACAATTTGCTGCTGAAGATCGCCCTGGAAGATATTCACTCCGAATGGGGCGAGGATATTTCGACCAACAGTACCGCCGTGCAGCTTTTGCGGCGCGCGGTGATCAAGGCGAAGGAAGAATTATCTTTCGTGCCTGCCGCCGCGATCGATCTGGAATATCGCGGGAAACACTATCAACGCGAAATCAACATCGCGTTGTTCGACAAACTCATCGGGCCAATTATCGAACGGACACTAGCGCCGTGCCGCGCGTGTTTACAGGATGCGGGCGTGAATGTCGAGCAGATCGACGAAGTGGTCATGGTCGGCGGATCGACTCGCATTCCGCGGGTGCGCTCTGAAGTGGAGAAGCTATTTCGCAGGCGTCCGCATACGGAATTGAATCCCGATGAAGTCGTCGCTCTCGGAGCCGCCGTGCAAGCCGGCATCCTCAGCGGCGAAGTCGAGGACCAGCTGTTGTTGGACGTCACGCCTCTGTCACTCGGGATCGAGACCATGGGCGGGCTCGTATCGAAGCTGATTCATCGCAATTCCACAATTCCCGCGTCGGAGACCGAAGTTTTCACCACTGCGGTGGACGGGCAGAAGAACGTTCTGATCCACGTCGTGCAAGGCGAGCGCGAAATGATCAAGGATTGCCGCAGTCTCGCGCGCTTCGACCTGAAAGACATTCCTCCGCAGCCGGCCGGCATGGCCCGTATCCAAGTCCGATTTCTGATCGACGCGAATGGAATCCTGAACGTCTCGGCGCACGATCTGCGGGGGGGGCGCGAGCAGAGCGTCGAGGTGAAGCCTTCTTACGGGCTGACCGACGACCAGGTGGAAGCGATGATTCTGGAATCGTTCACCAAGGCCGAGGAGGATTTCAAGGAACGGCAAGTGCGCGAGGCCCGGGTGGAAGCCGACAGCATGCTGGCCGCGACCGAGAAGGCTCGGAGGAGCGAGGCTTACATGGAGCTTGACGAGGCGTCGCACGCGGCGATCGATCGCGCGATCCATGAGGTCCTGGTCGTTTACCATGGCGACGACCACGTGTTGATTCGTGCGAAGCTGGAGCAACTCGACGACGCCACCCGGCCGCTGGCGGAGAATATCATGAATACGGCGGTGCGCGGCGTTCTGAAAGGGACGCAACTATAGCTCGCGGAGAATTGGCGCACGCCGGAGGAAACGATCATGCCCAAGATGACATGGAGCGATTTAGAAGATATCGCCGTCGCGCTCTCCGATAAATATCCGGAGCAGGACCCTTCTTACATCCGCTTCACCGATTTGCACAAATGGATCACCGAACTGGAAGATTTTTCGGATGATCCCATGAAATCCAACGAAGCGAAACTCGAAGCGATTCAGATGGCGTGGATCGAAGAGTACCAGGATAAATAGTGCCCTGGTCAAAGGCGGCGCTGCGACTTTCAGGCAGTGCAGCGCTTGTATTGTTGTCTCTCCCTGCTCTCCCTCAGCAGCGTTCGCGGCCGAAGGCACGCGCTGCAACCGCTCCGATTGAAACAGCCGGCATCACGCCGGAGATGCGCATCGTCACGGCGCATATCACGCCCGGTGGATTGCGCGGGGATGTTTCGTTCCTCGCGTCGGATTTGCTCGAAGGGCGCGACTCGCCTTCGCGCGGACTCGACATCGCGGCCGAATACATTGCGTCGGATTTCCGGCGCATGGGTCTGGAACCCGTGACGGGCGATAGCTTCTATCAGGCCGTTCCGATTCCGGCCCGCAAAGGCAAAGGGGAGGACGCGGCGGAAAGCGAAAATACCGGCGCGGGAAGCGCCGGGATGGCAAATAATGTCGTCGGGATTTTACGCGGCTCCGACCCCGAACTGAAGAATACATACGTCATCCTCAGCGCACACTACGATCACAAGGGTCTGGCAACTTCGGGCGAAGATCGCGTGTTCAACGGCGCGAACGATGACGCGAGCGGAACGGCGTCGGTATTGGAAATCGCGAATGCGCTGGCGTCGCTGCATCCGCGGCCGAAGCGCAGCGTGCTCGTGATTTTATTTTGCTGCGAAGAGAAGGGATTGGTCGGCTCGAAATATTACGCGAGCCATCCGCTGGTGCCGCTCGAACAAACCATCGCACAGATCAATATGGAACAGATGGGGCGGACGGACGCGCCCGAAGGCCCGCATCTGCAATATGATGAACGTCACGGGATTCGATTATTCGACGATTCCGTCGCTGCTTGTCGATTCCGGAAAGCGGGTTCAGATCTCCGTGATCAAAGACGCGCAGGCGAGCGAAGCTTATTTCCGGCGCTCCGACAACGGACCGCTCGCCGATGCGGGCATTCCGGCGCACACGGTCAGCGTCACTTACGAGTTTCCGGATTATCACGCCGTCGGCGATGAGTGGCAGAAGCTCAATTACGAAAACATGGCGCACGTCGATCAAGCGGTCGGGATCGCCATGCTGCGCCTCGTGTCGAGCGTCACCGCTCCGAGGTGGAACGACCAGGCGTCGACGAAGAAGTTCGTGGACGCAGCGAAGAAGCTGCGTCCCTAGAGGACTAGCTCACCTTCGGCATTTCCTTGCAGATCTCGCCGACGAAGCCCTTGGCGTCGCCGAACAGCATCAACGTGCGATCCATATAATACAGCTCGTTGTCGATGCCGGCGAAGCCGGGATTCATGCTGCGCTTGATCACCATGACGGTGTGCGCCTTATCGACGTCGAGGATCGGCATGCCGTAAATGGGGCTGGTTTTGTCGTGGCGCGCGGCAGGATTGACGACGTCATTGGCGCCGATCACGAGCGCGACATCGGCTTCGGCGAAATCCGGATTGATGTCTTCCATCTCGATGCATGCGATCATAGGGAATATCGGCCTCGGCGAGCAGCACGTTCATGTGGCCGGGCATGCGGCCCGCGACCGGGTGGATCGCAAAATCGACCTGCACGCCGCGTTTGGTCAGAGATCGGTTAGTTCACGCAGTTTGTGCTGCGCCTGGGCGACGGCCATTCCGTAACCGGGACGACGATCACGCGGCGCGCGCCGCCGAGGATCGAAGCGGCGTCTTCGGGCGTGGCGGATTGCACCGGTCTGGCGGCGACCTTCGCCGTCGAGCTGCCTGCGCCTGACCGAATGCTCCAAACAGGACGTTCGTGAACGAGCGGTTCATCGCCTTGCACATGATGACCGAGAGAATGAAGCCGGAGGAGGCGTTGAGCGCACCCGCGATGATCAGCAGGCGATTCTCGAGCGCGAAGCCCATGGCCGCGCAGGCCGCGCCCGCGTAGGAGTTCAACAGCGCGATGACGGTCGGCATATCGCCTCCGCCGATCGGCATGATCAGCAGGACTCCGAACAACACCGACAGCACGATGAACACAGGGAACACCCACACCGGCGCGGCGTGACGATCATCCACACGCCCAGGACGGCGGCGAATGCAAACAGCATCAGGTTGATGACGTTCTGGCCTTTGTAGGTCATGGGCCGCGTCGGGACGATTTCCTGAAGTTTCCCGAACGCCAGGATGCTGGCGGTCACGGTCAGATATCCGAGGAGACTCTCGATGACGATCGCGGTCATTTTGAATCCGACGGTGGGATGCCCTTCGAACAAGTCCTTATAATATTCGGCGGTGCCGACCAGAGCGGCGGCGAGAGCACCGAAGGCGTGCGAGAGCGCGGTCAATTGCGGCACCGATGTCATCGGCATCAGATAGGCGAGCGGCGCACCGATCGCCGCGCCGACCACCATCGCGATCAAAATCCACTCGATGTTGACCGCGTTGATGCGCAGTAGCGTTCCGATGATGGCGAGCAGCATTCCCAACTCGCCGGCGAAGACGCCGCGGCGGGCGGTCACGGGCGAGCTCAGCCATTTGATCGCAAAGACGACGCACAGCGCCGCAATAATGTAAGCGGCTTGCCAGAAGTTCTGGGTTACTTCGGTCACTTGCCGCCTTCCTTCTTCTTGAACATCTTGAGCATGCGGTCGGTGATCAGGAATCCGGCGACGATGTTGATGGTGGCGAACGTCACAGCGACGATGCCGAGCACTTCGCTCAGCCGCGGCGATCCTTTGGTGCCCACCACGAGAATCGCGCCGACCACCGAGATCGCCGAAATCGCGTTGGTCAGCGACATCAAAGGCGTATGCAGAAGCGGAGAGACCTTGCGCACGAGTTCCAAGCCGAGCGGCACGGCCAGAACGAGCACATATAGACTGACTTCAATTTCCGTACTCATAGACTTGTGGGCACCCTTTTAACGTTTACGACTTGACGGTCGCGCCGAGCAGCGCTTGCACGCGAGGATTGACGACCTCGCCGTCCCGGACGACCAGCGACTCGCGCGTGATTTCGTCCGCGGTGTCGATGTTGAGCTCGCCTGACTTGGTCAGCATGTTCTTCAGCAGCGTGACGATATTGCGTGCGTACATCTGGCTCGCGTGGCCCGGCACCGTAGCCGGAAGATTCACTGGACCGACAATGTTGACGCCGTTCTCGACGACCGTTTCGCCGGCGCGCGTCAGTTCGCAATTTCCGCCGCGCTCGGCCGCGATATCGATGATCACGGAACCGGGATTCATTCCGAGCGCCATTTCGCGCGTGACCAGGATGGGAGCTTTTCTTCCAGGAACGGCGGCCGTGGTAATCACCACGTCCTGCTCCTTGATCACCTTAGCCATCTGCTCGCGCTGGCTGCGAATTTCTTCCTCGGTCAGAGCGCGAGCGTAGCCGCCCTGCCCTTCTCCGGCCGCTCCAATATCGATGCTGACGAATTTCGCGCCCAAGCTCTCGATCTGTTCTTTCACGGCCGAGCGAACGTCGTATCCGCTCACGACGGCTCCCAACCGGCGCGCCGTAGCGATGGCTTGCAATCCCGCGACGCCCGCTCCGAGCACCAGCACGCGAGCCGGAGGAATGGTGCCTGCGGCGGTCGTCATCATCGGGAAAAGTCGCGGCAGAGTGACGGCGGCGATCAGCACCGCTTTGTATCCGGCGATGGACGCCATCGACGAAAGCGCGTCCATGCTCTGCGCGCGCGTAATGCGCGGGACCAGTTCCATCGAGATCAGAGTGAGACCTGCGCTGGCGTAGCGCGCGGCGATTTCCGGCTCGCTCAGCGGATCGCAGAAACCGATGACGATCTGGCCTTTCTTCAGGCCGTCGGGCTGGGGCGCACGGACCGTCAGCAGGATACTTGCGCTGCCGCGCACGTCGGCGAGCGAGCCGATTTTGGCGCCGCGCGCGACGTATTCTTCATCGGGATAACCGGATTCCACGCCGGCTCCGCTTTCGATCCACACCTCGGCGCCGACCTTGGTGAGCATCTCGATCACCTTCGGCGTTAAGGCGACCCGGCGCTCGCCGGCGATCGTTTCCTTAAAAACTCCGACTGAAAGACCCAATGTAAAACGCTCCTGCCTCTTAGCGAAATTCTTCCTGCAGTTCGTCCAGCGCCGCGGAACCCGGGCATAGCTTTTCAAAGGCCATGCGAGCCAGCGGCGTGGCCGGCGTATTATTCATTTCGTGCATATCCGGGACGCTTTCGTCCAGATAAAGCAGTCCCGTCGGAATTTCTCCCGAACGGCCTTGCAGATACTGATAAACTTTTTGGCGATCGCGTGGATCGTAGTCCGGCGGAACGGCCGTGAAGTTCACCACGCTGCCATCGTGCATGGTGATCGCGGTGGTTCCGCTGGGCGTAATATTCGCCAGAATCTCCTGCGCCGGCGCCACGAAGCTCGCCTCGGTGGCCCGATGCGCATGCTTGCGCGTGTACAGATAACTCTTGGTCGACCCGTTGTGGTCGTTGAAGGTCACGCAGGGCGAGATCACATCGACCAGCGCGAATCCACGATGCGCGATGGCGGCCTTGAGGATAGGGACCAGTTGTTCCTTATCGCCCGAGAAACTGCGCGCGACGAAGGTGGCGCCGATGCTGAGCGCGAGCATGGCCGGATCGATGGGCGCCATGCGATTCGCTTCGCCGCGCTTGCTCTTCGATCCCACGTCGGCCGAAGCCGAGAACTGACCCTTGGTGAGTCCGTAGACGCCGTTATTCTCGATGACGTACAGCATCTTGATATTGCGGCGAATCGCGTGGCACATGTGGCCGAGCCCAATGGAGAGCGAATCGCCGTCGCCCGAAACACCGATGTAAGTGAGTTCCGGGTTCGCGGCGCTCGCGCCGGTCGCGATCGCGGCCATGCGGCCGTGCGCGGAGTTAAATCCATGCGCGCCGTTGACGAAGTACGTCGGCGTCTTCGACGAACAACCGATGCCGCTGAGTTTCGCGATCATGTGGGGAGCGATCGACAGCTCCCACAGCGCTCGCGTGATGGCGGCCGTAATCGAATCGTGGCCGCAGCCGGCGCACAACGTGGACATCGCGCCTTCGTAATCGCGCAGCGTCAAGCCGATGTTGTTCCGATGCAGGCTCGGATGCGTGGCAATGGGTTTCGTGATGGACGGCATGGTCTATTCCTCCCACGATCCGGACTCGACGACGACTTCCCGGGGCATCTCCGTGGCGCGGTTTTTCATTTGGCGAATCACTTCATCCACCACATTTTTGGCGCTCATCGGGAACCCGCCGTAGACGAGGACCGAACGCAGGTCTTCTTTGGGCACTCTGGTTTCCAGCAGCAGCATGGAACGCAACTGCGCATCGCGATTCTGCTCGACGATGAAGCACAGGTCGTGGTGCAGCAAGAAATTCTCCACCGCGTCGTCGAACGGGAACCCGCGAATCCGCATGTAGTCGGTTTCGAGGCCGCGCTTGGCGAGCAGATCCACCGCTTCGCGTACTCCCGCATCACAACCGCCGATGGTGACGAGCCCGATTTTCGCGCCGTGCCGCCGCTTGATGATCGGCGCCGGGATGAAGCGCGCCGCCGCCTTATGCTTTAGCAGCAGGCGATCCACCACTTCCTGATATTCGTCGGGGATTTCGGTATAGCCGCCGAATTTATTGTGTCCCGATCCGCGCGTAAAGAACGCGCCTTTGGAATGCACGCCCGGCACGGTGCGCGCGGCGACGTGATTTTCATCCTCGGGGTTGTAGCGCTGGAATTTCGGAATCTTCTCCAGATCCGCGGCGCTCAGAACGCGGCCGCGATCGGGGCGATAATGCTCGTCCCAGGTGAGGCGCGGGACCACCCAGTCGTTCATGCCGATATCCAGATCGGAGAGCATCATGACCGGCGTCTGGAAGCGCTCGGCCAGGTCGAACGCGTTGCGCGCGAAATCGAAGCACTCACCGGGATTCGCCGGGAAAAGCAGGATATGTTTGGTATCGCCGTGCGAGGCGTAGGCGGTTTCAAAAAGGTCGCCCTGCTGCGTGCGCGTGGGCATTCCCGTGGAGGGCCCGACGCGTTGGACGTCGACGACGACCGCGGGGATCTCCGCGTAATAAGCCAAGCCGAGGAGCTCGTTCATCAGCGAAATGCCGGGACCCGAGGTCGAAGTAAACGCGCGCGCTCCGTTCCAGGAAGCGCCGATCACCATGCCGATGGCCGCGAGTTCATCTTCGGCCTGCACGATGCAGAAATTATTTTTGCCGGTTTCGGGATCCTTGCGAAACTGCTCGCAGAATTCCTTGAAAGCGTCCATGACGGAGGTCGAAGGCGTAATGGGATACCACGCCGCCACCGTCGCGCCGGCGTAGACGCAACCGAGTGCGGTCGCGGTGTTGCCGTCGATCAAAATCTTGTCCGCGTTCTCGTTCATCTTTTCCAGATGGAACGGGAGCGGGCACATGAAGTGCGATTTCGCGTAGTCGTAGCCGAGCTTCAGCGCTTTGGTGTTCGACTCTTTCAACGCTTTCTTCGCCGAAAACTTCTCTTCGAGAAGCTGCTCCACGACGCCCATATCGATGTCGAGAATCGCCACCAGCGCGCCGGTGTAGGCGATGTTCTTCATCAGGATGCGCTCGCGCGAATTAGAGAACGCCTCGTTGCACATGCGCGAGAGCGGAACGCCGAGAAACGTCACATCATCGCGATGCAGGCTCGGATCGAGCGGCCAGGTGGAATCGTACAGCAGGTAGCCGCCGCTGCGGACCTCGCGCACGTCGCGCGCATAGGTCTGCGAATTCATCGCGACCATTAAGTCGTATTCGAGCGATCGCGCGATGTAGCCTTCCTTGCTCACCCGGATTTCATACCAGGTAGGAAGGCCTTGAATGTTCGAGGGAAACAAATTCTTCCCGGAAACGGGAATGCCCATGCGGAAGATCGCCTGCATCAACAGGCTGTTGGCGCTCGCCGAGCCGGTGCCGTTTACGTTGGCCAGCTTAAAAGCGAAATCGTTTACGCGGGTACCGTGCTGCACGCTTCTCTCCCTGCATAGTTGATGAGGAGTTCAAATTTCTCCATGTCCCAGGCCGCGGTCGGGCAACGCTCGGCGCACAAGCCGCAGTGGACGCAAAGGTCCTCGTCTTTCATCATCAGACGGCCGGTTTGCGGGAGCGGCGCGGAGGCGAACAGCGCCTGATCCGGATTCACCGCGGGCGCCGACAGTCTCTCCTTGACTTGCTCCTCGTCGCCGTCGCGTGTGATGGTGAGGCACAACATCGGACAAATGTCGATGCAGGCGTCGCACTCGATGCACAGCTTCGGCGTGAATACCGTTTCGATATCGCAGTTCAGGCAGCGCTGCACTTCGCGCGCGGTCTGCTCGGCGTTGAACCCGAGCTCCACTTCGATGCTGAGCTCCTGGAAGCGGCGCGTCAGATCGACGTGCTTCATCTTCTGCCGGGGCGACGGATTGTAATCGTTGTGATACGCCCACTCGCTGATGCCCATCTTGGTCGTCACAAGATTGGCGCTATCCGGGGGGCGATCCGTTACCGGGACGCCTTGGCAATAGTTATCAATGGAGATCGCCGCCGCATGCGCGTGCGCCACGGCCCAGATAATGTTCTTGGGACCGAAGGCCGCATCGCCTCCGAAGAAAACGCCGGGACGCGTGCACTGCAGCGTCTTTTCGTCGACCACCGGCAGACCCCATTTATCGAACTCGATGCCCAGATCGCGCTCGATCCACGGGAACGCGTTCTCCTGGCCGATCGCCAGAATCACATCGTCGGCCGGAAGGAACACGGTCTCGACCACCTTCGACTTCTTCGCGTTTGCGTCCCATTCCAGGCGCTCGAATTCCATTCCCTTAAGCACGCCATCTTCGACGACGAAGCGCGTGGGGGCATGGTTGATGATGATCTCGATGCCTTCTTCCTCGGCATCTTCCAGTTCCCACGGCGACGCCTTAAAGTATCCGCGCGGACGCCGCGCCATCACTTTGATATCCTTGCCGCCGAGACGCGCCGAGGAGCGGCAGCAATCCATCGCGGTATTCCCGACCCCGATGATCAGAACCTTTTCGCCGATCGAATCGATGTGGCCAAACGTGATCGATTCCAGCCAGTCGATGCCCAGGTGAATGCGATCGCTCTCGTGACGGCCGGGGATCTCCAGATCTTTGCCGCGAGGAGCGCCACTGCCCACAAACACCGCGTCGAAATTCTTATCGAGCAGATCGCGCATGCTCTCGACCGGCGAGTTGTAGCGGATATCCACGCCCATATCGAGAATCGTGTTGATCTCGCTATCGAGCACGCTCGCCGGAAGACGGAACGAGGGGATGTTCGTGCGTGTCAACCCGCCCGGCTTCCCGAATTTTTCGAACATCACCACTTCATAGCCGAGCGGCATCAAATCGTTCGCGACCGCGAGCGACGCCGGACCCGCGCCGATGCACGCGACGCGCTTCCCGTTCTTTCGCTTCGGAATCTCCGGCAGCAGGTGACTGATCTCACCCTTCAGATCGGCGGCGACGCGCTTCAGGCGGCAGATCGCGACCGGCTTTCCATCCACACGAGTGCGGCGGCAGGCCGGTTCGCAGGGACGATCACAAGTGCGGCCAAGAATGCCCGGAAACACGTTGGATTCCCGGTTCACCATGTAGGCTTCGGTGTAATCGCCTTGCGCAATCAGCCGGATGTATTCCGGCACATTGGTGTGAGCGGGGCAGGCCCATTGGCAATCGACGACCTTGTGATAGTAGCCCGGATCGTCAGTATTCGTCCTTTGCAAACGTCCTCCTGGGATTCACAGACGAGTGAAGTGGATTAATCGAAACCACTATTGTATCTCTATCAATGACAAGAACAAAAGTGACCGTTCACGGAACTCGCACGACCCCATAAGTTGACGGCCGTCGCAAGACAATTTGAGGACTCGAGGAGGCGCGCGCGATGCAAGTACGGCGCTTACCGGACACGGCTCCACCGGAAGACGACGTTTCCCGGCGCGACGCGTTCTCCTTTCGATTTCTTAACGGAATCAATCCTCTCGCCGTTAAGTCTTCTTGAGGCCGATGCACTAATGTCAATGCATTTGCGAGGAGGGATTTATCGATGACCGCCGCTCTCGTCACGCAGTCCGACGCCGCGAAAGCCGATGTACGCGCCGGCAAGTATCTCGTGTTTCACCTGGACAAGGAAGAGTTCGCGATCCAGGTCCAGAAAGTCCGCGAGATCATGGGCGTCCAAGATATTACCCAGGTGCCCCAGACTCCGCTGCATGTGAAGGGCGTCATCAACCTGCGCGGCAAAGTGATTCCGGTCGTGGATCTGCGTCTGAAATTCGGCATGGAAGCGGCCGAGTACACGCACCGCACCTGCATCGTCGTGGTGCAAGTGGCCTCCGGTCAGAGCACGATGCTGATGGGAGTGGTGGTCGATGGCGTGGCGGAGGTCGCTCAAGTGGCCGCCGCCGACGTCGAGGATACGCCCAGCTTTGGCCAGGACGTCACGGTGCCGTATGTGATGGGACTCGCCAAACTGAAGGGGAAAGTCAAAATTCTTTTGGACATCGATCAAGTCATGACCGCCCGCGAGCTGGCGCGTTTAGATCTTGCTGTCGTTGATCAGTAAGGCCGATCACTAGGTGAACACTCGATGATCGAAGAGGTATTGGCGCGGATCGAAGACCTGAGTCTGAAGATCGTGATCGGCGGCGCGGACCCGGCGGATGCGGTCGCGGCGCTCGCGCTGATCGAAAATATAGCGCGCGGGGCCGGCCGGACGCCCGCGGCTGAGGCAGCCCGCAAACTGGCGATGCAGACTTCGGAGGCCGCGCAAACCGGCTCGGCGTCCGATCTTGAAAAGATTCTGGGAACAGGCCTCGAGAATCTACGCCGCGTGGTGCAAGGCGCGGCGCCCGCTTCGACGAGCTCCCTGGCCGAAGACCCCGAGCTGCTTCGCGATTTCGTCAACGAAGCGGCCGAACATCTCGCGTCCATCGAATCCGAAGTGCTGTTGCTCGAGCGCGATCCCACGGCCGCCGATCCTCTGCACGCGGCCTTTCGCAGCTTCCACACCATCAAAGGCCTCGCCGGCTTCCTGGAGCTCACGGATATTCGCGAAGTCTCGCACGAAGTCGAAACCCTGCTCGACCGGGCGCGCAACGGCCAGCTCGCGGTCACACCCGCGGTGATCGACGTGGTTCTCGAAAGCGCCGATTACCTGAAGCGCGCCATCTCCTGGGTGAACGCGCGGCTGAACGGGGAGGCCGGCGCGCCTCCTGAATTCACCAGCGTCTTGCGGAAGGTCGGCGAAGTCCTGGCATCGCCTGCCGACGAGTCTGAGACGGCTGAAATAGCGCCCACCGAATCGCCGGTATCGCGCACGCCGGAGATCCTTCCGAAAGCGGTTTCCCTGGTTTCCGTGCCGCGCTCCTCTGCGGAGGCGCTCGAATTGGAAAAAGTTCCCGCCGATGGAAACGCCGGAGAACGGCGGGAAATCGTGAAGGCGGCCGCGGAGCGGCACCGGAGAAATTGCGACGTTCACGGTGCGCGTGGACGCCACCAAGCTCGATTACATGATGGACATGGTGGGCGAACTGGTGATCGCACAATCGCTGCTCGCGCACGCCCCCGAGCTGGGCCATTCCGAAGGCGGTCTGCAGCGCAATATGCAGCAACTCGGCAGGATCACGGGAGAGGTGCAGCGCATGGCGATGAGCCTGCGCATGACGCCGGTGCAGAGTTTGTATACGCGCATGACGCGGCTGGTGCGCGACCTGGCGCGCAAGAACGGAAAACGCGTTCGCCTGGAACTCTCGGGCGAGGAAACCGAGTTGGATAAAACCATCATTGAACAGCTGGGCGATCCGCTGATGCACATGGTGCGCAACTCGCTCGACCATGGCCTCGAAACTCCGGACGAGCGCGTCGCGCAAGGAAAACCGGCGGAAGGCGTTTTGCGCCTGGCCGCCTCCCATCAGGCCGGGCACATTGTCATCGAAGTCGTCCGACGACGGCCGCGGTCTCGATACCGAAAAAATTCTGCGCAAGGCCCGCGAGAAGGGATTGGTTCCCGAAGGCAACAATCCGAGCGAAAGCGAAATCTTTCATCTGATCTTCGAGCCGGGTTTTTCGACCGCCGATCAGATCACCGACGTCAGCGGCCGGGGCGTCGGCATGGACGTGGTGCGCAGACAAATTCAGGGCCTGCGCGGCCGCATTGAAATTCGCTCGACGCCCGGCCGGGGCAGCACGTTTCTTCTGAAGCTGCCTCTGACGCTCGCGATCATCGAGGGCTTGATCGTGCAAGTGGGCGGCGAACGCTACATCATGCCGATCTCCTCGGTGCGCGAAATGCTCCGGCCCGCGCCGGAGATGCTCTTCACCATCGAGAATCGCGCCGAAATGGCGATGATCCGCGGCGAGCTTCTTCCCGTGCTGCGCCTGGACCGGCGCTTCCACATCCCGCGCGCCGTGCAAAATCCCTGCGAAGGACTTTTTGTGGTGGTCGAAAGCGAAGGGCGGCGATTCTGCCTGCTGGTGGACGAGATGCTCGGAAACAGGAAGTCGTCATCAAGAGCTCTGGGCGAGACGTTCCAGCACGTCGCGGGAATCTCCGGCGGCGCGATTTTGGGCGACGGGCGGGTCGGCCTGATTCTGGACTCAACGGCGTCGTGCAGGGCCGGCCGCGGCTCGAACGAATGCCTTCTCTTGGCCGCCGCCGCACGATTTCGAAAGCGAGCCTTCGCCCGTGCTCAAGCGCGCGACTTTGAAACTTTCGCAGTCTGGCCTACGACAAATTTGGTCTCATTTGACCGAAGCAAGCACGAACTCGTGGCACCCGCCTCGGAAAGAAACTCCGCGAAATGAAACTACCGAGCTACAGCGCCTACTACGATTTAGTGTTGGCCGATCGGACGGGCGAATCGCTGGTAGCGATGATCGACGCGCTTTCCACCAATCACACGCTCTTTCTGCGGGAGGCCGCTCATTTTGATTTCCTCCGCAAAGTCATCCTTCCGGGGCTCCTCTAACGTCCCCGCATCGACGTGTGGAGCGCACCTTGTTCCTCGGGCGAAGAGCCTTACTCGATCGCCATGGTGCTGTTTGACGATCTCGGCATGCCGTCTCGTCCGCCGGTCCTTATCCGCGCCGTCGATATTTCCACGAAAGCGCTCACCTCGGCGCGAAAGGGAATATATTCCGTGCGCGCCTCGCGGGTTTTTCCCGCAACAGATCAAACGCTATTTTCGCGAACCGAACCGGGCCGCTTCACGATCGTCCCCGAGCTCCGCCGCGCGGTGGAATTCGAGCGCGCCAATCTGATCGAACCGCTCGCCGATACGCGTACCTTTCCCTGATCTTCTGCCGGAACTGATGATCTATTTCGACAAGTCGCAAAAAAGCCGTCCTGCGGCAGGTGCTCCGTCTGGAACCCGGCGGATATCTTCATCGGCCATTCCGAAAGTTAATGGGCGCGCCCAACGATCTGCTCGATATGTCAAACCGCGCCTATCTACCGGCTCCCCGTGCAGGACGCGCATGAATTCGCTCGTGATCGGTATCGGCGATTGCCAGGCTTCCGCGACCGCACTGCCAGTCTGGTCACCTATGCGCTCGGATCCTGCATGGGACTCGCGCCTGTTCAATCCGCAGACTTCGGTCGGCGGCCTGCTTCATATTCTGCTGCCGGACGCCGCCTGGATCGCGCGAAGGCCGAACAATCCCTTCCTGTTCGCCGATACGGGGATGCCGGCGTTGCTCGACCGTTGCCGGCGTTTAGGTGCGGCGCCTTCGCGGCTGCGCATCTGGCTTGCGGGAGGTTCGGCTGTGATGGACGATCGCGGCATTTTCAATATCGGAAAACGGAATCAGCTGGCCATCCGCAAGGCTCTGTGGAAAGCGGGACTCATGGCCCACGCCGAGGATCTGGGAGGCAGCGGTTCGCGTACCGTCCGCCTGGAACTGGCTACGGGAACGTTTTGGGTTCGCGCCGCCGGCGGCATCGAGCAGGAACTGAGATGCCACGGGCCGCGCACTCTAGGAGGCACAGCGTGTCGGTGAATACCCAGCCGCTGAATATTTTGATTGTGGACGATTCTCCCGCCATGCGCCGGTTCGTCCGCCGCGTGATCCAGATCAGCGGATTAGGAATCGAGAATTATTTCGAAGCGGGCAACGGAGCCGAGGCGCTCGAAGTGACGGCCGCCCAGCGCCTCGATGCGATTCTCACCGATATCAACATGCCCGTCATGGACGGCGAGGAGTTCGTGCGCCGCCTGCGCGCCGGTCCGCAAGCCGGTATCCCCGTGATCGTCGTTTCCACCGATGCCACGGCGCACCGCATTCACAACATGCTCGATCTCGGCGCCACCGGCTATTTGCAAAAGCCTTTCGGTCCGGAGCAGCTTCGCAACGAAGTGGAGCGGGCTCTCTTCAGCCCCCAGGAGATTCCCGATGCCTGAGTCCCCCTGCCCGAGGTTCACACGCCTCAGACTCCCGCGCCTCAGATTCCCGCGATGGACGCGCCGGATACCGACGCTCTGGTCGGCGCGTTGCTCGATTCGTGCTGCAGCCAGGTGCTGGAGACCATGTTCTTCAGCCCCGTGCTCGACCATGCCGACCCGGAGGAAAGTGTGGGCCGCGAGCGCGTCACGACGCTCATGCACTTCCACGGCAAGCCGCAAGGCGATCTGGAGATCGATATCGACCCGCGGGCCGCGATGACCCTCGCCGCTAATTTCCTCGGCGTGGAGACCGAGGAGGTCTCTGAGATAAACATGGAGGAGGTGATGGCGGAGTTCGCCAACATGACGTGCGGCTCCGCGCTTTCGAGCCTTGGCCGCGTCGAATACTTTCATCTGGAAACTCCCGCCACGTCGCGTCCGTTCGTTTACAGCCATGCCATCCATGGCGTGCGGCGTGGATTCCTGCTCGAAGATGGAACCCTGTCGGTGTGCCTGCGCGTGGATTTCGGGCCCGACGAATAAATTCGATGGTCAACCTGGGGCGGACAAGCGCAGCCGGCGGAGCGGGCAAGATTCGTGTCCTGATCGTGGACGATTCGGCCATCGTCCGTAAAATTCTTTCCGAAACCCTGGCCGCCGAAGAGGATATCGAAGTCGTCGGCACCGCACCGGATCCGATCGTCGCTCTCGAGAAAATCACCCGTCTCAAGCCCGACGTACTCACGCTCGATATCGAAATGCCGCGCATGGATGGGCTGACGTTTTTGAAGTCGCTCATGCGGTCGGCGCCTATGCCGGTGATTATTGTCAGCTCCCTCGCGCAGGCATCCTGCCAGATCGCCATGGAAGCGCTGCGCTGCGGAGCGGTCGACGTGCTCGCCAAACCAAGCGGGCCCTACTCGGTCGGCGAACTGCGCGCCGGCATCTGCACGCGCATTCGCGCGGCGGCGCGAGCGAAACTGCGGCGTCCCAATGTTCCCGCGCCTTCGCCTCCCGTGCGCCTCACCGCGCCGGCGTACGATGCCGAAACCGTGATCGCGATCGGCGCTTCTACCGGTGGAACGGAAGCGATCGCGGCCGTCCTTCCTTCGCTGCCCGCCAACATGCCGCCCATTCTGATCACGCAGCATATTCCCGCCGTGTTCTCGGCGACCTTCGCCGAGCGGCTGAAACGCATTTCCAAACTCGACGTGCGGGAAGCCAAGGATCGCGATACGCCGCAGCCCGGTCTCGCGCTGGTCGCGCCCGGCGGATTTCATATGCTGTTGGAGCGCACCGGAGGACGCTACGAAGTGCGTGTGAAAGACGGCCCGCTGATCCAATATCAACGTCCTTCCGTGGATGTTCTGTTCGCCTCCGTGGCCAGAGCCGCGGGAATTCACGCGGTCGGCGTGATCCTCACCGGCATGGGACGCGACGGTGCGGAAGGGTTGCTCAAGATGCGACAGAGCGGCGCGCGCACCATCGCGCAGGATGAAGCCACTTGCGTCGTTTTTGGCATGCCGCGCGAGGCGATCGGCATGGGCGGCGTTCAACGGGTTCTGCCGCTCGATGCGATCGCGAACGGAATTCTCAGCGCAATGCCGGTCCCTTCACTTCCCATGGGTCTTTCCACAGCAGCTCCGCATCCGATCGCCTGACGTAGTTCGCGTCCACTTCGATCGGATCCTGCGCGAGCCCGTTGCGCAAACGATCCAGTGCGATTTGCCCGATAGAAACCGCCAGCGCCTGCGGGGCATCAAGCACCATGGGTTCCGGAGAGATAGCTCTCAGCATTTCCGCGAGCGCAAGATTGTTCGTGATGAACTCGAACTCGCCTGCGGACTTCAAGTCCGAAAGTGACTTGAGCCATGCTTCCAGTTTGATCACGGCCTCTTCGCGCACGATTTCGAGCGACTGGTCGTAGACCGCGCCGTAAACTTCGCCGCGCCGCGCGTCGATCACCACCGCGCGGAGAGGCCTGCTTCCCCCT
Organism: Terriglobia bacterium; assembly: GCA_963765085.1. Lineage (GTDB taxonomy): Bacteria > Acidobacteriota > Terriglobia > Bryobacterales > Bryobacteraceae > Palsa-187. The sequence goes on along the minus strand of CAVXVL010000109.1, from coordinate 10,974 downwards.
TGCGCCAGCGCCTGCAAATTCGAAACCGCGATCGCCGGACGTCCCGTCGCTTCCGCCAACCCCTTGACCGCCGTCAATCCGATTCGGACGCCGGTAAACGATCCGGGTCCCGAAGCCGCGGCGAACGCGGAGATATCCTTCACGCCGATCCCTGCCCTCACCAGCAGATCGTCGATCGCGCCAAACAGCGAGTCCGCGAACGCCCCGGGGGAACCGAGATCCGTTTCCGCCACGACGCCTGCTTCGGAAACCAGCGCGATGCTTCCCCGATCGCCCGTCGTATCGACGGCCAGAATCAGCGGGCTCACGGAATCAGCCGGTACACTTTGTCGAGCGTGTACGCTTTCCCGAACGTGTTGACGACGTTCGCGCGCAGGCTGACCACGCCCGTCGTTTTATCGAGCAGCACGCGCGGGAACGTGAACGTTCCTTCCCTGCCCGTCCCCACCACTCGATAGCCTTCCGATCCACCGGGCTGTTCGAGCGTCCACTCGATCAGCATGGTTTGCGTCGCTTTTGTTTCGCGCTTTAACTTGATTGCGAACTTGGCCGGTTTCGAAATCGAAAGCTCCTCCCCCTCCGGCGCGGCGATTTCGAAGGGAATTTTCGCCGGAGAGATCTCGACCTCCTGAGCGGCTACGGGACTCGACTCGAACTTGTAAGACTTCAGCATCCCTTCCTTGTGGCCCTCACGCGACACGCGGACGACCCAGTCGTGCGAGGCGTCGGGCGGTTCGCCGATGAACATCTCGCCTTTGAATTCCTTCTTCTCTTTCACCAACTCTCAATTCTCTGGATTCATCCACGCCACGTCGTAAGCGTGATTCTCCACTTTCAGCGCCACCGTTCCGGGCTTCTCCACATAGACCAGATACTCGACTCCTTCGAGCGCCACGGCTCTCGCCGCCCTGCACGTCGAAATACGGCTCCAGTTCCCAGTAGCGGCTCGCGGATACGAAATCGAACCACGGCTTCATGTACGCTCCGTCACCCGCTCCGGGATACTGACCGTTCATGGTCGCGTTCCATAGATCCGCCCGCGACTGAATCCCGGCGTTTACGCCCGGCACGCGTAAATCTGATGCTCGACCCCGCCCACATCCGCGTTCGAATTCCGTAACCGAGCAGGTTCGCCCACCCATCGCTTGCTACAGGACCCGCTGTCGACGCGGCCAGCGTCCATCCGTGGATGCGCATAGGCATCGAGCTTCTGGATCATAGCGCCGGCTTCTTTCAACATCTGCCGCCCCTGGGGAACGCGATCAAAATCGGAAATTCCGGCCCACGTGATGTTCAACGCCGAAAAGCGCGCGACGATATCGGTGACGAAACGTTCGCGCTCCGCGGCCTCGGCCGGAAGCGACGCGAGGGCGATATCCGCGACCATCCCCCTGGCGTTGATCGCCGAATCCGTTCGGCCGCTTCGTCGAGATTCACATTCGCATCGATCGTAACCTGCGTGTGCGTGAAGCGATCCTTCGCCCGCTGCTCGATGACGCGGTCGAAATCCGCGCGCGGCATCGTGACGAAATGTTCGATCGGCGCGCCCATCCACAATGCGGTTTCTGTTCGTCGCCCGGCGCGGGCTCGGTCGCGAAGTGATGCAGGTTGGCAGTCTTCACGAACCCGCGTGAATTCGTTTCGGCCGCGGCGATCTGACCCATCTGCCCGTCGAGCCTGCTCACGCTGCTGATCGTTGATACGTCCACGTGCCCGGCTCGGTCGGCGCGAAGCGCACCGTCATGCGCGAGCCCTGATGAAACGCGTGGATCAAAATCGTCTTGTGATGCGGGGACCGAAACTCGGCGCGCACCGTGACTTGCGGCGTATTCTCGGGACCGTTGAGGTCGAAGGTCATGTCGCACGCCGACCAGGTTGCAACCGACGAGCACCCTGCGCCTTGCGCCATCGCCGAAGGAGCGAGCCCCGCGAGCACAAGCAAAGTGAGGACGATTGCCGAACGATGGAGGAAGCGCCGCATCTACTCTCAAATATATCCGGCGAATACACCGTGCGCGAGGATCAGAGTGCGCAAGCAACGGCAAACAAGCCAAATCGACCGCCGCGCGGAAGCGATAGGTGCGCTCGAAGAACTCTTGCCGGGAGCCTTGACAGCGCAGTGCTCTATTGCGAGATAACGCATAATGTCTCTATATGAAAATTTCAACTTTTGCTGTTTGCGTGGCTCTGGCGATTCCTGCCTTCGCCGCAAAGCCCGCCGAGGAATTTAAAACCAAAGCCGGCGTCCTGAAAATCACCCCGATCCAGCACGCCAGTTTGACGATCGAAGCCGGCGGCCAGGTGATTCAGGTCGATCCCGCGATGGGCGATTTCACCGGCGCGCCGAAAGCAGACATCATCCTGATTACCGACATCCACGGCGACCACCTCGATGCCGCGGACATCGCCAAAGTGAAAAAGGCCGGCACCATGATCATTATCCCGGGCGCCGCGCAGAAAGACGTTCCGGATGGCGTCATCATGAAGAACGGCGAAACCAAGAAGGTGGGCGCGTGGACCTTCGAAGCCGTGCCGATGTACAACATCAAACGCGGCCCCGCCGAAGGCAAGCTGTTTCACGATAAAGGCCGCGGCAATGGCTACATCGTCACCTACGGTGGCCTGCGCATCTACCTTTCGGGCGATACCGAAAACATTCCGGAAATGCGCGCACTGAAGAATATCGACGTCGCTTTCGTGTGCATGAACCTGCCGTACACCATGACGCCCGAAGAAGCCGCCGAAGCCGTGAAGGCGTTTCAGCCGAAAGTGGTCTATCCGTATCACTACGGCATGTCCGACTTGAAGCCGTTCGAAGCCGCACTGAAAGGCACCGGCACCGAAGTCCGCCTGCGCAACTGGTACTAAAGCATTCGTGGGGCGGGATCGTATCGGGGCGGTATCGTTAAAGATGCTGCCCCCTTTCCGCCCCCGCTTCCGAGCCGCGACGGTAACGGCTCATCCCCGTCCTGCAATCGTTATATTCCCAGCCATACTGCCACCGTTTTTTCCCACTCCGCGAGAAACGTTTTCTCGGCTTCCCGTTTGTGCCACCAGCCGTCGGGCGTAAAGTATTCGTCCGGAGCTGCAATCGTAATGATCTTTAGCTCCGGCGCCGCTCTTCGAAAGAGCTCGCCCGCCCGGCGTGTGTGAAAATTGCTGGTCACCAGCAGAACCTTGTGTACGTTTCTGCGCCGCAGCTCCGGAACGATGTCGTCGGCTTCTTCCCGCGTCGAGTGCGCGTTGTGTTCGAAATGCAGGAAGGAAGCTTCTGGATAGCCGTGCTTCACCGCGAAAGGGATGGCAAGATCGCATTCGTGTAAGTCGTACTCTCCGCCGGGGCCGCTCACGAGTACGACCGGCGCGTACCCATCCTTCACGAGTTGCGCGCCCGTCAGAATACGATTGCCATACGAGTCGCCCGCCAGCACCACGACGATGTCCGCTTGCTCCGGCGGCGAAGCTTGAATCAAATAACTGCCGAAGGCCGTGAGGATGCGGTCGTGTGCGATCCAACCGGCAATCGCCACGAGGGCGATGACCGCCCACACAACACGCCAGCGGGTTTTCATAGATGGAGTTTCACGGCCCCGTTCGGAATACGCATTTCCGGCGACGTTTCGCGGGGAGACATCTCGCCGAACACCCGGCCTCTATTTCTCGTCGCTGGAACGGGAATCGATGTGCCCCACGGTTCGCAGCCGCTGGAGCATACGCTCGATTTCTTCCTCTTCCTCGGGTGGAAGCACTGGATATTTCTGCATGGTTTCGCGAACAGTCTTCGCCGGCGCGGGCGGTTCGCCCCAGAATTGACGATACGGCGTGCCGTCGAGCAGCGCGCTCCGCGAGAAGCGCCGGATGTGCCGCAGCAGGCTTCCGCAGCCGTCGACGTCACCCGGATAGAGAAGCAGCACTCGTTCCGCGCTCTCCAGCGTCAAATACAGCGCCAACGGAGCGTTCCATCCGGTTTGGTCCACGCGCCGGATTTCACCCCACGCAATAGTCCGCCGGCCGATCGCCAGATGTGCCTCGTGAATTTCCACAATCGGGCGCAGCGCGATCAGGGCCAGCGCGATCGCCGAGGCCGTGAATAGCCCCGCGGCAATCCAACTGGGCGCCCAGCGCTGCCCCATCCAGCCGCTGAGGAGCGCACCCAGGATCGCGAACAGGGTCAGGGACGCGTAGCGCCGGGACGGAATGTAGCGGGCTAAAGCGCGGCTCACGACTTCCAGCCTACCATCGCCGGAGGGATCGGGGAAACCGGGCGTTGCCCTTAGTCCGCGGCCCAGGAATTCACGAGGGACTTTCCACAATCATCCCCGTTTATTTGCGGGCGCCCGCAGCGTCGTGAACGTCCGCGCCGGGAGGCTGACAAACGGGACAAAGTGAAGTGGATCGTTCGACGATGCGCGCTCGAATCAGGGCGATTGATCCCCGAAGAACCTATCCCGGCGTCGGGAAGGTTTTCGAAATATGATCGTGCCAAGTGACATTCTCTTCGTTGACCAGCGCCCACAGCAGTCCGACGCCCGCAGAGAGAACGCTCAACACATAAGCCGCCTGACGAACGCCCCGCTGCTCGCGGTCGGCTACCCGGCCATCGAAATTCACGACGCGCAAGCCCGCGAAACGCATCCCCGGCGTATCGCCGCCGGCGAATCATCAGCATGTGATACACCGCCCACATCACGCCGATCATTCCCGCGAACAGCGGTACGACCTGCTTGTTAAAAACGATGTGGCCGCCCGCCAACAAAAATACGCTCAGGAATAGACCCAGTCCGATGAGGACCATGCTCTCGTCCACCGGCCGCGGCGATGAAGCGATGCATGGGCAGCGCCACAGGCGCGTCGCAGAAGATCACGGCCTCCACACGCATGTCGAGCGCCGGGCATCGGCGCCCGAGCATCCGAAAAATTCAGCGAGTGCTGTGCGTCGTCGCCTCGATTCGATCTGCGCGGGACCGGCCGGACGCGCCACACCGCGCTTGGTACCCGCGGGCTGCCGCACGGGCGTCATAGTCGGAAGCGGGACGATTTTCAAGCCCTGCTGCGGATCTCGAAAAAGCGAGGGCTGGTAGGCCGGTTGATGGCGACGTTCAGGATCGGGCAGCGGAGGGTAAACGGGCTGCGGGGGAATGCGCGGGTGGCGCGGGTGCGTCGTGCGTCCGGCCGCTTGGTCCTTGTGCCGCGAAAGCATCCAACGCCGGCGCGGTCGCCGTCATCAGCGGATACGTATCGGGCGCGGGGCGTGCGGCCGCGGCGTGCATGCGGCGTCCGCAGCGCGAACAGCGGCGCTCATCTTCGTCGTTCCACGCTCTGCAAAATCGGCATTCCATGGTCGCTATAGCAGCGCGTTGTTGACGCGCTCAATTCCCCTTCTGCTACGGTTCTCGATTGGGGCTATTCCTGGCACCGACTTCCCAATCGTACACCCAACCGAAGTACTAGGTTGCTCTTCCTAGCTAACACATTTAAAGACATTTGTCACGCATTTTGTTTGATTCTGCTTGGTTTGATCCTCTCCGATCGCACTGTTACCAGTCCAGGCTCTCGCCCAGGACTTTCGCCCCTCTTCGCCTGCGCCGCCTCCGCCCGCCGGTACTCTTAGTACCGACCCCAACAAGCCCGTTTCATCCCCGTCCCAATGCTCCTGACGCCGAGCATGTCTTCATCGAATCCGTCACTCAGGAAGCCGACGGCCCCATCCGGCACCCCCTCGCGGCATGGTGCGTGTCGAGACCACGGATATGCTCATGCGCGCCGACGAGGTGTCGACTACAACGCCGACACCGGCGAGGTCAACGCCCGCGGCCACGTCTATTTCGAAACTCATCCATCCTGTTGAGCCTATTCCACCTCGTCCATAATTGGTCTAAATTAGGGTCAGACGCATTAGGAATACACCCGGGCACTCCGAACATCCGACCATGGGTTCCAATCCCGCGTTCGTACTTCGCGCGCGGCGCATGGGTAAAGCGGCTGCATACCTTGGAATTCTTTTTACTTTGACTGGCCCACTGAGTTGGTTGATCAACGTACCTATTCTTCGTTCAGCGATGCCGGTCTTTACGCCGACGCATTCTTTGGGATTGTTCTTCTCGCTTTTTCTTGCGCTTTCCGTGTTATTGTTATGCTATCAGTTGGGTATGGGCTTGGTCAAAGTACTATCCTGGATAATTTTCGTTTGCACTGCAATCGTGGTGCTTGACTATGCTACGCCGGAGGGCTTCCATTCGCGGATTTTATTCGATTTTTAGATCCAGTGGAAAATCCGAACAAGATCGGGCCGAATGGTGCCTTGTGCCTTTTCTTATCAAGCCTGTCCACCCTATTGTTGACGGTGCGTAGCGGCGGGCGTCGATTGATTTTGCGCAAGCTGCGGCGCTTCTTTCTGCATCGGTCGCAGCGCTCGCGCTTATGGGGCACGCCTACGCGATCGAGCCACTGTATGGTATCAAAGATTACAGTCAGATGTCCGTACCGGGCGCGCTTAGCCGAGTACTGATCTCTGTTGCGCTCATGTGTGTGCGGCCCGAGCAAGGGTTTCCTGCGTATCTTGGTGACGGATGGCCCTGCCGGCGTGATGGGACTTCGCTGGCATCCCAGCTCTCCTTGCTGCCTCGCACTTCTGCTTCTTACCTCTTCCCAGGTCTGGAATTGGTATGAACTCCCGTTTGCCATTGTGCTTTTGGTTACAACGAGCATCACGCTTTTTGCGCTTGTGGTTGCGGTTACCTCGCGTCGGCTCGAACGCGCGGATATTGCACGTCAGCTCGTGGAGGACGATCTTCTTGCGTCACGCGAACGGCTTCGCGAGCTTTCCGCTTATACGCAAGTCATGCAGGAAGAGCGTGCTGCGTATTGCACGCGAAGTGCACGATGAACTCGGCCAATCGCTCACGGCGCTGTAAAATGGATGTGGCCATGCTTCGGACAAGTTCCACCGAGTGAAGAGACCGAGCGGCGAATGAACTCGATCATTGATCTTGTCAATAGTACGATACAGAGCGTCCGCCGGATTTCTTCCGAATTGCGGCCCAGCGTGCTTGACGATCTTGGGCTTGCCGCTGCCATAGAATGGCAAGCGCGTGAGTTCGAAAAGCGGAGCGGGCTCGACTGCCATGTCCATCTTCCCATCAATGAGATCACAGCGAATCCATCGCAAGCCACCGCCTTATTCCGTATTTTTCAAGAAACGCTGACGAACGTTGCGCGGCATGCTAATGCTCAACATGTTAAGCGCAACTAAGGGAAACAAATGGAGGCGTGGAACCCCCTGCGATCTTGCTGCGTGTACATGACGATGGCATCGGATTTGACGATCAGGATATTGCTATCAGCCAATCCTTAGGCTTGATGGGCATGCGTGAACGGGCGGCGCTTGCCGGAGGTACGCTCGATCTGGAAGGTGCAATAGGAGAAGGAATGACGGTAACGGTCACGATGCCAAAGATACTATGACTTCCGCGCAAGCCGAAAAGAACGTATTGCCGCGTTGCTATGGCCTTTATCGAAGAGCACGATCGTAACTATTTCGTGCTGGCTGCGCCTACCATCAGCGACCGCGAGTATGACCGGCTGATGCAGGAGTTGCGCGAACTCGAATCAGAGTTCCCTGATCTCATAACCCCGGAATCCCCATCGCAGCGTGTTGGCGGAGAGCCGACAAAGCTTTTTCCTCCTGCCGTGCATCACGTTCCGATGCTTTCACTTGCGAACACGTATAATACGCAGGAGGTGGAGGACTTTGCCAGACGCGTAGGCGATCTGCTTGGCCATGATCCCGCCAGCGGCTATACCTGCGAACTGAAATTCGATGGCGTAGCGATGAGCCTGAGCTATCAGCATGGAAAGCTTGTCCGAGGTGCTACACGTGGCGATGGAACAACGGGTGACGATGTAACCCCGAATGTGCGAACCATCCGGTCGATCCCGCTCCTCCTTCATTCCAGTTCCCGCTTCGTATCGGAAAGCTTTGAAGTCCGCGGTGAAGTATTTATGGAACTTGAAGGATTTCGCAAACTGAACGAACAGCGAGAAAGCGATGGCGAGCCGCCATTCGCAAATCCTCGAAATTCTACCGCTGGCACGCTCAAGACGCTCGATTCTCGGGAAGTGGCGAAACGTCCGCTCGAATTTCGTGCTTATCAAATTGCTATTCGATGGTGAGGGGATCGAACAGGCTCCAGAAATAGATACGCATTCGAAGCGGCTCGACCTGCTGAAAGAATTTGGATTTCCGACATCGAAAGACGCGTGTTGCGAGCAACACCGAGGGCATTATGCAGTTCGCGATGCACTGGCAGGAGCATCGCGAGGAACTGCCGTTTCAGATCGATGGAGTTGTTATCAAGGTCAATGCACTTTCGGAACAACAGCGCGTAGGCTTCGTGGCGAAATCGCCACTCGGTGGGCCATCGCCTATAAGTTCGAGACGAAACAAGCACGAAACGCGTCTTCTCGGGGATCACGCTGCAAGTGGAACTGGAATGGGAACGATAACTCCCGTGGGGGCGGAACTCGAACCAGTCCCGCTTACCGGTATTACGATCCGGCGCGCAACGCTGCACAACGCAGACGAGATCGAACGAAAAGATATTCGCATCGGCGATATGGTGCTCGTCGAGCGAGGTGGCGAAGTAATTCCCAAAGTGGTTGGGGTCGATACCGGTGAGCGACCAAAATCTGCAAAGCCGTTTAAATTTCCCTCTCAACTGCCCGGAGTGCGATTCGCAGTTGGTACGCCCGCCCGGGGAAGTGAACTGGTATTGTGAAAATCTGGAATGTCCCGCGCAAGTCATTGGTCGTATCACGCACTTTGCATCACGCGGGGCGATGGATATTGCCGGACTTGGCAGCCAATCGGTCCAGCAATTGGTGGCGGCTGGATTGCTTCGCAATGTCGCCGATATTTATGAATTGAAAGATCGTCGCGCCGAGCTAATCGAGCTTGAACGGATGGGCGATAAGAAGGTGGATAATCTTTTGGAAGGAATTGAGCAAAGTAAATCGCGGCCTGCCGCGCGGTTTCTTTTCGTGCTTGGTATTCGTCATGCCGGGGACGAGCATCGCCAAGCTGCTCATCTATGAGTTCGGTTCTATCGACCATATTGCCGAAGCTACCGAAGAAGCAATTGATAACGTTCCCGGGATCGGCAGACCGGAGATCGCGGCTAGCGTGTTTGCGTATTTCCGTCAACCGAAAAATCAAGCCCTGCTCGGCCGGTTGCGAAAGCAGGACTTCCGTTCCACGGCGTCCCTAAAGCCGAAACCGGCGATCTCCGAATTCTTTAGTGGCAAGACGTTTGTTCTCACCGGCACGTTAAACACTATGGCGTGATGAAGCCAAAGAAAAGATCCAATCGCGCGGCGGCAAAGTATCAGGCTCCGTGAGCAAAAAAACGCATTACGTGGTTGCCGGAGCCGAAGCAGGTTCGAAACTACAAAAAGCCGAAGAACTTGGAGTAAAAATTCTTACAGAAGAGGAATTCCTCCAAAAATTGCAATGATGTTATGACCGGTTCCGCTCCCTCATTCGTAATTTGAAATTCGTAATTCGTAATTAAAAAGTGATTCCTTCCTCGTTTCTCGCCCTCGTCGAGATCATTACCGAGACGTTCTCCATTTATGGACGCACATTCGCCCGGTATGGCGCGCTGTTCCTTCTTCTCGCAGTGCCCGGTATTTGTCTTGTTACTGCCGGAACTACAAGCCTCACTTCAGACGCCATTGTTGTCGTGCGGCATGATGCTAATTTCGGAGACACCGATCTCACCAATGCCCGCAACGATTTGAATGCTCTCATTGTGGAGCAGAATCCAGTTCTGTCTGAAAAACTTCCGGGAGCGGGTCAGCCATATCCACATGCGGCCACACGGAAACTATATTCCTTTTTTAGCGCAAACGTTACTCGTTTCTATTCGTCGTTCGAATTCCTTGCTGTGGGTTTTGTGCTGCTAACGATGGGTATATTTGCGCTCATGGCCGTTGCGGTCGATCTTGCTTCTCAGGTGTTCGAAGAGCGCCCGCAGGAATTATTCGGGTCGCTCCGGGCTGCTTTTGCGAAGCATGTATGGAAGATATTGCTACTGTATCTATCGATATGATCGCCGTGCTCGCCTTCGATGGCATCCTCGGCCTTCTTCCGGACGCGGCGGCTGGCGCGCTGAGTGGGTTCATATTGGTCGCGCAGATCTATCTCATACTCCGGTTGTTCGTTACGGTTCCCGCGCTTGTCAGCGAAGAATCTGGCCCGTTTGCGGCCGTCCGGAGAAGCTGGGAGCTTACGCGGCATTCCGGTGGGCGCGTGTTTGGAGCCTCATTCGTGTTTGCCATCATAGTATTCGTGGGATTTATGATGGCCAGCGTGATCCTGCAATTCCACCTTCAGCGATTTCTCCCTCTGGTGGAACGATATTCTGAACGTGATGGATCTCACGCTCCAATGGCTGCTCGATACTACTCCAGGAGCACTCCGTGCCGCCGCAGGAGAGATCACCGTAGTGTCACTTCTATTCTCTGGACTTATGCCGACTTTCAGCACCGTGCTCTATTACGATCTCCGCACTCGCCACGATGGCCCTGCTGGTGTATCTTCCTAACGATGATTTGGGGCGATTTTAGAGATTTTGGAGAAGGGTGTATGTCATTCCCGCTTTCGCGGAATGACAATTAAAAAATCCGCGTAATCCATCCAATCCGCGTAATCCAGGTCTTTGTCCGGATGAAGCGCGTGCAGGGTTTGTTATCACCCTCGGAACACATTTTAGCGATCCTGGAGCGGCATGGGCCTGACTGCTGAGACCGCATGAACTATTTTAAATAAATTCATTTGGTTGCGAGTCCGCTCTTTCGTTTGCTGAGTCCGGTAGTGGGTACATTGCCCGCGCATGCCCGTTTTGCAGAGGCTGTGCGTGGTGGTAATGGCGAAACGGTTATCACGGGTTCCCGTTCCTTCGCTGGATGCGCTGC
>CAVXVL010000108.1:0-5824 GCA_963765085.1 Terriglobia bacterium | reverse complement strand
ATTATGTCAGAGCAAGCCGGCAGCAGACGGCAAATTGTTATCGCAATCCGTTTGCTTTGCGCCTACTTCGTTTTACCTGCGTGCCGTGTTCGGAAATACCAGCGCCAAGGTATAGGTTCATCCAAGCGCGAGCAATATACTTGAACCACTTTCCCCGTCCCCCATTGACGGGTGCCTTTTCCAACAATGGCGCCCGTCTTCCTTCGTAGCCGCATGTTCCCCGAGAGACTACCTTTTACCTGCGGCGAAATATACCGAGCGTCCAGTATGGCAGCGCCAACCGACACAGACGCACACTTTCCTTGACAGCGTTCGACACCGCGCGGCATTGCGTCTTTCGTACGGCATGTGGAGGGACCAACAGTGACAATTCCTTTGGCTCTCCCGTTGACCCTAACGTTGCTGGGTAAGACGCTCCTCGCGCAAAGGCCAACTCTCGCCGTCAAACGCGATGCGCTGCGCGAATTCAGCGGTGAACATTCGCTCGTTGTCGCGCAGGTTCTATCGAAAGGGTCTGACGGCCCTCAAATTCATGAACTCCGACCGGCTGCCGCGACGCGACTTGGTGTTAGCGTTCGGCGCTCCGATGGGTCTTAATGGCTCTCTTCCGCACACTTTTCGCACTTTCCTGGAAGGGTTAAATCGGCTGACCTCCCGAAGTACCAGGGCCGTTCGTCCCTAATTACCGCGTGCTCGGTATGGCATGAAGCCGCGAGCGGAACTATGGTGGGGTATTGATCGGAACGTTGCAGGTCGGATCAGAAAGGGCGATTGTGGACGAACAGGTTTGGGCAGTACTTTTAGCGGGCGGCGACGGAAGCAGACTGCAGCCTCTCACCCGGCTCATTACCGGAGAAGACCGTCCCAAGCAATTTTGCCCGCTCTACAGCGGACAGACGCTCCTTGCGCGCACTCGCTCCAGGCTTGCTGGCCTTATATCGAAAGACCGCACGATTTACAGCGTTGTGAAATCCCACGAGAGGTTTTACGCGGATGAACTGGCCGCCGTGAAGCCCTCGAGGGTCGTAGTGCAGCCAGCCAACAAGGGCACGACGGCAGCAGTCGTCTCCAGTCTCCTGCGGATTGCCGGCTTAGCCGGCGACCGCATCGTAGCCTTCTTCCCGACCGACCATCATTATTCGAGAGAAGCGCGATTTCTAGCGTCGGTCCGCTTGGCCATCGGAATTGTTCATCGGCACCCTGATTCAATCCTTCTTTTAGGGGCGAGGGCGGAGCGTGCAGAAGTTGAATACGGATGGATCGAGCCAGGCCGGCGGCTAGAACATTCCGGGGTCTTTTCACCCCGTAGCGTCCATCGGTTCTGGGAAAAGCCTTCGACTCATGTTGCCCAAGCTCTTCAGGCACACGGCTGTCTGTGGAATACCTTCGTGATGATGGGACGGGTAACGACCTTTCTCCGTATGGTCGACGCCGTGGCACCCGACATATTGCGGCTTTTGGAGCGTGGTCGGACATCCTCCAAGGGAATCGAGCTGGCGCATGACGAGAAAACATATGCGGCGATAACTTCGGAGGATTTTTCGCGAAACATATTGTCCGTCTCGACGGGGCAGTTAGCGGTCCTCCCTTTGGGCAACGTTGGATGGAGTGATCTTGGCACGCCTGAGCGGGCGACTTTCGCGATGACACGCTCGGGGCTAACGCCACCCTGGGTGGCGTCCTGGCACCATGAGATTCTTGAAACTCGTTCTAAAGTAACTGTTCGTTAGGGATCGTCGCGTGCCCCGCGGCGCAGGAGTGGTAGGCGAGCGACCCGTATCGGAGTTCGAGGTCCGGGTCCGTAAATATCGGGAGCGTCTGCGCAATCACTGCGAAAACGATGGACGGTAAACGCGTCTTTCGTCCTGATCGCTATTTCTCGACCCCCCGGCCTCAATGGCTCGGTCCCGGATTCGCATCTCGTCTTCGATACACGATCAGGTACGCGGCCGGAACAGTTGCCCGTTAGCGACGACTCAGCACATTCCATGTAATCGCCAGCGCTACTCCGAATACGACAATGGCGAACGCCTTACGCAGCGTCTGATCCTGTGCCCTCGCTGCGATGCGAATACCGATGCCCATGCCGATCAAGGAGCAGACGAGAAAAGTGCCCGTTAACAGCCAGTCCCACCGAGAGTAGCGAAGCTGTCCCGCAAGGCCGGCCGCGGAATTGACCGCAATAATGCCCAGCGAAGTGCCGATCGCTCGTTTCGCGTCAAGTCCCGCAAACCACACGAGCGCCGGTACGATGACGAATCCTCCGCCCACTCCCAAAAATCCAGTCACAAGACCGACCACCAAGCCGGAAGGAATGCAACGGTACAGGGAGCAACTCTCGGTTGACGACTTCAACGGCCGTTTGCCGGCAAGCATGAGCGCTCCCACCACCAGCATGAGTCCCGAAAATAGCAGCATCAATGCGGAAGAGGACACCAGATGCGTCGCGGTCGAACCAAGATACGCGCCGACCATTCCGGTGGCACCGAAGAGAAGAGCAGGCTTGAGAAGAAAGCTCCCCCTCCGCCAATGAAAATAGCTTCCGAAAAGGCTGGTTCCCCCGACGATCGCCATCGACATTCCCACGGCCGGCTTCGGATCGACACCGGCGATGAAGACAAGAATCGGGAGCGTTACGATCGAACCGCCGCTACCAAGGGCTCCCAGCGAAACGCCGATCAGCATGGCTAGGAGCAGAGCAATGTTGGGATGGGCCACTCTATCTTCCCTGCGCTGAGGTCAATTTCCCGTCGCGTGCCTCAGCACGCGAGCTAAGAATTCTTGACGCCGGCCTTCCGAAGAATCGTCATCATTGGACACCAATTTGTAAACGCCGATTGAAACAGATTGAGCCCGACAAATCCGGTAAGCAGATACCAGTAGGGGGTAACCCAGTAGCCGAGCGCGACGCTCGCCAGGACAACCACGCCGGCAATCATGCGCAAATAGCGATCTACGGTCATATAGATTTGCTCCTTTGTTGGTGGAACAGATAGAACAGCACGGGAACAGTCATGCGCGACAGCAGGAGCGAGGCAATCTCGCCCGCCATCAGCGCAATTGCCAGGCCTTGGAAGATCGGATCGAATAGGATGACGGAAGATCCGACGACCACGGCGGCGGCCGTCAGCATCATGGGGCGAAAGCGCACCGCTCCGGCATCGATCACGGCTTGATCGAGCGGCACCCCTTCGCGCAGGCGTAGTTCAATGAAATCCACCAGGATGATGGAATTCCGAACCACGATACCCGCGCCCGCGATGAAGCCGATCATTGAGGTCGCGGTGAAGAATGCATGTAGCAGACCATGGGCCGGTAGGATGCCCACGAGCGAGAAGGGGATCGCGGCCATGATGATCAACGGCGTCAGGAAGGATTGGAACCAACCAACCACTAAGCCGTAGATCAGGATCAAGACGGCGGCGAATGCGATACCGAGATCGCGAAAGACTTCGTACGTAATGTGCCACTCGCCGTCCCATTTCATCGAGTAGCGATCCGCGTCGGTGGGCAGCGCCGCCATATGCTGCTCGATGGCGTATCCTTCGGGGATCTGGATTTTATCGATCTCCGGTCCGATCTTGAGGACCGCATAAACCGGACTCTCGATCTCGCCTGCGATATCGGCCGTGACATAAGTTACCGGCAGTAGATTCTTGTGATAGATGCTCTTGTCTTCGATTAAGCTTTCGGCGTGTACGAATCCCGCGAGGGGCACGAGCTGCCCGTCGCGTCCCGCGATTTTGAGATTTTCGATTTGATCGAGATCGGAGCGCGATGCCCGATCCATCCGCACCGTCAAAGGGACATTCTCTTTCTCCGCGTCCTGGTGCAAAAGCCCTGATTGATATCCCGTGGAGATCGTTTGCACAGTGCGCGCGATGTCGTCTTCGGAAATGCCGTTGAGCGCGGCCTTCTCTTTATCCACTACCAGGCGGTACTTGGTCTGATCGTCCTCCACGTACCAGTCGACATCCACGACGCCTTTGGTCTGCTTGAACAAGTCGCGGATTTGCCGCGCGAGCGCGATGCGGCGGTCCATGGAGGGGCCGTAGACTTCCGCGACCAGCGTTTCGAGCACCGGCGGTCCTGGCGGCACTTCCGCCACTTTGATCCGCGCGCCAAAACGCTCGGCGATCGGAAGCAGGCGCAGACGCACCTGTTTCGCGATCTCGTGACTTTGTAGTTTACGAGCGTCCTTGGGCTGCAGATTCACCTGGATGTCGGCGACGTTCGGCCCGCGGCGCAGGTAGTAGTGGCGCACCAGACCGTTAAAGTTATAGGGCGAGGCCGTTCCCGCGTAGGTCTGAATGTTCACCACCTCGGGTTGCTTCTGCGTTTCCTCTCCCAGTAACTGCACCACCCGTGCGGTTTGCTCGAGCGTCGTGCCGTTGGGCATGTCGACGATCACCTGAAACTCGCTCTTGTTGTCGAACGGCAGCATTTTGACTTTGACGAATCCGATGTAGACGAGCGAGCACGACGCCAGCAGCAGGACCACGACCCCGCCGACAAAACCCCATCGGAAAATCGGCCGGTGCAGAAGACCTCCCATCACGCGGCGGTAAACCCGAGTCACGAAATCTTCCCGTTCGCCGGCGTGATCCGCGCCACTCGACTTCAGAATTCGTACGGCGGCCCACGGCGTCACAATGAAGGCGACCAACAGAGAGAAAACCATCGCGGCGCTTGCGCCGATCGGAATGGGACGCATATAAGGTCCCATCAGGCCGCCGACGAACGCCATCGGGAGGATCGCGGCCACCACGGCAAGCGTAGCCAGGATGGTCGGATTTCCCACTTCATCCACGGCCTCGATGGCTACTTCAAAAGGCGGCCGGGCGTGATTTCCCGGCATTCTCCAGTGACGCACGATATTCTCCACGACGACGATCGCGTCGTCCACCAAGATGCCAATGGAAAAGATCAGCGCGAACAGCGTAATCCGGTTCAGCGTGTAGCCGTAAAGGTAAAAAACCGTCAGCGTCAACGCCAGCGTCACAGGAATGGCGGTGAAAACGATGAGCGATTCGCGAAATCCCAACGTGATCGCGATCAGCACGCTGACCGAGATCACGGCGATGAGCATGTGATACAGCAACTCGTTGGATTTCTCCTTGGCCGTGTCGCCGTAGTTTCGCGTGACCGTCATTTCGATATCGGCGGGAACGACGCTTCCTCGCAAGCGCGCGACGCGGCTAAGGACGTTTTCAGCCACGGCCACCGCGTTCGTGCCCTTGCGCTTCGAGATCGCAATCGTCACGGCCGGAAAGCTGCCCTTGCCGTCCGAAAAGCGCACATATTGCGTTGGCTCTTCACCACCGTCGCTTACTTCGGCGACGTCGCGGACCAGGATCGCTTTGTCGCCGGCAACTCCCACAACCACGTTGCGGACATCGTCCGCCGTGCATAGAAACTGGCCGGTTTCGAGGACGAACTGTTGATTGCCGCTCGCGAATTGACCTGCGGGCAGACGGCGATTCGAAAGACCGAGCGCACCCGTCACCTGCGCCGGCGATAAATGATAAGCCGCTAGACGCGCCTGGTTCAGGTAATTTGGATTTCGCGGCGTTGGCCCCATCAAAGACACGGCTGAAACGTCGGGCGTTTGCTTGATCGCATCGTCCACTTGGGCCGCGACCGCCGCAGTTCGAAATCTCCGTAGCGCTTGCTCCAGAAGGTGAGCGCCAGGATGGGCACGTCGTCGATCGAGCGAGGTTTTACCAGCGGCTGCGACGCGCCCGGCGGAATCAAATCCAGGTTCGCCGCTAATTTTTGGTTGAGTCGTACGATGCTCCGCTCTTCGTCCTGCCCCACCAGAAAT
>CAVXVL010000107.1:0-5377 GCA_963765085.1 Terriglobia bacterium | reverse complement strand
CGCGGTCTACTGGCCGGCGTTTCTCATGGCCGCGGTCTCCCGTTGCCCAAGCGCATTTTCGCGCACGGCTGGCTGCTGTTCGAAAACGACAAGATGAGCAAATCGCGCGGGAACATCGTGCGGGCTACACCGATCCGGAAAGTCCTCGGCGTCGACGCTCTGCGCTATTTTCTGCTGCGCGAAGTCGTGTTCGGCCAGGACGGCAGCTTCAGCTACGACGCGCTGGTGGGCCGCTACAATTCGGATCTCGCGAACGGCTTGGGCAATCTCGCGAGCCGTACCACGGCGATGATCACGCAGTATCGCGATGGAATCATTCCTGAAGCCGCCAGCAATCAGCAGATCGCGCAGATCGCGACTGTCACTGTCGAGGAGGCCTTGGAGGCGTTCGACCGCTTCGAGTTTTCGAAAGCGCTCGGAATGCATCTGGCGACTCATCTCTGCCGTAGATAAGTTCATCGTCGAGCAGGCGCCGTGGAGGCTGGTCAAAGACCCGGCGGAAAAGATCGCCTCGATGAAACTCTCTATACCGCCGCCGAAGCGCTGCGGATCATGACGGCTCTGCTTTCACCAGTGCTACCGGAGTCTGCTGCGAAATCTGGTTGCAACTCGGCTGCGAAAGCCCCTGGACAATACTCAGACTGGGGGAACTGGCGTGGGACATCTTCCCAGCGGTCACATCTGGGACCCACTGGCGGCGATTTTTCCGCGTGCCGACGCGAAGCTTGCCATTCCGAAGATGCAGGAACTGGAAAACGAAGAAGTAGCGCGGCAATTGGAAATTCTCGGGAAGAAGCCGGAACACGCTGCCGATTCCGCGTCGAAGCCCTCGACAGACGGACAGATCACCATCGACGATTTCGTCAAGGTCGACATGCGAGCCGGCGTGATCAAGGACGCGAGTCCGGTAAAAGGCGCCGATAAGCTTCTGCATCTCCACGTCGATATCGGCGAACCGGAGCTGCGCAGCATCGTGGCCGGCCTGGCTCTTGCCTATAAGCCCGAAGAGTTGGTGGGCCGCAAAGTCGTCGTCGTCGCGAATCTCGCGCCGCGCAAGCTCAAGGGTCTGGTATCCCAAGGAATGATCGTCGCGGCGTCGCGCGAAGGCGATCTTCCGGTGCTCGCGAGCTTCATCGAAGATCTTCCGCCCGGCGCGCGCCTGAAGTAGTTCGCGAACCTGAAATAAATCATGAAATGGATCGATTCCCATTGTCATCTGGACAGCGAACAATTCAACGGCGATCGCGAAGCGGTGATCGAACGCGCGCTCGCGGCCGGCGTCGAACGCATGCTCGCGATCGGCTCCGGCGATGGACCTCCCGACGTGGAGGTCGGCGATTCGTTTGGCTGATCGCTATCCGATTTTGCTACGCGTCCATCGGCGTCCATCCGCACGATGCTTCGAAAGCGACGGCCGAAACGTACCGGCAATTTGCGGAATCTCGCCAAACATCCGAAGGTCGTGGCCGTCGGCGAAATCGGGCTGGATTATCATTACGATCATTCGCCGCGCGATGTCCAGCGCGACGTTTTTGCCGAACAGATGCGCATCGCCTCCGATGCAGGGAAACCGATCATTATTCATTCGCGCGAAGCCTGGTGCGATACGATGGCGCTGGTTCGACAACATTGGAATCCCACGTACTGGCGGCGTGATTCACTGCTTTACCGAAGGCCCCGGGAAGCGCGCGAAGCCCTGGACGCTCGGATTCCATATCAGCTTCGCGGGGCATCGTCACGTTTCCCAAAGCGCGGGACGTTCAGGAAGCCGCGCGCATGGTTCCTGCGATCGACTTCTGATCGAAACCGACGCACCATTTCTCGCTCCGGTGCCCAATCGCGGCAAGCGCAACGAACCGGCGTTCATGGTGCAGACCGCTCGCAAAATGGCGGAACTGCGCGGCGAAATCGACCGAATGAGATCGCCGCGACCGACCATCGCGAATTTCGGACGGCTATTTTTGGGCGATACGAAACCGTCACGATACGTTAGACTGGAAACTCCTCATGGCTTTCGGCAAGATCGGCCAAACTTTCGGCTATTGAAATTTTCGACCTGGTTCGCGCGGACCTCGTCAAAGGTCGAACGCGAGATCGGTCTCGAAGTCGATCTCCGCGGTCGAAGCCGTCAACTATATCAATCAATACCTGCAATCGGGCGGTGGCAAACGCCTGCGGCCGATTCTGGTGCTGCTGTCGGGCAGGCTCCTCGGCGAATCCAACGAACACTGATCCGTATGGCCGCCGTCGTCGAAATGATCCACACGGCCACGCTGGTTCACGACGACGTAATCGATCTCGCGAAAACGCGCCGCGGACGCCCCGTCCATCAACGTGGTGTGGGGCAACCATACGTCGGTGCTGGCGGGCGACTGGCTGTATATGCAGGCCTTTCAGATCGCGCTGCGCGAGCGCCAGTTTCCGATCCTCGACGTGCTGATCAATCTGACCCAGCTGATGGTCGAAGGCGAACTCATGCAACTCGAATCCATCGGA
Source organism: Terriglobia bacterium (assembly GCA_963765085.1). Lineage (GTDB taxonomy): Bacteria > Acidobacteriota > Terriglobia > Bryobacterales > Bryobacteraceae > Palsa-187. The sequence continues at coordinate 2,881 of CAVXVL010000107.1, read as the reverse complement.
AAAATGGACGCGACCGAAGCCGAGTATATGGAGCTGATCGACCGTAAAACCGCCAGCCTGTTTTCCGGCCTGTGCGAGCCTCGGAGCGATGAGCAACGGAGCGGGCGAAGAATACGAGTTGAAACGCGTCTCGGCGAATACGCTTGGAATCTCGGCATCGCATTTCAACTTGTCGACGACATCCTGGATTTCACGTCGCGCGAAAAGATTCTGGGCAAGCCGGTCGGCAACGATTTGCGGGAAGGAAAAGTCACGTTGCCGCTTGATTTACGCGCTCGAATCCAGCCGAGCCGCAAGAGCGCAAGTCTGGTGGAAACGGTTCTGGCTGATGGCAATTACGACCAGGTGCCCTTTGGGAAAATTCTTCAGTTGCTCCATCGTCACAACGGCATCGAACGCGCCCAGCAGCTCGCGCAAACCTTTACGGAAAAAGCGCGGACCATCATGGCCGAATTTCCGGAATCGCCGTACCAGCGCGGCTTGATGTCGGTCACCGACCTCGTCACCGCACGCGATCGTTAGTTCAAGCGGGCGGGGGCAGCACCCTCGGCCTGCGGCGACCTCTCAGGCCGCCTTCTAGTCTCGATACAAACCGCGTTCTCGAATAAACTCCGCGACCGGCGCGGGAACTTCCGGTGGCATTTCACCCTGCGCCAGCATTCTTCGAATCTCCGACGACGACACGGGCAGCGCAACGTCCTCGATGCGATGTACGATCGCGCCGGGCGGCGGGTCGATGGAATAACCAGGCCGGCCCACGACGATGAATTCGACGGCTCGAATCACGTCCTGCCAGCGGTACCACGTCCTGATTTCGGCGAACGCGTCCGAACCGATGATGAAGAACAGAGGTCCGGCGTATTCCGCTTTCGCTCGTTCGATCGTGTAAATCGAATAACTTTTCTCAGAGCCCTCCTCCAGGCGCGAAGGCACGAAGCGAAAATCGGCGGAGCACGCAATTTCCACCATTCGGTAACGGTCTTCGTAGGGCGTCGCGGCCTCTTTGTGCGGAGGGCATCCGGCCGGCACGAACAGCACCCGATCGAGGCCCAATTCGTCCGCCGCGAGACGCGCCATCGCCAGATGCGCGGAATGGATCGGATCGAACGTGCCTCCAAAAATAGCGATTTTCATGCGAGCGGCATTCTCATAGGAGAAGACGTAACAGCGCCTCTTCGTTTTCGATTTCGATTCCGATTCTCAGCCAATACAGTTTCAGTGGTGCGATCACGTCTGCGGCGCCTTCGAACAAATTCAGAAAATCCTTTTCCGTCGTCACCAGCGCTTCGGCTCCCGCCGCCTCCGCGTGATGCGACAACCGGTGCAACTCGCCTGGGCGGTAGGAATGATGATCGCCGAACGCCCAGCGAAACGCGACGTCCAACCCCGATCCTTCTAGTGTCTTCCAGAACGATCGCGGATTGCCAAGCCCGCAAAACGCGGCCACTCGCTTGACGCCCAACTCTCCGGCGGGTAAAGTTTCGCCTGTGGCGGCGTCCACCCATTCGAGCGGCCGCACCCACGACCGGAAAATGGGCGCTTCGGTGTTGTACGGCCGCAGCAGCATTTCGAGACCGGTAATCGGCACTCCGGGTTCGGAGCGCGTCACCACCAGGATCGTGGCGCGCCTTAACGCTTCCAAACATTCGCGCCGTTCGCCCAAAGGAAAAACGCCGCCTGCCAAAGGATACAGCGCGTCGATGAGTACGATGTCGTGCTTGCGGGCCAGTTTTTCGTGTTGAAATCCATCATCCAGAACAAAAATATCCGGTCGAAGCTGGCGCTCCATGCTGACACCCACGGCGTACCGATTCTTCCCGATGCCTACGTGCGCGTCGCCGCCGCGCAGGAAAATCTGCGCCTCATCGCCGGTGAGCGCGGAAGGCGGGGATGGCCGCGCTCCAGAATCACCACGGGATCGGCCGATCTGCGGCGATAGCCACGCGTGAGGATGCGCGGGATCGCGTCCCGCCTGGCGCAGACGTTTGGCAAGATGGGCCACCATCGGCGATTTCCGACTCCGCCCATCGTGAGTGCACCGATGCCTCATCACCGGCGTTTCCAGTTCGCGCTGTGACAAACGGGAACGGGCGGGAGTTCCATCGCTCGTCCTGTTTGCCATGAAGCTCAAAGAACCGAAAAACATTCGCGCGATCAAAGGGTGCGGAGGATCGACTACGCCCAGTGCGTACGCATCCCAGATCTCCTTCGTCACACGCTCGGTGATCCCGCGCTTCGCCTGTACCCGTTCCCTGCCCCACGCGCCCATGCTTTCACGACGCGCAGGATCATCGAGCAATCCGCGACCGCCCCGCCAAGTTCGGAGGCGCTATTGATCCGCAGAAGGGCCCCGGCTTGTTCAAATTCGCGAGCCATCTCCGCGAAATTCTCCATGTGCGGTCCCGCGATCACCGGCTTGCCGAAATACGCCGGCTCCAGAATTTATGCCCTCCGCGCGCGGCGAGCGTTCCGCCCATGAACACGACGTCGGCGCGGGCGTACAAAGACGCGAGTTCACCCATCGAATCGAGCAACAGCACTCCCGGAGGTTCAGGCAGGTTTGACGACCGATCTTTGAGAGCGATCTGCGAACGAAAGGAATCTGCGCTTCCGCCAGCTTGCTCGCGACGCAGTCAAACGCTCCGGCTTGCGCGGAACCAGAATCAACAGGAGACGCGATCGCGTCATCTTCTGAAACGCAGCGATGACTGCATCGTCCTCGTCGACGTCTCCTGCATCGGTTGCCGCCATGTGCTTGCCGCAATCCATACCTGCGCTCGTATTCACCCGGTCGAGAAAGTCCGCGAGTTCGGGAGCGATTCCAGCAGCGGGCGGAGCGAAATCGTATTTAAGGTTTCCCACCGCACGAACCCGTTTGGCC
>CAVXVL010000106.1:0-8065 GCA_963765085.1 Terriglobia bacterium | reverse complement strand
GCCAGTTCGGCAGAGGGGTGCCCCGCCACCGTTACCTTCCCCGGCTTCAGCATATGCCGATACTGGCGGTGGCTACCTCGCTGTTTCGTGATCCACCAGCCGTCCGACTCGATCAGTTTAATAGCGTCACGTATTTTCATCGCCTCTTCGGCGTCGTGAAATAGTGTGGCTAGAGGACTGCGAATCTCCCACAATTCGCGGTAAGACGCTGTTGCGCTCGTGCCTGCGATATAATCGTAAGGCTACCTCTCGGTGGATTTCCCAGGTAACGACGTCAGGGCCGTATTATGTTCGATAACCTAAGCGACAAGCTTCAGCGGGTCTTCAAAAACCTGCGCGGAGAAGGAAAACTCTCGGCGGAGAATATGGAAGCCGCGCTGCGCGAGATCCGCGTGGCGCTGCTCGAAGCCGACGTGCATTTCCGCGTCGCCAAACAGTTCATCGAAGCAGTCAAAGAAAAAGCCATGGGCCAGGAAGTGCTCACGGCGCTTTCGCCCACCCAGCAAGTCGTCAAGATCGTCCGCGATGAGATGGTCAAGATGCTGGGCGCGCATCAGGCCAAGCTGCGCATCGGCCAACGAGCCGCCCAGCGTCATCATGATCGTCGGCCTGCAAGGCTCCGGTAAAACCACTTCCACCGGCAAACTTGCGCGCTGGCTGTCGAAGAACGGGCACTCGCCCGATGCTGGTTTCGGTGGACGTTTATCGTCCGGCGGCGCGCAAGCAATTGCGCGTCCTCGCGCGCGATTTGAAGCTGCCGATCTACGAAGGCACGCCGGAAGAAACCAAACCGGTGGATCTGGCGCGCTCGGCGCGCAAGGAAGCGATGCAGACCGGCCGCGACGTGCTGCTGGTCGATACCGCCGGCCGCCTGCACATCGACGACGATCTGATGACCGAGCTGCAGCAGTTGAAGGAGCTGCTGAACCCGACCGAGATTCTGTTCGTCGCCGACGCCATGACCGGGCAGGACGCGGTGAAATCGGCCGACGAATTCCACAAGCGCCTGGGCATCACCGGGCGTCATCCTTACCAAAATGGATGGCGATGCGCGCGGCGGCGCGGCGCTTTCGATTCGCGCGGTCACGGGGCAGCCGCTGAAGTTTGTGGGCGTCGGCGAAAAGTCCGGACGCGCTGGAGCCGTTTCATCCGGATCGCGTGGCCGCAGCGGATTCTCGGCATGGGCGACATGCTCAGTCTGATCGAAAAGGTCGAAGAGACCATCGATCAGAAGCAAGCCGAGGAGATGCAGCGCAAGCTGCATCGACAGACGATTTCACGCTGGGCGATTTTCGCGATCAGATGAAGCAGATCCGCAAGCTGGGGCCGCTCGAATCGATTCTCGGCATGATGCCGCAGATCGGGCCGCATGAAGGATCTGAAGAACGCCAAGATCGACGAGAAGGAAATCACGCGGCTGGTGGCGATCGTCGATTCCATGACGCCCAAGGAGCGCGCCAACCATATGATCATCAACGGCGCGCGGCGGCGAGCGCATCGCCAAGGGCAGCGGCACCATCGGTGCAGGAAGTCAATAATCTGCTGAAGCAATACACGCAAATGCGTAAGATGATGAAGAGTTTTACCGGGTGGCGGATTCCTGGGCAAACGGCTGGGCAAGATGAAACTGCCTCCCGGATTGCCCTTCGGGCGCTAAGTCAAGTTTACAGTAATTAGCAGATTACGCAACGAGGTATCGAAGTATGAGGAGTTCAGGAATGCTGATGATTCGTTTGGCGCGGTTCGGCGGCAAGAAGAAGCCGACCTATCGCGTGGTGGTGATCGATAAGGAACGCGCTCGCGACAGCCGCGTCGGTGGAAGTGGTGGGAATCTATAATCCGGTGGCGCAGCCGAAGGCCGTGAAGCTTGAACCATGACGCGCATCGAGCATTGGATGAAGAACGGCGCGCAACCGTCGGATACGGTGGCGCGGCTGATGAAGACCAATCCGCGCTGTCGCCGGTCCGCCTGCGGCCTAACTCGATCCAACAGGAGGGTAGACCGGTGAAAGAACTGGTAACAGAGATCGCCAAGGCGCTGGTGGATACGCCCGGATGAGGTCACGGTTCGCGAAGTCGGCGGGAGATCAGGTTACGGTTCTGGAGTTGCGCGTCGCGCCGGGCGATTTGGGCAAAGTGATCGGCAAGCAGGGCCGCACGGCGCGGTCGATCCGCACGCCTGCTCGCTGCCGCCGGAATGAAGCAGAACCGCCGGTTCACGCTCGAGATTCTGGAGTAGCTTCCTGAGCGTGCCGAAGATCTGGTCGCATCGGACGTCTCTTGCGCGCGCGCGGGATTCGCGGAGAATTGCTGGGCGAGCTGGATAGCTCCGAACCCGGGCGCGAGCGAGAAGTTGCGAGAACGTTACGCTCGACGTGGACGGCCGCCGGCTGCGCAGGTGGAAACAGGTCGAGGAGAATCTGGCGATCTACGACGGGCGTCCGGTTTTCAAGTTCGCGGGCATCGATTCGATTTCCGATGCCGAGACTTTGGGAGGGCGCCGAGATTCTGGTGCCCCGCGAGGAAGTCGGAGCCCCGAGGAGGGCGCGTATCTCTTACGCGGATCTGGTCGGTTGCGCGTCGTGCAATTGGGGTCGAGTCGAAGTGGTGGGCGTGGTGAACGGAAGTCGAGGAGTACGGTGGTCCGCCGCTGTTGAAGTTCGGACGCGCCGGATGGCCGGGAAATTTTGATTCCGTTCGCGCGAACGATCTGCAAGGAGATCGATGTGGCGTCGAAAACCATCGGCGTGGAACTGCCTGAAGGTTTGCTGGATCTGCCGTAGGGTGTATAGCGGCGGTAGGGAAACCCTCCCGGTTTTTGCTGGGTGAGAGGTAAGCGCGTGAAGTTTCACATCGTGACGATCTTCCCCGAGTTCTTTCGGGGTCCTTTCGAGCACGGCGTGATTCAGAAGGCGCGGGAAGCCGGGCTGATCGAAATTCTGGTCCACGATCTGCGGACCTGGACGTATGACCGGCACCGGACCGTGGATGATCGGCCTTTTGGCGGCGGTGAAGGAATGCTGCTGAAGCCGGGTCCGATTTTTGAAGCCGTGGAAGCGATTTGGCCAGAGCGCGGCGGCAGACAAGAAGGTGGTTCTGCTTTCGGCGCAAGGCCGTAAGTTCGATCAGCGTCTGGCTCGCGAATTCAGCGGCTGCGAAGAACTGCTGTTGATTTGCGGCCGGTACGAGGGCGTCGACGAGCGCGTCGCCGAACATCTGGCGGATGAAGAGATTTCGATCGGCGATTATGTGCTGAGCGGCGGGGAACTGGCTGCGGCCGTGGTGGTCGATTCGGTGGCGCGTCTGATTGAGGGCGTGCTGGGCAACGAGACGTCGGTGGTCGACGAATCGTTCAGCGACCAGAGTTTGTTGGATTGGCCGCAGTATACGCGGCCAGCGGAATTTCGCGGTTGGAAGGTGCCGGAAGTACTGACCGGCGGCAACCATGCGGAGATCCGCAAGTGGCGGGAGAACGCCGCCGTGGCAAAAACCAAGCGCCTGCGGCCGGATTTAACGGGGCCGCGGCCGGGCTTGACCTTATCGGAAGGAAACATTCCCAACGGGGACCTGCCAAAAGAGGTTAAGCTGGAAGATACGACATTCGAAGAAAGTAGAGAAAGTGGAAGCCATGAATAACGCTGCGCTGGCCAAAATCCTCAATAAGAACAAGCGCGCCGCCGATCACCCGTCGTTTCGCCCCGGCGACACCATCCGGGTTCACGTCAAAATTCGGGAAGGCGACAAGGAACGTCTGCAGGCGTTTGAAGGCACGGTCCTCGCCAAACACAACACCGGCATGGGGGAGACCATCACTGTCCGCAAAGTGAGCTTCGGCCACGGAGTCGAGCGCATTTTCCCGGTGAACGCCCCGGTTGTCGATCATATCGATGTGGTGCGCACCGGCCGCGTCCGGCGCGCCAAGCTGTATTATCTGCGCGGGCTCAAGGGGAAAGCCGCCCGCCTCAAGGAACGCACTTAATTCTCTCGCATCGATGCCTTCGAGCCGCTACGAGCGCGCCGCCCGTCAATCCGGGTACCGGATCATCGCCGGCCTGGATGAAGCTGGGCGGGGCGCGTTGTTCGGGCCCGTGTTCGCCGCGGCCGTCGTGCTCGATCCGAACCGTCCCCTCCGCGGTCTCGACGATAGTAAGCAACTCGAACCCGAGCGGCGTCAAGTTCTCGCTCAGCGAATCCGCGAACGCGCGATTGCCTGGGCCGTGGGCGCCGCGGATGCGTTCGAAATCGACCGCGTGAATATTCTCGAAGCCTCCAGGCTTTCCATGTCTAGGGCGCTCGAACGCCTGAAGGTCACCTGCGACTATCTTCTGGTCGACGCCGTGCGCCTGAACGTCCCCATCGCACAATTGCCTTTGATTCATGGAGATGCCCTCTGCCACTCGATCGCCGCAGCTTCCATTCTGGCGAAAGTGGAGCGCGATACCGCGCTCGAGAAATGGGATCGCGTATTTCCCGAGTATGGCCTTGCTCGGCATAAGGGATACAGCACCCCCGAACATCAGGAAGCCTTGCGCCGGATCGGACCCACCCCTCTGCATCGTTTCAGTTTCGAGCCGGTGCGTAACGCCTGTCCTAACGACCTACCGCTATGGTCGGGATATCCGCGACGCGCGAATGTGGAGCGTGAATCGCAGGCCGAGCTCTTCGCATGTCCCTGAGCCCCGCCAACACGCCTCCTCGGCCAACGGCATCCTCGACCGAAACCGCTTCCGCGGACCCTTCTCAACCCGTCCGCCGAGGGCGTATGTGGGGCATCTGCTTCGCGCTGCTCGCGTTCGAAATCGGTGCTTTTTTGATGGTTTTTCCGTGGATGGACGCTTGGGGCCTCAACCACTTTCCCTCCTTCTATCCCCCCTTGTTCGACATTTGGGATGATCCCTACTTCCGCGGTGCGGTGAGTGGCCTCGGGGTCGTCGACGTCGCCATCGCGATTTGGCAAATCGTTCGGGTTCTTCAAAAAACTAAATAACCCACCTTTTTACAGGCAGATAAGTCTCGGTTGTAAAATCACTTGCTTGTCACTACTTAGTACTATATTATTAGCTCAGTACTACGGAAAAACCCTTAGGCGAAGTACTTTCGCTCTAGGGCTAATATAAGGTGCAGGCTGTAGTGCGAAGTGTGATCTCGTACTATGGCCGAGTGACAGGGTGGTGACCGAAATGAAGACACGACAGCTTATCGCAAGTTGTGCTACAATTTGCACGTTATTTGTTTTGGCGCTTTTGATTGGCGCCCCAGCCCATGCAAATGGCGGCTTCTGCAATCCTCGCCGGTTCTCCGTGGCCGACTCCTCCAGATGGCGATGGCAACATCGTCGTGGCGGGTTCTCCGTGGCCGACTCCTCCAGATGGCGATGGCAACATCGTCGTGGCGGGTTCTCCGTGGCCGACTCCTCCAGATGGCGATGGCAACATCGTCGTGGCGGGTTCTCCGTGGCCGACTCCTCCGGACGGCGATGGCAACATCGTCGTGGCGGGTTCTCCGTGGCCGACTCCTCCGGACGGCGATGGCAACATCATCGTGGCGGGTTCCCCGTGGCCGACTCCTCCGGACGGCGACGGTAATTTCGCATAAGCAATCCTTACAATTTCAAGCCGGACTCCCGATGTTTAAGTGGGGGGTCCGGTTTTGAATTTTTTAGCCTACCTTCTTCCTGGCACCACGGCACTCCTGGAGGCGATCCTCGCCCTTCTTCTCCTGCGCGGGCCCTTTCGCCGATACCCCCTTCTGCTGGTCTATTGCTGCACGGTGCTGGCCCGGTTCGGTGCCGAAGGATTCGCCCTTTCCTCGGGAGGCGTGCAAAGCCCTCTCTACCGGAACGTCTACTGGACGGGCGAGTTAGTGGATCAATCGCTTCTTTTCCTGCTCGTGATCACCCTCACCTATCGCGCCATGGAGGGAAATCCCCTCCGCGCGGGTATGGGAAAAATGCTCGGACTCATTGCGGTCGTCGCCGTTCTCCTGCCGTTCGTTCTGTACCATCCCTACTTCACCGGCCGATGGTTCCGCCACACCAGTCAGTTGATCAGCTTGGGAGCGGCTTTCATGAACTTGCTCCTATGGACGGCCATCATTGGCAAGAAGGGGCGCGATCCGCAGTTACTCATGGTGAGCGCGGGTGTCGGCGTCGCGGTGACGGGTCTGGCGATTACCTATGGATTGCTGCAATTCATGTCCTCGGAGACCGTTCGCTGGCTGCCGGATGTGTTCAAAGGATTGACGCAGGTTGCTGGCAACGCGATCTGGTGCTGGGCATTTCGCCCCGGCTTCGCGCCACGCCAGCGCGATAATCCTCCGGGACATGTCGCGGTTGGGCGGGTCTAATTCGCTCGTATGTACGAATTTGACAACGGACGCTCCCGGCCATACGTCGAATCTGAGCCGCCCAAACCGGCCGACAGCGCCTCTCGGTAAGGACGGCAATCGGCGAATGGCGTGGGCTCCCCTTAACTTCCTCAGCCGTGCGTCCGATGAATAATCAAGGACTTCGGTTTGATTGTACTGACCCTCTTCCCACCGATCAGCGGCGCGATCCTTCTGTTGCTCCTTGCCGGTTTGCTGCTCCATGGTCCCTTCCGCCAGTATCCGCTTCTCCTCGTATATTGCTGCACGCAACTCGTTATCCTGATCGTCGAAGGCGTGGCCTTTTTTTCCGCTGGAATTAGCAGTGCGCTTTACCGTCGCGTCTACTGGAGCGCGGACTTGCTTCATGACTCGATGTTGTTCCTGCTGGTGATCAGCTTGCTGTACAAAACGATGGAAGGCGGACCGCTGCCGCGCGCCACGGGTCGCTTGCTGGGAATCATTGCTGCGGGTGCCGTGGTTCTGCCCTTCGTCATCTATCACCCCTACTTCACTTCTCGCTGGTTCCGCCATGCCAGTCAATTGCTGAGCCTGGGCGCGGCCTTTATGAATTTGCTCCTGTGGACGGCGATTATCGGCACGCGAAAACGCGACGATCAATTGTTGAAGGTGAGCGCCGGTCTTGGCATCGCGGTTACCGGCTTGGCAGTTTACTACGGAATATTGCAATTCGTGAATTCCAGCGCGGTTCGCTGGCTACCGGATTTGTTCAACGGACTCACCCATGTCGCGGGGATCGCGATCTGGTGCTGGGCATTCTGGTCGGGATTCGCACGCCCCCAGCTCGATAAACCAGCAGGGCGCGGGCGGTCGGGCAGATCTAGCGCGGCGAAACTCGAACACTAACGTCCGGATTTCTTCAGGATCGCGTTATAGTCGGCCATAGCGTGCTCTGTCCCGGTGACGTCCATCTCCGGCGTCAGCGCTCCACTGAATTCCGCGTACAGACGCAGGGTGTTCCACACGTTGCGTTCCGGATTCGTCCAGTTCGCAAACTTGCCAAGATCCAGATCGGCCGCCGCCTCGCCCGGGCTCATGCCCATCCGGAAGCGCTTCTGCACCTCGGGAATCAACGTCTCAAAGTACCCGCGCGTTTCCGCGAGATCCTTCTTTGTTCCCACTGGTCCGTGGCCGGGTACGATCGTGTCCACGTCCATCTTCATGACCCGGTCGATCGCGTCGACCCACTGGTGATGTGCCCGTTCTGTCCGGCCGGCGTGACGTAGAAGAATGCGATATCGGCGGCGAACAGAATTCGATGCTGCGGCAGATACACCATCACGTCGCCCCAGGTATGTGCCGGGCCGTTGTAAATTGCCTCGACCAGCAGATCACGGTAGCGATACGTCAGCCGGTCCGTGAACGTCGTGGAAGGCGGCGCAAGCTTGAGCTCTGCCATACCTTCTTGCCACTGGGGCCTGTCCGGATAGGGACGCGCCGGGATTCCTTGATCGATCACGGCCTGCCGCGTGTATACATGGCTCACGATTTCAGCCGGCAGGAAGAAGCAGTTGCCGTTGGTGTGATCGCGATGATGATGTGTGTTGATCAGGCGGCCGAACTTCTTGCCCGTCGCCTTCTCCGCCGCCGCGATAAACGCCTTCGCGTGCACCGGCGGCCCTACGCGTCGATCGCCAGAAGATCGTCGCCCACGATCAGGCCGGTGTCGCTGAGACTCGTG
>CAVXVL010000105.1:0-6978 GCA_963765085.1 Terriglobia bacterium | reverse complement strand
CGGAAATGGACCTGGAGTGAACTGCGCGACATCGTGCAATGGACCGCTGTCGGTCTGAGTACCATCGGCGCGGTGAAGGGCTCCATGATCGCCCTGCAATCGGAAACGCGCGCCGAATTTTACTTCGCGGATCTAGGCGTCATGGCCGCCGGGGCGGTCGCGGCCGCGTTGTACACCAGCGTTCCTTATGCGGATCAGGCTCGCGCCATGCAGTTCTTCATTGCCGGATCGCGCTCGTCGAGAATGCGAAAGCGTATCGTAGTCTGCAGGCCGCCTTGGGTGACGCCGCGCGCGCGATCCGCTGGATTCTGTTGACGGGCGATGCCGCGGAAGCCGGCGTAAATCCCGAATGCGTCATGACCCTTCCGAACTATGGGACGCCGGACGCCGCAAGCTCGCGGAAGATCGCTCTGCGTTTGATCGTCTGCAAGCGCAATACAATGCCGGCGATCTCGCGATTCTCTATATGACCTCCGGCGCGACGGGCGAGCCGAAGATGGGCGTCGTCAGTCATCGGGCGCTGGTGACAAATCTGGAGATGACGCCCACTGTGCTCCCGCTTTCGCCCGACGATTGCACGATCGCGTTTCTGCCTTCCGCGCACATGGCGCAGCGGATGGTGGCCGAGCTGCTTCCTTTATACACGGGCTGTGCCGTGTGGTTCTCCGAGGGTCTTTCGAAACTTCCGCACGAGCTGCGCGCGATTCGGCCGACTCTTTTCCTCTCACCGCCGCGTCTGTGGGAGCGCATCTACGCGAGCATCACCGCCGAAATCAAGAAGAAGCCTGCGGCCATTCGAAAACTTTTTTATTTCGGATTGGGGCTCGGGAATAAAGCCGCGAAGCTGCGTCGCGAAGGAAAGCCGGTTCCCGCGGCGACCCAGATTCCGCTTCGCTTTCTCGATAAAATCATGTTCTCGAAAATTCGTGAGCGCCTCGGCGGGCGTTTGCGGGCGCCGATTTCCGGTTCCGCGCCGTTGAGCAAAGATCTCGCCGAATTTTACGAAGCCGTGGGCATGCCGCTCATCGAAGGTTATGGATTGACCGAAGGCGGCGTGGATTCGGTGAATCCTCTGGATCGTCCCAAGCCCGGAAGCATCGGCAAATTGCTCCCCGGCGTGGAGGCTCGCATCGAAGAAGATGGCGAGCTCATGCTGCGCGGTTCGATGCTGTTCGACGGCTATTATAAAGATCCCGATGCGACCGCAGCCGTGATGCGCGACGGCTGGCTCGCGACCGGCGATATCGCCGAGTGCGACGCCGAAGGCTACTACTACATTACGGGCCGCAAGAAGGATCTCATCGTCGCGTCGAACGGCAAGAAGATTTATCCGGCGCGCATCGAAGGACTGTTCCGGCGCGAGCCGTTAATTAGTCATGTTTTGCTGATCGGCGATAAGCTTCCGTACGTGACCGCCTTGATCACGATCACCGGCGAACTCTCGACGACCGCGCCGCTTGTCGAGAAAGCCGTGAAGGAAGTGAACAGGCAGCTTCCCGTGTTCGAGCAGATTCGTAAGTTCAAAATTCTGGAGCGCGATTTCTCCATCGAATATGGCGAACTGACACCCACCATGAAGCTGCGCAAAGGCCGCATTCTGGAAAATCATCGCGCACTGGTCAACGAACTGTACGCTGGACGGGAGTTCGAATAATTGGCCGACATCTTTCCGACGGTCCGCGTCAATCGCAAGGCGGGAGGACGCGTCGCGAGCGGACATCCGTGGATTTTTTCGAGTGATGTGATCGATCGCGGCACGGCGCAACCAGGGGACGTGGTTCGCGTCGTCATCGAAAATAACCAGTCCGCGCGCTCCGATGCGCGTCCACGGGCTGGAATCAATTCGCCTGGACGAACTGTAAGTGACGCGCGAGGACGCTTTATCGGAACTGCGCATTACAGCTCGGAATCGCAAATCACGCTGCGCATGTTGTCGGCGACCGCTGAACCGGCCGACGTCGCGTTCTTCCGCAGTCGTCTGACAACAGCCATCGCGCATCGGGAGAATGTCGTCGAGAATTCGGAAGCCTGCCGTCTGGTTTTCTCCGAAGCCGATCTGCTCCCCGGCCTCATCGTCGATCGCTACGGTCCTTACCTGACCGTGCAGACGCTCGACCAGGGAATGGACCGGGCGCGCGACGTGGTCGTGCATTGCCTCAAGGAATTGCTGGCGCCGACGGGCATCCTGGGGCGCAACGATGCAACGGTTCGTAAACTGGAAGGACTTCCGCTCGAAGTCAGCACCCTGGCGGGAGAAATCCCGGAGCGCGTGCAGGTCCGCATGAACGGCCTGAACCTGGAGGCCGATCTGCTACGCGGCCAGAAGACCGGCATTTATCTGGATCAAAGGGAGAATTACATCGCCGCGGCGCGGTATCTTGCGCCCTTTAAAGGCGGCGCACGGGTCCTGGATTGTTTCACTTCTACCGGCGGATTCGCGCTGCATCTTGCGAAAGGCGCAGGTTCCGTCGATGCCCTCGATTCTTCCGCGCCCGCCCTCGCGACCGCCCAGGCGAATGCGCGGGCGAACGGGATCGCCAATATCGATTTCCGCCAAGCCGATGTCTTCGAATTCCTGGCCGGAGTTTCCGCGAACGAGGGCCGCCGCTACTCCATGATCGTCCTGGACCCACCCGCGTTCGCCAAATCGCGGAAATCCTTGGACGACGCCGCTCGCGGATATAAAGAGATTAATCTCAGGGCTTTACGGCTGCTAGGACCGGGGGGAGTACTAGTAACCTGCTCCTGTTCTCATCACATGAGCGAGGCGTTATTCCTGGAAACGGTCGCCGAGGCGGCCCTCGATGCCGGGAAAACCCTGCGCGTTCTGGAGCGCAGGACCCAGGCGCAGGACCATCCGATCCTGCTGACAGTACCCGAAACCCATTACTTGAAGTGCCTGATCCTACAGGTTGTTTGACGTTTTAGGGTTGCAGATTCCAGTGTCTCTGCGGTATTGTGACAGGGAGCACGTTTGCCTCCCGGCAACGGCTGATCTCGCTCGCATATCCAACTGGAGGATTACGTTTCAAATGACACTGTTGTCTGGCCTACGCCGACGCGCGGCATCTCTGTGGCTGCTGGCGCTCATACTGGTTGGCGGCTCGTCTCCTCTTTTTGCGCAGGGCGGTGAAGCTGACCTGAAACTTCCCGATCTTTCTCAGGCCGTTTTCATGGGCGGCATTTCCGGCCCCAGGCTGCTGTTGATTGGACTCGGTGTCAGTGTTTTGGGTTTCGTGTTTGGTCTGGCGATGTATTCGCACCTGAAGAATCTGCCGGTGCACAAATCGATGCTCGAAATCTCCGAGCTGATTTATGAGACGTGCAAAACGTATCTCCTGACACAGGGCAAATTCCTGGCGATGCTGTGGATCTTCATCGCCGTCATCATGGCCGTGTACTTCGCGGTCCTGCTACAGATGGAGATTTCGCGCGTCGCCATTATTCTCGCTTTCAGCGTACTCGGTATTTTGGGGAGCTACGGCGTCGCATGGTTCGGTATTCGCGTGAACACGTTCGCCAACTCGCGGACGGCGTTCGCCAGCCTGAAGGGCAAGCCCTTTCCCTGTTACGCGATTCCGCTCCAGGCCGGCATGAGCATCGGCATGTTGCTGATCAGCGTCGAACTGTTCATCATGTTGTGCATTCTGCTGTTCATTCCGGGCGATTACGCCGGACCTTGCTTCATCGGTTTCGCGATCGGTGAATCGCTGGGCGCGGCGGCGCTGCGCGTCGCGGGCGGCATCTTCACGAAGATTGCCGATATCGGCGCCGACTTGATGAAGATCGTGTTCAAGATCAAAGAAGACGACGTCCGCAACCCCGGCGTCATCGCGGATTGCACGGGCGACAATGCGGGCGATTCGGTCGGACCTTCGGCGGATGGATTCGAGACCTACGGCGTCACCGGCGTTGCGCTGATCACGTTTATTCTTCTGGCCGTCACCAACGACGTGACGAAAGTGGAATTGCTGGTGTGGATCTTCGTGATGCGCGTCATGATGATTATCGCGAGCGGCCTGTCTTACTTCATCAACGAAGCGGTTGCCAAAGCCAAGTATCAAAACCTCGACAAGATGAACTACGAAGCGCCCCTGACTTCTTTGGTCTGGCTGACTTCGATTATTTCGATCGGTGCGACCTACCTCGTTTCGTATTACATGATTCCGGAGATCAACGGCGATACCACGATGTGGTGGAAGCTTTCGAGCATCATAACGTGCGGAACGCTCGCGGGCGCCGTAATACCGGAGCTCGTGAAAGTGTTCACGTCGGTGGAATCGCGCCACGTGAAAGAAGTCGTGACGTCGTCGCGGGAGGGCGGCGCGTCTCTGAACATCCTTTCCGGTTTGGTTGCCGGTAATTTCAGCGCCTACTGGTTGGGCATGGCCATGATGACCTTGATGGCTGTCGGCTACGGCGTCAGCACCTCCATGCCGGCCGGCGTCTTCCTGCAAAACTCCGGTGCGGTGTTCGCGTTCGGTCTGGTCGCCTTCGGCTTCCTGGGCATGGGACCGGTCACGATCGCGGTCGACTCCTATGGTCCGGTCACGGACAACGCGCAATCGGTTTACGAGTTGAGCCAGATTGAGGCGATTCCGAACATCAAAGGCGAACTCAAGAAGACCTACGGTTGGGATGTCGATTTCGAAAAGGCCAAGCATCACCTGGAAGAGAACGACGGCGCGGGCAACACCTTCAAAGCGACCGCCAAGCCGGTGCTGATCGGTACCGCGGTGGTCGGCGCGACCACCATGATCTTCTCCATCATCGTGGCGCTGACCAATGGACTGCAGCCGGAACTGATGTCGAATCTTTCCATCCTGCACCCGCCGTTCCTGCTCGGATTGATCACCGGCGGCTCGATCATTTATTGGTTTACGGGCGCTTCCATCCAGGCCGTGACCACGGGTGCATATCGCGCGGTGGAATTCATTAAAGAGAACATCAACCTGGAAAGCGCTGCCGCGGCCTCGGTCACCGACTCGAAGAAAGTCGTCGAGATCTGCACGCAGTATGCACAAAAAGGTATGTTCAATATCTTTTTGACGGTGTTTTTCGCGACGCTCGCGTTCGCGTTCTTCGAGCCGTATTTCTTCATCGGCTACCTGATCTCGATCGCGCTATTCGGTCTGTATCAGGCCATCTTCATGGCGAACGCCGGTGGAGCATGGGATAACGCCAAGAAGATCGTCGAAGTGGAATTGAAGGCCAAAGGCACTCCGCTGCACGATGCAACGGTGGTTGGCGATACGGTCGGCGATCCGTTCAAGGACACGTCGTCGGTCGCGCTGAACCCGATCATCAAATTCACCACGTTGTTCGGACTGCTCGCGGTGGAGCTGGCGGTTTCGCTCACTAAGTCGCAAGGCGCTACGATGACGTCGGCGCTCGGCGCGGCGTTCCTCGCGGTGTCGGTGTTCTTCGTGTACCGCTCGTTCTACGGAATGCGCATCGAGAGCAAATAGCAGTCACTGAAGTTAGAAGCAAATGGTGGATGTGGGGCGGGCGAAAGCTCGCCCCTTTTACTTTTTACGTCGGCCTTCGATGTGGCGCACTTTGCGTGCCGCGTCGCCACTCTTGGCGACGCCTATAATACGGTGGGACGGAGCGCTATCTCGTGTCGGGACGGGTCTCGACGCGGCATGCACGAGTGCGAGCGTGCGCCACATCGGTTCGCTGAATCCTTACTGCTTTAATTCCGTCGGCCAGTGAAGTACAACATGAATCGCGGCCGACGTTGCTTCCTGGCCTGGTTGCGCCAGAAGAAACGTCTTTCCGTCCGGACTGACGGCGAAGCCGGAATCGGTCGCGGCACCGACGATCGGCGAGGGCGCCTGAAAAAGAATGTGCGGCGTTCCCGCGCGGAAAACTTGACCGGGATCGATGTCTACCGCCATGATCGTGCGCAGATCCGGCGCGACGAAATACAGCTCGCGCGCGTCGTTGCGCCAACGGGGAGCATAGCCGCCCGTCGTCGAAATTTGCCACTTGCCGGGCGGGCCGCCGGGCGTGCTGATCACATAGATTTCGTTGTCGCCGGATTCCTCCGACGTGTAGGCTACGCGCGAGGGGCCCTTGGGTGCGAAGCGGGCCTGGCCCTCATTCGCGGGCGTCTGGAGAAGCGGCACAAGTTTCTTGACGCCCTTTCCCAGAGGATCCAGCAGCATCCACATATCGAAACCGGTTTTCGGATCCGATCGCCCGACCGCCAGCATGCGGCCGTCGGGTGAAAGATCCGACATAGTCCGGATGCTCGTGTCTTCGAAAATACGTTCGGGTTGTCCGTCGCCGCTGGCCATTTTCATACGGATTCCGTCAGGCCCGCGGAAAAGTATACGAGTGCCGTCGGGCGTCCACAGCGGATAACGGCCGCCCCTGAACGTAAACTTGGAAACCGTCTTACGCGCCAGATCGTGGATATAAATATCCGTCGTTCGATTCACGGTCTGCGCGACGGTGAGCTGTTTGCCATCGGGGGAAAAACGCATCTCGCCGGGGACGCCGATTTGCGGACCGAGCGAGCCGTTGCTCAGTCCTGCATGATTGAATGATTCCAGTTCGATCCCGGCGATATCGCCGGTGCGGAACGCAAGCGTCCCTTCCTTCGATACGGTGAAATGCGCAGGCTCTACATTGTCGGCAAGCAAATGAGCTTCTCCTCCCAGGCTGAGCGCCTTCGCGTCGAACGGTTGCGCCAGGAGCGAGCCCTGGCGGATGTAGACGAGAAAACCGGCGTCGCCACGTGAAGGAACGTACTCGGCGTGCGTCGCGTCAGAAAGGACTTGTTTGCGCTCGAAACTGCCGACGGTCGCCGCATAAATGGGACCGCCCATCTGCGAGCCGTAGAGAAAGTGTTTTCCGTCGGGAAGAAACGCCGGCCAGAAATGCCCCTGCTCCTGGGCCTCTAGTTTGGTGGCGGCCGCGGCCTGGCCTCCGTTCGCGTCGACCACGAACACGGTGAGAAGGTTTCCCTAA
>CAVXVL010000104.1:0-24319 GCA_963765085.1 Terriglobia bacterium | reverse complement strand
GATAACACTTAGGTTCTTATAGGTTGACATATTGATGTGATCTATTCAGATAGACTGGGAGCTTGATGTCGACCTATAAGATGGGTTGAATTAAACCGCCGGCTTCATGAAAGTAGCTATGGAATTTGTATTGACTTTACTATTTTCAAATAGGGTTCATTGCATTTAGTTTGATGTTTTTACCTATTTGTTTCGATGAGCTCCAGGTTGATTTTTGCACTAATCATCCTTATAACAATCAATTATAATTGAATTTTAGTCGAATTGGCCATAGATTCCCATACCAACATTATTAAGGTAACAAATTAATGCCTTATGTTTGTCATTGTCTATTCTGTAGTGGTGGATCTCCAGAATGGGTTATCCATTGAGGTAAAAGTGTTATTATTGTTTTAAATGTATTGGATCCGCAATGCGGGCAAACAGAAATATCAATCCCAGTGATTCGAAACATTATTTCCTCAATAGTTTCTACAGAAGTAGATTTGATCTCAGATTGTTTAAGCGTCGCTTGTGCCTGTCTTAAATTTGTTATTTTATGTCGATTAGCTAATAGGCCATAATGTCGTAATCTTTGAAATCCCTTAGGTAAAACATGAAGAAGGTAGCGACGAATAAATTCATTTACATCTAAATCCATCACTTTTTGTTTACTATTATCTGCATAATCACGCCATTTAAAAGAGACAGTACCTTGTTTAAAGTCAACCAGACGTTGATTTCCAATGGCAATTCGATGAGTATAGCGCCCAAAATAAGCCAACATTTGTTCTGGATTTGCAAAGGGTGGTTTAGCATAAACAACCCAATCAGATTGATATAATGATGAAATAAATTTTTGAATGCTTACGTTGTTACTTGATAGATGAATGTCCTTATTGTTTAAAGCGATATTAAGTTGTCCAATGTATTTTGCTTTGAATACCTTAGATAAGGCGCGAACAGGAAATAGAAATTTTTTCTTACAATTTTTCCATTGTCCATTTTTCATTAATCCACCACCACTTACAACACAATGAACATGAATGTGCTGATTAAGATTTTGTCCCCAGGTATGGAGTACCATGGTAATACTTGGTTTAGCACCCATCCATTTTGGATTTAAGCTAAATTGCAATAATGTTTCACTTGCTGCTTGAAAAAGTAAATTATAAATAATCTGGGGTTTATTTTGTGCCAGAGGGTTAATGTCATGAGGTAAGGTAAAAACAACATGAAAATATTCAACTGGCAATAATTCTGCTTGTCGAGCACTTATCCAACGTTCTTTTTGCATGGCCTGGCATTTAGGACAATGTCGATTACGACAGGAGTTGTATCTTATTAATTCATAATTACAATTATCGCATCGAGAAAGATGACCACCTAGAGCGCTTGTGCGGCAGGCAACAATGGCACGTATAGCTTTATGTTGTTGGTTGCAAAGATTGTGATTATTTGCATAGCTTTGGCCGTAATCACGAAAAATATCAGCGAGCTCTAACTTTGGTGCTTTTATACACTTATGCTCTATTAATTGACACATGCCATTAAACTTTTGGCTCGTCTGGTAGTTCAAGTAAATCCAGCGGTGATATCGTCTTTGCCATTTGTTGCTTGGTTAAGTGCAAATAACGTGATGTTGTACGAATAGATGCATGACCTAATAACTGCTTAATGGTATATAAATCAATTCCATCTTCTAACATGTGTGTAGCAAAAGCATGCCTAAGAGAGTGAATTCCGAAGTGTTTTTTGAGTCCTGCTTTTTCTTTGATTTTCTTCCAAATTCTATGAATAGTAAGTGGTTTAACTGGTCCCGTACCATCTTCTCTAGGAAACAACCATGTTTGGGGATGATATGTTTTCCAGTATTTGCGTAATTCAGATAGTAGTTTGGGAGATAGTAATGCATAGCGATCTTTATTGCCTTTTGATTGTTCTATATGAAGACACATTTGTTCACTATCAATATTTTTTATTTTTAAATTAGTGATTTCACTGATACGTAAACCAGCCCCATAAGCCAGCATTAATATAATGCGTTGTTTGACATCATTAGTTACAGAAAAAAGTTGTTTGATATCATTTCGGCTAGGAACGTTTGGTAGTTTTAATGGTTGTTTAGTTATTGGAATAACAAATGGGGTCTTAGGATAACCCAAAGTCTTTACATAGAAAAACTTCAAAGCGGCAAGTAAGCAATTACAACTTGAGTAAGTGAGTTTTTCGTCTCTTAAAAGGTGTAAAATGTAACTTTCAATTTCATCATTACTAATTTGCTCAGGCGAACGATTATAGTATTTAGCCATACGACGGATACTGTTGATATATGATCTTCTTGTGTTAAAACTAAAGCCATGTAAAAGCATATCATCATTCATTTGGTTGCTTAATTTGCTCATACTAGCTCCCTCTATAATGTGTAACAGGCAATGTAAGTATGGCACCTAAATGGACAATGTGATTTAACGATATAGAATATACTTGGGATGAAATTCGAAGCCTGTTTTAAGGGGTTTAGGGTTTACCACCGCCGCTAGGCGGTTTAGTTCAACGTACCTACTCTATCCCAAACAAGGGTATTTAGATAACAAACACCTTTAGTCTACTGAGTGGCCAAAATGGAAAAAGGGCAAAGTTTGAGATAGATAAGATTTTAAATTAACGGGGTAATTTATGGTCTTACTTTTTCCATTATATAGTTTGTAAGTGCTGTGCCTCTAATATTAACACTCTGTTGTTTAAGGACTTTAAATCCTTTTGATTCAAAAAATGGTTTTGCAGTAATGCTAACTTCAGCAAACAGACGTTTTAGTTGCAAGGTATTTGCCTTATTAAAAATTGCATTCATTAATGAGCTTCCGACGCCCTGGCCTTGATGTTCATGATGTACATAAAAACAATCTATATGACCATTCGATTCAAACTCGGCAAATCCGACTATTTTATTATCCAGTAGGGCAACGAGAGGTATAATATTTTCCCATTTTTTCTTCCACCCGGTTAGTTCTAGTGAGGAAGAAGGCGCCCACTCATTTACTTGCTCTTCAGAGTAATCTTGAGAATTAATATTATGAATGGTGTTGTAATATATGTTGGCTAAATCTTGTGCATCATCAGAAGTATATTGTCGAGTGATAATTTTAATGCCCATAATGGTCTCTATTTATTGTCGGAATGAAGTATACCCTAATCTGAT
This sequence comes from Terriglobia bacterium, assembly GCA_963765085.1. Classification (GTDB taxonomy): domain Bacteria; phylum Acidobacteriota; class Terriglobia; order Bryobacterales; family Bryobacteraceae; genus Palsa-187. The sequence continues at coordinate 21,138 of CAVXVL010000104.1, read as the reverse complement.
GTCAGAAGATCTATCATATAAAGTCAGAATAGGGTCTAGTTACTTGTTAATTGACAAATAACAGATTGGTTCTTGGAGTCTAACTTGACAAAAATCATACCTTGGAAGGGGTAAACTTCATGCAGCTGATTGGTGTACATCCTAAGATTATGTACCAACCTATTATAGGGGCAGCACCAGCTCCTATAATAGGCACTGGATAATTTCCAAAAAATGTCACCAATAATTGAGTTAAAAAATAAATAATAAATGCTTTTTTAAGGATGGCGTCGTCATTAAGCTGGGGGCATTGAAATTTTAATGAAAATAAAATTGGTGTTATTAATAATACGATTGTGAATAATAGTCCTGCTATACCTACAATCCCAATTTTGATAGCTAATTGCATGATAAGTTCAACTTGTTCAACTGGAGGCAATGAATCTGGCTGAATCCAAGCTATAACTATACCACCGCTGATAATTATAAAGCCTACAAAACGAACAATTAAGGAGATGTTTCTAGTAAGCAAGAAAATAAAAAGTGCGGATATACCAAAAGATGTTGTTTGACCTGCATCTGGCTGAAGTATAAAAATCAACAAAACACTCATGGTTAATAAGAAAGTAAAAAATGTTCCAAATTTAATTGACTTGCTAATTACATAAAGAATTAAAGGTGTGATTACCATTGAAATATTTAAATTGATGTTTCCAATTAATATCCATCTATGGATATCTTCTATATTTGAAGAAAATATACTGGCCATTAGCAAAACAAAACCGGCTATGGATACACAGAGTATATGGCGATTAAGGGTCATTTTTAATTTAGTATTAAGCAGCAAGGCTAAAGGTATTCCCAAAAGTGCAGCTATGATGTTTGAGGCGAATGTAATTATGGAAATATCATTTTTATATGCAACGTAAACACCAAAAAATATCCCTATTAACGGCGAAAGAAGTGTTAGAGAGTGAATAGTAGTTCTGGATATATTCATTTCTAAATAATACCAATTTTCAAGATGGAAGTAATTATTTGAACTTACATGGGGAGAAGTTACTCGACTATGATGCCACCCATTCATATAACACTGCAGGACAATTCTCTTCATTACCGGAGCCATCATCAAACTCTAATGGAGAAAAATCTGGCGGAAGCCGCGCGGCTGTATGAGCTCGCCGCCGAGCAGCGCGGGATTCCGGAAGCGGAATTCAATCTGGCGGAACTGTACGAGGCCGGATCCGGCGTGCGGCAGGATCACAAAGAGGCCGCGCGATGGTATCGCGACGCGGCGGATCAAGGGCACGCGGGCGCGCAGTTCGATCTCGGATTGATGTACGCCAACGGACAAGGCGTCCCGCAGGATTTTGCGGAGGCGGCGAAATGGTATCGCAAGGCGGCGGATCAGGGCCTGGCGGACGCTGCTTACAATCTCGGCGTGATGTACGTCGAGGGGCAAGGCGTCGCGCAGGACTTCAAAGAAGCGGTGCGGCTGTTCCGCTCGGCGGCCGAGCAAGGCAATCCGGACGCGCAGTTCAATCTCGGAGGCATGTACGCGACAGGACGAGGCGTGGCACGCGACGACGTCCCAGCCTATAAATGGGTGTCGGTGGCCGCAGCTAAGGGCGATCCGGATGCGCGCAAGGCCGTGGATCGTTTAGCCGCCCGCATGACCCCCGCGCAAGTGGAGGCCGCAAAACAGAGTGCGACCGCCTGGAGTCCTTGTAAGTCTAAGACAGAGTGTGACGTGCGTCTCAAATGACGGACCAATCCGGAGCTCTTTAGGCAAACAAGTACTTGCTTCCCAGTGCCATACCTGGATAGAATCAGGAGTTTCGAGTACAAACTGGAGGATGCATGTCCGTTGAGCAGAAGGTCAAGCAAATCATCGTCGAACAGCTCGGCGTGGATGAGGCCCAAGTAGATCCCACCGCGAGTTTTGTCGACGACCTGGGCGCCGATTCGCTCGACATCGTCGAGCTGGTGATGGCGTTCGAGGAGGCGTTCGACCTCGATATCCCGGATGAGGACGCCGAGAAGATCGCGACCGTTAAGAACGCCGTCGATTACATCGAGTCGAAGAAGAAGTAGCTCTCATCTGATTTAAGTAAGCAGCTTACCTCGCCGTTCATCGGCATTTTATTGGAGTCCCGCTTGCAACGTAGAGTGGTAGTTACCGGTGTCGGTCTTGTGACCTCGGTGGGCATCGGCACGGAACCCGTATGGGAGGCCATCAAAAAGGGCACGAATGGTATCGCTCCATCACGTCCTTCGATGCCACTGACTTCAATTGCCGCATCGCCGGCGAGGTGAAGGGCTTCGATCCGGCGAATTACATCGAGAAAAAAGAAATCAAGAAGATGGGCCGCTTTATCCAGTTCGCCATCGCGGCGGCGGATTCGCGGTGAAGGCCTCGGGATTCAAAGTGGATCCCGAACGGCCGATCGCGCGGGCGTGTATATCGGCAGCGGCATCGGCGGGTTCGAAGTGATCGAGCGCGAGCACAAAATCCTGCTCGAAAAAGGGCCGTCGCGCATTTCCCCGTTTTTTATTCCGGCGACCATCGTGAACTTGGCATCCGGCCATGTCTCGATCCGCACGGGCGCGAAGGGACCGAATTCCGCGACGGCGACGGCCTGCACGACGAGCGCGCATTCCATCGGCGACAGCTTTCGCCTGATCCAGCATAACGACGCGGATGTGATGATCTGCGGCGGCACGGAAGCGGCGGTGACGCCCATGGGCATCGGCGGATTCGCGGCCATGCGAGCGCTCTCGCAGAACAATGACGATCCGGCGCACGCCTGCCGGCCGTGGGATAAAGACCGCGACGGATTCGTTGTCGGCGAAGGAGCGGGCATTCTGGTTCTGGAAGAACTGGAGCACGCGCAGCGTCGTGGGGCTCCGATTCTGGCCGAGATCGTGGGCTATGGCATGTCGGGCGATGCGTTTCACATCACGGCGCCTTCGGAAAATGGCGATGGGGCGTTTCGCGTCATGCGCAATTGCCTGCGTGACGCGGGCATTGAGCCGCATCAGATCGACTACATCAACGCGCACGGCACGTCCACTCCGGTGGGCGATCGCATCGAAACGCTCGCGATTAAGCGCGTGTTCGGCGAGCACGCGCTATAAGCTAGCCGTAAGCTCGACGAAATCGATGACCGGGCATTTGCTGGGCGGCGCGGGCGGATTGGAAGCGGGGATCACGGTGCTCGCGATTCGCGATCAGATTGCGCCGCCGACGATCAATCACGAGGTCCCGGATCCGGACTGCGATTTGGACTATGTTCCCAATCACGCACGTCCTATCGAAAATCGATTACGCGCTTTCGAATTCCTTCGGTTTCGGCGGCACGAACGGCTGCCTGATGTTCAGCAAGTTCATTTCCTAGGGACCGGTTGGGGACCGAGTCGTCCGCCCCTTTTTACTTATGAAGATTATTGTCGCGATCAAGCAAGTGCCTTTGCGCGATTCGCCCTTGCACGTGGCCTCTTCGGGAACGTGGATCGACGAAGACTCGCTGAGTTTCGAAATCAACGAGCCGGACGCGTATGCGCTCGAAGAAGCGCTGCAGTTGAAAGAAAAGCACGGCGGCGAAGTGATCGTGCTGTGTGCGGGTCCGGAGCGCGCGGGACAGACCATTCGAGAGGCGCTTGCGAAAGGCGCGGACCGCGCGATTCATATCGAGATCGAAGAGTTGAATGCGCTGGATACGCTCGGCGTTGCGAAGATGCTGGCCGAAGCGGTGCGATCCGAAAATCCGGATTTGATTCTGACGGGCCTGCAATCGGACGATCTCGGGTCCGGGCAAACTGGCGTCGTGATGGCGGAACTGCTGGGCGTTCCGCATTCCACCATCATCATGCAGGTGGAAGTGGATGGCGCGCGGATTCGCGTGAAGCGCGAGTTAGAAGACGGCTGGTTCCAGCACATCGGCATGCCTTTGCCCGCGGTGCTGACGATTCAGAGCGGATCGAACAAGCTGCGCTACGCCACGCTGATGGGCATCAAGAAGGCGAAAACGAAAGAGATTCGCAATGTTACGCCCGCGGATCTGGGCGGCGCGCCGGAACCCGTTGCTCCTATTTCGAAGGTTTTCTCGCCGCAGAAACAGAAGCAGGCACGGATTTTCGAAGGCGACGCGAGCACAGCCGCTGCGCAGTTGGTTGAAAAACTCAAGTTCGAGGTGCGGGTCATATGAGCAACGGCGTGAGCGTCCTCGCCATTCTCGAACAACAAAACGGCCAGTTTCATCGCATGTCGTGGGAGACATTCGCTGCCGCGCAGCAGTTGGCTTCGGCACTGAATGTCCCCGTGGAAGTCGCGGTGATCGGCAAAGGAATCGATTCGCTGGCGGCCGAGGCAGCGACGAAGAAGGCGTCGAAAATCTGGGCGGTAGAACACGCGCTCCTGGAAAATTACACCGCGGACGGGCACGCGATCGCGATCGAGCAGCTCATCAAAAAAGCGCAGCCGACGTTGGTGCTCTTTCCGCATACGTATCGCACGCGTGATTTCGCACCGAAGCTGGCGACAAGGTTCGGCGGCGTCCTGGTGAGCGATGTGATCGCGGCGCGTGTAGAAAGCGGAAGCGTCGTACTGGTGCGGCAGCTATTCCAAGGAAAGTTAAACGGCGAAGTGCAGCTCGGGAGCGCGGGTCCGCAGTTTGCATCCCTTCAAGCAGGCGCGTGGCGGGCGGACTCCTTGAAAGCTTCCTCCGGAGGCTCATCGCCCATCGAAATCTTCACACCAACACTCGACGCCGCGCAGATTCGCCAGCAGCCCGAAGCACCTTTCCGCGAAGCGGCGCGCGCGGTGGATTTGACCGCTGCCGAGATCATCGTTTCGGTGGGCCGCGGAATCGGCGAGGAATCGAACATCTCCGTGGTCGAGGATCTGGCCAAGGCGCTGGGCGCGGAACTGGCCGCCTCGCGTCCGATTTGCGACGCGGGGTGGCTTCCGATGGAGCGGCAGGTCGGCAGCTCCGGGCAAACCGTCGCGCCGAAGATGTACGTGGCGGTCGGAATCTCGGGCGCGATCCAGCATCTGGTCGGGATGAAGGGATCGAAGACCATCGTCGCGATCAACAAGGATGCGAACGCGCCGATTTTCGAGGTCGCGGATTACGGGATCGTCGGCGATTTGTTCGAGGTGGTTCCCGCGCTCGTCGAAGCGGTGAAGAAGGCAAAGGCGTAGATCGAAAGGGTGGGCGGCCTGCGAGGCCGCCGCAGGCCGAGGGCCTGTCCCTCCCGGGATCGTTCGCGGCAATCGAATTTAGACCGCTGTGGGTTGCGCAGCCGGTGCAGCGTGCTCCGCGTAATACTTCTGCACCGCCGCGACGCCGGAGCCGAGCTTCACCGGAAATCCGTTCGCGTCGAGGATCAGTTCGAGCTGCGCGATAATCCCGAACAGATCGACCACGTCGAAATAGCCCAAGTGCGCGATGCGGAAAATCTTGCCCTTCATCTCGCCCTGCCCGTCATTGATGATCGAGCCGAATTTCTGGCGGAACTCTTTCACGATCACTCCGGAGTTTATGCCCCGAGGCGCGAGCACGGCCGTCACCGCGGCGCTGGGACGTCCCGGAGCGAAGAGTTCGAGCCCGAGGGTGATACAGGCCTCGCGCGTCGCGGCGGCGAGGTGCTGGGCGTTTTCGATGAGTGCGCTCATTCCGGTTTGCTCGCCCGACCCGAGAGTCTGAATGTACTTCAGAACTTCGGCGAGACCGAGAATGAGGGACGTCGCCGGCGTCCAGGAAGATTCGCCTTTCAACGCGTTCTTCTTTTCGCGGCGCAGATCGAAATAATAGCGCGGCAGCTTCGCGGTTTCCATGCGCTTCCACGCTTTCTGGCTGACCGCGAGAAATGCGAGGCCCGGAGGAATCATGAAAGCCTTCTGCGAACCGCCGACAACCAAGTCCAGGCCCCATGCATCGATATCGAGCGGCATCGTGCCGATGCCCGTGATCGCGTCGACGACGAAGAGCGCTTCGGGCGCTCCACGCTTGATCGCCTCGCCCATGGCGTGCACGTCGTGCGCCGCGCCGGTGGAACTTTCCGACGCTTGCACAAACACGCCCGTCACATTGGCGTTCGCCGCGAGCGCCTTGGCGACAGCTTCCGCCTGCACCGATTTACCGTAAGGCGCGTTCAACGAAATGACGTCGAGCCCGTAAGCTTTCGTCATCTCCATCCAGCGTTCGCCGAATTTGCCGGCGGAGCAGACGATCACGCGATCGCTTGGCGAAAAACAATTCGTGACGGAAGCTTCCATGGCGCCGGTTCCCGATGCGGTCAGAATCAAAACGTCGTTCGCGGTGCCGAGCAGAGATTTCAGATCGGCAAGCACGGAAAGAACGATTCCGCGAAATTCCTGCGTGCGGTGGTGCAGATCCGCGCCCATCATCGCCTGAAGAGCTTTGGGATAGAGAGGCGTCGGGCCTGCGGTGAGCAAACGTTGCTTTTTAATATGCATTTTGGATTCCGCCTCAGGCGGCCTGAATTTTCAGGATAACAAACGAGGCTCGGAACCGAAGCTTGAAACCGCCCGAAAACCGGCACGTGCGCGATGCCGTTAAGCTGGTGGTTATGGCTTTGCTCGATCAGATTCAGAAAGATATGGTGGCGGCGATGAAGGGCCGCGAGGAAGCGCGGCTGGACACGCTGCGCATGATGAAGACAGCGCTGAAGAAGCACGAGATCGACAGCATGAAGCCGCTGGATGAAGCGACGGAATTGCAGATTCTCGGTACGCTGATCAAGCAACGCCACGAATCGGCGGATATGTTCCGCAAAGGCAATCGTCCCGAGCTGGCCGATAAAGAAGAGGCCGAGCTAAAGATGATTGAAACCTACATGCCGTCGGCGCCGACGGAAGCGGAAGTCGATGCCGCGATCGCGGCGGCCATGGCGGAAACCGGCGTGACGTCGCTGAAACAGATGGGCGTGGTGATGAAGGCGGCGCAGGCGAAGCTCGCGGGGAAACGGGTGGATGGAAAAGCATTGAGCGATCGCGTGCGAGGGAAGCTGAGTTAACGCGAGTTGTCGGCCCAAGTACGCTTTGTTATTCTCGGGGGGTGCGCGCTCCCGCTGTAGCTCCTTCCACCCGAATTTCCGATCTGCGCCCGACCGCCGTCAACGCGATCCTGGCCGAGGTCCGCGAATGCCAGGCCCGTGGGCAATCGCTGTTTTCGCTGATGCGCGGCGAGCCGGATTTGGCAACGCCGGAGCACGTCATCGAAGCCTGCGCGCGTTCGCTGAAATCCGGGCGTACGACATATCCCGATAATCGCGGCGAGCTTGCCTTTCGCGAAGCGGTCGCGGAAAAGTTGCGACGCGACAACGGGATTACGTATCATCCGGGAACGGAAATTCTGGCGACCACGGGTGCGACGTTCGGCATTTACGCGGCGCTCGCGGCGCTCCTCAACGAGGGCGACGAAGTTCTGCTGCCCGATCCGATTTACGATGCGTATCAATCGCCGGTGCGTTTGTGCGGTGGACGCATCCGCACGGTGACGTCGAAGATCGAAGGCCTGCGGTTCACGATTACAGAGGGCGCACTGGAGGCGGCATGGTCGAGCGCGTCGCGTGTACTGATCCTCAACACGCCGTGGAACCCGGTCGGCACAGTGCTGACGCGAGCGGAAATCGAGATCGTCGCGCGCTTCTGCGAACGCCGCAATCTCATTCTGCTAAGTGATGAAATCTACGAAGCCATCACGTACGGCGACGCAAAACACATTTCGCCGCCGGCTGTCTCACATGAACTGCGCGAGCGCTGCGTGCTGGTCAACAGCTTATCGAAAACGTACGCGATGACCGGATGGCGCGTGGGATATTGCGCGGGTCCGGCGCATTTGATCCAGCCGATGTTCATGGTGCTGGCGCAATCCAGCCGCGGTCCCGCGACATTTATTCAAGACGCGGCGGCGGAGGCGTTGGCGGGCTCGCAGAAATGCGTGGCCGAAATGCGTGTGGAGTATACGAAGCGGCGCGAGCAGGTGATCGCCGCGCTGGCGGGAATCCAGGGGGTCACGGTGCTGCCTCCGGAAGGCGGATTCTTCGCCATGGTGGATGTTCGCGGGGTGGGGTTGCCGTCGAATGAAATTCGCCAGAAATTAATGCGCGAACACGATGTCGTGGTAGTGCATGGAGCGGCGTACGGACCGGCGGGCGAAGGCACGATTCGCGTTTCGTTCGCATCGGGCGGCGAGAAGCTGGCGAAGGGACTCGCGGCTCTGCGCGATGGATTGAAGCAGATTTCAGAAGTCACGCACGCGTGATTTTCCTACAGGAGCCATGAAGTGAATCTGGTGCAGGTAGCCACGGGCGCGCCCGTTCCGCAGGCGAACGCGAGCCTGGTGGATGCGCAGGCGCTGCACCGCGAACTGCAAAGCGCACTGGAAGGCGAGGTTCGCTTCGATACGGTTTCGCGTGCACTGTATTCCACCGACGCGAGTGTATATCAGATCCGGCCCGCGGGCATCGCGATTCCGAAAACGCGCGCGGATCTCTCGCGAATCGTCGAGATTTGCCGTAAGTTTCGCTGTCCGATTACGATGCGCGGCGGCGGCACGGCGCAGGCGGGGCAATCGATCGGCGCAGGGCTGCTCGTTGATACCTCGAAATATTTCAATCGACTGCTCGAAGTGAATGCGGAGGAGCGCTGGGTGCGCGTCGAGCCTGGCATCGTGCTCGATGAATTAAATGCGCAACTCGCGCCGCTGGGTATGCGCTTCGCGCCCGATATTTCGACCGCCAGTCGAGCCACGATCGGCGGCATGATGGCGAACAATTCCTGCGGCGCGCGGAGCGTACTGTACGGGAAGACGATCGATCACGTGATCGAACAAACCGTTCTGCTGTCCGACGGGAGCATCGTTCACTTTCGGGATGTGCCGCGCGATCAAGTGCCGACAGGCGACTCGCTGGAAGCCGCTTGCTATCGAGCGGTTCTGGATTTAAGCCGCACGCATGCGGATGAAATTGATCGTCGTTATCCGAAAATTCTGCGGCGCGTGGGCGGATATAACCTCGATGAGTTTGTCGATCCGTCGAAGCCGGTGAACCTGGCGAAGATCATGGTGGGATCGGAGGGAACGCTCGGCGTCGTGCTGGAAGCGAAACTCCGGCTGGTTCCGCTCCCGAAATTTAAGGCCGTGATGGTGATCTGCTTCGCGGATCTTCTGGAGGCGCTCGCGGCCGCTCCGGCGATTCTGGAACATAAACCATCGGCGGTCGAAGTGATGGATAAAACGATCCTCGACAATACCCGGCAGAACATTGCGCTCGATCGAATTCGCAGCAAGATCGTGCAGGGCGATCCCGCAGCCACGCTGTGCGTCGAATTTTACGCGGATCGCAAAGAAAATTTACCGCCGCGGCTGGAATCGCTCGAACAGGATCTGCGGGCGAAGCGGTTTGGATACTTCTACTATCGGGAAACTGATGTGGCGGCGCAGGCGCGGATCTGGAGCCTGCGGGAAGCCGCGCTGGGACTTTCGATGGCGATGAAGGAAGAAGCGAAATCGATTTCGTTCGTCGAGGATACGGCGGTCGCTCCCGAGAAGCTGAGCGAATTTATTGGACGGTTTCTGAAGATCGTCGCGAACCATGAAACCACGGCCGGAGTGTATGCGCACGCATCGGTTGGATGCCTGCATGTACGGCCTGTGATCAATCTGAAAACCGAAGATGGAGTGCGCAAGTTTGAATCGGTGGCGAATCAAGTTGCGGATTTGGTGCTCGAATTCGGTGGCGCTCTTTCCGGAGAACATGGCGACGGCCTGGTGCGCAGTCCGTTCATGCGCAAAATGTTCGGCGACACGCTGTACGAGGCGTTTCGCGAAGTAAAGCGAACTTTTGATCCGCTGGGAATTTTGAATCCAGGCAAGATCATCGACGCTCCGCCGCTCACGCAAAATTTGCGTTATGGAACGGGCTACAAGGCGACGAGTCCCGCTTCGACGTACTTTGATTATTCGGAGTACGGCGGCTTCGCGGAGGCGGTGGAGATGTGCAGCGGAGTGGGCGCGTGCCGCAAGAAGCTAGCCGGAACCATGTGCCCCTCGTATATGGCGACGCGCGAGGAATCCGATACGACGCGCGGACGGGCGAACACGCTGCGGCTCGCGATGTCGGGACAGTTAAGCGATCAAGGTCTTGCCGATGAGGCCGTCTATCGAGTCCTGGATTTGTGCCTGGAGTGCCGCGCATGCAAGGCGGAGTGCCCGGTGAACGTGGACATGGCCCGCTACAAGAGCGAATTTCTGGCGCATTATCACGAAGCGCATGGGACGCCGCTGCAAGCCAAGGCGCTCGGCGGCGTCGCGAAGCTGGCGGGCTTGGGAAGCGCGTTCGCGCCTCTCTCCAACTGGATTGCCTGTGCGAGCATCAACAAGAAAGTGCTCGGCGTGGATGCGCGCCGTAGCCTGCCGAAGTGGCGCCGGGACACGTTTGCGAAGTGGGCGGCAAGACGTAAGCAACTCCCAGGTAATCGCACTAAATCCGCCGTTGTTTTCAACGATACTTTCACGAATCATTACGATCCCGAGATCGGCATCGCAGCGGTGGAAGTGCTGGAACGCGGAGGCTGCCGCGTCGACGTGGTGCGGCCAGGGTGCTGCGGACGCCCGTTGATCTCGAAGGGGCTTTTGAAGGAAGCTCGCGAATCGGCGGCGAAACTGATCGAAGGATTGTTTCCGATCGCCAGCAGAGGCAGCAAAATTCTGTTCCTGGAGCCGAGTTGCTTGTCGGCTGTGAAGGAAGATGCTCCGTCGCTGTTGCGCGGCGAACAGCGGAAGAAAGCAGAAGCGGTCGCGGCGGCTGCGATGCTGTTCGACGAATTCGCGGCGGGACTCGATCTACCGCTGCACGCGGGACCGAAGAAGATTCTGCTGCACGGCCACTGCCATCAAAAATCAATGGGTATGCTGCAAGCTTCCATTTCGCTGCTGTCGAAAATTCCCGGCGCGTCGGTCGTCGATCTGGACGCGGGCTGTTGTGGAATGGCGGGATCGTTCGGCTACTCGGCCGACCACTACGATGTTTCGGTGACGATTGCCAACAGAAAGCTGCTGCCTGCGGCGAAGGCGATGCAATCCGGAGACGTGCTGGCGGCTGTGGGAACTTCGTGCCGTCACCAAGTGGCTGATTTGAGCGACGCGACTGCGCGGCATCCAGCGGTGATTGTTCGAAGTCTTCTGGACTAGCGAAAGGCGTCGAGACGAGTCTCGACGCTGCACGCAAAGTGCGTGCGCCACGAGACGTGGATTCGCGATCTGTCTTCTACTCAATGGGATCCGAAGGCGCGCCGGTCATGCGCGCGGGACGAATGCTATCATCCTTTTGAAGAATGCAGCCCGCGACCACTCACGTAGGAATTTCCGATTCGCAAGGCACGCCGCAGCGGCCCACGCACGTGCGCCACGTCGTACTGGGATTGACCGTCGCGGCGTACATGATCACGTACATGGATCGCCAGATCCTGGCGGTCGCACGGCCGGTGATTCGCGACGAATTGCACATCTCGCTGGTGATGATGGGCTGGATCACGTTCGGCTTCCGGCTCGCATACGCGCTGTTCCAAATCCCAGGGGGCTGGCTCGGCGACCGGTTCGGCGCGCGGCGCGGATTGTCGTTGATTGTGATCTGGTGGAGCGTGTTCACGGGATTTACGGCGATGGCGTGGAACGCGGCGTCGATGCTCGTCATTCAAGTTTTCTTCGGAATGGGTGAAGCAGGAGCGTTTCCCATCGCCACGCGATCGCTCTCGCGGTGGATGCGGCCGACCGAGCGCGGCTTCGCGCAAGGAATTACGCACGCGGGATCGCGACTCGGCGCGGCTTTGACGCCTCCCGTGGTGGTACTGATCATCGCGCATTATGGATGGCGCGTTGCGTTTTTGGCGTTCGGAGTTCTCGGAGTTATGTGGGCGGCAACGTGGTTCGCGTACTATCGCGACACGCCGGAAGAACATCACGGCGTCAACGAAGCCGAGCGTCAGTTGATCGGCATCCGCAAACGCACGTCGGCGAAGGTGCCGTGGCGCGAGATTCTGGCGCACGGCAATCTGTGGGTTCTTGCGGTGATGTACTTCTGCTACAACTTCAATCTCAACGTCTACAACGATTGGTTTCCCACGTACCTGCACGATGCGCGCGGCATGACGCTCGCGAAGATGGGTATCTACGCGAGCCTTCCGCTGTTCGCGGGAACGCTCGGAGATATGTTGGGCGGGTGGTGTTCCGACCGCGTCCTGAAGCGAACCGGCAACGTGAATCTGGCGAGGCGCTGGGTGGCCATCGCCGGATTCGTCGTTTCGGGCGCAGCGACCATCCCCGCGATTTTAGCGTCCGATCCCAAGATTTCGGTAGCCTTTTACTGCCTGGCGTTTTTCGCGCTGGAGTGGACCGTTGGGATTTCGTGGGCCGTGCCGCTCGATATTGGTGGGGATTATGCGGGATCGGTTTCGGCGGTGATGAACACGCTCGGCAACGTAGGCGGGGCGCTCTCGGCGACGGTGGCTACTTATGCGGTCCGAAGTTATGGGTGGAACGCACCGTTTTTGATCACGAGCGTACTGTGCGTGATCGCGGCGTTGCTCTACATGAAGATCGACGCGACGAAACGGATTTTCTCGCAGGCTTAAACGCAGGCGTCGCCATGAGTGGCGACGCGGCACGCAAAGTGCGTGCGTCACAGCGGTGAGTCAAACAGGTGGGATGAGCGAGATCTAGCCGGGTGCGCCCGCTAACTCGGGAGTTGGGCTCGTCGCGATGCCGAAGTATTTTTCGGACATGCTCCACAAACCATCGAGCGCCGGAGTCATCCAGCGTTCCTTATGCCGCAGCATCTGCGTATAGGCGACGAGGGGCGTGCCTTTCCAGCGCACGGGGACCAATCGTCTTTGGGAAAGTTCCTGAGCGATCGCCGTGCGAGGCAATACGGCCACGCCCATTCCAGCGATGGCGCATTGTTTCACGGCTTCGATGCTGGTTAACTCCAAGATGCCGGAAAGCTGCACCGGCACGACATCGAGCATCGCTTCAAACACCGCGCGATATCCGCAGCTGCGGCTGGTGAGGAGAACCTGCACGCGAGCTAAATGATCCCAATTGACGGCCTCCGCTTTCGCCAAGGAATGCTGCGGCGCGGCCACCATCAAAATGTCTTCTTCCGCGAGATGTTCTACATGGAGACGTTCGGATTGCACTGCCTCGCCCGCGACGAAAGCGACGTCCACGGTGCCGTCGAGCACCGCGCCGGCTTGCGCGCGTGCGTCTCCGCCCGAAAACAGCTCGAGATGGACGAGTGGAAATTCGACCTGAAACTGGCGCAAGAGATCGGGGAGGCGGTAAATCAAGAGAGATTCGGGCGCGCTTACTTTGAGGGGACCGGTGGGTTTGCCCTGTTTGCGGACGGCGGCTTTGGTCTCATCCGCAAGGGCTAACAGACGTCCCGCGTATTCAAAAGTCTTCTGGCCGACTTCGGTCAGCGCGACTTTTTTCGCGAAACGGTCAAATAAAGGGGCGCCTAATTCTCGCTCTAACGCCTTGATTTGAGTGGTCACGCTGGACTGGGAGTAGCCCAATTCAGCGGCCGCCCGGGTAAAGCTATTCGTGACCGCAACCATCCGAAAGGTCTTTAATTTCTGCAGGTCTAGCATGCACAAACCTTTGCTGAGCTTGTTTTGGCAACTTTGCCGGGGAGAGGCGAGCACTGCCCGCGTCCAGTATCACCGAAGAAGGTGGATATCGGAAGCTAAACTTCGCTATGGGACTAATCGAAATTATCTATTAGCCTAAACGGATCGACTACCTTAGAATAATCATGAAATCGTAATCGCAAGCCAAGCCCCGTCGCTTGCTGCCGCAGTGCCAAAACCACAATTTGGGTAAACCTCCGCCCAGTCGGGCGAAAGGGTTTCGTGTCTCTTGGCGGTCCCAACACTGCATCCGACCACGGAAATAGTGGAAGCTTAAAAAAATACGAGGAGAAGCAATATGGCGGAGAACGAAGCACCTAAAATGCAAGCTACGTTGGGCCTCACGGGCCTGACGATGAACGCGATGGCGCTTATTGCGCCAGGCGCCTTCCTATGGTTGACGTATTTCATTCAAGCCACGACGGGCGCGACGGGACCGGCGATGTGGGCGGGCATCGTGCTCGCTCTTTTGCTATGCCTCGCGACCGCCGTGTGTTACGCGGAAATGGCGAAGTTATATCCAGGCACCGGCAGTTCCTATTATTTCGCGGAACAATCCTTTCTGAATCACGATAAGGCGTGGAGATATGCGCGCCTCTCGAAGTTTATCGTCGGTTGGGGCTCGCACCTTTATTACTGGATCTATCCAGGCGTGATGGTGGGCGTGATGGGCGTCCTATGCGGGTATCTGGCGGGCACTCTTTGGCCAGGCTTCATGAGCGCCTCGAATCCCGGGCCGGTATTTATGGCGTTGATCGCGGTGGCGTTCTCCTTCGGTGTGGCCTGGATCGCCAATCGCGGAGTCAACGGCTCCACGGCGGTGAACATTGCGATTAACGTGATTCAGATCAGCGCACTTCTGGTCTTTTCGGTATTGGCTTATGGCTACCGCACCAGTCATCCTCCGGGGACCGTGGCGTGGCAGTTCGATTCGCAATCGGGCGACGCGTATAACTACGAATTCGCCATGATGAACACGGTAGTCGACGGAAAAGCAACGGACGTGATCGTCCGTGACAAAGACGGCGTGCCGCAGCCCGCAAAGGACGCATCGGGTAATGTGGTCGCCTTTAAGATCGCCTACCCGGAACACGACGACAAAGGCATGTTCCTTTCGCATCCCACTGGCTCTTCGGTAATCGGTATACACAATATGGGCTGGGTTTTCGTACAGGCCACGGTGGCGATTCTGATTCTGGTCGGCTTCGAATCGGTAACGGCCATGGGCGGCGAGGCGAAGAACGCGAAGCGCGACGTTCCCATCGCGGTGGTGACATCGCTGCTGGTGCAGGGGGCGTTCTGTTACCTGATTGAGTATTTCGCGGCGAATTACTTCCTCAATAGCGGGTATACGATGCAGAGCGCCGCGGGCTCGGCGGCGCCGATCGGCGACATGATGATTGTCGTCGGCAACGCGCTGTTCGGGCCGGGAGGCGGACGAACCTTCATGCTGATCGAAGCGTTCACGGTGTTCCTCGCGATCATCGGCACGACGCTTTCCTGCATGAATACGGGCGCCCGCGTCACTTACGCGATGGGTGTGGACGAGGAAGTGCCGGAGCATTTCGGAATCCTGCACTCCGAGAGCCTGACTCCGCATCGCGCCATCTGGACGCTGGCCGCCATTTCGGCCGTCGTCGGCGTGATCTCGGTTATGCTGGCTTTCGGCGACGCTGGCGCGCCGACGGATGCTGCAATTAAGGCTCTGCCGCAAGGTCTGTTCTCGAGCGTCGGCTACACGTCGCACGACGGCATGGCCGCGCTGCCGAACACGCTGCTCACCATGACACTCGCCTCCAACTTCGGCACGTTCCTGCTGTACGCGCTGAGTTGCATCATTTGTATGGTCGCCTATCATGGACGCCCCGACGCGAACGTTTTGAAACACGTGCTCATCCCGATGTTCGGCCTGCTGGCTAACCTGGGATGCATGATCTTCTACCTGGTCGGGCCTTTCATGGGATTCGGCACGGTAAAGGAGCCTTTACTCGCCTTAGGAATCGCGCTGGTTTGGGCGATTTACGGCGGAATTTACTTTATTCGCTCCAGTAAGGCGAAAGGCCGAACGACGCTGGTCGGCGAACGCAGCGCGAGGGCGATTTCGTAGGATTTTCGGAAGCCACCGCATCGGAATGGGCGGACCATCGGCGGTCCGCCCATTCCTTTTATACTCATGCCTGAGGCAGCGAGCACGCGAGCAAGAACGCAGTTTGGAAACATGCTTGACGTAGAGTTTGTTCACGTATCGGACGACGGGAAGCTGCGGGATCACAACGAGGATTTCATCGGCTTCGTGGAACCCGCCAACGCGGAACGGGCGCAATCCCACGGCTGGCTTTTCGCCCTGGCCGATGGCGTGGGCGGGCACGACGATGGAGAAATCGCATCGCGCACGGCCATCGAACAAATGCAAGCCAGTTTTAAGAAGGCGCCGGCCAGCGAAGCCTTGACGACGATGCTCGGACGAATCGCCAAGGAAGCCAATCTGCGCGTTTACGAAACCGGCAAGCGGGCGAGCCCCGGCGGCAGTAATATGGCGACCACTTTGGTTGCCTGCGCACTGCGTCACGATCGCGCGGCAGTCGCGCATGCCGGCGATTCGCGATGCTATTTGATTCGCGGGGGCCACAGCAATCTTCTGACTCGCGACCACACGGTGGCCAACGAACAGTCCAAGCTCGGAATTCTTTCGTCGAGAGAGGCGGACGAGGTGCACACGAAGCACGTACTGGTGCGCTCGCTGGGCCTGGATCTGTTTACAACGGCGGAGGTCAACGAAGTTCAAATTGAAGCCGGCGACGTCCTGCTGTTGTGCTGCGACGGGCTACATAATTCGGTGGAGGGCTCGGAAATGGCGGCGCTGGCGGGGCAGCCGCAGGCCGATTTACACGTGGCGGCGCGGCGTCTGATCGAGCTTGCCAATGACCGGGACGGTAGCGATAATATAAGCGTTCTGATCATCCGCATCCGGGACGTCGAACACGTGGGAATGTACCGGGGAAGGCCTTATAAACTTCGCTAACCGCCTGGGGCTTCGCGTTCTCGCCGTCTGCCCTGCCATGGAACTCCGCGCCTCCCTATTCATGAAACTTGTGCGACATCCATGAAATCCGTGCATCCGGGCGATCTGCTCGACAACTACCGCATCGAGAACCTCGTTGCCCGCAGCGGCATGGCGTCCATTTATAAAGCGACGGATATGCGCAGCGGCCAGCCGGTCGCGATTAAAATTCCCCATCCGGAAATGGAAGCCGATCCGGCCCTTTTCGAACGTTTTCAGCGCGAGGCCGAGATTGGGGAGAAGCTGGATCATCCGGGCGTCATGAAGGTGCTCAGCGGCGAAAAGCGGAGCGCGAAATACATGGTGATGGAGTGGCTGGATGGGAAGCTGCTTCGCAATATTATTCACGAAAAAAAGAAGCTGCCGCCGGAGCGCGCCATTAAAATCACGATGGGAATTCTGGACGCGCTCGATTATATCCACCACAACGGCGTCGTACACCGCGACATGAAACCCGAAAACATCATGGTGGATCCGGACGACCGGGTGAAACTGATCGACTTCGGAATCGCCGGCAAGGAAGGCGCGCGGCGGCTGACGTTCGCCAAGTTTTCGCAGGTGATGGGCACGCCCGATTACATTTCTCCCGAGCAGGTGAAGGGCAAGCGCGGGGATGGGCGCAGCGATATCTATGCGGCCGGCGTGATGCTGTATGAGATGCTCTCCGGCAAGACGCCGTTTTCCGGTCCCAATCCGTTCGCGGTCATGAACGATCGCCTGATGAACAATCCGATGCCGCCGCGCGAGGCCAACCCGGAGATTTCGCCTGCTCTGCAAGAGGTGATTTACCGCGCGCTCGAACGCGAGCCCGCCAACCGGTATTCGACGGCCAATGAATTTGCGTGGGATCTGAGAATCTGGATCAGGTGGGCATCGAAGACCGCGCCGAGCTCCACAATTGGAAGAATCGTAAAACGCCGCTGGCGCGGCAGATCTTGTTCTACGTCGGGATGGCGCTGATTCCGATCGTGATTCTGGGGCTGCTGTTGCTCGTCGCGAAGCGCGCGTAAAGGCTCCCGCCGTCGCTGACGAGGCACTTTGCGCCTTCGTCCTGTATCGAGTAGAGTCTCGACACGGCACGCAAAGTTCGTACGCCACACAGTGTGCTAGCGCTGCAATAGATCGTCGTTGTGGCTCGTAAAGTCCGGATACGCTCCCGCGCCGAGCTCTTCGAGGTCCAGACCTTTGCGCTCGCCTTCCGGACGCACGCGCATGGGGCGGAAGCGATTCAGCAGCCGGAAAATTCCATAGCTGAAGGGCAGCACGAAGCCGAGCAGCGTCGCCACGGCCGCGATCTGCGCGATCCACTGACTGGCTTGTGCCGCATCGGTCGCGGTCGCGGTCGCGGGAAGCGTTGTGAACCAACCGGCCGCGAGAATCCCCCACAAGCCGCCCACCGCGTGCACGGAGATGACACCGCCTGGATCGTCCACGGTGAAGTGCAATTCCAACATCTCCACCGAATAGGTCACGAGCGCTCCGGCGATCATTCCGATGATCAGCGCGGCCAGCGGCCGGAAGTAGGCGCAGCCTGCGCTCGACGCCACTAATCCCGCCACCCATCCGTTGGCGCATAACGATGCGTCGGGCTTGCCGTAGCGAGTCCGCGTCACGACGGCGGCGGCCAACGCCGCCGCGATTGCGGCAAGAGTAATATTGATGGCGACCAACACGACGGCACCGGCTCCGGCCGAAGTGAATAGAATCGTACCCGCGCCGCACAATCCGATCCATCCGATCCACGCGAGGAAACATCCGAACAGCACGTACACGGCGTGATGGCCGGGAATCGCGAGCGGCATGCGATCGGGAGTGTATTTGCCGCGTCGCGGGCCGAGCACCCACGTGACCGCGAGGGCCGTCAATCCGCCGAGCACCTGCACGGGGCCCGCCCCTCCCGAATCCAGATAACCTTGTCCGATGCCGTAGTTGGTTCCCAACTGCGCGAGCCACCCGCTCCACGCCCAGTGCGCAAACAGCGGGTACGTGAAGCCCGCGAGAATCGCAGCGGAAATGCACGCCGAGCTTAGCTTCCAGCGATCGGCTCCGCTGCCAAGAGGAAGCATGGACGCGAGCGCGGCGCTGAGCAGTCCAAAGAGCGCAACCAACGAAGGCTTCGATCCGTCGAGCGCCATGCCGCGCAAGAAGAACGGCGCCGACGCGATCCAATCGAAGGGCTTTCCGGCGATGCTGATTACGTGCGCTCCGCCTCCTGGAAATCCCTGCCATGCGAATCCGACCGCGAAATAGACGAGTGCCGCGACGCCCATCGCGCACAGAGAGGTGAGCATCATGTGGGCGGCATTGCGCGCGCGACCCAGACCGGTGTTGATCATCGCGAGTCCCGCCGCGGCCATGGGAATCAGCAGGATCAGAAGCAGACAAAGGATGGAGCTGGAATCGAGAAGAGCAGCAGGATTCGTGGGCGTCAACGTTTCTCCCCATGTGGAATCACGTGGGTACGAACGACGAGGGTCAGCCCCAACAGTTGAACGGCAAGTCCGGTGAGAACGAAGCCGGAGAGTGCCGTGGATTTCAATAGAGTCACTGCCGCCAGCACGATCAGCCATCCGGAGGAGAGGAAGAGAAAGCCGGCGAATCTCATGAAAATCGGGACCATTATAGCAATGTCAGTTCGTTTCTCAACGTTTTCGAGCCTTTCGTGTTGTGTCAGATAGAAAACCCGATTCATCGCTACGCTCGGAATGACGTGATTATTTCTTCTCTTGCATTTCTGATACAACATCTAGTGATGACAACCCGCTCTGTTGCCGTGCGTGTCGCCGCCCTGACCGCGGCCCTCACTACGTTCGCGATGATCGCCGGCGCGCAGAGCGCCGACACGATTCTGGTGAATGGCAAGATCCTGACCGCCGATCCGCAATTCTCCATCCGACAGGCACTTGCCGTGCGCGATGGAAAGATCGAGGCGGTCGGAACGAACGCGGAGATCCGCAAGGCGGCCAGTCCCAAGGCGCGCGTCATCGATCTGGGCGGACGCACGGTGATTCCCGGCCTGATCGATTCGCACATGCACGCGATCCGTGCGGCTTCGTTCTTCTCGACCGAAGTGAATTGGGCGGGCGTGCCATCGCTCGCCGAAGCTCTGGATCGAATCAAGCAAGCGTCGCAAAAGCAGAAGCCGGGCTCGTGGATCATCGTGGGCGGCGGCTGGAAGGCGGAGCAGTTCAAGGAAAACAGGCTCCCGACGCAGACGGAGTTGACCGCAGCCGCGGGAGATCATCCAGCTTATATTCAACTTCTGTACACATGGGTGCTGATGAATCCGCTCGGCCTCGATGCGCTTCGTATCAAAACCGACATGGATCTTCCGCGTGGCGGAAAGCTGGATCGCGATGCGAGCGGGCAGCTCACCGGCGGCATCACGGGCGGCATTGTTCCTCTGTTCGATCGGCTCCCGAAGCCGACGCCGGAAGAACAGGTCGAGGGAACGAATTTATTCTTTCGGGAGCTAAACCGGCTCGGCATGACGGGCGTGAGCGATCCATGCGGCAACAACGTTACACCGGAAACCTACGACGCGATCAATCGGGTGTGGCGCGATAAGCAGCTCACCGTGCGCGTCGCGTATTCGATCTGCGGCTTCAACCCGCCGCATGAGGTCGAGGAATACAAAAAATATCTCGGACTGATGCCGATGGGTTTCGGCGACGACATGATGCACTTCAATGGGATCGGCGAGCAAGTGGTGTGGGCGATCAACAACGTCGTGGACCCGAAGCCGGAGGATTTGGAGCGCTTCTATGAAATCGCGAAGTGGGCGGCGGGCCGGGGCTACGGGCTCACCTTCCACTGCGGAACCGACGCGGCCGCGAACGCGATTCTGGGCATTTTCGAACGCGTCAATCGCGATGTTCCCATTGCCAGCTTGCGTTGGTCGCTCGCGCACATGAACGACGCTTCAACCATGAGTCTTCGGCGCATGAAAGCGCTCGGCGTCGGATGGACGATGCAAGATGAGATGTACTTTCAGGGTGACGCCACGGAGAAGCGCCTGGGAGCGGAGGCGGTGAAACGCATGCCGCCGATCGAAACCGCGCGTGAAATCGGCGTGGCGGTCGGCGCCGGACGACGCGCATCGCGTGATGAACTACAATCCGATGACGTCGCTGGAATGGATGCTCGACGGCAAGACGGTGAGCGGAACTCCGACGCGCGGGCCGGCCGAAATCCCGAGCCGCGCGAATGCACTGCGACTTTACACGCAGGGCAGCGCATGGTTCTCGCACGACGACGATAAGCGCGGGTCGCTCGAAGTGGGCAAATTCGCGGATCTGGCGGTGCTGACGAAGGATTACATGACGATACCGGTGGAACAAATCAGCGGCATGGAATCACTCCTGACGATGGTCGGCGGTAACGC
>CAVXVL010000103.1:0-41083 GCA_963765085.1 Terriglobia bacterium | reverse complement strand
GCCAATTGCCTGCCTTCGATTGGTCGAAGACCGCCCTGGTTCCGCTCGATCCATGGCCGCAGAGTCTGCGCACCGCGATCAATATCCTTTTGTCCTCACGCTACGCGGATGTGGATGGCGTGGGGCCCCGGAACTAACTTTTCTTCTACAACGACGCCTACCGGCCCGACGCTCGGGATTAAGCATCCTCATGGCTCTCGGCAATCCCGCGAACGAAGTGTGGGCAGGAGATCTGGCAGGACATCGGGCCGCTTGTTGAAACAGTGATGCGGACCAAGCTTGCGAATCGTCCTTACGAAGGGCTGCTGCTGCTGCTGGAACGCAGCGGCTTTCCGGAAGAAACGTATCACACGTTTTCGTACAGTCCCCTGGCGGACGATGCGGGGGAAGTTTGCGGCATGCTGTGCGTCGTGACCGAAGAGACCGAGCGCTTCATTGGAGAGCGGCGCGCCGAGACGCTGCGCGATCTAGGTTCCGCGCTGGCGAGCACCAATGCGGAAGAAGAAGTTCTGCAATCGCTGACGAATCATCTTCACCTGAATGATAAGGATCTGCCGTTCACGCTGATTTACCTCTTCGACGAGAACGGAAACGCGCGGCGGGCTGCTTCGAGTGGATTTCCGGGAGGAGCATCCGCTCGCCGTGGGACACATCGAGGCGGGTTCTGATTTTCCCTGGCCCGCGGACGAAATCTTTCGGCATCCGGGTTTGCGGTTCATCGACGATCTGTCGCGGCAAAGTGAGCTGGCCGCATTGCCGTCGGGCGCCTGGAATAAGCCCGTCGAGCGTGCGGTTGCGGTTCCGATCAAGCATCCAGGCCAGGAGAGCCCGGCGGGATTTCTTGTGGTCGGGACGAATCCATACCGCCGCTATGACACGGCTTATAGTGGCTTCGTCGATCTGCTCGCCGGGCAAATCGCGGCCGCGTTGCGGCAATGCGCGGGCGCATGCAGCGGAGCGCCGGCGCGCGGAAGCGCTGGCGGAAATCGATCGCGCGAAGACGACATTTTTTTCCAACGTGAGTCATGAACTTCGCACTCCGCTGACCCTTTTACTGAGTCCGGTGGAGGAATTGCTTTCAGAAACGAAAGACAAGCCGCGAGTGAGACTTATTGGACCTGGTTCACCGGAACGGTTTGCGTTTGCAAAAGCTGGTGAACACGCTGCTCGATTTTTCGAGAATCGAAGCGGGCCGAATGCAGGCGTTATACGAGCCTGTCCACCTGGACCAGTTCACGGAAGATCTCGCATCCAACTTCGATTCCGCCATGGACGGCGCGGGCCTTGCGTTTCACGTCCGTTGTGAAGCGTTAAAGGAGCTGGTGTATGTCGATCGCGAGATGTGGGAGAAGATCGTCTTCAACCTGATCTCCAATGCTCTGAAGTTTACTCTTCACGGGGCGATCACGATCGGCCTGAAGGAGGTCGGCCGGCATGTCGAACTGAAGATTCAGGACACCGGCATTGGGATACCGCGCGACGAGATCCCGCACATTTTCGAACGCTTTCATCGCGTGGAGGGCTCGCGCGGCCGGACGATCGAAGGCACGGGGATCGGTCTCGCACTCGTCCAGGAGCTGGTGAAACTGCACGGCGGCTCGATCCACGTAAGCAGCGCGGAGAACCACGGCAGTACCTTCACGGTTTCGATTCCCCTGGGTATCGAGCACCTCCCGAAAGGAGCGATCGGCACCCCGGAGAAACTGCCCTCGACGGCCTTGAGCTCCGATACTTTCATTGAAGAAGCTCTGCGCTGGCTTCCACCCGCGAAGGATAGCCAGGCAAGCCTTGCCGGCGACGGACTCCATGGGCCGGATCCGGGCGGTTCCACGGCATTGAACTTCCGCCGCAAAATTTTGTTGGCGGACGACAACGCCGACATGCGCGAATACTTGACGCGCCTGCTGGGCGATCGCTATGAGGTCGTCGCGGTTTCAAACGGCAACGCGGCCATGAGCGTGGCGGCCACGGAAAGCCCGGATCTGATTCTCAGCGACGTGATGATGCCGGGAATGAATGGGTTCGATCTGGTAAAGGCGCTTCGAGAAAATCCGGAAACGGCCACCATTCCCGTGATTCTGCTTTCCGCACGCGCCGGAGAAGAAAGCAAGATCGAAGGCTTGACCGGCGGCGCCGACGACTATCTGGTGAAGCCCTTCACGGCGCGCGAATTATTCGCTCGCATAGGGGCGCACTTGTCCATGCGGGAAAAACGGCAAGCCGCCGAAGCCGCTCTACGGGAAAGCCAAAGAACGTTGCACCGTTCCAACGATGAGCTCCGGCGCGCGAATTCCGATCTGGAGCAGTTCGCCTATTCCGCCAGTCACGATCTACAGGAGCCACTGCGCCAAGTCTCGATCTATAGCCAACTGCTGGAACGGCGATTCGCCGATAAGCTCGATGCGAAGGGGCTCGAATATCTGAACTTCTGCGTGGAAGGAGCTCGGCGCATGGAGATGCTGATCGGCGATCTCCTGGCTTACACGAATCCACGCAGAGCGCTGGGGACGCCCCGCAGCGTGTGGATATAAGCCGCGTCGTCGCCGAGGTCAAGAAGAATCTCGCGGCCACCATCGAGGAGAGCAAAGCCGCTATTTCCACCTCCGGTCTGCCGGTGCTGACCGGAGATCATGTCCCCTTCACTCATCTGTTCCAAAATCTGATTTCGAATGCGCTGAAGTATCGCGGCAAGCAGCCTCCGGAGACTGGTCATTTCCGCGCGGATTCAGGACGGCTCGTGGCTATTTTCCGTGCGGGACAACGGGATCGGGATTCCCAAAGAATTTCAAGATCAGATCTTTGGAATCTTCAAACGGCTGCATAACAAGAAGACGTACCCCGGCACCGGGATCGGCCTCGCGATCTGCCAGAAAGTTGTTGAACGCTACGGCGGACGCATCTGGGTGGAATCCGAAGCCGGCCACGGTTCTACTTTTTTCTTCACGCTTCCGGTGGTTGAAACAAACGACGAAACCTCGCTGACGGCGTAAGGACTCCCTCGCTATCACAGCCGGTTTACGCCCACGCGATCCGCTAATTCATCCAGTGCGCGGCGCAGTTCCGCGGGGATGGGTACTCCGGTTTCGCTACGTTCCTCGAAGACTTTTTCCGATCTCTCGCCGGGCAATCGAATCTCGTCCACGCCCGGCAGCTTCGGGGACGCTTTCATTTGTTCCCAGATCTCGTCGACGCTACGCTTGAATGACGCAACGTCGGCGAAAGCGGCGATGTTCACGGCGACGATCGCATGGCCGGTATTCGTCAGTGATTTCGAATCGGCGTTGAAATCGACAACGTCCTTGCCGAACGCCGCCCCGTTCAGCGTTCCCGCGAGCAGTCCGAACATCAACGCGAGTCCGTACCCTTTCGGACCGCCGATCGGCAGAAGAAATCCTTCGCTCGCACGTTTCGGATCGGTCAGCGGCTGGCCCTGGCGATCCATCATCCAGCCTTCGGGCATCGTCTCGCCGCGCTGCGCTTTGATTTTTACCTTTCCGTAAGCCGCGTTGGTCGTGGCCATATCCAACACGATCGCTTCGTGCCGCGCGCCGGGAACCGCGATCGCGATGGGATTCGTGCTCAGCAGCATTTCCGTCCCGCCCCACGGCGGCAAATGATTCGCGCTGCCCACCGCGATATAAATCCCGATCATGTCGTGCGCCAGCGGCATGCGCGCGTACAGCATCGCCGGACCCGCGTGATTGCTGTTGCGTGCGCCCACCCAAGCGACGCCGGCCGTGCGCGCTTTCTCCACGGCGATTCCCGCCGCGCGGTTCATCACCAGATGGCCCATCGCGTTGTCGCCATCGACCAGCGCCGATGCCGCCTGTTCGCGGATCATATGGATGTTCGGACGCACGTTGATCCCGCCGCTCTGAATGCGCTTCACATATTGCGGCAGACGAAATACGCCGTGGCCGTCCGCGCCGCGAGCGTCGGCTTGGGCCATGAGAGCCGCGACTTTTTCGGCATCTTGCGAAGCAAGGCCGACCGCCTCGAGCACCGTCGCACTGAAACGGCTTAAATCGGGAATGGAAGCTCGTTCGGTCATATCGCGAACGGTTTACACTGTCATCGTCTTCACGGACTCAGGAATAATCAACTTCGCGGCGGTCGCTTTTTGCACATCTTCGACGGTTGTATCGGGCGCGATCTCTCGCAATACCAGTCCCTCGGGGCGTCACCTCCATTACGGCCATCTCGGTCATGATGGTGTGAACGACGCCGCAACCCGTGAGCGGAAGCGTGCATCTCTTGAGGATTTTTGCTTCGCCCTTGCGCGTCGTGTGTTCCATGGCGACGATCACGCGGCGCGCGCCCGCCACCAGATCCATGGCGCCGCCCATCCCTTTGACGACTTTTCCAGGCACCATCCAATTGGCGAGATCGCCGTGCTCGTCCACTTCCATCGCGCCCAAAATGCTGAGGTTGATGTGGCCGCCGCGAATGATGGCGAACGAATCGGCGCTCGAACAGTACGCCGTCCCGGGAATTTCGGTGACCGTTTCCTTGCCGGCGTTGATCAGATCCGGGTCCTCGGTTCCCGCGACGGGATACGGCGCCGACGCCGAGCATTCCATTTTCGGATTGCAGCACGACTTCCATACCCGCCGGCACATGATTCGCAACCAGCGTCGGGATGCCGATGCCGAGGTTCACGTAATATGCCATCGCGCAATTCCTGCGCCGCTCTCCGCGCGATCGCAGGCGCTTTTCTGATCGTCAGTTACTTTGCCTGCCGAACCGTTCGTCGCTCGATGGGCTTTTCGTACGCTCGCCCGACACGATCCGTTGACGTAAATTCCTGGCGTAATCACGTGGTCCGGATCGATCTGGCCGGGTTCCACCAGGTGTTCGACTTCGGCGATCGTGATCTTCGCGGCGGTCGCCATCATGGGATTAAAATTCCGCGACGTCTTGCGATAAATCAGGTTGCCCGAGCCGGTCGCCTTTCCAGGCCTTCACCAGCGCGAAATCGGCAGTGAGCGCGCGCTCCATGATTTAGAGCTTCCCGTCGAACTCGCGCAGTTTCCTTGCCCTCCGCGACGATGGTTCCCGCACCGGCCGGCGTGAAAAACGCCGGGATGCCCGCCCCGCCCGCACGAATACATTCGGCGAGCGTCCCCTTGCGGCATCAACTGCAAATCCAGCTTGCCCTCGATCACCAGCCTTCTCGAGCAGCTTATTCTCGCCCACATAGCTGCCGACGTGCGAAGCGATCATGCCGGCTTCGAGCATCACGCCCATCCCGGCTCCGTCGATTCCCATGTTGTTGCTGATGGTGTGCAGTCCCGTCACGCCGCTGCGCACCAACGCCGCGAATCAGATTTTCTGGAATTCCGCACAGGCCGAAGCCACCCAGCATCACTTTGTCGCCCGCGCGAATATCGGCCACGGCCTCCGCGGCGCTCCTGAATACTTTGTTCAATTCATCACTCCTGCAAGCCTCTGGAATCGGAACAGGGGACAGACCGCTCTGTCCGCTCACCCGATCGCACCCAGTAGTCTGTCCCCGTTTCCACTACTGCAAGATTCTAGAATCGCTTATCATAGCAACGAATAGGGCGATCAGTAGGGAAAATGGCGCAAAAAATGGGGCAAGCACGCGGGCAACACCCGGCGGCGGTACAATCGGGCCCCACGACCGAAAAAGGCCTGGCGCGCGCCGGAATCGCTCTGGCGAATTGGAGCGAGCGCTGGTTCCCGGATCCACTGGTTTTCGCGCTGCTCGGCGTAGTCATCGTTTTTCTCATCGGACTCGCGGCCGGCGAAAACGCATCCACGCTCGCCATCCAGGCGGGCAAGAATTTCTGGACGCTGGTGCCTTTCACCATGCAGATGGTCATGGTGCTGATCGGCGGTTATGTGGTCGCGTCCGCGCCCATCATGCGCCGGGCGATCATACGCATTGCTCTCGTACCTCACTCGGGCCGTGCGGCGATTGCCGTGGTCGCGCTGTTTTCGATGCTGTCTGTCGCTGCTTTCGTGGGGCATGAGCCTGATCTTCAGCGGCTTGCTGGTTCGCGAACTGGCACGTCGAGTAAAAGGCATGGATTATCGCGCCGCGGGCTCGGCCGCATACCTCGGGATCGGAGTCGTGTGGGCGCTGGGACTTTCCTCCTCCGCCGCGATGTTGATGGCGACGAAAGTTTCCATGCCGGCCGCCATATTTAAAATCAGTGGCGTGATTCCCCTGACGCAGACCCTCTTCCTTTGGCAGAGCGTCCTGACTGTCGCTGTGCTGATTACGGTCTCTGTCAGACGTGCTATTTCGCCGCGCCATCCGCCGAAAACGCCCGCACCGCCGAAGATATCGGGCGTGGTTCTGGAAGATCCGCCGCAAACTCTGGACGCCGCACGCGGCCCGGCGAGTGGCTCGAGTATAGTCCGCTGCTGACTATTCTCGTCGTGCTGGTTCTAGGATTTTATTTGGTCCAGGCGTTGCGTACGTCGCCGCAAGGCGCGCTCGCCGCGCTCGATCTGAATACGTACAACTTGATTTTCCTTACACTCGGGCTGCTGTCTCACTGGCGCCCCAAACGATTCCTGCGCGCCGTGGCAGAATGTATTCCCGCGACCGGAGGCGTGCTGCTGCAGTTCCCTTTTTACGCAATGATCTTCGGCATGATCGTCGGCACCGGCTTGAGCGATAAGCTGGCGCATTTTTCGCGCGACTCAGCTCGCACGATACCTATCCGCTGCTGGTCGCGCTGTATTCCGCGGCCTTAGGCGTGGTGATTCCTTCGGGCGGCAGCAAGTGGATCGTGGAAGCGCCGTATGTGATGCAGGCGGCGATCGCGAATCAGGTACATCTCGGCTGGGTGGTGCAAATTTATAACGCCGCGGAAGCGCTGCCGAACCTGATTAATCCTTTCTGGATGCTCCCGCTGCTCGGTATCCTAAAGATTCGCGCGCGCGATATTGTCGGCTACGGCATCCTCAGTTGATGGTGCAGGCGCCGCTGGTTTTTTTGCTGTGCTGGTTTTTCGCACGAACCATCGGCTTCGTGCCGCCGATGAAATAATCTGTGAAACGGAGACATTTTTATGAAGAAACGTGTGATTTTTTCGTTGGTTTTGTCGCTCGGCGCCTCGGTGGCCATGGCTCAGGATCGCTTTCCGCAAATGCCCGCCGATCAGATGACGGACGTGCAGAAGAAGGTGGTGGCCGATATCGTCGCGGGGCCGCGCGGAAGTTTCGTCGGACCGTTCGTCCCGCTGCTGCGCAGTCCGGAACTGGAGAATCGTCTGCAGAGAGTCGGCGAATATCTGCGCTTCGGCGCGGCGATCGGCCGGCGCAACACCGAATTCGTCATTCTGATC
Source organism: Terriglobia bacterium (assembly GCA_963765085.1). Taxonomy (GTDB): domain Bacteria; phylum Acidobacteriota; class Terriglobia; order Bryobacterales; family Bryobacteraceae; genus Palsa-187. The sequence goes on along the minus strand of CAVXVL010000103.1, from coordinate 33,761 downwards.
ACGGCGCGCAACTGGAGCCAGCAATTCGAGTGGGGCCAGCATGCGCCGATCGCGCAAAAGGAAGGCATCAGGCCCGAGACCATCGCCGCGATTTCCGAAGGCCGCCGTCCCTCGAACATGACCGACGAAGAAGATATGCTTTACAACTTCGCCGACGAACTGCTGCGCAATAAGACCGTGAGCGAGGCGACGTTCGAGCGCGTGAAGGCGAAGTTCGGCGATAAGGGCGTGATCGATTTGACGGGCTTGATGGGATACTACACCACGCTCGCCATGATCATGAACGTCGCGCAGACCCCCGGGGAAACGGGCGTTCCGCGTCTGCCCCGCATTCCCGCGCTAGATCTTCAAACGAAGCTCCTCGACGCTTGCATCGACCCAGGGCGCGACATATGATACAGGGGAGCTTGCGGCCGTCTCACCGAACGAGTGTTCCGCCGGGAACCCTCGATTTGCCGCAAATTTGCTTCGGGAGTAAACGCCTCAATGTTCAAAAGTACGTGGATTTTATGGATTGCGGGAATGCTCGTGACCGCTGCGCTTCCGGCCGCCGCGCATCATTCCTTTTCGGCAGTGTTCGATCAGAACAAGCCCGCGAAGTTCAGCGGCACGGTGACCAAGGTGGAGTGGACGAATCCGCATGTGTGGTTTTACGTCGACGTCAAGGACGAGGCCGGGAATGTGACGAGCTACGCCTGCGAGGGCGGTCCGCCAAACATCCTGGTCCGCAACGGCTGGACCAAGAATTCGCTGAAAGTGGGCGATATGGTGGCCGTTTCCGGCTTCCGGGCCAAGGACGACACCAATACGATTTCCACGCGCGAGATCGTGCTCCCCGACGGTAAGAAAGTCTTTTCGGGATCGAACTCCGAAGATGCACCCAAGGAGTAACGTGCCATGTATCAGGACTTTCTAAAGACCGCATTCCTGTGCTCGGCGGCGGTGGCTTTGGCCGCGGCTCCTGCCTTCGCCCAGAAAAAGTACACGCCTCCTACGGGCGAGACGCCGCGGACGGCCGACGGGAAGCCGGACCTGAGCGGAGTGTGGCAGCATCCCTTCGTGCAGGACATGACCAAGGACGCTCCAACCAGAAGGGCGAACCGAATATCGCGCAATTGTTCACGCCCTGGGGGAAAGCGAACGCGGTCGAAGAGTTCGATTACACGGCGTTCTGCCTGCCGCTCGGATACACGCGCTCGATCAATTCGCCCATGCCGATCGAAATGGAGCAGCGTCCCGGCCGCATTGTGATGCTGTACGAGATGAACAACACCTTCCACATGATCTACACGGACGGGCGGCCGCATCCGAAGGATCTGGAACCGACGTGGTTCGGGCATTCCATCGGGAAATGGGACGGCGACACGCTGGTGGTGGATACGATTGGGTTCAACGAGCAGACGCGCATCGACACGGAAGGGCATCCTCACACGGATGCGCTGCACGTGACCGAGCGGTTTACGCGCACGGACCTCGGTCACATGGCGTATGAAATGACGATCGACGATCCCAAGGCGTATACACATCCGTGGAAGAATACGCGTACGTTTATGCTGCGTCCGGATTGGGAGCTGCTCGAATACAGCTGCAACGAGAACAATAAAGAAGTGATGGAAGGCCATCTGAAGCCGCCCGTCAAGAAGTAGCACCCGGAAAGTGGCGCGAGCCGCGATGCTTGCAGCGTCGGCAGTCCTGCCGACGTTTTTTCGCGAACCCTTCGCCGGGAACGGAAGAGTCGAGAGGACTCCGGCTGGCGCCCCGCGCCACGCGGTCGAAACCAATAGCAAAGGCGGCCGATGCCGTAGCACCGGCCGCCCAATTTGTGAGGTTGGCTTGGAGAGGAAGCTTAGAAGATCAGCTTCAATCCAAACTGGATTTCACGCGACGGAACGGCTGCCGTCAGAATCTGGCCGGCAGTGGCCGTGTTGTAGTTGATCCCATTGAACAGAGTGTTCGTCGGATTCGCTGTCCCGGTAAACACACTGGCGACCGGGAGCGAGAGGTTTGTTTTATTGAAGATGTTGAACAACTCGGCACGGAACTGCATGGTGACGCGCTCGGTAATCTTCGTGGTCTTCAGAAACGCCATATCGACGCTGGTCAAGCCAGGACCGTACAGTCCTTCTCTTCCGAAGTTTCCAAGAGTTCCATAGGCCTGCGGAGTAAAGCAGGTCGGATTGAACCACAGCTGGGCCGTTCCGATGATGGGGCTGTTGTTGCAGGCCGGATAGCTTACGGCTCCATTCGTGTATGCCGCGCCGTTCGGGTTGTAATTGGGACGCGGCGTCGTGGTGATGCCGAGCTGGTTGGTCAGATCGATACCGTCGGTGACGTTGAACGGCAGGCCGCTGCTGGCCGACCAGATTCCCGTGATCTGCCAGCCCGAGACGAAGCGGTTCTGATGGAAGGGCAGTTCGTACAGAGCATTGAGACGGAAAACCTGGTTGGCGTTGTAGGCGCAGCGCGCGTAATCGTATTGGCGATTGAGCGGATTACCGAACACCGACGGACCGTTGCCGTTCAGCGAAGCGAGAACGGAATCGCCCTGACTCTGGCACCCCGAGTACGTGTAGGAAACCTGCGCTTGCAGGTTGTTGGTCAGCCTACGATTCAAGCTCGCCTGCAGCGAGTTATAGCGTGACGTCGTTCCATTCTCGGCGATGGTGAAGCTGCCGAGGTGCGGATTGATGCGGCCCGAAACGCCAGGCGCGCACGCCGCGGCGCCGGTGTTGTTTCCGCAGAGCGGTTGGAACTGGATCTGTCCATTCGCGTTGGTGAACGACGGAACGGGGTTCTGATCCTGCTCCGTAAACAGATTCACGCCATGCGACCCGACGAACGAGATGGTGGCCACCATGCCCTGCCCGAATTCGTGTTGCAGGTTCATGTTGTACTCCATCAAATAGGGAGTCTTGGTCGCGTTCGGATCGTAGCCGTTGGTGACGGTTGCGTTCGGCAGCGACTGCGTGAACGGCGTCGGGAACGTGAGCGCGGAGGTCTGTGTAATCAGGTTCCACGGCTGGGCGTTGATGTAGTAGATCGCATACTCGCCGGCGAAAATCGCATCGTGGAACATGCCGAATCCGCCGCGCAGGGACGTCTTGTGATCCTTAAACAGGTCGTAGGCGAAACCGACGCGCGGGTCGAAGTTCTTGTAGGACGGATTCTTCGCATATGCGTTCGGCACATTCGTGAATCCCGTGGCCGTCGAGAAATTGGTGATGGCGTACAGATTGTTGTGCGCCTCACTGGGGTTGTTGGTCGGCTCATAGCGCAGACCGAAATTCACGGTCAGCTTCGAGCTCACTTTCCATTCGTCGTGTCCATAAAACACGAAGCTGGTTTCGCGGAAATCGCGAATGGGGTAGTTGGTCGGAGTGTCCAGCGCGCCGCTCACAGTCGTGGCCGTTCCGGCCAGGAAGTTGGCGAGAGAGGTAAAGACCCAGCTCGATCCGCTGGTGAACGGCCAGTACACGGAAGACTGAACGCGATCGACGGAAGCGCCGAACCGCAGGCTATGCGATCCCTTGGTCCAGGCGATGTCGTCGCCTTCGGAATAACGATTCTGCAACTGCAGTTCCGGCATGGGAGAAGCGCCGCCCAAACCGAGACCCGTGAGACCGGTGATGTTGACGGTACCGTCGGCGACCGGCGGTCCGCCCGGGAAGAACTGGAGCGCCGGATACGAATTCACTTCCGACGCCGTCACCTTCGTGCGCGAGAAAGACACGCGCGCCGTATTGACCATGGTGGGGGAGAAGATGTGCTTTTCCTCCGTGGTCCCGAACTGGTTATCGCCCAGATCGAGTTCCGGCTCCAGACCGGTGTTACCACCGCTGTACGGATAGACGGCGTGCTGCAAGTCCGTGAAGTAGCGGGCGAAGAACGAATCCTTGTCGGAAATGTTCCAATCCGCACGGCCCAGGACGTAATCTTCTTTCGCCGTGTTGTTTTTGACGACGGTGGCCTTGCCCGTACCATTCACCGGCGCGGAGCAGGAGGAGACGGGATTCAGAGAATACAGCGCGAGCAGAGCGTTGACTTTCGCCGCCGCGACGGGGTTCGTCGAGGTCGACGAAGCATTGCAGGGCTCGGTTGCAATTTCCGAAACGCCCTGCGTGTACTGAACGCCTTCGTAGTTCGCGAAAAAGAATACTTTGTCCTTCTTGATCGGGCCGCCCAGCGTACCGCCGTACTGGTTGCGGCGGAATTCGGGAACGGAAGGGCCGTCGGTAAAGTTACGAGCGTCGAGCGCGCTGTTGCGCAGGAACCAGAACGCCGAACCGTGGAAATCGTTGGTGCCGGATTTGCTGACCGCGTTCATGGCCGCGCCGTTGCCGCCGTATTGCGCGCCATACGTGTTCGTCAGCATCTGGAACTCGCCGATGGCGTCGACGCCGAGCGAAGAGCCGGTGATGGAGCCGATGCCGCGGTTGTAAAATGTCTCCAGGTTCTGATCGTCCAGCAAGTAGAACTGGCCTTCCGGACGGCTGCCGGCGATGGAGATCGCGGGGTCGCGGCCTTCGCGCATGTTGGCGCCGGTGCCGGTGCCGACCGCCGCGCTGCCGGCGTAGTAGTTCTGCACACCCGGCGCGAGCTGGATCAGTTGTTCAAAATTTCGCCCGTTCAGAGGCAGTTCGCGCATCTGCGTCTGGTTGACCAGCGAAGAAACCGTGGAGTTCGTGGTTTCGACCTGCGTCACCGCGCCTTCGACAGTCACCGTCTGCGTCTGCTGTCCGACTTGCAACGCGAAATCGACCAGGTTCTGGCTACCGACTTCGAGCCGGATGCCCTTGTGCAGTAACGCCGAGAAGCCATCCTTCGACGCTTGCACTTCGTAATCGCCGACGCCGATATCGGCCACGCGATAGCGGCCCTGCGCGTCGGTTGCCGCGTTCGTCACCTGCCCCGTGCCGGTGTTCTTCACCTGGATCTTCGCGTCGGGAATCGACGCCCCGGTGGAATCCGTCACGGTGCCAAGAATCGTTGCCGTCACACCTTGCGCCGCGAGCCGCGAAATCTGCGATGCGCCCACGACTGTCAAAAGAAGGAATAGAACGCGCCAAAAGCGCCCATTCCGAAATGCTGAATTCGTTATCAAGACTAGCCCCTTTCAAACGTTAAGCACGCCATCACAAAAGCGTTTTGTAATTCTCAATCCGCGAATCCGCGCGCCCAAGCCTGAGCGTCCGTGGAATCTATCTTAAATTACGTAAAGAGTCGCGTACATGCCAGCCCCCTGCGGGTATACACACCCGTAGACCCAGGCTGGTCCAAACCGTGCTCTTCAAAGCCCCTGGGACTCGCAAAATACCGAGTCCGACCTGAACTACCCACTGCCGCAAACTTTATCAGAAAGCCGAGTGGGGGTCAAGGCAGGGCGCACCTCGGGTGGGGGCCTTGTACGCGAAGCCCGATCGCCGACCCTATGGAGCGGCCGTTCCGGCTCGAACGGAAGTCTGATAGCTCACCGTTTCCATCCAGTTTCCATTGCGCTTCACCCACACGCGAAGTACGTGAAGCGGCTTTCCACGATCGGGAGTGTGATCCGACAGCATCAAAACAGCATCTCCAAACTCGAACATACGCGCCGAATCGAGCGGGGTGGGCGCAACGCCGGCCATCTTCGCGTGATCGAAATCGTCCATGCGGCCGTGCTTGTCGTAAACCTTGTTGCTGTTCGAACTCGCCGCCACGAACTCATCGCCCACCAGAGTCGCGAAAACCGGCGAGTTGTGCGCCATCGCCGCCGTTTCGAGCTTTGAATAAGACGTAGCGACTTGCTTCTCCGTGTCGTTCTTCGGCTTGTAAGGAATACCCTTGCACGGATTCTCGCAATCCTTTCCCGCTCCCGGCGCGAAGGAAGGAGGAGCTTCGAGCGACATCACTTCCTGATACGCGATCGCCTTCCAACCATCGGCCCGCTTCGCCCAAACACGCAGCACGTGAGCTCTACCGAGGTTCGCCTGCACATCGCCGAGGGTTCCGTAGTTGTACGGCTTGATCTCGGCGTCTTTCTCATTCGCAATGGCGGAACCGGGCGCGTTCCGCAGAACCTCTGCCCTGGTCCGCGTCTTTCCCTTGAAATCCGTCCACGTGAACTCCGCGTCCAGCATCTTAGCCAACGCGGGTTTATCCGCTTTCGCCACGGCTTGCACAAAAGCGCGATCGGCTTGCAACATATCCGCCGCTTCATCCGCGCGAACGATTTCCGATGCCGCCAGCATTCCAAACAATCCAGTGAATAGAACCGCGCCTGCTCTTAATCGCATCAAAGCTCCTTGCATCAATATAACGAGGTATAACGACGGAAATCCGGGGGTCTGGAACGCCAGCTGGCGTATCATAACAACTTAGCTTTCTGAAACGTTCGTAACTCGCCCATCTACATTCATGCCGAGCGCACTCTTCACTCCCATCCGCCTCCGCGATCTCACACTTCAAAATCGCATCGTGATTTCTCCCTTGTGCCAGTACAGCGCCGTCGAGGGAACCGCGCAGCCGTGGCACTGGATGCACCTGGGCCATTTCGCCGTCTCCGGTGCGGCGCTCGTGATTCTGGAAGCGACCGCAGTGAGCGACATTGGCCGTATTTCGCCGCAATGCTTGGGATTGTACTCGGATGAAAACGAGGCCGCGCTCACCCATTTGCTCCGCGATCTCCGAAAATTTTCAAGCACGCCGATGGGGATTCAACTCAGCCACGCCGGGCGCAAAGCGTCGACGAGGCCGACGTGGGAATTGTGGAAGGGCCATGGAGTTCCCGCCGAGGAAGGCGGATGGCGCCCTGTCGGCCCCTCCGCGGAGGCTTTCACAAACGGCTGGCAGATTCCCGAGGAGCTCGATCACGCGGGACTCGCGCGCATTCGCGATCAGTTTGTCGCATCGACGCTGCGCGCCGAACGGTGCGGTTTCGATTGGGTGGAACTCCACTGCGCGCACGGCTATCTGCTGCATGAGTTTCTATCGCCGCTGACCAACCATCGCACGGACGAATACGGCGGGAACCCGGCAAATCGCGTGCGTTTTCCGCTGGAGGTCGCGGCGGCCATGCGCGCGGCTTGGCCCTCGCATAAACCGCTCGGAGTTCGCATCACGGGCGAGGACTGGGTGCCCGGAGGCCTCACTCTGGATGACGCGGTGGATTTCGCGCGAGCCTTGCGCGACAGGGGAATCGACTACGTGACTCCGTCGGCGGGGAACATCGCGCCCGGCATGAAATCCCCACCGTCGGCCCTGGATATCTGGTGCCTTTCGCCGAACGTGTGAAGCGCGAAACGGGCATTACGACGATGACCGTGGGCATGATCATCGAAGCGAACCAAGCCAACGAAATTATCGAATCGGGCAAAGCCGACATGATCGCCATTGGCCGCGCCATCATGGACGATCCGCGCTGGCCCTGGCATGCGGCCGCGAAGCTCGGCGAGAAAATCGCGGTCGCGCCGCAATACGCGCGCTCCACTCCCGAACACTGGCCCGCATATTCGCTCGTGCACGAGGTCGCACCCGCCGCGGCCCCTTCGGAAACAGCGAAAATGGGACATGCGACCCGCGAGTAAGCGCGATCCCCGACGTCCAAAAATGAAATTGCTCTTGCCGTTGCTGGCGGCGAGCCTCGCCTACGGCGCCGAGCCGGATTGGCCGCAGGTGGAGAAGCACGCCGTCGATTTCCTTCAGCAATACATTCGCATTCGATCCATCGATCCTCCCGCCAACACCGCCGCCGCCGCACAGCTGCTGAAGAGCGAACTGGAAAAGAACGGCCTGCAGCCGAAGCTCTTCGTGAGCGGGCCGAATGGCCAGACCAACCTGGTGGTTCGCCTCAAAGGCCGTGATTCGTCGAAAAAACCGCTACTCCTGTTGAACCATCTGGATGTCGTGCCGGTGGACGAGAAGGCCTGGGGGATGGACCCGTTCGCCGCGGTGATTCGCGACGGCTTCATCTGGGGACGCGGGGCGCTCGACATGAAGGGGATTGGCGTTCAGCAACTGACTGCACTCATCGCGCTTCACAACGCCGGCATCGTCCCCGCGCGCGATATCGTGATGTTGAGCACCGCCGACGAGGAAAACAGCGGCGTGTTCGGGATGAAGTGGATGATCGCGAACCACTATGACGAGTTCGATCCCGAATACGTGCTCGACGAAGGCGGCATGGGATCCGGCGACGCTCTTGCACCGGGCAAACTGGTGTTCGGCGTTTCGGTCGGCGACAAAGTGATCGCGTGGCTGCGCCTGCGCGCCAAGGGAATCGCGGGCCATGGTTCGCAGCCGATCCCGGATAACGCGAACCTGATCCTGCTCGATGCGCTCCGCAAAGCCACCGATCTTCCCGGCGGCGAAAAACAGAATCCCGTGGTCGCGGAAATGCTCCGGAACATTGGGCCTTTGGCCGCCAACAAATTCAACGCGGCGATTCAGCGCAATACGATTTCCGTGACCAGCCTGACCTCAGGCGTCGGCAATCCGCCGAAGGTCAATGTGATTCCCTCCACCGCCGAAGCGACGCTCGATTGCCGTCTGCTTCCCGGCACCAACGCCGACGAATTCATCTCCGATATGAAGGCTCGCATCAACGATCCGCGCGTGACCGTCGAAGTCATCGAGATCGCGAAGGACCCCGGCGCGAGCCGCAGCGATACGCCTTTATTTGCCGCCATCCGCAAAGCCATCCTGAAGACCAATCCAACTGCGATCGTCACGCCCATGCTGGTCCCGTTCGGAACGGATTCGAGCAACCTGCAAGCGCGCGGCGTAATCGCCTATGGCCTCACGCCGATGATTCTGGACCAGGCGACCTCGGCGACCATGCACAGCGATCAGGAACGCGTTCCTCTCGCCGAGTTTCAGAAGGGCATTCACATCTTCTACGACGTACTTGCTTCGGATTTTTAAGCGATCCGTTTCGTGTGAAGACCTGCATTACGCGCGGCGACGAGCGCCACGCTCGACCAATCCAACTCGCCTTGGCCATTCGCCAAAGCGGAAAGCATCTGGTCGCGAATCAAACTCGCGATCGGCATGGGGGCCTGGCATTCGTCGGACGCAGCCAGCACAAGCCGCACGTCTTTTAATCCCAGCCGCAGAGCGAATCCGGCTGGTTCAAACTTTTCTTCGGCAATAATGTGCCCGTACGATCCAATCGCCTGCGGCGTCATCAGGCCATCGATAATGCTGAGAAACGCCTTGGGCTCGACTCCGGATTTCCGCAGCGTCGCGAAGATTTCTCCAAACGCTTCGATCACGGTGATTGCCATGAAATTGCCGCATAATTTCGTCACATTGGCCTGCCATGGCTCCGTGCCTACGACGAAGGTCGCGCGGCCGATCGCGTCGAAGACCGGATTGAAACGTGCGATCAAATCGGCGGGACCGGCAGTCACCACAGCCAGCTTTTTCGCAACGGCGGCTTCCGGACGTCCAAACACGGGCACGCTCAAATAACCCTGATGCCTCTCCCTGTGTTCGGCGGTCAAACGGCGTGCGAGTTCCGTACTGATGGTCGAATGCGAAAGATGGACGGCATCTTTTGAGAGTGCGCGCGCGATCCCATTTTTCCCGAAGACAACCTCTTCCACCGCACGATCATCCGCGAGCATCGTCATCACCGCCTCGACGCCCGCGCACGCATCCGCCGGGGAATCCGCCACGCGCGCGCCCTCGCCGGCCAGCGCTTCCGCCTTTTCACGGCTGCGATTGTAGACCGCCAGCGTGTGTCCCGCGCGCAGTAAATTGCGCGCCATTCCCATCCCCATCTTCCCGAGTCCGATAAAAGCAAGCTTCATGACCGTCAGCATAACGAATCCGGTTCGCGCGAAGATATTGGAATAGACTGTTCGAGAGGACTCATACATGAAATTTAGATCGAAACGACTCAGCGTCAACGCGCTGAGAACCGCAGTAGTGTGCGTGCTGGCGGCCGGTACGGCGCTGTGCCAGACTCCCGCGGAGAAGCCGTTGATGGTGGAGGACGTATTTAAAAACGTCCAGGTGCTGAAGGGCATTCCGGTGAACGAATTCATGGACACCATGGGCTTTTTCTCGGCCGCGATCGGCGAGAACTGCACGGGCTGTCACGTCGCGGAAAGCCTCCAGGATCAAAGCAAGTTCGCCGAGGACGTGCCGCGCAAGCGCAGGGCGCGGCAAATGATCCTGATGGTGAATAACTTCAACAAAATTGGATTCAGCGGACGCCGCGCGCTGACTTGCTGGACCTGCCATCGCGGTACGCAGGCTCCCGAAACCATTCCGAGCCTGATGGCGCAATATACCATCGCTCCCGAAGATGCGAACGCGATCGAAATTGTTCCGGACGCCCCCACGGAGCCGACTGCCGATCAAGTGCTCGACAAATATATCCAGGCGATCGGCGGCGCGCAGAAGGCCGCGAGCCTCACCAGTTTCGTGGCCAAAGGCACCATCGAAGGCTACGATACGTATCACATGAAAGTGCCCGTCGAACTGTATGCCAAGGCGACTCCACAAGCCAAACAGCGCGTCATGATTTCGCATACGCAGAATGGGGACAGCACCGACGACGTTCGACGGCAAAGCCGGCTGGATCGCTGCTCCCGAAAGGCCGATGAAACTCCTGCCAATGCTGCCGGGAGCCGAACTGGACGGCAGCAAATTGGACGCCGATCTGGATTTCCCCGGAAGCGTCAAACAAGCGCTCACCCAGTGGAAGATAGGATTTCCGGTGACCACGATTGACGATAAAGCGGTGAACGTGGTTCAGGGAATCGGCGCGGGAAAGACCCGCTTCAAACTTTATTTCGACGTGGAATCCGGATTACTCGCGCGGCAGGTGCGCTACGAAGACACGCCGATCGGCATGGTTCCGACCCAGGTGGATTACGCGGATTATCGAGATGTCGCCGGCGTCAAGTTGCCGTTCAACATCGTGATTACGTGGACCGACGGACAATCGAAGATCAACTTCAGCGAGATTCAGCCGAACGTGGCGATCGATGCCGCGAAGTTCGCAAAACCCGCGCCCGCCGTCGTGAAACCGATGATCAAGGCGAAGTAGCAGCCCAAAGCAGACGCCTTTTAGCCACGAGTCCGTGTGGTAGCAAGTCTCCGAGACTTCGGCAACCGCACGGACTTCGTCATTTTCAGAACAGCGCGCAAGGCGTCGTTGACTGCCTCGTCGGTCGAGAAGACCCTCGCCAGTTCGGGATCGAGAAGAACCAGATTCGTCCCCGCGCGATACTGTTTGACGTACTTTCCACGAACACCGCCCTTCATCGACGCAAAGTCGTATTCGGGGCGCATGTCAGTCGAGTTCTTTTTACTCGCCTTCTTCATAGAACCTTTGCTCAAGACGGGTCGCTCGCCGGGCACTGATTAGGCGAACGGTGTCCGCTTCTTCAGTATGCACCACCACAAGCAGGCTTCTGCCGCTGCTCATTCCGATCGTGATGAGCCGTCGTTCGCCGGTGTGATCGTGCGGATCAGGAAATGTGGTTGAAAGCGCGTCGTTCAGAACAGTCGACGCTTCGTGAAACAATCCGATGCTTCTTGAGGTTGGCGGCAGCCTTAACGAGGATCCGACTTAAAGATCACGACGAAGTGAGTCCCCGAACGGAAGCGAAGCGCTAGGCCTCGCATTCCGTCCGCATATAGACTTTGTTTACTTCACGCCGCCCGCATGATTGCGGAAAGTATTGAACAACGCTTCGTCGCTCGGAATGCAGCGATCTTCCAGAATCCCGGACCAGCCGCCGATCTCCATCGCTTCCTTCGGAATCAGCGCCCAGATCTTCGGGCTCGCATGCCACGGCCGCGTGTAGGTCACCGGATCGGTCAGAGTCATGTCCACGCGCAGACGATTCGGGCTGGGACGCGTGTAGCGCTCTTCGAGGACCGCTTTGTCGCTGATCGGGTAGCCGAACTGATCCACCCACTGGCGGTCGTCGAGGCCGACCGTGGTGACCACCAGCGTATCGCCTTCCCACTTGCCGACCGAGTAGCCGTTGTAGCGCGGCAGGTAGTCGTCGACTTTGGGAAGCGCGCGTCCATCGACCCAGATTTCGCGGTTATCCCAGGTCCATTCGAATCTTTGGATAATGAGATCCTTCTCCTGAACGATCTGCATGGTCGCGCCGCCGCCGGAAAATGTCACCAGCCGCATTGCTCCCAGCGGTTCACAGCGGCCTTCCGGGTCGTTGCCCTTCGCTGGAATAATCGCGCGCCGCATCCCGATGTCGACGTTCGGATGCGCGTTCGCTTCTTTGCTGTTCAACTCGTAGCCGCGCGAAGGATGATTCAAATCCATCTTCTTTTGGCCTTCCGGGGTGCGCGGAGGAACGTCGCCGTAGAAGCCGTATCCAGGCGCCGACGCTTGATCGCGGCATTCCTGGCAGGGAGGGAGCTTATAGGTCTGCGGGTTGCGGGCCCACAGGCCGCGGAATTCGTGCTTGTCGTAGGGGCGCGTGTCTTTGTCCGACGACACGTTAGGATCGCTCTTCGCCATCTGCCCTTGCGCGAGCGCGAGGGTGCCCGTGAGCGCGAAAACGCCGGCCGCAGCCCAGACACGCAAACTACTGTGATTGGTCGTCATGATTATTCCTTTTTGTCCTCGCCCGTCGGCTGCAGACCACCCGGAACGCCGTCCATATCGACGGCCGTCGCATTGGCCCGCTCGCCGACAACGTTCTCGCCTTTTTCGTTTTCAATCTTCATCACGATGCCGCTGAATCCGCCGACCCGCGACGTCCCGATGAAAAGCTTTACTCTGGTCCCCGGTTTCAAGGCATCCATGCTGCGGCTCTTGGTCCAGCCCGCGCGCGCGAGCGCCGACGGATTGGTCAGCAGCTCGGATACCCAGTGCTCCACTTTGCCGTCCTTGGTCGTACGGTCGAAGGTCATCGAGGGATGGGGATTCAGATAGTTGAACTCCGTCACGGTGGCCCAGGTGGACCATAGATGAGCGGTGTCATAAGAAATGGCGCTGCCGTGATGAGCCCAAGCCGAGCCGCCGATCAGCAGCAGGCCCGCACTGAAGCAGAACAGTCGTGTCAGTTTTCGCATGCTTGAAAGTCTATGATGCCCGGATCGCTGTGTCAAACGGAAGATACGACATCATTGTTAAGTATTGTAAAGGGCCAAGTATTGTAAAGGCCGGCCGCCTCCCCGGTGCACCCCGGCGTCTGGGTTCGGCGGCGGAGCCCTGCCTCAGCCAGGCCCATAGCATCCTTGGCGTCAGAAAATCAGCTGGCACGCGAACTGGATCTCCCGGAAGGGCATGAAAACGAGCGGACCCTTCCCTTGTTTGTTGCCTTATTTCTTGGCGATAGCGGATAATCGAACCCAGCAGTTACGACACTTCTTCCGCACAGACGGAAGGACGATTGCCCGGGAGGCACATTTGTCACGATTCCGACCGCAAGTACTCTCGATCCTACGAATCATAGCCGCGTACTTATTTCTGGCGCACGGCCTTCAGAAATCCATGGGGTTGTTCGGCGGATTGCCGCCGACGCTCCCCGGCAATATTTTGCTGATGTTGAAGACCGCGGGTTGGATCGAAACCATCGGCGGCGTCCTGCTTTTGCTCGGCCTGTTCACGTCGCCCGTGGCGTTTCTCCTCTCCGGTGAAATGGCGGCCGCGTACTTCATCGGACATGTCTTCCAAAACGGACTGATGTTCATCCCGATGAAAAATGGCGGCGAGACGGCCGTGTTGTTCTGCTTTACATACCTTTACCTGGCCACGGCAGGCGGCGGAGCGTGGAGTTTGGACCGCGCGTTCGGGCGAGATAAAGCCGTCGAAGCCGAGAGCTCGATCCCGACGTCCTGACTCGCGGGCTCGCCACATCGGTAGGGGCGATAATGAGGCAGGCCGACAATGAACCCCAGAAACGGTGCTTTGCTTCTCTGTATCGCGTTCAGCTGGGTTTTCACGATGAGCTGTGAAAACTCGCGCAAAACAGCGGCGGATTTCGATAAATTGACGTCGGACTTCGTCTACGGAACCCTGGCGCTCTCGCCTTCCAGTGCCACACAGGCCGGGTATCACTCGCATAACGGGGTCGCGCTCGACGGCCTTCTGGACGATTACAGCCCTGCCGGCATTCAGGCCTCCCGCGATTTCTATACGGAACTGCAGAGCCGCGTGTGGCTCTGCTCGATCCGAAAACGCTCGACAAGGAACAAACCGCCGACGCCGAGATCATGAAGAACAACATCGGGCTGACCTTGCTCGATCTGGACTCCATCCAAAGCTTCAAACACAATCCGACCGTTTACGTGGAACTCGCCGGCAACGCGCTCTTCGAGTGCTACATGCTGAATTACGCGTCGGTGGATAAGCGTTTCGGCGATATTATCGAGCCGCTTGGAAAAGATGCCGACGCTGTTTCAGCAGGCCAAAGCCAATCTGACGGACGCTCCCGAGGTGTGGAATCGCGTCGCCCAAGAGGAGAATCAAGGCAACATCGACTTGATCGACAAAACTCTGCGCGCCGCCGTAACGGCAGGGCAGAAAGCCCGCTATGACCAAGCGGCCGCGTCGGCGATCGCCGCCCTGCGAGACTTCAACCAATTTCTGAAGGGGCCACTCTCCAAGAAGACGAGCGACTGGCGTCTGGGGAAAGAGAAGTACGATCGCAAATTCGAATACGTGCTTGCTGTCGGTAAATCGCCGGAGCAACTGCTCGCAGAAGCCGAAGCGCAGTTGCAGGTGACGCGCGCGGAAATGGTCAAGCTCGCCGCGCCGAAAACCGTCGAACAGGCGCTGAACGAAATCGCCAAGGAGCATGCGACGCCCGCGACCTATATGGACGAGGCTCGCAAGGATCTTGCGGAAGCGACGGCGTTTGTGAAAGAAAAAGGATTGGTGACGCTATCCGCGCGCGATAACTTGCAAGTCACGGAGACTCCCGAATTCATCCGCGGTATTTACGCGGTGGGCGGTTTCAATCCCGCGCCTGCGCTCGAACCGCAACTCGGCGCATTCTATTGGGTCACGCCGATTCCGAAAACGTGGTCGAAAGACCGCGTCGAATCGAAGCTGCGCGAGTATAATCGCTTCGGCCTGCAACAGCTCACGATTCACGAAGCGATGCCGGGACATTACGTGCAGTTCGAATATGCGGACGACGTGCAGCCGCAACCCCGCCGCGTACTGCGCGATATTTTCGGCAGCGGGCCTTACGTGGAAGGTTGGGCCTTCTACACGCAGCAGATGATGTCGGACGAAGGCTATCTTGCCGATCAGCCCGGCATGCGGCTCACGATGTTGAAACAAATGTTGCGCGGCATCGCGAACACGATTCTCGATATCAAACTGCAGACCATGGGCATGACCGATCCGCAGGCGCTCGACCTGATGATGAAAGATACGTATCAGGAAAAGGAAGAAGCGACGGCGAAGCTTCAACGGGCCCAGCTTTCCTCGTGCCAATTGCCCACCTATTTCGCGGGATGGAAGAGTTGGCTGGATACGCGCGAGCAATTCAAGAAGCAGCAGGGCAGTTCGTATTCGCTGCGCGCCTTCCATGATGGGGCGCTCCGGGAAGGCGCTGTGCCGCTGTCCGTGCTCAGCGGATTGCTGCAGTAGAATCGCCGCGGTAATAAGATATGAAGCACGCATGAGACGCAAACTTTCATTTAAAACAGGAGTCGCGGCGTTTGGGATGATGGCGGCCATTGCAGCGACGCTCGCGCTGGTGAGCTTCGCGCATCCGGTGGAGGCCGCAGGACCTTCGCTTCCGAAGTTCGAGGCCGATCCCTACTGGCCGAAGCCTCTGCCGAATAATTGGATCCTCGGCGAAGTTTCGGGTGTCGCGATCGACTCGCGCGATCACGTATGGATCATTCATCGCCCTCGCTCCACCAGCGAGCACGATCGCTACGCGGCCGATGGCAAAGGCGATTGCTGCGTGCCTGCGCCGGCCGTGATCGAATTCGATCCCGCCGGAAATGTCGTGCAGGCGTGGGGCGGTCCCGGACAAGGTTACGAGTGGCCCGAGAGCGAGCACGGCATTTTCGTCGACGCGAAAGACAACGTGTGGGTGGGCGGCAACGGCATGAAAGACGCCCAGCTTCTCAAGTTCACACGCGCCGGCAAGTTCCTGATGCAGATCGGGCATTACGGGCAGTCGAAAGGGAGCAACGACACCGCGAATCTCGGACGTCCCGCGGGCATCGTCGTCTGGGGACCGACCAACGAAGTGTTCGTTGCGGATGGCTACGGCAATCGCCGCGTGGTCGTCTACGACGGCGACACCGGCGCGTACAAACGCCACTGGGGCGCGTATGGAAACAAGCCCGACGATGCCGCTCCGCGTACGCGTTTCTTCGAAGGCCCCGGCGCACCGCAATTCAATCTGGTCCATGGGATTCGCATTTCGAATGACGGACTCGTGTACGTCGGCGATCGTGTGAACAATCGCGTGCAGGTGTTCAAACTGGATGGGACGTTCGTAAAGGAAGGCTACATCGAACGTAAGACGTCGGGCAGCGAAGGGACTGCCTTCGATATCGCGTTCTCACCCGACAAACAGCAGCGTTTCTTCTATGTGCCGGATGGAACGAACAAGAAAATTCAGATCGTGGATCGCCAATCGCTGGAGATTCTCGGCTTCGTGGGAGGCCACGGCGGCCACGGCGCGCTGGATTTTTATCACATCCACAGCATTGCGACGGATTCGAAGGGCAACATCTTTATGGGCGAGGTCAACGCAGGCCGGCGGGCGTTGAAGTACACCTATAAAGGGATGAGCAAGTAGCCGTATCTGATCGACCATAGAGTCGAGAGGACTCTGAACTCAGCAAGGTCAGGCGGCCCGCGATACGTCAGCGCCGAGCCGATTCTAGATTCCTAACTCGCCGAAGAAAGACACCTGCCGAAAACTCTACTTCTTCGGCCACACGACGCCTTGATCCTTCGCCGTCACCGGAGCCATGCCTTTATACACGAATTTCTGCACGCGTTGGCCCCGATACGTTTCCGTCGTATAAATATTGCCCTTGGCATCCGTCGCGATGCTGTGCACCCCATAGAATTCGCCGGGCTGGCGGCCGCCTTCGCCGAACGTCGTCAGCACTTCCAGCGTCTGCCGATCCAGAATATGCACGCGATCATTCTCGCCGTCCGCCAGGTAAATATATTTCTGTTCTTTGTCCTTCGAAAACGCAATGTCCCACGCCGAGCCCGAGCCCAGTGTGTCCTTCTCGACGAACATCTCCTTCACGTAGGTCCCGTCGGGATGGAAGACCTGAATGCGATCGTTGGCGCGGTCGCAAACGTACAGTAAGTTGTCGTTCGATAGCTCGGCGCAGTGCACGGGATTGCGGAACTGCTGCGGAGGACCCGCGTTCGGATCGTACTTGCCCTGGTCCGTATCGTCGGGCTTATGGCCGTAGGCGCCCCAATGGCGTTTGTATTTGCCGGTCTCAGCATCGAACACGATCACGCGGTGATTCCCGTAGCCGTCGGCCACGTACAGCTCATTCGTTTTCGGGTCGACAAACGTCTTGGCCGGCAGGCGGAGATTTTCAATATCGTTGCTGCCCTTGCTGCTTTTCGGCTTGCCGATCTGCATCAGGAATTTGCCGTCCTGCGTGAACTTCAGCACCATGTTGTCGGCGAAGCTGTCGACGCGTCCGGCCGCGCCGCGTCCGGTGGCGAGCTCTTCATCCTGGCCGTTGAGCGCGCCTCGGCCGCTGGCGGGACCGCGGCCGTTGCCGCCGATCCATACGTTGCCTTTGTAATCGATGGTGATGCCGTGATTCGAATCCGGCCAATCGTAGCCTTGGCCTTTGCCGCCCCAGCTCTTGATGAGATTCCCTTGCTGATCGAAGGCCAGCACTGGAGGAGCGGCGGCGCAGCACTGCGCGGTTTTCGGAGTCGTCGATGCGTGGAGCTCGCCGGCTTCGAGCGATCCGGCGCGATGGATGATCCAGACGTTATCTTTGGCGTCGACCGAAACGCCGATCGTCTGCCCCATGATCCAGTGATTGGGGAGAGGCTTGGGCCACAGAGGATCGACTTCGAAGCGCGGGGCCATCGTAGTGGCGGCGTGGACCACGCTCGTCTCTTTATGCGACACCCTGTCAAGCCACGACGAGCCGACGCCGAGGACTGCCAGCGTCGCGACAAAACTCAGGCCAACGTAGAGATTGCGCTGTCTCATTGGATCCCTTCTCTGGAGGGAAGACCCTCCGCCGGCGTGCGCCATTGCTCGCGACGCCACCCACGTATGTTATCCGAAACGGGGAGTAAAAGCAGATCCCCCGCCGCGCGCGGGATGACGGCGAAGTAGTGAGCGCTCAAACGCGGCTATTTTGGCCTGAATAACAGCACGTCCAGGCTGAACGTCACGCGCATGGCTGCGACCGGCTGCGATCGCAAGGGCCGATAAATCGAAACCAGGACATCGCGGACGGCTTCGGCATCCAGATCAGCCGTCGTCGTGACGCGCCGTTGCTCGATCAGCTCGAATTCACGCGCGAAGGTTTCGATCGTGCGCGGCACGCGATCGCGGCCCTGGTCCTTCTCATCTCCGCCACGCAGTTCCATGAGATCCAGCGGCGAGGCGAGGGCGACCAGCAGGCGTCCGTCCTCGCGCAACACACGCCGGAACTCGGAAGCATTCATGCGCGCCGTGATCGAAAGCACGCAGGAAAACGATGCGTCGGCGTAGGGGATGAAGCGATCGGCATTGGCGACGATCCACTCGAAGCGTCCTTCGTGCGGAGGAAACCGGCGCGCCGCGGTTCGAATCGCCGGAAGTGAAATGTCGATCCCATGCGCGTCGAAGCCGATACGGTTCGCGAGCGTGCCCACATAGAATCCGTCCCCGCAGCCGGCGTCGAGAATCACGTCGTCGCGCGTAGGCTCGATCGCCGCCCCGATCGCATCCAGAAGAGGTGCGCTCACGCCGCGATCGTGCAGTCTCCGGCGCGCTTCGACGGCGTCCGGAGTATCTCCGGGCTGCTTGGATTTCCGCTCCTGCGGTTGCAGCAGGTTGAGGTAGCCGCTCCGCGCGACATCGAAGGAGTGACCTTGCGGACACACCAGCCGATTTCCCTCCCGCGCGAGCGCCAAGCGGCAATGACGGACCGGACAGACCAGCATGCGTCGAGTCTAGCAATCGCCCCAGGTCGCGTTCTAAGGGGTCACCGAGGCGCGCCCTGCAAGGCCCCCACCCGCTTCCCACTCCCTGCTCTCTGTGCTATGCTTGGCCGCGGTTTTGGGTAGGAGTGAGGACCGATCGCAAAAGGGGGCAGTGATGTCGAACAAAATTAACTTCAGGGTGAAAGCATGCGTGCACGCGGCGTTGGCCGTCGCTCTCGCGAGCGTCGGCGGCGTCGTGCGGCTCGGCGCGCAGGGAACCACGGCGACCATTCTGGGAACCGTGACCGACTCCACGGGAGCGGCCATTCCGGCCACCGCGGTTCAAGTGAAGAACGTCGGCACTGGGCAGACGCAATCGATTCAAAGCGATGCGCAAGGCCGGTATCGCGTCGCGGATTTGATTGTCGGCGATTACGAAGCGACGGCGTCCAAAACGGGTTTTTCCACGCTGGTGCATAAAGGGATTACGCTGACCGTCGGTAGTCAGAACGTAGTCGATTTTTCTCTCGCCGTCGGGCAGCAGCAGCAGACGGTCACCGTCGAAGCCGCGGTCACGCAGGTGGAAACCACCAACTCCTCGGTGGGCGCGCTCGTCAATCAGACGCAGATGCGCGAGTTGCCTTTAAACGGGCGCAATTTCGAATCGCTGATTCAAATGGCGCCGGGAGTTCAGAATTATTACGCGGGCAGTGCGGCAGTGGGCACCGGGACCGGCGCGAACATGCGCGAAGGACGGGATGCCTCCATCTCCGTCGCCGGAGGACGTCCGGAAGGAACCGCGCTGCTGATGGACGATCAGAGCCTGGAGACTTTCTATAACCGCGGTCTTGGCTCCATCACTGGATCGTCGCTCGGCGTCGATGCCATCGGCGAATTCCAGACGCTGACGAATACCTACGGCGCGCAATACGGCGGCAACGGCGCGGTGATGAACGCGGTCAGCAAATCCGGCACCAATAGCTTTCATGGCTCGGCTTACGAATTTCTGCGCAACAGCGCCATGGACGCGCGCAATTTTAACGACGGACCCTCGGTTCCCGCCTTCCGTAAGAATCAATATGGAGGGACGTTCGGCGGTCCGCTCAAGAAAGACAAATTGTTTTTCTTCGCCAACTACGAAGGCATCCGCTTCTCCCAAGGATTCACCCAGCTCGTAACGGTTCCCTCGAATCCGGCGTGCCCCACAACCTGCAGACTCGCCTCGACCGCGGCGAATCCGCAAACCGCCGCCGCCGTCAACGCGGTGCTGGCCCTGTACCCTCTGCCGACAACAAATTTCGCCTTGGTTCCCGGGTCCACGACGGCGGGCACTGGACAAACGAACGTGGTCGCCGCGCAAGTCGCGCACGAAAACTATCTTCTCGGCCGCGGCGATTACAACGTTTCGGACAAGGATTCGTTCTTCGGGCGCTACTTTATCGATCTGCAGACCGCCACATACCCCTTCGGCGGAACGGCCCTCGGTTTAGAGCCCGAAAATGAAAACGGCGCCAATCAGTTTTTCACCATGGAAGAACGGCACATTTTTTCGCCGACCGTCGTGAACGTCGCGCACGCCTCCTACTCGCGCACCAACGCGAACTCGTCGGCGGCGATCACTCATGCGGCGCTCGATATGTATCCCGGATCGAACCGCCCCGATGCCACGCTCACCCTGGGCAGCGGCGTCACCGGCATCGGCACTGGAGGAGCCTCGCCCGAACCTGAATATCAGATCCAAAACCGGTTCGTCGAAGGCGACGACATCTCCATGATCAGGGGCGCGCATAGCCTGCGCTTCGGCGCATCCGCCGAGCGGGTCCAGTCCAACGTCTATTGGCCGTTTCAGGGACAATCCGTGTGGACGTTCGGGAGTTTGCCCCTGTTTCTGGCGGGAACCGCCAGCACGCTGGTGGGAGTCCTGGATACGCCGAACAACTATCAGATCCGCGATTATCGCCAGATCAACTTCGCCTTCTACGCACAGGACGATTGGAAAATAAGCTCTCGCCTCACCGTCAACGTCGGCCTGCGCTATGAACCGATGAGCAACCCCGTGGAGCGGAATAATAATCTATTTACCGTCGAGAATTTCCTGACGGATTCTTCCTTCACCAGGGTTCCGAATGTGATGCAGACCAATCCGTCCTGGAAGAATTTCGACCCGCGCATCGGGTTTGCTTTCGATCCGTTCAACGACCACAAGACCTCCATTCGCGGCGGCTTCGGTATGTTCCATGAGGTCTTGGGCGCGGGCGTGTGGGGAATCGGATTCATTAATTCCCCGCCATGGAATATCATTTCGCAGACATCCCCTCAAGGCACCAATAACGTGACGTTCCAGAATCCGCAGATCGCCGGCGGCGGCGCCCCCTTCTCCATTGGAGCTCCTGGCGCTCCGTCGCTCCCGAGCACCACGGTCGGATACGCCTGGCAAATCAACCGCACTCCTTACATGGAGCAGTACAACTTCAACATCGAGCGTGAAATGCTGCAGGGGACCGTTGTATCGCTGGGGTACGTGGGATCGCACGGAGTGAACCTGATTTCCGGCGTGCAGGAGAACCCGACCGGTTACACGATCGACTCCAGCGGTGTGTATCACTTCAATGGCGTCCGCAGGAATCCGGCGCTGGGTAGTTCGACGCTCGGCGTGAACGGCACGAATTCGCGTTACAACTCGCTGCAGGCCAGCCTAAATCGCCGGTTGTCGCATGGCTTTCAGGCGCAGGCGGCTTACACGTATTCGAAATGTCTGGGCACCGGCGACGCGACGCTCGGATCGCTGTCCGGAAACTCGCCGACGGTCTTCTCGAACCCGTTCGACCGGCAGCCCGACTATTCCGTCTGCGGCTATAACGTGACGCAGGCCTTCCGCCTCAACGGCCTGTATACGCTGCCCTTCCACGGAAATCGCCTTGCCGACGGCTGGCAGCTCTCCGGAATTCTGTCCGCGAGCAGCGGCCTGCCCTTTAATATCACCGACGGAGGCGACCAAAGCAATCAGCTTGGCAGCACCGGCACGCGTCCGAATTATGCGCCGAATAATCCTGCTCTCACCGTCGGCAATACCAACTATCCGGCGTGCAACAACACACCCATCCTGGGCGGCGCGACCATGTACTACAACCCCAATTGTTTCTCCCAAGAGGCGTACGGAACGCTTGGGAATTTCGCGCGCGAAGGACTGGTCGGCCCCGGTCTGGTGGATGTTGACATGGGACTGCTAAAGACCACGAGGATTCGGGAGAACACGACGCTACAATTCCGCGCCGAAGTGTTCAACATCTTCAACCACACGAATCTCTCCCTGCCGCTCTCGGCGATCTTCTCGGGAACGCCGTCGGCGACCGGGAATTTGTCGCACGTCTTGAACGCCGGACAGATTCTGACTCCCGCGGTGCCCTCGCGCGAGATCCAGCTCGGATTGAAACTAATTTTCTAGCTGGGAACGGCCGTCGAAAACGACTACAGTCTGGTCCGTCATGGACGGACCGGGCGCGTTGGAGTATACTCAACAGCCGAATCCATTGCAGGGAGAAGCATCATTTATGAATATCGATCTTTCGCACCCGTCGCGCCGCGATCTACTCAAGGCTTTGGCCGCCGGGGGCGCGGCAGCTGTAGCCGCGGAACAACTGATGGCGGCTGAAACGGCGACGAAATCGGTGGCGAAAGGCGGCCGTATCGACGTGCATCACCACACGTCTCCGCCGGAACTCCGTCAGGGCCCCGGCCGCGCTGGACGCCGTCCGTGGACACCCGAGCTTTCGCTCGAAATGATGGATAAGTACGACATCGCCGTTTCCATTCTGACGATGACGCAGATGGGCAACGTGCTTTACGACAATACCGAGAAGGGCCGCAAAAACGTCCGGATCGGCAACGATTACGGCGCCAGCGTGATGGCCAAATATCCCCAGCGCTTCGGCCTGATGACCGGCGTGCCGCTGCCCGACATCGACGGCGTGATGAAAGAAATCGAGTACGGCTTCGACACGTTGAAGGCCGACGGCATCGGGATTTATACGAACGATAATCAGACGCGCTGGCCCGGCGATAAGTATTTCGATCCGATGTGGAAGGAGCTGAATCGGCGTAAAGCAGTGGTGTACATGCATCCGCTCGCGCCGCCCTGCTGCGTCAATTTGAACGACGACGTACCGTCGGCGATGAACGAATACGATTTCGATATCACCCGCGCCTGCACCAGCATTCTGGCCAACGGCGTCCTGCATAATTATCCCGACGTGAAAATCATCATTCCGCATTCCGGCGGCACGATGCCGATGATCGCGGGCCGCATCAAGGATCGTTACGAGCTTACGAAGAATCCCGGCCGGGATTCGTTTATTCCCAACGGTGTGATCGCGGAGTTGCAGAAGTTCTACATCGACATCGCGCACGCAACGTTCCCTTATCCATGGCCGCGATGATGAAGTTCGCGCTGCCGGATCACATCATGTTCGGCACGGACTTTTCGCCCGAACCGATGGAGTCGACTGTGAATGAAATCCCCAAATTGGGGCTTTCCGACAAACAGTGGAAAGCCATCGATCGCGGGAATGCCGAAAAACTGTTCCCGCGATTCAAAGTCGCGTCGTAGTGAACACACGCCAGAGGAGCGTTTCTTTAGAATGGAAAGGATTCGGCTATGACCCATCCTGAAAATCCTCGATCTTCTCTCTCTCGTCGCGACGTTTTCAAAATGCTCGCGGCGGGCGCGGCTGTGACGCAAGCAGGCAGTCTCTTCGCCCAAAAAGCGAAGCCCGGCCGCATCGACGTGCATCATCATCTGTATCCTCCCGCCTACATGGCCGCGATGGGGGACGAGATGAAGAAGACGGGCTTCGCCCCGCGAGCGTGGACCCCGCAAACGTCGATCGAACTGATGGACAAGCACAACGTCGCGACCTCCATGCTTTCGCCGGTGCAGCGCCTGGTGCTCGATTCGATGAGCGATAAAAGCGAACGCGCGCGCAAGCTCGTAAGGATCAACAACGATTACAACGCGCAGGTCGTGCGCGACCACCCGACCCGCTTCGGAATGTTTGCGGCTCTTCCACTGCCGGACGTCGAAGGCAGCTTGAAGGAAATCGCGTATGTGTATGACACGCTCAAGGCCGATGGCATCGGACTGTGGACCAGCTATCTGGATAAATGGCCGGGCGATCCGGCATTCGCGCCAGTCTTCGAAGAGCTGAATCGCCGCAAGGCGGTCGTCTTCTATCATCCGGCTGCGGCGTCGTGCTGCCGCAACCTGATTCCAGAGCTTTCCATTTCCGGCATGATTGAGTACGACCTCGACACCGCTCGGTGTGCCGAAAGTCTGCTGATCGGTGGAACGCCTGGCAAATTTCCCGATATTCGTTTTATCTTTTCGCACTCCGGCGGGGCGATTCCCACGCTCGCGGCGCGCATCATCGACGATTATCCGAAGGCCCTGCTCAATCGCCTGCCGCACGGCGTCGAATACGAATTCCGCAGGTTTTATTACGATACCGCGCACGCGAGCAAAGTGCCGGCGCTCGACGCGCTGAAGGACATCGCTCCCGTGTCGCAAATCCTTTACGGATCGGACGCTCCGTTGCGGGCTTATGAACTGACGGACGAAGGTCTCGACGTGTATCCCGGTTTTTCGCCAGCGGATTGGGACGCGATTAATCGCGGCAACTCGGAGAAGCTGTTTCCGAGACTGAAAGCTTAGGATGTAGCGCACGCACTTGTGCGTGCCGTATCGAGACTCGTCTCGATACCCCTTCCTTCGTATACGTCGTCGCTTTAGCAGGCGTCGCCAAAAGTGGCGACGCGGCACGCCGAGGGCGTGCGCCACATCGGCTTAGCGGCTGAGGCCTGCACTAGCTGATGACGAAGAGCAGTTCCTTCGCGTCCACTGTTTTCCCCGGCTGCACGAGCTTCTGCGTGATCTTTCCACCGATCGGTGCGTAGATCGTTGTCTGCATCTTCATGGCTTCCAGCACCAAAAGTTTTTCGCCCTTCTGCACCGGCTGATTGAGCTCGACGGCCACTGCCGCCACCATTCCGGGCGTAGGCGCGCCGACCTGACCCGGCTGATTCGGATCGGCAACTTGCTTCTCCGACGCGGTCGCGCGGATCGAACTATCGCGCACGTCGACTTCGCGAGGCTGACCGTTCAGCTCGAAGAAAACGGTACGATGCCCGTCGGGACGCGGTTCGCTGGTCGTCAGATACTTCACCACCAGCGTTTTCCCCGGCTCGATCTCGACCGAAATTTCCTCGCCGGTTTTCATTCCGTAGAAAAACTGCGCGGTCGGAATGACGTCGACGTCTCCGTAGCTCGCCTCCGCCTTCGCGAACTTGAGGAAGACATCGGGGTACATCAAATAGCTGAGAACTTCGTCGTTCGAGGGCCGGCGTCCGATTTTCTTTTCGACCAGATCGCCGGTCACCGTCAGATCCGCCGGTTCCAGTTGCGCGCCGGGACGCCCCTTCATGGGCTTTCCGCCCTTGAGAATAATCTTCTGAATCTTCTTCGGCCATCCTCCGGCGGGGATTCCGAGCGCTCCCTGGAACATTTCGATCACGGAGTTCGGCAGCGTCAGCGTATGATGCTCATCGAGCCGTTCGAACTCCGATACCGTCATGCCGTGCGTGACCAGGAAGATTGCCATGTCACCGACCACTTTGCTCGAAGGCGTCACTTTGACGATGTCGCCAAACGCGCGATTCACGTCGGCATAGGTGCGCGCGATCTCGGACCAGCTTTCGGCGAGGCCCATGGATTCGGCCTGCGCCCTCAGATTCGTGTACTGGCCGCCCGGCATTTCGTGGACGTAGACGTCGGCGAGCCCGGATTTCGGGGCGTCGTCGAAAGGAGCATAGACGGAGCGTACGGCCTCCCAGTATGCCGAATAATCGATCAGCGCCTCTGCATCGAGGCCGGTATCGCGTTTGGTATTCGCCAGCGCCGCCGCGATCGAGTTCATGTTCGGCTGGCTGGTGGTTCCGCTCATCGACGCGACGGCGACGTCGGCGGCGTTCACGCCCGCATCGCTCGCCTTCAAGATCGTCGACGCGTTGATGCCGCTGTTATCGTGCGTGTGTAAATGGATCGGCAGTCCGACTTCTTCCCGCAGCGCCTTCACTAATTTCTCGGCGGCGTAGGGTTTGCACAATCCCGCCATGTCCTTGATGCAAAGAATGTGGGCGCCCTGTTTTTTCAATTCCAGCGCCATCGCGACGTAATACTGCAGCGGATATTTATCGCGCTTCGGGTCCAGAATATCGCCGGTGTAGCAGATGGCCGCTTCGCAGACTTTGCCGGTCTTGCGGGTGGCATCCATCGCGATCTTCATGTTCGAAGCGATGTTCAGCGAATCGAAAATGCGGAAAATATCGATGCCCTGCGCGGCGGATTCTTTAATGAATTCACGCACTACGTTATCGGGATACGCGGTGTAGCCGACGGCGTTCGCTCCGCGCAGCAGCATCTGGAAGCAAATATTCGGAACCAGCTCGCGCAGACGGCGCAGCCGCTTCCACGGATCCTCGATCAGGAATCGCATGGAGACGTCGAAGGTCGCGCCGCCCCAGGCTTCCAGACTATAAAGATTCGGCAGACGCCGCGCGACGAAGCCGGCGATGGCGGCCATATCGTAGGTCCGCATGCGAGTGGCCATCAGGGATTGATGCGCATCGCGGAAGGTCGTATCGGTGATCAGCAGACGTTTTTGCGATCCGGTCCATTCCGCGAATTTCTCGGCGCCCAGCTTGTCGAGCAGTTGACGCGTTCCCGGCGGCGGCTCAGTCGAAGCGATCGCGGGGATCGGTATGCGCTTGAATTTTTCGGGAGCCTTCTTGCCTTTGACTTCGGCGTTGCCGTTGACGATCACTTCGGCGAAATAATGCAGGAGCCTGGTCGCGCGGTCGCGCTTCTGGGTGAAGCGGAACAGCGAAGGAGTTTCGTCGAGGAATCGGGTGCTGATCTTGCCGCTCTGAAACAAGGGATGATTGATGACGTTCTCGAGGAACGGAATATTCGTCTTGACGCCGCGCACGCGGAACTCACGCAGCGCGCGATCCATGCGCTGGCAGGCTTGCGGAAAATCGCGGCCCGAGGCGGTGATCTTCACGAGCAGAGAATCGTAGAACGGACTGATGACGGCGCCGCCGTAGGCCGAACCGGCATCCAATCGCACGCCGAAGCCGCCGGGAGAACGATACGTCTGAATTTTTCCGTAATCGGGCGCGAAGTTATTGGCGGGATCTTCCGTGGTCACGCGGCACTGCAGCGCATAGCCGTTGAGAGGAATGTTTGCCTGCTCCGGCAGATTCATTTCGGGGCCGTGCAGCGATTTCCCTTGCGCGACCATCAATTGCGCGCGCACCAGATCGATGCCCGTGACGACTTCGGTGACGGTGTGTTCTACCTGAATGCGCGGATTGACTTCGATGAAGTACCAGTCGTTGGTTTCGGTGTCGAGCAGAAATTCGACGGTGCCGGCGTTGTAATAGCCGGCTTTCTTGGCGAGCCGCACGGCCGCCTCGCAAATCGCGGCGCGAACATGCGGATCGAGTCCGACGGCGGGAGCGACTTCCACCGCCTTCTGATGCCGGCGCTGCACCGAACAATCGCGTTCGTAGAGGTGCACGATATTGCCGTGCAGGTCGCCCAGGATCTGCACTTCAATGTGGCGTGGTTTGCGGATGTAGCGCTCGAGGAACATCGCGCCGTTGCCGAAGGCCGCTGCTGCCTCGCGGCTGGCTTCCTCGTATTTGGGGATCAAATCCGGGGGGTTCTCCACCACGCGCATCCCACGTCCGCCGCCGCCGAATGCAGCTTTGAGGATCAGCGGATAGCCGATCTTTTTCGCGGCCTTTTCGACTTCCTCGCGACCCTCGACGTGAGTCTCGGTGCCGGGGATGATGGGGACGCCGGCCGATTCGGCCAACTTGCGAGCCGCGGTTTTGTCGCCGAGCAGATCGAGAAGTTCGGCGCTCGGACCCACGAAGGTGATTCCGGCCTCCACGCAGGCGCGCGGGAGGGCTGGATTCTCGGAAAGAAATCCGTAGCCCGGATGAATCGCATCCACGCCTTTTTCTTGGCCAGGGCGACGATGCCGGGGACGTCCAGGTAAGCTTCTACCGGGCCCTTGTTCGCGCCGATCTCATACGCCTCGTCGGCCTTGAAGCGATGCAGCGTGAGGCGGTCTTCTTTCGAATAAATCGCGACCGTTCGCAGGCCGAGTTCCGTGGCCGCGCGCATGATGCGGATGGCGATTTCACTCCGGTTGAGAGCAAGTACTTTTCGCATAAGTTGAGTTGTCGTCGGACGGGCAGACGGGGCGCGGGGCGGACCTTAAGAGGACTGACAAGCGCAAATATCCGGAAATCATGGCGGCGCGTTTCGAGCGCGTCGCGACCATTACCATGGCGCTCTTGCGCCAGCGGCAGCGGTTTCGCCGGGTGTACAGTCCGATTCCTGTAGTGTACGACGGCGCGAGGGGGACTGTCCTCGCCGGTGCGGATACCGGCGGCTCCTCAGTCGTGCTCCTCACCCTTGACACCCACCCCGCAACTTGTTAGAAATAGCGAGGTTGCCTTCTGAATTTCGTGCCTTTGCGAGGGTTCGGAATTAGGCTAAATCGGCGATTCATTTTCGGAGTGAGGTGAAGGATGAACAAGGCGGGCTGGACCGCAATTTTGCTCGGCGCTACGGCGGCCTTATGCTCGGCGGCCACGTCCCCCACCGTCACGTTCAACAAGGACGTGTTGCCGGTGTTGCAGAAGCGTTGCCAGGAATGCCACCGCCCCGGCGAAATCGCTCCGATGTCGTTCATGAGTTATGAATCGTCGCGGCCGTGGGCCAAGGCGATGAAAGCCGCCGTGCTTACGAAGAAGATGCCGCCGTGGTTCGCCGAAGAGGGTTCGCTTCCGCTGGCGCACGATCGCACGCTGACCGAAGCCGAAGTGCAGGCTATCGTCGCATGGGCGGACGGCGGCGCGGTGGAAGGCGACGCGAAAGATAAGCCCGCTCCGCGCGAGTTCGTCGACGGTTGGAACATCAAACCGGACATGATCGTGGAGATGCCGAACGACGTGCAGATTCCCGCGAGCGGCGCCGTTGAATATCAGTACATGAAAGTGAAAGGAAATTTCCCGGAGGATGTGTGGGTTGCCGCCGCGGAAATGCGTCCAGGCAATCGCCAGGTGGTGCATCACGGTGAAGTTTGGGCGGTTCCTCCGGGATCGAAATGGATGGCGAACGCTCCGTACGGGGTCGCATTCCCGATGAAGGAGATGCCCAAACAGAATTCCGATAATACCGATATCATCGGCAAGTTCAATCCCGGCGTAGGCGCGCAGAATTTCGTCGTGGGAGATTCCGCGAAGTTTATTCCCAAGGGCTCCGATCTGGTTTTTGAAATTCATTACACGACGATGGGCAAGCCGGCGACCGACCGTACGCGGGTCGGCATCACGTTCGCGAAGCCGGGCATCCAGCACACGACGCGTTACTACACTTCCTACGGACCGACGGCTTCGAATCTCAAGATTGCCGCGGGCGATGGAAACGCGGAAGTGGTGGGCGAGTTCACCACGCAGGTCGACATGAAGCTGGTTTACGCGCAGCCCCATATGCACGTGCGCGGCAAGGATTATGAGCTGCGGGCGGTTTATCCGACCGGTGAAGTACAGACGCTGCTCAAAGAAAAGTGGGATTTCAACTGGCAGCTTGGCGTCGATTTCGCCGAGCCGGTGCTGCTCCCCAAGGGGACGCGCCTGATCGGAATTTCGCACTTCGATAACTCGCCGAATAATCCCTGGAATCCCGATCCGAAGAAGGAAGTCGTGTGGGGATTGCAGAACTGGGAAGAAATGAGCAATTGCTTCATCGGCCTGGTGTTCGATAGCAAGATCGAGCCGAAGAAGATCGCCAAGCGCTCGGGTCCCAGCCTTTTGCCGGTGGGCGCTCCCGGACCCACGATGGCGGTTGTCGATTTGAAGCCGGCACGTCCGTAAGAGCGGTTGTCTGGAATTGAATGCTTCTCCGACCCGGCCGGCGTTTTCGCTTGGCCGGGTTCATTTTGAGCTAGAAGAATACCGAGGCCGTCATGGATCAAAACTTACTCCGCCGTCATCGCCGCGATTTTCTGCGTTTCCTCGCGGGCAGTCCGCTCTTCGCGCACGCGTTCGCCCAACGTGGATTCGCTCAGCAAGGCACGCCTCCGGGAGATCCGAAATTCCCGATTAAGACGGCAAAAGACGCCCTGGAGATCATGGATTTTGAGGGGCTCGCTCGCGACATCCTGCCGCCGGCTCACTGGGGCTACATGGCGTCGGGAGTGGATGACAACGCGACGTACAGGGCGAACATCGAAGCGTATCATCACATCGAACTGCGGCCTCGCCGTCTGGTGGATGTCAGCAAGATCGACTACAGCATCGAGCTGTTCGGCGTGAAGTACGATAGCCCCATCTTTCTGTGCCCGGTCGGCGGACAGCGTATGTTCCACAACGACGGGGAGATCGCATCGGGACGGGCATCGAAAGCCAAAAACAGTTTGCAGATTTTGTCGACGCAGACGTCCATCGCCGTCGAAGAGGTCGCGAAAGCGCGCGGCGGAACGGCTCCCTGGTATCAGCTGTACATGCCCACCAAGTGGGAGGACGGCGAAAAGCTGGTCAAGCGCGCCGAAGATGCCGGTTGTCCGGCGATTGCATGGACCATCGATAACCTCGCGGGCCGCAACCTCGAGACTGCCGAGCGCTTTCGGCGCACCGACACGCGCGAGTGCATGGACTGCCACACGACGCGCAACGGCGGCCGCAAAGCCGCGATGTTGTCGGGCCTCAGCGGTCCCGGAATCAATCCGCTGACGGCGAACTGGGAGCTATTCGACAAGCTTCGCAAAGTGACCAAGGGGAAGCTGCTGCTCAAGGGAGTGGAAACCGGCGAGGACGCGAAGACCGCGCGCGAACACGGCGTCGACGGCATCATCGTTTCGAATCACGGCGGACGCGCCACGGAAGATTTGCGTCCGACGATTCAAACGCTCCCGGAAGTAATCGAGGCGGTGGGCAATCAAATTCCCGTATTGGTGGACGGAGGAGTGCGCCGGGGCAGCGACGCGTTCAAGGCTCTCGCGATGGGCGCGCGTGCGGTCGGCATCGGACGGCCGTATGTGTGGGGTTTGACGGCCTTCGGACAAGACGGCGTCGAGCGCGTGATCGATATTCTGCGGGCCGAACTGAATCTCACCATGCGTCAGTGCGGGACTCCGGCGATCGCACAGATCACGCGTTCGTCGGTTACGGCGACGCGGCTGTAATCGTCTCGCGCGTTTTCAAAATGGTCGCGATGCGGGTTTAAACACCCGCGCAGGATGAATCCCGCCCCACGCCAGCCTACGATCCCGTCGGCGCGACGATGATCGGCATGGTCGTGGGCGCAGCCGATCCGGCCGCTGGTTCCAGCGTAACGGCGACGGCGTTGAGCGCTCCGAGATCCAGCGGTCCGTTCAAGATGTATAAGCCGCGCATGCCGTCCGATTGGAACAATCCCGCGGGCCGAGGCGCGCCGGTTTTCGGAATCATCCACATCTCATAAGTCTTGCCCACGCCCGCCGCCGGAAGATTCGACGCGATGAGCATGACGCCGAGCGTCGGATGCACGAACACGTATCCGCGCGGAGGAGCCTGGAGCCCTTTTCCGAAACTCGCCGGCCGCGTCTCGGGGTCGGAGAGGAAGTTCAAAGCCTGATTTAAACGATCCCGTTCGCCGGTGACCTGGAGCAGCGTCTTACGCGCGTCCGCGAGCTGGTTGCTGCGTTCGCGCTCCTGTGTCCCCATCCACAAGGCAAGTGCGAGCATCATGGCGGCTGCGAGCGCTCCCGTCCAGAACCAACGCGGGCGTTCATAACCGATGGAGGCAGAGCAGGCGATGCCGAAGCCGGCGGCTGGGAGCCTCGGCAGGTCCGATGCTCAGAAGCATGGCGTTGAAGGCGCGCGCGTCCGCCAAGCCTTTGCGGCAGTTCTCGCAGCCGCGGCCCAGATGCTCGTCGATCTCGGCTTTTTCCGCGCCCTCCAGCACGCCCAGCGCGTAGAGTTCGTACATGTCCTGCAGCTCCTGGCAGCTCATGCGATGGCCGCCTCGATCAGTTCCGAGCGCAGGATTTGGAGTGCGCTGCGCGTCCACGTCTTGACGGTGCCGAGGGGCTGCTTCAGCCGTTCGGCCATCTCCGTCTGGGACATTCCTTCGTAGTAGGCCAGTTCGATCACGGCCCTCTGATTCGCGTTCAATTTTTCAAGCGCGCTCTTTAAACGGCGTGCGCGATCGATGGTCAGCGCGCTTGCTTCCAGGTCCACGAATAAGCCGGGACGTTCCAGGCGGTCGAGATCGACGGCGCTCGCCTCCATGCGGCCATCTTGCGAACGAATGTGATCGATGGCGCGGTTGCGCGCAACCGTCAGCACCCAGGGCGTCAGCGCGCCGCGTTCCGCGTCGAAAGAACCGACGCGATTCCAGATGCGCAGAAACGTCTCCTGCGTCAGATCCTCCGCCACGCCTGTATTGCGCACGACGCGCAGGATCACGCGTGTTAGGCGAGGCGTACCCAGCACTTCTATAAAGATCGGCCACCACCTTCGGGTACACAGAGCTTTCAGACGCCGCACGAGATCGGCGTCGTCCTCGCTTCAGAGAGCAACTGGAGAAGCCCATACGCCAATACTGCCGGGATCAGCTGGAGCAACCGCATTGATATCTAAATGTTATACGACAGCAAGCAAGGAACGGATTCAAACCCGGTGGCTTCGCCTGGGCGATTCCCGGCTGCGAGAAGCTACCTTTCTGATTTGGCTCCATCAACCTGACAAAAAGACACTGACAAAAAGAGTAGTTGCCAGCGCCGCACGATCTGGCATAATGAAGCCGGTGTAGGCACAAGAGAACTGGAAGCCCAGCTGGCGGATACGGAAAAGCAGCTCCGCCTGCTGCAAAAAATCAGCCGTTTCATGGTTCGCGAAATGAGCCTGGGCGACGCGCTGCACTCGGTCGTTTCGCTGGTGGTGGAGTTCATGCAGTCCGATTCCTGCCTGCTTTATCTGCTGCAGGATCAGGAACTGGTGCTGTGCGCGTCCAACAATCCACAGCCCGATACCATCGGAAACGTTCGGCTGAAGCTGGGCGAAGGATTGACCGGTTGGGTGGCGCGCGAACGGCGCCTACTGTCGATTTCGCGCGAAGCTTATCTCGACCCGCGGTTCAAGCTTTTCACCGACTTGCCGGAAGATACTTTCGAAGCGTTTCTTTCGGCGCCGATTTTCGTTCGCAACCGCGTGGCCGGGCGTTATCAACGTGCAGCATCGCGATCCGCATGCGCATACCGGCGGCGAGATGGAATTGCTGACCACGGTCGGCGAAATGGTCGGTTCGCTGGCGGCTTTGGCGGCCATCGATTCGGCGACGCTTGCCAAGGCCGATCTGCTCGATCTGGTGATGGCCCCTGCGCGACGAGGGTAGTCATGTTTCCGCGCGCTTCATCGCCGGTTCAGCCACTGCTTGCATTAGGTTCTGTTATCGGCTGTCTCCGCGCCGCACGCGTTCGCGCAATCCGGGAATGGCGAGCGGTCCTCGAAATCTGCCGACCAGAAGCCGAACGGGCAGCGTTGGAGGCTGCAGTATTTCTACGATGAAATCGGCAGCGAC
>CAVXVL010000102.1:0-8409 GCA_963765085.1 Terriglobia bacterium | reverse complement strand
CCGATACCGGACGGCGAATCCGCAGGAAGCGTTTGCGCCGGCGGTATTCCTTGATCCCGCTTCGGTGATCAGATTGACGAACGGGAGTCCACTGCCATCCAGGATCGGAACTTCCAGGTCGTCGATCTCCACGAACGCGTTGTCGATTCCCATGCTGTAAAAAGTGCTGAGCAAGTGCTCGGTGGTGGAAATCAGGACGCCTTGACGCATCAGGCTAGTGGCGTAGCTGACCTTCTGGACGTAGCGCCAACTGGCGGGGATCAGGAAACGGTCAAGGTCGGTGCGGACAAAGACGATTCCAGTGGAGGGAGGGGCGGGGACGATGCGAATGCGGACGGGAACCCCAGAGTGAAGGCCAACTCCTGTCGCTTCGACAGGCCGTTGGATCGTGGTTTCAAATCGCAAGTATAGCCCTCCCGCAGACTACATGGAATAAACCGTTCTTCACCATCTATGTCATCAAACGCATTACCCCTCCGGGACGGTTACATCAAACAAATAAAAAGAGTTGCGAGCGAATTTCTGTGTCATGTCAGACACGCAAAACGAGGTATACTGTGGTGAATTTACAACATCCGGAGTGCTGAGGAGAGGGGACTCAGAAGTCGGGAGTCAGAAGTCAGGCGTCAGAAGTCAGAATCTGGACCCTATCCGTTCCTAAGCGTCGTCCAACCGGCAGCGAGGCCTTTGCGTAGTCTGCCTCCTGACTCCTGTATTCTTTCTCACCAGCCGTCCGCCACGATCGGCGTTACTGACGTGAACGTCGTCGCCGTGGCGCGCAGGCCGAGAACGTTCATGTAATAGCTGCCCGAGAAGACCACGAATCCTTGTACTCCGGCCAGTTGTGGATAGCGGCCGGTCAGCATGAAGGACGCGTGCCCGGCGCCGGGAATGGTAATCGTGTCGGTGAGAATCGGGTTCCCGTTGATGTCATAGACAATTACGGCTACCGAAAGCGGAGTATCGAGCCACGAATTGGCGATGGCGACGCCGGTCACGGACGTCGTGTGATCGAAAGGCAAACCGAACTGGGAATCCTGACCCGTATCGAGCGGGCAGGAAGCTTCCACCAGTTGGCCGTTGAGCGGAATTCCGAACACAGCGCTGCCTGCGATCGTGTTATTGGTGATCAGCAGCGCCCAGCCTTCCAAAACGCTCGCGCCGCCGCCGTTGGTCTGGATGATGACCGAGGCGTCGGGGTTTAAGGTCCCGGCGAGGACAGACGACGGGACGCCGGCGGTCGTGCTCAGGGTGAGGGGATTGCCGTTATCGTCGTAAAAGTAAAGCGCGTAGGGAGCAACTGAACTATCCAGGTTGATGAGCGTCAGAATCGTCCTGGTCCCTCCGCCATCGACGATCTGAGAGAGCGCGCCTCCACCCGCATAGACAATGTCTGCTGCGTAAAGTGGCGCGAATGTGAATGCGACGGCGATCGTTCCGAGTAAGCACCAGGATCGTGGGAACATCTTCCCTCCCACGACCATATCGGACGAGTCGCGAGGATTTTGGAAGATGGCTACAAGTCCGGACGATCCCGATGTCTCGGAATCCTTTGCTGCGCTGGTCCAACGAACTTAGTTCGTGCAGCCCTGGCCCTGCGTAGCTGAATAAGTGTAATTGCACGGAACCATGGGCGTAATCGAAGTGAACTGCGTGGAAGTCGCGCGCAAGCCCAAAATGTTCACGTCATAATAATTGCCGTACTGGTCGGAACCCTTGAAAATGACCGTGCCTTTCTGACCGATGATCTGCGGGTATTGCGAGTCCAGCATGAAGGACGTGTGGCTGCCGAACGGCAAGATGATCGTGTCCACTTGGCCCGGAGGAGTCGCAATGGCGTTTCCATTTTGGTCAAGGAAGCTGACGTTGATGTAAGCCGTTTCACCGGACCCATACGGCTGACCCTGGACCTGCCCGGACGCAACGGAATTGGCGACGGCTACACCCGTCTGCGCGCTGACCGCGTCGCCGGTTTCGTCAAAGGGCAGGGCGACGATGTAGTCCGCGCCTGTGTCCAGAGGGCAGGACGCCGAGGCCAGCAATCCGCTCGACAAAGGAAGCGCAAAGACCGAGGAGCCGGCCACCTGACAGAGACCGGTATAGCCCGGCGCGCCATAGCCGTAGCAACTGGGGCTCGTCGCCACCAGAACTCCATAACCTTCGTTTACAGTGGGGCCGCCCCCGTTGGTCTGAATGATGGTCGAACCGCCGATGGGTAGTACGCCGGATAAGACCGCACTCACCCCGGCCGTGGTGCTCAACGTCAGCGGAGTTCCCCCATCGCGAATAGAAGTACAGGCTGTACGGCACGGCGACGTTATCCAGATTCACCAGCGTGATGATCGTGGATGTACCTCCGCCATCAGCAATTTGCGTCAGCGTTCCTCCACCGGGGTAAACAATATCGGACGCACGCGCCGGCGCCGAAAGCAATCCAAATCCACACAGCGCGGCGATAGCTGTCCATGCGAACGTGAAACGTCGAAACATTTTTCCTCCGTCAAGATTCGAGACGAGATTTGCGGGATAAAGTTGCTTCTGAATTAAAAAATCTTCCTAAGTCGAGGGCGAGCGGTCCGAGGCGTTTACATTTCCGCGAGAGCTTGACAGCTCCCGGAGTTTACCCGTTTTCGGGGTCGCGGCTCGGGCGGGGTAGGCTCCATTTGATCGCGGATGAGCTTAATTCCCGGTTTCGTCTTGTCGGCCTCGTCTATCACAAATCCTTCCATGGCCCGTCATACGAATGACCAAAAACTTAACCGCTCCCTTTGGTCGCGGCTCGGGTCGGGTTTAGATCGCGACCAGGAGCCGTTGCAAAAAGCTCGACATTGAATTTGACCGCGGCTACAGAGAGAAGTTTTATCCGGCCTACCACGTAATTCCTTGGAACCACACAACTCGACCCGAGCCGCGACCACAGGGAGCGGTCAAGCTCGCCTCAATAAAAACTCTTGAGTCAAGAATCGCGATTCTACGTCGGTGATCCGGGCGGACTATTTTCCTCCGCCGCAATGTCCTCCCGGGCAGCGGTTGTTCTCCTCGCACACGTACTCGACCATCCCGGTCTTTTCCCACTCGGGACGCGCCTTGATCGTAAACTCCTGGGACCACGGTCCCACGAAGGTTTTCGGATCGTCGATGGTGAGATTGTAGGACAGCGTTTTCGCATCTTTGTATTTAATGCGCTCGATGGTTTTCAGCGCCTCGCTGTGCATGCGATATTCTTTCGGATCTTTGTAGAAATAATCGTCCAGCGACCAGCGCTTAAAGCCCGTGGTCTCGATCACCAGCGTGTCTCCTTCCCAGTGGCCGACGGGATCGCCGTAGAACGACGGCTCCAGGTCCTCGCGATGTTTGCGTCCGTCGAGAGGAATCACGCGCGTCATCCGCTGAAATTCGTGCACCATCACGAGGTCGTTCTTGTTTTGGAAGAACTGCATCGCGTACGCCGACAACATGCCTGATGGGAACCCGGCCGGCATACAAAAGTCGCGCGGCTCATCGTGACGAGGGTCGCCCGTGCGCGGTTCGAGGAACGCCTCGCCGCCGGGTTTGAGCGCGGCGAAATTCTTGCGGTCGAATATCGTGGCCGAACAGCGGCATTGTTCAGCGTCGGACTTCGGCCATTCGTAAAAGCCCGTAAAATCCGGCTTGCCGTCGGGCGTGCGGGGAATTCCGGCCGGGGACGTTTGAGCGGCCAGCGGCGCGGCGGCCAAGAAAGAAAGTACGACGACGCTGGCGGACATCGCAAAAATGCGGCCAGAGGCCGCTTCAAACGAGGCGAAGAACCCGGTCTTTTTCATTTCATTATTCTTATCACAGTCCGCAAAAGTTTGTTTTCCCGAACGACGCGCGAAAGGAGCGCAAGTGCATCGCTCGACGGAGTTCACTCGCAGCGGGCTCGGGATGACGGGCTTACTTCTTGTCGTCCGACTTGCCCTCTTCGTTGCCGGCGGTGAACACGCTGCGTCCATCCGGGAAAGTGACCTTCGAGCCGTTGCCGTTGTTGGAACCGTCTTTCGCGGCGAAGCCTTCGACCACGATCATCATGCCGGGTTGAATCGAGCTACGCATCACGCCGCGCCGCATCAACTGTCCGGGAGCGCCGCCGGAGAAAGCCCAGTTCGTGACCGTGCCGTCGGGATTCTTGACGTCCACGTAAAACCAGATGTGCGGATTCTGCCATTCGACCTTGGTCACGGTGCCGCTGACTTTCAACGGTTTGCTCGAATCGTATTCGGCGCTGAAGGAATGATGCGCCTGGATGCCGGTAACGAAGCCGGCGACGAGAAGAGGAAGAGCGAGAAGCTTTTTCATAGCGAGGAGCTTTTCCATAGGTCTGACTCTCTTTGAGGTAGTGGCCATAAGCCCACGGTTACACGCCCGCCTTCGGGGCGAACCAGCTATATTCTCTCAAAATTTGCGGAGAAACTGGGGACGCTGACGAATGCCTGCGTCGACCATGAGTCAGCCCATGCGTCAGCTTGGGGCCCATCGTGCGCGAGCGAAATCGCTGGAGGGCAAGTGCGTGCACTTCGGAATCGTCGACGCGCGTGCATCGCTCAGGCACGGAATAGCCCCAAGCTCACGCATGGGGCTGGCCGATTTCCGCTCTGTTCGATGCGTCCGTTTATTCCGCTCGCCCCGCATACGAGTGAGCGCTTGCGTCTCCGGAGGTGCCCTCGACCATCAGACGCATGCGGAACACGACCTGCTTCAGCATCTCGGTTTGCGAGCTTAATTGTTCGCCCGCGGCTGCGAGCTCCTCGGCGCTGGCGGCGGAATCTTGCGTCACGCGCCCGATCTCGTGCATCGATGTGGAAATCTGACCGATGCCCTTGGCCTGCTCCTCGCTGCCCAGGCTCACTTCATCCACCAGCGTGCGGACCTCGGCGGTGGCCTCGGTAATGGATCGGATGACCTCCGCGACGGTCTGCACTTTCTCCGTTCCGCTGCTCGATACCGCGATGGATTCCTCGATGAGCGCCGCCGTATCCTTGGCGGCCTGAGCGCTGCGTTGCGCGAGGTTGCGAACTTCGTCGGCGACCACGGCGAAGCCCATGCCCGCTTCGCCCGCGCGGGCCGCCTCGACCGCCGCATTCAGCGCGAGGATGTTGGTCTGAAACGCGATCTCATCGATGACGCGAATAATTTTCGCGATCTTCCCGCTGGAGACGCCGATGCTCCCCATCGCCGCCACCATTTCCGCCAGCGAACGGTTGGCCTGCTCGACGCGCGTGTTGACGAGCGCCATCACCTCCGTGGACCGCCTGGAATTCTGTGCGTTTCTCTGCGTCATGGAAGACGTCTCTTCGGCCGAGGCCGAAGTCTCCTCCAGAAACGCAGCCTGTTGCGTGGTGCCCTGCGCCAAGGTATTGCTCGCCGTGGATACCTGCGACGCGACCTGAGCGCCCTGTACCGCCGCTTCGCTCAACTCCTCGACCGTCTGGCGCAAGGCGCTCGTGATATTCCGGATCATCCAAACGCGATCGCAAACGCGATCGCAATCAAGCCGAGCAGCGCGGCGATGGCGCCCAATCCGAAAATCCACAAACTGTTCGTGATTACCGCTCTTTTCTCGGCCGTCTGCTTCACCAAACGGTCGACGACGGTGTCGATCAGATCTGTCGGTGCGCGATCCTGACCTTTGACACGAGTATCGGCAGCGGCCTGCTCCTTCCCGTCGCCCTTTACGAATTCGTCCAGGGCCGCGTCGTAATTGGTTCGCATAGCGGCGTGCGCTTCCGTGAACCGATCCAGAAGCTGAAGCGCCTCCGCGCTGGTCACCGTGGCCCGGAGCTGAACCGCCAGCGCACTCACCAGGTCGGAATCCTTGTGAAAGGCGTCCGCATATGTTTTGCGGGCGGCGGCGGCGCGCCCGCGCAGCAGCAGGTCCTTCCACTCCTGTACTTCTTTTTTGAAAGTGACCTGCATCACGCGAGCGTGAGCCTGGTTGTTTACGTCCTTATCGAATAACTCCTCGTAGGAGCCCACGACCGACTCCAGACGGAGGAACAGAAAGCCGCTGCTGGCCGCACCCACCACCACGCTCAACGTGAGGATGGACCAAATCTTGGACACAATCGTCCAGTTACGCATGTACGCTCCTTCATCGAACGGCGAGCTGCTAAATTCCCGCGTGAACGACCTGTGTCAGGCTCTACTCGCATGGAGGCACTCGGGCTACTCGGAGAACTCGGGAAATATCCCGGGCTTAGGGTCCTTATCGGTCGCATGGGGAGGGTATGAGAACGGGTTGCCGCCGCTTGTCGTACCGATCGGGTTTCCAGTTACACTACTTTTATCTGAAATACGCCGTGGATCGATCTCGTTTTCCTCCCGCCCGGTTTGGCGTGTTTTTGGCCGCGGCGCTGGTGCTGGTGCTCTATTGGCCCGCACTTCCCTCCGCCTATCGCCTGGACGATTTCGCGTGGCTCAGTCTGCGCAATACCATTGCCTCCGGCCGCAGCATCTGGTGGGCGCTTTTTTCCCGCAGGCGCAGGGCACGATCCGGCCGCTCGGCGAGCGGCTGTGGTTTCTGCTCGCGTCTTCTTTGTTTGGCCTCAATCCGGTCCCCTTGCACGTGCTGGCCTTGTGCACGCAGATGGCGAACGTGTTTCTGTTGGCCGATACAGGCCGCCGTCTGACCGGTTCGCGAGCCGCCGCCGCAGTTGCGGTTATTCTATGGGTTTTGAACGACGCGTTGGCCGATCCGATCGTGTGGGCCTCGGCCTACAACGAGGTCCTCTACACGTTCTGGATGCTCGTCGCGTTCAACGCGCTCTTGCGAAATTTCGAATCGCCCAGACGGACGTTGGTCCTGATCCAATCGATCGCTCTCGTGTTCGCGCTGGGCGCGGTGGAGCTCGCGGTGATGTTTCCCGCGATCGCCGCGGCCTACGTGATTCTTTTCGATAAGAAACGTTGGAAGAGCGTTCTGCCCTCAGCCTCGATCGCCGCCATTTACGCCGGCATCCATCTGTGGGCGGTTCCGCTGCCGCACGCGGGACCATATAGGCTCGCGCTCGGATGGGCCGTCGTTGGAAACTTGCTGCGCAAATGGGCCACCGTTCTGGGCCCCGAGGAATATGGCCGCCTGCATCAGACGAACTTGTTCCTGACGCGTACGTTGACCGTCGCATTGAGCGCGGCGATCGTTTTATGGATCACGGCCTCCGTTCGCAGAGGAAGGCGCGAGCCGCTGTTCTGCCTCGCCTGGTTCGTGATCCTGCTCGCGCCCACCTGCCTCTGCCGGATCGTTTCATTCTATACTCCCGTTTCTGCCATCCGTAGGCTTAGTGTGGCTCGCGGGTGACGCCATCGTTCGCGCGGCATCGTGGCCGGGACGGTCGATCGCGATCGCATGCGCGGCCCTCTACGCCGCCTGCCAAATTCCGTCAACAATTTTCGTGCGCGATTGGGATCGTGGGCAATCCGCGAATATGGTCGCGCGCGAAGCGCGTTTGTTGGGCGTCGTCCGCGACATTCGCAAGACCCAGCCGACCGGTCCCGTGTTCCTGACGGGCTCGACTGGGAGCAATTCTGGTGGGGCATCTGCTACGGGGAGCTTCCGCGCGAAGGATATGCGGACCTGCACGTGATGCCGGATGCGGACGCGCACGGCATGCTGATTCCTCCGAAAGAATGGTGCTTTACTCCGGACTTCCAGCTCTCGCGCGAAGAGACCGATCGTGCGCTGCGCGAGCATCGCGGCCAGGCGTACGACGTTAAAAAGCATCAGATCCGGTCCGGCCCGTAAGTTTAGGGAGCCGCGACGAACGAACCACGAGCGGGCACCCACGCACCGCCGCAGACCCGCACCCGATCGATGACGACTAGCCCTCGTTCGGCATCCATGTTGACGCGGACGGTTCCATGCCCGCTCAAATCGAGCTCGCTCCAGCGTCTCCATACGCCTCCGCGCATGAGTTCATCATCCGGCATGCGATAGGCGATATCGATCGCGCAATTCGCGAACGTTGCGGGAAACTGGACGCTGGCGGTGTGTCCCCGGCGAACGTCGCGGGGGACGACCTCGATCGGCATCGGGGGCACAGCCGGCTGCGATTGCGAGATGACGTCGTACCGCGAGCCATCCCAGCGCATTCTCAAATCGTAAAGACCGACGTCCTGTGGATCGTGGCTGTCGCCCATCTGCGCCGCGCGTTCCACCCACATCGACGGGTCCACGTAGCCGAGACGCAGGAGAAACAGCGGCAGCCACCACACGTCCGGATGAGGATCTTTCTGATCAGGATGCGCGCACCTTTGGGAAGCGTCGGAGCCGTCGATTTGGCCGCGATCAGAATCGTCCGCAGTTCCGTCTGCTCGGCCAAAAAAGGAACGTTCAGATCTCGCGCAGGTCCTGCGTACAGCGCGTAGCACAGTATAACCAGCACGCCGAAAACC
>CAVXVL010000101.1:0-3774 GCA_963765085.1 Terriglobia bacterium | reverse complement strand
AGCCCACGTGTCGGCGGGCGCATTCACCATCGAAGCTCACCTTCCGCGGCACGTTCGCAATACGTTTCGCGTGGTTCTCGAATGCGCTGTGCTGCCCAATTCAGGATCGAATATCCCCAAGGACACGCGGGAAGTGAGTTTGCGGCTGACGGAGGTGAGAACGTTGCACCCGCTGTTAGCTCTGCTCGTGAAAGCGTAGCCGTTCTTCTGGCCGCCGTTCCGAATCTGAGGTAAGGTAAACGAAGTGAAACCCCGCATCGCCGTCATTGGAGTAGGTTCGTTCGGGCGCAACCACTTGCGCGTCATCGATCAATCGGAAAAGGCTGAACTGGCCGGCATTCTCGAGCTGGATCCTGCGCGAGGCGAGGTCGCGGCCGCCAATCACAACTGCCGGATATTCGCGCATCTCGAAGAACTCGCCGGGAACGCCGACGCCGCGATTGTGGCCACGCCGACCACGTCGCATTCCGCGGTCGGGTGCCGGCTGATGGAGATGGGTCTCGACGTCCTGGTCGAGAAGCCGCTAGCCAGCACCGTGGACGCGGCGCGCACTCTGGTGGAAACGGCCGCGCGTTGCGGACGGATTCTGCAGGTGGGGCACCTGGAACGTTTCAACCCGGCGGTGATCGCGCTCGGGAAAGCTCTTGGAACTCCCCTGTTTTTCGAAATTCACCGCCTCAGTGAATTCAGTCCGCGCTGCCTGGATGTGGACGTCGTACTCGATCTGATGATCCACGACATTGACATCGTCTTGTCGCTCACCGGCCAGCTTCCGGAAGAAATACGCGCGGCTGGAATCCGCATCTTGTCGGAGAAAGTGGACATCGCCAACGTGCGGCTGCAATTTCCATCGGGATGCGTCGCCAACCTGACGGCGAGCCGTGTTTCCACCGAGCGCGTCCGCAAGCTGCGGCTGTTTCAGCCGCACGAATATATCTCGCTCGATTACGGCCGTCAGGAGGCCGTTCGTTTTCGCGTGAAACCTCCCCTGGCGATCGATTTCGCGCCGCTGCCTTCGGTGAAGGATGAACCACTGCGGCTGGAGCTCGAAAGCTTTTTCGAAAGCGTCGCCACGCGCCGTCCTCCGCGGGTCACGGGCGAACAAGGTTTGGCCGCGCTCGAAGTCGCACAGGCAATCCTGGATAGAATTGAGGAACACGCACTTCAGGTCGCGGCCACGCTTCGCACCGCCAAAACGGCGGGCT
Source organism: Terriglobia bacterium (assembly GCA_963765085.1). Lineage (GTDB taxonomy): Bacteria > Acidobacteriota > Terriglobia > Bryobacterales > Bryobacteraceae > Palsa-187. The sequence goes on along the minus strand of CAVXVL010000101.1, from coordinate 2,569 downwards.
GAGCGGAGGCGCGCAAAACGGGGCAGGGCAAGCAACGTTGCTGGCTCGCGTAACGTCGTTACAGTTACACCCGCAGTATGGCCACGTACGACGATCTAAATTTATTGAAAGCCTGGCGCGAGCCGCTGACCACGCGGCGCATCGGGCGGGCCGTGCTCGGATCGTTGATCTTTCACGTCGTTCTCATTGGGTCCTTAATCCTCGCTCCCGACACAGATGGCTATCGCTATGTCCCGTCGCGCGCGATCGAACCGAACATCGTCGTCCCGCTGTACTTCCCGATGGACCTCACGCAGCGTGACGCGAACCAGGGGCAGATCACCAAGACTCTGGACGTCCGCAGCAAAGCCGCGCCGGCCTCCGTTCCCCAGGCACCTCGATTTCGCGCACCCGCGCCGATCACCACGCCGGCGCTGCCTGCGCCGGTGGTCGTGGAGCCGCCGAAGATCGAAGCCGACGCCACTCCCGCTCCGCCGCCGCCGCCGTCGGCAGGCCGGTTGCCACAAGTGGCTCCTCCGCCTCCCGACAAGCCCAAATTGGCTTTCGAAAGCGTGGGTGCGGGCGGTACACAGCCGCGCATCAGTTTAAGCCCGAACCCATCCGCGAGAGTCCCGGATCCGCGCGTCGCCGCCGAGAATGCCCTGCGCGCTTCCGTGCAACCCGGCCAGGGATCGGCGGGCATCGTCGTGGGCGACCTGGAGGAGATGAATGTGGCGCCGAGCGCCAATCAGGCATCCGTCGCGGGGCCCGTGCGCAGCAATCTGCAGCTTCTCAGCGATCCGAAAGGCACCGATTTCAAGCCCTACTTGATTCAGGTGTTGACGGCGGTTCGCGCAAATTGGCTCGCCGTGATTCCCGAAAGCGCACGTTTAGGACGGAAAGGACGAGTGCTCGTACAATTCATCATCGATAAGCGCGGCGGGATTCCCAAATTGGTTATCGCCGAATCCTCAGGCGCGTCGGCGCTCGATCGAGCGGCCGTTGCGGGCATCAGCGCCTCTAATCCTCTTCCGCCCCTGCCTACGGGTTTTCAGGGCAACGAAATACGCCTACAGCTTGCGTTTTCCTACAATCAGCCGACGCGATGAATCCTCAAACCAAGCATCGTTTCCGGTGGGCCATGGCGACGTACGCGACGCTCGCCGTGTTGGCTGGATTTACATTGAACGGCACGATTTTGATCGCAACGCTTCTCATTTTGGGAATGTTCGCGGTAAAAACCTGGCTGGCCGTACTAAAAGACAGGGTTGACTAAGACCGCGTAAGGCCCTTGGTCAGAGCATTTTAGTTCCCCCCTAAGGCATTCCTTCTAGGTACGAAGGGCCGCCTTACCCCTTAATCTCATATGCAGACGGAGTGTCTGGCACGCTTTCCAGCACCTCAGACGTGGCGAAAAGCGCCAGATGTTCCGGTTTGAGAATTATCGTGAGAAAACGGTTTCAAAATGGAACAGTGCCGCGCGAATGGAAATGCGCGGGCGCCTCTCGCGCCTCCTTTCCAGAGTTGCCGCGCACATCCTTTTGCTTGCGTTTTCAATGGATCAGCGCTGCCAGTGTGGGCGCGCATGGACGCTATTCCGCCACTATTCCGCTCCCCCCGTTTGGGATGGTGGGGGGCTTGCTCTTCGAGTAGTACCGGAGGAAAGCAAACGTCGTGATGATGACCAAACGCAAGAGCAGTTCTCTTCAGGCAAGCGCAGTAGCAGCGGGAGTGGGAGCGGCATGCAGCCCCGCTTATAGCGCGGCCGCGCCGTCGATCACTTTGGTCGTCGGAGCGCGTCGTCGCAAGCTTCCTTCGAAACCGATGGGCGTGAGCGTCAGTGCTCGCACCAATGCAGCCGAAGCCGCGCAGGCGAAAGCCGCGGCGGCGCATGAGGCGAAGATGTCGCGCCGCGACCGCGTCGTTTTGGAACATCTGCCTTTGGTGAAGGCCATCGCCGTGCGCGTGCACGAGAACCTTCCGGTGCACGTCGAAATGGACGACCTGGTCCACGCCGGCATCCTCGGATTGTTCGACGCCGCGAGCAAATATAATCCCGATAAACAAGTCGCATTCTCAAGCTACGCGAAGCATCGCATTAAGGGCGCGATTCTCGACAGTTTGCGCCAGCTCGATTGGGCGTCGCGCGATATGCGCCGCCGCCACAAGCAAGTGGAAGCCGCCACGCGCGAACTCGCCTCCGAGTTGAACGCAATCCGACGGAACTGGAAATCGCCAACAAGCTCGGTATCGATCAGAACCGCTGGCGCAGCATGATGCTCGACCTGCGCAATGTGGGCCTGGTTTCGGCCTCCACCCGCTCCAGCGAAAACGAAGATCTTCCCGCTCCCGATTTCCCGAGCAAGCCGGAAACGCAACCCGATTCCATCTGCGCGCGCGAGCAACTGCGCAGCGTGCTCGGCGTCGCGATGCAGACGCTCCCGGAGCGCTATCAGAAAGTCGTTTCGCTGTATTACACGGGCGAGATGACGATGAAAGAAATCGGCACCATCCTCGGCATCAACGAAAGCCGCGTCTCGCAGATCCACAAAGCGGCGCTCGAGAAAATGCCGGTGGCGCTGGAATAGCC
>CAVXVL010000100.1:0-73470 GCA_963765085.1 Terriglobia bacterium | reverse complement strand
AGCAAATAGCGGGGGCCAAGCCGCTGGGCCTTTCGCTTCTCGCTGCTTGCAGTAGAACCATTCTTCATGCCGCGCCAATACAGCCCCCTGCAGGAATCCACCTCGCCGTAAGCACCATCAAGGGCCTCGCCATCGACGCCGTCGAAAAGGCCAACAGTGGCCATCCCGGTACGCCGATGGGGCTCGCGGACATCACCTTCAAAATGTCACGCGCTACCTGCGCTACGACCCGCGCGACCCCGATTGGATCGGGCACGACCGGTTCGTCCTTTCGTGCGGGCACACCTCGATGCTGCTCTACGCGATGCTGCACTTGTCGGGGTACGACCTCCCGCTCCGCGAGCTCGGAGCATTTCGCCAGTGGGGGAGCAAGAGCGCCAGGGCATCCGGAGTACGGCCTGACGCCGGGGGTCGAGACGACGACCGGCCCGCTCGGTCAAGGCGTGGGCAACGCGGTCGGAATTGCGCTCGCGCTGAAGCTGAAGCAAGCGCGCTTCGGCGAGCCCTTTGCCGCGTCCCGCGTCTTCTGTCTCGCGAGCGACGGTGACTTGATGGAGGGCGTCAGCGCCGAAGCGTCGAGCCTCGCGGGGCATCTGCAGCTCGACAACCTCATCGTGATTTACGACGACAACCACATCACAATCAAGGCGACGCGTCTCCAGCGTACTGAGAGCGACACGTGCAAACGTTACGAGTCGTACGGGTGGTTCTCGCAGTTCGTGGACGACGGCCACGACCACGCGAAGGGCAGATCCGCGCCGCGATCGACCGCGCGCTGGCTGGCAAAGGCCAGCCGTGCTTCATCCGCGCGCGCACCCACATCGGCCAGGGCGCGCCGCACAAGCACGACACGAAAGAAGCGCACGGCGAAGCGCTCGGGGCCGACGAGGTCGCGGCGACCAAGAGAGCGATGGGCTTCGACCCCGCGAAGTCGTTCTTCGTGCCCACCGACGTCTATACGCTCTCTTCAAAGAGCGGGCGGCCGATCTGGTTTCGTGGCGACTTTGGGCGTGAAATCGGCGGTGATGTTGACGACGCTCGGTTCGAGGGTCTTCGCCAGCTTGGTGATTTCGTTGCCGAGGGCCGTGGTTTTCGGAATCGTTAGGGGCGTCGCGTCCGGCGCGGCGCTCGGGCCACGCTGCGCATGCACGCCGGTGTTGATCAAGGTCCCGATCACGATGCCGATCGACAAAGTCAGAAGGAGCAAGGTGGTGGAGAGCAGCTTCTGCTGCCGCATTTTTGCGAGCAACTTGGTGTCAAGCAACTTCATAATCCGGCCTCATCCGGGACAACGCAATCCATTTTCATTATACGTTCAGACGCAAAAAGTTACAGATGGGTTGCCCCGCGCCGCAAGAAGGCGAAACTTCGCTATTCGCCGGCGAGCAACATGCACAGGATTAACAGAATTCGCTGCAACCCGAGCTCGCGTCCTTCGGGCGAATACCACTCGCCGGCGGTGTGCGCCCCTCCGCCCAATCCGCCCGCGCCGATTGACAACGCCGGGAGCCGCATCGACAGCGGCACGTTCGCATCGGTCGAAGAACAATCGAGATAGCTGCGGATACCCAGGTGCGCGTCCACCGCCCGAACGCATTCGAGGAGGGGGGAGTCATCAGGGAGAGCCCCGCTCGGACGCGATCCGATCTCCCGCAGCCGAGCCACGGCCTTCCCGCCGCTGCTCATGCGATTCTCGATCTCCACCGCGCGCTCGACGGCGGACGTCAGTTGCGCCACTAGTTGATCGATGCGGGCGTTGTCCTGCGAGCGCAGATCGATCTTGGTGCGCGCCTCGCTCGGGATCGAATTGATGCTCGATCCGCCTTCGACGATGCCGAAGTTGAACGTCGTACGCGGCTCCTTCACCGTCTCCGCGACTGCTTTATCGGTGAACAACGTAATCGCGCGGCTGATCGCGTGGACCGGATTCGCTGTCCCGAAATCTCTCCAACTGTGGCCGCCCGGCCCCGTGATCGTCACTTCAAAGCGCCGGCTGGCCAGCGCCCTAGATGTGATGTGCTCGGCATCGGGACCGTCCAACACCAGTAGCGCGCGCAATTTCGCGGCGTTCGCGTTACGGCAGAAGAACCGCATGCCGTTCAAATTGCCCTCGCCCTCCTCGCCCACATTGGCGACCAGAAGCGGCCACGCTCGCGGGGATTCCAACGGAGGCGCGGCGCTCCACGCGGCGGCCAACGCCAACAGAGCGGCAAGTCCCGCTCCGTTGTCGGCGACCCCTGGTCCCATGAATTTGCCCTCGCCGCCAACCTTGATATCTTCCGGCGCGCGGGGCGCGAAAACCGTATCGAGATGCGCCGTAATCGCGACGTGCGGCCCGTCGGCCGTTCCCTTGAGGTACGCGATCGTATTGCCGCCGCGGTCGATCTTCGACTCCCACCCCAGCGCGCGAAACTGCCCGGCCATCCATTCGCCGCGTTTTTGCTCGAAAAACGTCGCGGACGGGATGCGGCACAACTTCAAATGTTGTTCGTTGATCCATCCGCGTTCGCGCCGAAACCATTCGAGACAGGCCTTCACGGCCGGCTGGGCGGCAAGCGAAACGGCGGATGCATTGGTCGCCGGCACGGTAAACCCCGATTCTAACGTAGTGGCCCGTACTCAGTCGCAGCTCACATGCCCTGTCGGCCACGACCGGGCTCACGGCATATATCACCGACCCGAGCCGCGACCGGAGGAAGCGGTTTAGTTTTCGGCACCAAGAAGCGTAGACTGCGCTTCGCCAATCACCACGTGAGCGGCGATTAACCGCTCCTTTTAGTCGCGGCTCTGGTGGGCGCTTTCGTCGATAGCGCCCGCTTGTCGCGGCTGGGCGTGGCACACTACAAATGATGAAACTCACGCGCAGACAGATGGCTCAGATGGCGGCCTTCGGAACGGGCGCCGCCGCGCTTGCCGGAGCGCAGAATCAGACTAAATCCTCACCGGACGGAGATCATCTCGAAGGCCAAGGGGGCACCGGCGGTGCCCTTCAAAAAAGGTCCAGTGGGATGACCGGGACCGAAGGCGTGACGAAGATGGTCGCCGAATTTGCCGTCCGCACGCGCTACGAGGACATTCCCGCCGACGTGATCGAGCTCGGCAAGAAATCGATTCTCGACGCTCTCGGCCTCGCGCTGGTCGGCCCAGTGGACGATTCCGGAAAAATCGTAAGAGCGTATCTCGAAGAGATGAAGTTCGGCAATAACGAATCGACCGTCATCGGGACGTCGATGAAAGTGCCCGCGCAGTTCGCGGCCTTCGCCAACGGCATCGGCATCCATTCGGAGGATTACGACGACACGCAACTCGCCGTCGCGCCCGATCGTGTGTATGGATTGCTGACGCATCCCACCGCGCCATGTTTTTCCGCGGCGCTCGCCGTGGCCGAAAGCAAGGGATTCACTGGCCGCGATCTGATGCTTGCGTATCAAGTTGGCGTCGAAGTCGAAACCAAAATTTCCGAAGCAATCTTCCCTCGTCATTACGAAGAAGGCTTTCATTCCACGGGCACCGTCGGAACGTTCGGATCGGCATCGGCCGCCATGAAGCTCAACGGCGCGGACGCCCATGCGATGGCGCGTGCTCTTGGCCTGGCCGCGAGCCAGGCGGCCGGACTGCGCGAAAATTTCGGCACCATGACCAAGCCCTTCCACGCGGGGCGTGCGGCAGAATCGGGAGTGGTCGCGGCGGATTTCGTGCTGCGCGACTGGACGGTGAGCGAACGGATTCTGGAGGCTCCCAGCGGGTTCTTCCGCGCCGCCGGCGGTGGTTACGACGCGTCAGCCCTGACGCTCGGCAAGCCGTGGACGTTCGCAAGTCCCGGCATTTCCATCAAGCCGTTTCCCTCGGGATCGCTCACCCATCCGGGTATGACGGAACTGGAGCGCATGATTCGCGCGAACAATATCAAGCCGGATATGGTGGAAAGTCTCCAGGTCGGAACGAATCAATACATGCCGACGGCTCTCATCCATCACAAGCCCACCGATGCGCTGCAAGGCAAGTTCAGCATGGAATTCTGCATGGCCTCGCTGCTGGTGTATGGGAAAGCCGGATTAAATCAATTCCGCGACGAAGTGGTGCGTCGCCCCGAGATTCAGGCGATGATTCAGCGCGTCCATTTCGGAGTGAATCCGATCGCGGAAGCGGCGGGCTATAACAAGATGACGACCATCCTCGATCTGCGTTTGAAGGACGGGCGCACGCTGCACGGCCGAGCCGATTTCGGCAAGGGCAGTCCGATGTATCCGATGAGCTTCGACGACGTGGCGGAGAAGTTCGAGGATTGCGCGAGCTTCGCAAAGTGGCCGGCGGAGAAGATCAAGGCGATCATCGCGACAGTGCGGAAGTTTGAAGAAATCCGCGACGTGCGAATGCTCGCGGCGTTGGTGAGAGCGTGAAAGAAACAGTACGCCTCGCATAACGCGTCATTCCGAGCGCCAGCGAGGAACCTGCTTTTGTTCGGCTGCCAGGAAGAATGAAAAGCAGATCCCTCACCCGATGCGGGTTCGGGATGACACAACAAGCGGACAGCGAATTTCGTCCACCGGACGCCGGCTGGCCGCGCTGGATGCTATGCCTTCTTGCTCGCCGCCTGAGCCTCCGCGATCGCGTCCTTCTCTTCCCGGAAAGGATCGTTGACCACTTTAGTCTCGACGTTCCACACCATCGTCGCTTTCTGCGAGGGAGTATACGCCGGCCAGTTCGGAATGCCTTTATGGTTCGGATTCCCGGTCCGTGCGAACGCGGTCCACGCGCCCGACATTTTATCGGCCAGCGGCTGGCGCTCCGGCCCCGCGCCGATTTCCGTCTTTGCGACGTCGACGTTATCGAACACGTACGGAATGTCCATCGTGTGCATGCAGCGCAGCATGCCATCGCGCACCGGCGAATATTTCTGGAAGTAATATTTGTACACCGCGCCTTTGCCGAGCTCGGCTTTGCGCATGGCTTCGGTATCGGTTCCCGTGCGGAAGTTCGAGCCGTCGGTGTCGGCTAGAAGAAAAATATCCAGATTGGTCGCCATCGGGCGATTCTTCTTATACACCGCTGCGACCTTATCCGCGCCCGCCGCGTCTACTCGCAGCGCCTGCATCAGATTCGCGCGCAGCGCAGCGTCGTCCATCGGATCGTACTGCTGTTGCGCGTTCCAGGTGACCTCGGTCTCGGTCGATCCGATCATCAATGGAATATCTTCAGAGATCGTCGTCGCCTTCGGCGAGAACGGATCGGCCGGCAGCGTCTTTCCATCCACAACCGGACCCAGACGCCACGGCATTCCGATCGCTCCAGGACGCGTCAGCGCGAGAAGCTTCAGCATCGGCACGGTCTGCAGATCGGCCACTTCGGTGAGATTCAATTTCTTCATCACCGCTTCGGCGGCCTTCGAGGCCTCGTCGCGCGGAATGCCGGTCACTTCCGAACCGCTCATCGCAATCGCGCGGTGGAACAGTCCTTTTGCAGCCGGCATGCCAAGCAGCGTGCTGACCTTGCTGCCGCCGCCCGATTGACCGAAGATCGTGACGCTTCCGGGATCGCCTCCGAACGTCGTCGCGTTATCGCGCACCCATTCGAGCGCAAGTACGACGTCGAGCATCCCTGCATTGCTCGCCTGCGCGAAACGTTCGCCGCCGATATCGGCCAGATACATGAAGCCGAAAACGTTCAGGCGATGATTGATCGTCACGACCGTCACGTCGTGCTTGAGCGCGAGATTCGAGCCGTCATACAGAACGTTCCCGCCGCCCGAGCCTGCCGAGAAGCCGCCGCCGTGTAGCCAGAACATCACGGGACGTTTGCGCCCATCCTTGATGCCGGTGGTGAACACGTTGAGACACAGGCAATCGCCGCCCATCGGCTCCGTGCGTTCCATCACAGCATATTCAGGCACCAGATTTCCGGGAAGCTGCGGCGCGCGCTGGCCGATATCGAGCGCGTCCTTCACGTCGGCCCACGGCTGGACTTTCGCGGGAGGCATGAAGCGCATCTTTCCCGTGGTGATCGCACCGTAATGCACGCCCTTGAAGGAGAAAACCTTGCCGCTTTGCACGCCGCGGATTTTGCCGCCGGTGGTTTCGACGATCGGACTTCCGCCGCCGCTGACCTTCGCCGCTTGCGCGATCGGCATTCCGCCGCGGAAAACGATTCCCGACGCGAGAGCGCTCGTGTTCAAAAATGTCCGTCGATTCATGGTTCCCTCTCCTTGCCGTGCAGGCTGGGAATCATTATATAGGACCTACGCACGCGAGTCTCTCCCGCGCCAAGATTCACCGGAACCGCGACCAGCGAAGCGATTTAAACACCCCGCATTCAATGCGGGCTTTGACGATCGCAAAAGATACCCTTCGCCGCGAAAATCGGGCCTAAAAATATTTTTCGAGAGCCGTCAAAGTTCTATTGACAGAGCCGGAAATTAGGTTCATATTTCAATTGCAAGAGATGCAAAGTGAACGTACCGGCGAGTGAGCCGGGCAGTTTTGAAAGGAGGCGCGTTGGATAGTCCACCGAACTTTCAAAAGGGCGGCGGCGCTTGAGCTTCTCTGCCAGCAGTTAGGATCGACGAACGACCGGAATGCACCCCATAAGTGCCGCGCGTAACGCGCATCCTGATGGCGTCAACGTAAGATCCTAGGCAGTGTTGTTCAGCCTCGCCGCCCTTGTTATATTTCCTATCCGCTTCTTCAGTTTTCCTCCAAGCCATTCGTATTCACAGGTAGTTGTGACTCCAAGGTTGAGTTGCGTGCCGTTGTTTGGAACACCAACTCTCTGCGTCTTCGTTAGTGTTTCCAGTGAAGAGTTTTTTGGCAATTGGGGCAGATCAAATACGCATGATCCGAACTCATGAGTCCGTTGACAACGCCCATTGCAAGTTGATTCCGCAGCGCCCGTCCCACACCGGAGGAGACCATGACCGAACCCGCGAGCGGATTGCTATTCGACTGAGCTCTCTTGATCACCGGCATCTTCCCGCGGTAGCGGCAGGACTTGCAGATCATGTCGTCTTCGAAGTCTGAGAATTCCGTCATATCGAAGACGGGTCTCGCGTCTTCCGGTCTCGGTCGGCCGCAGCCCACGCAGAATCGCGCAGTCGGCGCGAGCAGGTTTCCGCATTTGCAACGGTCCGGCTGAACCACCCCGCAGTTCGTGCAGAACGTGTCGTCACGCTTCACGCCGCATCCACACTTGTGACATCGCAATGTCGGCGCTAGCGTTTCGCCGCCTCCCGCGGCCTGAATGCCTAACGGCATCGGCGGGATTTTCGTTCCGCAGTGAGTGCAGAAGGACACGGTGTCCGGAAGAGTTCGCTGGCATTTCGAGCATGTTACGGTCCCCATAAATCGCTCCTGATGTAGCGGGAGGCTGGCGACGGGACCGTGGTATGTCGGATTGCACTGGTCTCCGATACGGACAGCCGAAAGAATTTGTTCAACATCTCAATCGGTTGAACGTTCGATTGGCTTTACGGACATCCGGCAAATCGGTGACCTTCAAACAGAGGGTTGGGTTGAGACTCGATTTCTCGGCTCTGAGGCGACAGGAAGCAAACGAAGCAGTTTACTGGGGAAGCAACCGCTATTCTATTGGTTGCGGGGGTTTGCAACACTCCGAATGTACTCAGGCTTCCGTTCCGCTTGACGTCGAGTATTCCTGCGTCTATCGGTGAAACAAGCGCCACCAAAATGACCGTTTGCTGAGAGTCGCTGGACCCGCTCCCTGGTCGGTGGCCCATTCGTTGGTCGTCACTTGAAAGTGATGCGGTCCGAGTCTTTCGGAGATACCCGGATCGAGCGATCCGATAGGCCTCTTCTTTCGGTAGCTCAACTCCAGATCAAGTGCCTGACCGACGCACTCCAGCGGATAGCGAGTGCTCAAAGCAACGCTCTTGGCGGCAACGGCGAGTAAAGCAGGTGGGTCGATCTTCGGATTCGCCTTCCACTCTGTGTTGATAATCGCAGGCGCACCATCTACGCCGATCTCAAGATGGAATAAGATATCGCCCCACATGTTCGCCATATTTGCTGCTTGAGGATAAGCGAGGGTAAGATCGGGAGTCGAACAGTCTGCCGCACGTAGCGGAATGGCTACGATGCCGCATGTCACCAAGAAGAGAAAACTTTGGATTCGGGATGTCGTCAAGGCTCAAACCTACGTCAAGCCTATCAGACCAAAGTGGAGAAGTAGATGTATCTAATTTTGGTTGCGGGGGAAGGATTTGAACCTTCGACCTTTGGGTTATGAGCCCAACGAGCTACCAGACTGCTCCACCCCGCAGATACATGGTAGCGAACGGTTACGAATCCGTCAAATTTTTCGTACCATGGTTCTTACGCATGCAAGCTTTGTTGGAAGCCATGCGGCCGGGCAATGAGGAGGAGGCGCTCGCGCGAGCCATCGATCCAAACCGCCTACCCGCGCATATCGCCATCATCATGGACGGCAACGGCCGGTGGGCCAAGCGCCGCAATCTTCCACGCGCCGCGGGCCATAAGGCCGGGATGCGCTCCGTGCGAACCGCCATCGAAACCGGCACGCAGATGGGGTTGAAGGCGCTCACGCTGTACGCTTTCTCCGTGGAGAATTGGAAGCGCCCGCGCACTGAAGTCGATGTCCTGTGGCGTTTGCTGCGCGCCTACCTGCATACCGAGCTCGCCGAAATCGAAAGTCAGAATATTCGGCTGTCCGCCATCGGACGCCTGGAAGAACTGCCCGCGCAAGCTCGCAAAGATCTGGAAGACGCGATCGAAAAAACCGGCCGGAAACGCGGGAATGCAGTTGAACCTGGCGCTGAACTACGGGGGACGCGCGGAAATCGTGGACGCCGTGAAGGCTCTCGTCGAAGATGCGCGACGCGACCCGGAGCTGGTCATTGACGAACAGGCCATCGCTTCGCGTCTCTACACCGCAAACACTCCCGATCCCGATCTTCTGATCCGCACCTCCGGCGAGATGCGCGTCAGCAACTTCCTGCTGTGGCAGATCGCGTACGCGGAGCTTTACGTTACTGCGACGCTGTGGCCCGATTTCAAGCGCGCCGATCTGCTGCGCGCCATCCTCGACTATCAGACGCGCGACCGCCGCTTCGGCGGATTGGCGAGCTCGCGTACGCCAGCAAGGGCCGTAGTGACCGCGGTTGAGGCGCTGGGCATTCCGGCGCAATGAAGCGCATCGCCACCGCGGCGGTCCTGATCCCGCTGTTCGTCTGGATCATCGTTTTCGCTCCTTTCGATATTTTCCGTATCGCGCTGATGATCGTCGGGATCATGGCGTATTGGGAATTTTATGCGCTGGCCAGTCCTGGAGAACTCCGCTGGGCCGCACGGCGCTCGAAGCCATTCCCGGAGTCGTTGGCGGGATCGCGCTACTGTATGCGCCGGAACCCGGATTGATCGCGATGCTGATTGCCGTGGGTGCGATGGCACTGGCACTGCGTTCGGCCGATCTCAACAATGCATTGCCGTCGGCCGCCGCGCTGACGCTCGGGGTCCTGTATATTTTCGGCGCGTGGCGCTCCGCCGCGGAGATTCGAGTGATCTCGCCGCACTGGCTGATGCTCGCAATGCTGTTGAGCTGGGTGGGCGATACGTTCGCGTATTATACAGGCAAAGCCATCGGACGCCACAAACTCGCGCCGCGCGTGAGTCCCGCGAAGACCTGGGAAGGTTCGACCGGATCGGTCGTGGGTGCGATGCTCGCGGGTTGGATTTACGCGCACTACCTGATTCCGGGCGCACCGTTGTGGCTCGTGCTGATGGTCTCGGCGATCGGCAACGTCGCGGGCCAGCTCGGCGATCTGTGCGAATCGGCGTTCAAGCGGGGCGCGGGAGTGAAGGATAGCGGAACGCTTTTGCCGGGGCACGGAGGCTGGCTCGACCGCATCGATTCGAGCTTGTTTACGCTGCCCGTGTTCTACGCACTCTTACGATTTCTATAAAAACGCGCAAAACGAGCGCGACGCGAATTCTTCCGGCCGCGTCACTTTGCGACGCGCTCTTGGCGCTTTTGAAAACGCGCGAGCCGCAGACTATTGAGCACCACGCTCACCGACTCATCGCCATGGCTGCGCTTGCGATCACTGGACTCAGAAGCCCGAAGGCCGCGGCGGGAATCGCGATCACGTTGTAACCCAGAGCCCATCCGAGATTTTGCTGCATTACTTTCCACGTTGCGCGTGAAAGCGCGATGGCGCGCGCCACTCCGCCGAGACCGGACTTCAGAAGCGTGACGTCGCCTGCTTCCATCGCGATATCCGTGCCCGATCCCATGGCGAAGCCGACGTCCGCCTGCGCGAGCGCGGGGGCATCGTTGACCCCGTCGCCGGCCATCGCGACCACTCGGCCTTGTTGTTGAAGGCGCTTGATCTCGTCGACTTTACCGGCGGGAAGCACTTCGGAGACGGCGCGCGCGATCCCCGCCAGCTTCGCAATCGCATTCGCGGTCACTTGCCGGTCACCCGTGAGCAGAACCACTCCAGCCCCAGCTTCTGAAATTCGTGTACGGCCGCGGACGGATTCCGAGCGTATGGGATCGGCGACGGTGAACAATCCGCATAGACGCCATCGATCGCGACGAAATCATCCCGCGCGAATCCTCGTTAGTTACGGGCAACGCGAACTCTGACTGCATTTTCGAGCAAAAATGCTTCATTGCCGCACAATACAGCGCGACCGTCGATCCGAGCTCGCGACGCCGCGGCCGGTGATCGAGTGGAACTCAGTTCGTTCGGGCATGCGAATGCCCAGACTCTCGGCATAGGCGACGACAGCGCGCGCCAATGGATGCTCCGAGGCCTCTCGGCTGCGGCAGCGAGACGAATCGCGTCGGCAGGCATCGTTGATTCGACATTCACGCGAGGCTTTCCTTCGGTGACGGTTCCGGTCTTATCCAGAACGATGGTATTCACTTTGCGCAGTTTTTCGAGCGCTTCGCCCCCCTTGATGAGCACGCCTAATTCCGCGCCGCGTCCCGTCGCGACCATCACGGCGGTCGGCACGGCCAAGCCCATCGCGCATGGGCAAGCGATGATCAGCACCGCGACGGCACTTGTCGCCGCACGCACCGCTCCTCCGCCCGCAAACATCCAGGCGGCGAAAGTGATCATAGCGAGAACGAGCACCGTCGGCACGAAAATTCCGCTGATGCGATCCGCCAAGCGTTCGATGGGGGCGCGCGAACCCTGCGCCTGGCGCATGAGCGAGACGATACGCGACAGAACGCTCGCGTCCCCGAGCGACGTGGCGCGATAGCGAAAACTTCCGGTTGTGTTCATCGTTCCGCCGATGACCGCGTCGCCGATTTTCTTCGAAACCGGTTCCGATTCACCCGTCAGCATGGATTCATCAATGTAGCTCGATCCATCCACGATTTCGCCGTCGACGGGAATCCTCTCGCCGGGACGCACGAGCACGACTTCTCCACGTTTCATAGAAGCAATCGGAATCGTGCTCTCGACGCCATCGCGCAGGACAGTCGCAGTGGACGGCTGCAGTTGAATCAGCTTACGCAGCGCTCCCGCCGTCTGGTGCTTGGCGCGTTCTTCCATCGCGCGGCCCGCTGTGACGAAAGCCAGAATCAAAATCGCGGCTTCGTAATAAACGTCGGCGTAACGGCACGAGCCTCGAAAAACCCAGGATCGATCGTGACGGCGAGGGAGTATAGAAAAGCCGCTCCCGTTCCGAGCGCGACCAGCGCATTCATATCGGCCGAGCCGTGCAGCGTCGTCTTCCAGGCACCGGCGTAAATGCGGCGCCCGGCCCAGATCATGACGAACAGCGTCACAGCGCCCAGGGCGTAGCGAAACGAAGACAAGTGCATCCAGTGCATGGGCGCGAGCATCGCTGCCGCTCCGAGAACGAAACTCACTCCGGCTTTGATCGCGAGATCGCGCGCTTCCGTGCTCTGATCGGCGTCGCGCTGCTCTTGCTCCTGGATGGCACTGAGGCCCGCCGCCGGAAGCTCCGCCTCGTAACCGGTGTCGCGGATGGCTTCGATTAGTTTTTCGGGCTCAACGATCGCGGGGTCGAAGGACACCTGCGCCTGACCCGTCATCAAATTCACGGCGGCCTTCGAGACACCTTGCGTCTCGTCGAGCGCCTTCTGCACGTGCGACTGGCAGGCCGCGCAGACCATGCCTTCCACGTTGATAGTGACCGATTCGGTCATGATCAAAAAACGGAACAGACCGCTCTGTCCACGCCCGCCTTTCGCATCACAAAGTCATGATGGGGACAGAGTCGTCCGTCCCCGTTTTCTACGCCGCGATGTGCGGTTGATACCCGGCTTTTTCGATGGCCTGCAGCGCTTCGTTTTTACGCGCAGGATCGAGATCGAGTTGGGCGGAACCGACTTCCACCTCGCGCACGTTCGCGCCATCGACCTTTTCAAGCGCCTTCCGCACCCGCGCCACGCAGGCCTGGCAATGCATCCCCGAGATTTCGATTCTCATACCACCATATTAGATGACGAGATTGGCGAGCCGATGCAGGCGCCCGCAGCAAGCCCAGGAGACCGCTTCCTCTGGTCGCGGCTCGGGTCGGATCTGGATCGCGCATCGAGCGATATCCAGAGTGCGGATGTGATCGCGGCGAAGGTCGAGACCAGCCCTCTAACCACGTAGCGTTGCGACGGTTTCCGTGGCCTTCTCCAGCAGGAACCCGACTTCGCTATTGCAGCTCAGGAACTTCAGTCCGTGTATCGCGCCAGTATTGCGCGAGCTTCAGCGAACGCATATGGATGCCCGGCGCGACGCCCGCGCGAAGGCAGGCGTCGCGAATCTTTTCGATTGCCGCGATCATCGACGGATGCTCGAATTGCCCGGCGACCCCCAGCGAAACGGAAAGATCGGCCGGCCCGACCATCACCGCATCCACGCCGGGAACCGCAAGCAATTCGTCGACACGATTCAGTGCCGTGACCGTTTCGATCTGCAGCACCACCATCACGTTCTCATTCATATGCGCGATGATGTCCGGCATGGACTTTATCTCATAGTTGAGATGAGTCGGCTGCAAGCCGAAGCCCCGCACTCCCAGTGGGGGAAACGCGCCCACGAAATCGCCTGCGCCAACACCTCCGGAGATTCGACACGCGGAAACAGAACTCCCTGAGCTCCGCAATCGAGCGCGCGAGCCACCAGCGCATAGTGACAACTCGGCGACGCGAATGATGGGGCACAATCCATTCTCGTTGGCCGCGCGAGCCAGATCCTGCAACGTTTCCAAATCGAAGCCGCCGTGTTCGGAATCGAGATACGCCCAATCGAGCCCAGCCGCGGCTAAAACCCGAGTGATCTCGGGAGAACGAATCATCGAAACGCTGCAGCCCAACTGCAGCTTGCCTTCTTTCAAGGCCTGCTTCACTTTATTGACGCGCATGAATTCGATTGTCGCCTAAGTCAGGCTCAGAACGCCGCGAACACAGGATGCCTGCCGGAAACTAAATCGCAAACACGCGATGGTCGGGACACTCGAGTTCGACGGAGCCGTACAGGCGATCCACCAGATCCAATCCGTGCTGCGCGAGGAACGGAAGAATCGAATAGAAGCGTTCCTGCAGATGGCGGTGCGGAAATAGCATGGCCGAAAGATGATGGCATCGGCCGGTCGCCTGCTGATTTCGGCGCAGCGCCTCGCGCTCGGTCTTGCGCAGCATCTTGTCGAGCTGATAAGAGATTTTCGCGCGGCTGTGAGCCGAGCGCCGCCGCGAGCGTGGGATCGAACGCTTCCAGTTCGGCCTTCAGCCGGTCCACTTCGGCGGCGATATTCGACGGAGGCCGCTTCAAGTGAGCTTTCGAGTTCGGCCGGGACGAGCGTCTTGCGCGCCACTGCGATCCGCCAACGTATGTTGCGGGACGAAAGTCTGCGCGACGGTCAGATGATACCGGTCGAGCAATTTCGCCGAGTGCGAGTCCACCAAAGTGAACGCCGCTCGCGACATCACCGCCGGCATGCGTCCGAGGAGCGCATCGTAGAGAACTTCCGACTGCGCCAAATAGGCGAGCTCGCCGGGACCGCCGACATACGCGACGGTGGGGAGCAGAAAATCCTGCATCACGGGGCGAAGCAGAGCGTTGGGCGAGACCTGCGCGGCGCGATCCGCCAGATCCGAGTAATCCGAATCTTTGCGACGAACCGGTACGCGCTCGCCGTTCTCCAGCAGAAAAAATAACGATGTGCGCGCGTCCACATGCACCTGCGCGTGATATCCGGCGGTCGCCAATTCCTTACCGCGCTCGATCAGGCGCGGTTTGATCTCCGCCGTACTCTTCACGGCTTTTGCGATGAACGGAGCGGCGATCGCACGTATCGCGGGGTCCAGCGGGTCGACAAAAATCAATCCCAAATGGCGAGTCAGCGTTTGCAGGAGCGCACGAAAACTCGCGCCCATCGGAGCGCCGGGCGTGTATGCCTGCTCGACCGCGGCGATCACTTCGTCGGCGAACGGCATCCCTTTCAGAACGCTCTTCAATTCGCCGATCGGCGATTTTTCAGGAGAGATCCAGCCAACGGGACGTGCGCGGCCGGCCGAACCCGACGGCGCCTCGACGCGCAGCATGTGCGATTCGCCGGACGCATCGAACATCCACGAATGATTCACTTCCGCGAAATCGTGATCCTCGGTGGCGAGCCAGAAAACCGGTACAGCCGGAATGCCCTGTTCGGCGAGACGCTGGGCCTGTCGCGCTGCCGTGAGAGCTTTGTAAATGGTATACGCGGGACCGGTGAAAAGCCCCACCTGTTGTCCCGTTACAACGGCGACGGTCCCCGGTTCGGCCAATTTCCGCAGCGCGCCGGCCGTCGCTTCACTGCCGTGAGCATTCTGCTCCTGCAGTGCCTTGACCAGCGCCGCGCGGCGATCGTCCGGATATTCGATTTCCGCCGCGGCATTCCGAAGCGCCTCAGGCGCGTGCGGATCGTGCCGGTAAAACTTCGCAACTCGATCAAAATGATAAGTGAAATCGCTGAAGAGACGGGAGGTCCCAGGGAGATCGGAATGGCGGATACAAGCCGGCTGCATACGGGGCGAACGGTCCAAGCGTAACAGATGATGCCGGGCAGACGAAAGTTGCGGTAAAACTTTTCCATACACGATTTAGGCGAGAATTGAAGTTGTCGTCCGTTTCCCGATCGACGGAACATATAGATACAGAGCACCCAAAGAGAAAAGACCCTACAGAAAGCCGATGGACGATCAAGAGTTTCAGACACGCGCCGCGGAGGCGCTCGAAGATTTGTACGACCGGCTCGGCCGCGCCGCCGAGGAGCACGATTTCGAGGCCGACTTCAACGCCGGAGCGCTGGCCATCGAGTTCGAAGATCCGCCCGCGAAATTCGTGGTCAGTCCCAACTCACCGGTGAAACAAATTTGGGTTTCCGCGCACATGAAAAGCTCCAAACTCGACTGGGATGCGGCGCGCGGAGCGTTTGTTGCTCACGGTCAGACGCTCGCGGAGCTGATCGCCGACGCGGTCGGGAAGCAGTTGGGCGAGGCGATCACGTTGTAGTTGAAAAGCGGACAGACGGCTCTTTCCCGTGGACCGGACGTCACGTGGACGGAAAGAAGTCTGCCGCTCTTTTTCAACGCTCTAAGAAGAGTAACCGAACGATGCCGGGCGTCTACATTTCCTATCCGTTCTGCGCGCAGAAATGCACGTACTGCAACTTCGCCTCAGGCGTTCTGCCGCGCGCATTGGAAGTGCAATATTTGTCAGCGCTGCAAGCGGAAATCGAGAAAGTCGAATTTCCGTGGACGCCCGAAACGATTTACCTCGGCGGCGGAACGCCCAGCCAGCTCGATCCCGCTGCGCTGGCTCTTTTGTTGCATCCGATCCCAGGTGCATCGTCCGGTTCGAAGTGGATCGAAGCCACGATGGAGGCCGCGCCCGGGACCATCACCTCCGAAAGGGCCGCGGCGTGGCGCGTAGCCGGAATCAATCGCGTGAGTCTGGGCGTGCAGTCTTTTGTCCCGCAGGAAATCGCGCGCACGGGGCGGAAACACTCTGCGGAGATCGTCGAAAAGGAAATCGCGATCTTGCGCGCAGCCGGCATCGAGGAGATCAACATCGACCTGATCGCGGGACTGCCCTCCCAGACGGAGGCAAGCTGGAACGCTTCGCTCGACCACGTTGAGCGGTTATGTGTCCCGCACGTTTCCGTTTACATGCTGGAGGTCGACGAAGATTCGCGCCTCGGCCGCGAGTTAATCGCGGGAGGCCCGCGTTACGGCGCGATGGACGTCCCCTCCGACGACGCGATCGCGGGCTTCTACGAAATCGCCGTCGAGCGCCTCAAACAAATCGGCATCGAGCGCTACGAGGTTTCGAATTTCGCGACACCGGGTCACGAATCGCGGCACAACCTGAAGTACTGGCGGCGCGAGCCGTACCTGGGCTTCGGCGCGGACGCCCATTCGTTCGATGGGACGTGGAGATGGCAGAATCCCGAGAGCGCGGCGGAGTATGTCGCCGGATCCATCGATAAACATGCCGCGCCAGAACGGGTCGCGGCTGATGAACGCGGCGAGAAATGGTTCCTGGGGCTGCGTCTGCACGAGGGCGTCGAGGTCGAAGCCGCTAACGGCGAATTTGCCGGCGTCATCGAGAGAATGATCGGCGATGGTCTTGCCGAACGAGTCGGCGCTCGCTTGCGGCTTACGGATCGAGGGATTCTGATGTCCAACGAGATTTTCACCGAGTTCGTCTAAGGTTCTTGCGAACCACAATGTTATCCTCGGATTAAGCCCTCAAGCAGCGCACTCTATGAGTCCGGAAAACTACACAACTCCCAGCGGAATCGTCGTCACACGCACGATTTCGAAGGTGGCATTCAGCCGCGGGCTGCACGGGCTGTTGAAGAAACTCGACACGCAGCGCGGGATTTATCTTTCCTCCGGTTACGAATTTCCGGGACGCTATTCGCGCTGGGACATCGCCGCGCTAGCACCTCCGATGGAAATCATCGCCAAAGGCCGCGACGTCGCGCTTCGTTCGCTCAATCCACGCGGGGAAGCGCTTCTCCAGATGCTGGAACCGGTGCTCGCCCCGCATCCGCACTGGGAGCATTTTGCCAAGGAAAACGCCGCATTCGTCGGAAAATTAAAGCCACTGCCGGCCTTATTCCCCGAAGAGGAACGGAGCAAACAGCCCTCGGCTTTCTCGATTCTACGTGCGCTGTCGCGAGAGTTTAAGCATCCGCTGGCGTCGCGCTTGGCGCTGGTCGGTGCGTTCGGCTACGATCTGCTGCTGCAGTTCGATCCGATCGAGCAGAAACTGCCGCGGCACGACGTCAAGGATCTGCACCTCTTCCTGTGCGACGACATTTATTTCATGGATCGCAAGACGGAGCGAATCGAACGTTATCAATTCGATTTCGCGGGCGGCGGAGTGTCGACAGCCGGGTTGCCGCATTCGAGCGAGCGCCTGCGGTCCCCGCGAAAGCCGGCCGGTCCGCAAGCTGCGCCCGTCAGCGATCACACTTCGGAAGAATATATCGCCAAGGTTGGAAAGGTGCGCGAAGGCATGCGCCAGGGCGATTACTACGAAGTGATCCTGCGCCAGACGTTCCGCGCGCCCTACACGGGCAGCCCGTCCGAGCTATTCAAAAAGATCCAGCACGCAAGCCCTAGCCCTTACGAGTTTTTCCTGCAGTTCGGCGACGAACAATTGATCGGCGCTTCTCCCGAGATGTTCGTGCGCATTGAAGGACGCCGCGTGGAAACTTGCCCGATTTCGGGCACCGCTCGGCGCACCGGCGATCCGCTGAAGGACGCCGACAACATCCGCGATCTGCTCAATTCCAAAAAAGAAGAATCCGAGCTGACCATGTGCACGGACGTCGATCGCAATGACAAGTCGCGCATCGCGGTGCCGGGTTCGGTAAAAGTGATCGGACGGCGGCTCATCGAAGCTTACGCAGGCGTATTCCACACGGTGGATCACGTGGAAGGAACGCTCGCCGAAGGCTTCGATTCGCTCGATGCGTTCCTCACGCACATGTGGGCCGTGACGATCATCGGCGCGCCCAAAAAATGGGCCGCGCAGGCCATCGAGAATCTGGAAAAAGAGCCGCGCGGCTGGTACGCGGGCGCCGTCGGGATGATTTCGTTGGACGGCGACATCAACACCGGCATCACGATCCGCACCGTTCATCTCAAAAACGGCGAGGCGCGTTATGGCGCCGGCGCGACGCTGCTGTACGATTCCGATCCGGCGAGCGAAGATCGCGAGTGCTGGATGAAAGCCACGGGTTATTTCCGCGCCCTGAACGCCGAAAAGGCGGTGGAGCCTCCCTACGTGCCGCGCGCGGAAGAAGGCGCGGGCGTGCGCATGCTGTTGGTCGATAACGAAGACTGCTTCATCCACACGCTGGCGAACTACGCACGCCAGACCGGTGCGGAAGTGATGACGTACCGCGCAGGGTTTCCCCTTGCATTGATCGGAGATGTGAAGCCGTCGCTGATTCTCGTATCGCCTGGTCCCGGCCGCCCCGCGGATTTCGGTGTCCCCGCTCTGATTCGTCACGCCGCGAAGCTGGAGGTCCCCGTTTTCGGGGTGTGTCTCGGATTGCAGGGGATGGTGGAAGCGTTCGGCGGCGAGCTCGGCGTCCTCGGCTACCCAGTGCATGGGAAACCCTCGCTGATCCGTCATCGCGGGGTGGGCGTGTTCGAGGGTCTGCCCGAAGAGTTCCGCGTGGGCCGCTATCATTCGCTGTACGCGATCCGTGAAAGCCTCCCGAGCGTCCTCGAAATCACGGCGGAGAGCGAAGATGGCATCATCATGGGCGTACGCCATCGCGAGTTGCCGATGGAGGCCGTGCAGTTCCATCCCGAGTCGATCCTGACGCTCGATGAGAACTGCGGTCTGCGCCTGATGGAGAACGTCGTGCGGCAATTGGGAGCACGCGTCGCAAGTGGCGTCCGCTAGGACTTTTCGCTACTGTTTTTGGGACCGCTAGGACTTGATCGATCAAGGTACCATCGTGCATACTGAAGGCGGTTATGGATTTCCAGCCTTCCGATTTCCTCTTCATTGCGATCGTGCTGTGGATCGCCGTCCAGATCACCAACGGCGGCGGCGGCGGACGCCGCAAGCGCGTTCCTGTCCCGATCTAGCGTTTCCCGAAAATCAAGGTTTGCTCCGCCAAAGGGCACGCATCCGCGCGCTTGTATCGCATCGCTTCTACCGGATGCCATACTTACGGAGAGGTTCCGCTCGCCGGGGCGCGTTTTCGCATGGCTGAAGTGATCGTCATCGGGGGTGGTCTCGCCGGATTGGCCGCTGCCGCGGCACTCGGTGACGCGGGGCATTCCGTAAAGGTATTCGAAGCCCGGCCCTTCCCGGGAGGACGCGCCACTTCTTACGAAATCGGCACGGGCGACGACGCAGAGACCATCGACAACTGCCAGCACATCCTGCTGCGCTGCTGCGTCAACCTGCTGAATTTCTACGAGCGCCTGGGCGTCGAGCAGAACATTGCGTTTCACCGGGAATTTACGTTCATCGAGCCAGGCGGACGGCGGAGCGTTCTGAAATCCGGCGTGTTCCCTGCTCCGGCTCATTTCGCCGAATCGTTCCTGAAGCTGACCTTTCTGAATTTTCAGGAAAAAGTCGCCGTGGGCCGCGCTATGCTGGCGATCGGACGGGAGAGCCGGCGAGCCGATCTGGACCAGATCACGATGCTCGATTGGCTGCGCGAAAAGCGGCAACCGGCGCGCGCCGTCGAGCGTTTCTGGCGGCAGGTGCTGGTCAGCGCGGTCAACGAGGAACTCGATCGCATGGCCGCCTCGCACGGGTTTCAGGTATTCCGGCTGGGATTTCTGGCGACACCCAATGCGTACCAGATGGGAATTCCCGCCGTGCCGCTCGGGCAGCTTTACAGCCGCGAAACCTGGAAGCGCTTCGGCAAGGTGGAGCTCTATTTGCGAACGCCGGTCACCGGCGTCGCGACCAATCACGATATCGTGCGCTACATCCTGACCGGCAGCGGAGGGGAGGAAACGCAACATCGCGCCGATTTTTACGTGAGCGCGCTGCCCTTCGAAAAGATAGCGTCGGTGATCCCCGGGCTTGCGGTGAACTTGGATCGATTCGAACATTCGCCGATCACGGGAATCCACTTGTGGTTCGACCGTCCCGTCACGGATCTGCCGCACGCCACGCTCCTCGACCGGACCGTTCAGTGGATGTTTAACAAGCGTGAGGGACGATACTTGCAACTGGTCGTGAGCGCTTCCCGGAGCTTAGTGGAGACGCCGCGTGCCGAGGTGATCGCGCTGGCGCTTCGCGAACTAAACGAATTTTTCCCGGCTGCGCGTGAAGCGAAGCTGGAGAAAGCGCACGTCGTGAAGGAGATCCGTGCGACGTTCTCGGCGAAGCCCGGACTAGAGCCGTTTCGGCCGGCGACAAAAACGCGAATCTCGAACCTTTTTTTGGCCGGCGACTGGACGCGCTCCGGATGGCCCTCCACCATGGAGGGAGCGGTGCGCAGCGGATACATCGCCGCCGAGGCCGTCTCGGAAGCAGCGGGAGTCCCGAAGAGCTTTGTCCTTCCCGATATCGGCTAAAAGGTTCCCGGATTAACCGTCGTCGTCTTCCAGTTCTTTCCAATACCGCTCAATGGCGATCCGAACCAGGTGGGCGCGAGTCCGGACGCCGGTTTTTTCGAACAACTGCTGCATGACGGACTTCACGAGCGGTTCGGAAACACCGGCACTGGCGGCAATTTCCTTGTTGGTCTGGCCGGCGAAAACTCCGCGCATGATCTGGCGTTCGCGGGGCGTGAAACGTACGGTCGATTCGTGACCCGATACGCCAGGCGGTTCGCTTGCCTTGGGGGTCGGCAGCGTGCTCGCCCCTCCGATGACAGCACGGATTTTTTCGATCAGAAGTTCAGGACGCTCTTGTTTCAGAACAATTCCCGAGCAGCCTTTTTGCAGCAAACGTTCCGCCTCGATCCTACTGACGCCCGCCGTCACCACGAGGATCTTTCCCTTGTAGCCGGCGGCGCGCGCTTGCTGAGGGAAAGCTCCTCCCTGCTGCGAGCCGAGATTGATGTCGAGCAGCACGATGTCGGCGGGAGACGAACGCAGCACGTCCAGCCCTTCTTCGACCGTCGCGCACTGGCCGACGACCTCGAATCCTTTTTCTCCTCCCAACAGGCGCGCGATTCCTTCGCGGAAGAGAGGATGATCGTCGATCAGCAGAATACGAGTCGGATCGGACACAGTCAGTCCTTGACCCCCGTGCCGGGCAATTCGATCACAAAGCGGCATTCTCCCGCGCGCTGGGTGTGATGCAATTCACCGCCGAAGGTGCGTACGATCGCGCGCGACACGAATAAACCCAGGCCAGTGGAGGACGCGCCTGGCTGGAACGGCTGGAAGAGCCGCTCCGACGAAGAGATCCCCGGACCGTTATCGGAAATACGGATCACCGCGAGTTCCGCCATCGGGTAGGCCATCACATGAAGGTGCGCATCGGGCCAATTCTTCAAAGCAGTCGTGCTGTTCTTGATGATGTTGAGAAACACCTGTAATAGACCCGTGCGATTGACGCGGACGTTCGGAAGGAGCGGATCGATTTCCCATTGCGAAGCGACGCCCGCTTCCTCGAGCGAAGGCGCCGTGATGGTGCGAACTTCGCGCAGCAGATCGGCTACGTCCACGCCTTCGAGAACCTGGCCGCCCGCGTCGGCCAATTCCGTGGAAGCGACTTTTACCATGCTGTCGATCACGGTGCCGAGCGCTTGATAATCGGGGTTCCCGGAGAGATCCGCCGATTTCGCCGCATTCAAATGCAGCACGGCGGCGGCGGCCGCCAGATTTCTCAATTCGTGCGAGACCGCCCCCGCCACGATGCGTGAACTGCTTAACAGTTGGCGGAGACCGCTCTCTTCGCGATCGCGAATTTGTTCGGTGACATCCGAGAGCACCACGGTCAGACGAATTCCGGAGGAGTGATTGTAGGAAGAGATCCAGGTTTGCGTAAAGAACGATTCACCGTCGCGGCGCGTCCCGCTCGCCTCCAGCATGGTGCGCGTCATGGTGGACGCCTGCTTGGAGCGCAGCACGCGCGCCAGCATGGGGATATATTTCTCGACGGGATCGCCTTCGGGAGAGTCCTTTTCGAACCCCAGCAGGCGGCAGGCAGCCGTGTTCGCCATGGCGATTTTCCCGCCGGAGTCTATCGTGAGAACGCCCACCGGGCTGCCTTCCACCAGAGCGCGAGTTTCGCGTTCCGCGTTCGTGCGCGTCTGCATCTCCTGCTGGGTCCGGTCGAGCAAAGCGGCCGCCATACGGCGGTTACGAACCAGTTCCCCGGCGAACAGCGCACCGCCCGTGAACGCCACCAGACTGATCGTCAGCCGTCCGATCGATTGCGAATCCCAGTGGCTGGAACTGAAAAACTCGCGAATGAGCGCGGTGGCGATCGCCACGGTAAACCCGCTCCATCGCGGCAGAAAGGCGGCGGCGACCGCCAGCGGGAGCAGATAAAAACCGCCCAGTGGAAGGCTCGGACCCGTGGATCGCTCCAGCGCGATCAACGCCGCGATACCGGCTAAGCTGCAAGCGACGACAAGGGCCCGATCCCCCGACGTTACCGCGCCGGTCAAATTAATGGCCATGAGTGACGATGATAGCGCGGAGCGGGCGCCCGGTAAAAGCAGACTGCCGTTTGCGGATTCCTTCCGCTAGCCCGCATAGTACTCTGACGCGTTTTGACGACGACGGGTCGACGTTCTCCAGCCGGGCCCGGCCCCGAGCCATCCGTCCAAACTCCCTGCTATCCGAAAGATAGTCTTGCCGCCACCTCGCGGACGTGTTTCACTGAAACTGTGGTCATGTGGACGGTACTAGGCTTTCCGCCACGGTACTGAGTGGTTTGAGCAAGGCTCCCGTGTTGCCTCCGAGCACGGAAGATTTGTCCGGGCTGCGTTCCCCCGGCCGAGTTACTCCCAACAGGGGGCGAAATACGAGATTCGCTCCCTGCTTCTCTTTCCGTTCCATCAAAAGCGCGTTCTTTCATTGACTGGCCTTCGGTGGTCTGCTTTAATAGACATAAGTTCCAACGTAGTACGTTCCGCGCATCTCGTAAGCGCGTGACGTAGGGTGATGAGTGCTCGACTTCGGAGGAGAGCTGGAATCGAGCCTGCGCTTGCGGCTCATCGACCTTAGGAATTTGCGCAGGCTATTGGACGGGGCGCCTGATCGCAAAGGCGCCTCCTTTCATTTTCGCCTCTCCTTTGCCTGCACCGGACTTCCAGCACCGCGGTAAAACGAAGAGCGATCCGGTCGCGATTACGGAGGAGGACGGAATCGTGCATCCAGCGCATACCGGCGAGAAACGTCTGCTCGTCGAGGTCTTCCTGTATCTTCAGGTTCTCGACATTCTGACGACCCTGCTCGGCTTCAGTCTGGGAATCTCGGAAGGCAGCCCTTTCGTTCAGCTCATGGTGCGGCTAGGTCCCGTGCGCGGATTGATCCTGTCCAAAATTTTGGCGATCACTTTGGCGGGCGCGTGTCTGGCGATGGGGAAGCGTAAGTTGATCCGCTGGATCATTTACTGGTACGCCGCTCTGGTCGTCTGGAACCTGGCGCTCATCTTACGCGTGTTGACTCAATGATTGCGAAAAAACTGGGATGGGTCGCGGGAGCGTTTATCACTTTCCTGGCGTGGGCGTGGACCATGTCCGGATGGACCATTTCAGGTTGGAAAATCGCGGAGAGGATGCCGGTATCCCTCCGGGAACCGAACGCCGCGATGGGACCCCACGACGTCGTCGTTGCGGTCATGGACTCGCTGCAACACAACGATTCGCCGCTTCCGAATACCGGCATACGTTCCGTGTATCAATTTGCTTCGCCCGCCAATCGACGCGTCACCGGTCCGTACGGGCGATTCTTCCGGTTGGTGCGAATGCCGCCGAACAATCTCCTGCTGAAATCTTCGCTGGTGGAATACGGCGCGCTCCAACAGGAGGGAGACCGTGCCATGCAAGACGTCACCATCCGGACGGCTCGGGCGAATACGATCAAGTTCCGGTTCGTCGTGTCGCGTCAGCAACAGGGCCCGTGCATCGGATGCTGGATGGTGGATGGCGTCGTTCCCGTCCGATAGCCGCAGCCCCTTACGTTGCGCGGGATCCCCTTTCCGGCGAGAATGGAACGTTGACGCGCGCACTAGCCCGCTTTCTCTCGGCAGCCACATTTGAGGATCTTCCCGCCGCCGTTTCCATCGAAACGCAGCGCGCCGTTCTCGATTGGCTCGGAGCCTGTATGGCTGGCTCCTCCGAACCTCCCGCTCGCGCGATGCAGAAAATCGTATCGCGTTTCGGAGCATCGCAAGAGGCGACCATGTTCGGCGCAGGACGTTCGTCCGCCGAAGGCGCGGCGCTCGCAAACGGCCTGTCGTCGCACGTATTGGAACTCGACGATGTCCATCGTGGAGCGACATTGCACGCCGCCGCGCCCATCATACCGGCTGCGCTTGCCGCCGCCGAACGCGAGCATGCCAATGGACGCTCGTTTCTTCTGGCGGTTGCGCTCGGCTACGAAGCGGCGCTGCGCATCGGCGAAGCCGTCAATCCCAGTCACTATCGTTTCTGGCATCCCACCGGAACAGCGGCAACTTTCGGAGCAGCGGCCGCGGCGGGATCTATTCTCAACCTGGACGCCGGGCAAATGACCGACGCACTCGGGAGCGCCGGCACGCAGGCCGCCGGCCTCTGGGAATTTAATGCCGACGGGACCATGAGCAAGCCGCTGCATCCCGCGAAAGCCGCGTTCAATGGATTGCTCGCGGCCGACCTCGCGCGGGAAGGATTTACCGGCGCGAGCCGCATTCTGGAAGGCGACCGTGGATTCTTTCGCGCCATGAGCGCATCGTACGATCCGACGCGGCTTACCGACGGCCTCGGCAAACATTGGAAGATTTTGGAAAATTGCTACAAACTGCACGCGTGCTGCGGCCACACGCACACCGCGATCGACATGGCGATCGAGATTCGAAATCATTCGGCGCGCGACACATCCGAAATCGACAAAGTGGAAGTCGAAACCTACGCGCCCGGGCTCGCGATCGTGAAAGAGATGAATCCTTCGACGGCGTTCAAAGCTCGCTTCAGCCTCGCCTACACGGTGGCCGCCGCGCTGACGGAAGGCCGTTGCGGTCTCGAACAATTCGACGACTCCCGATTTTCCACCGATGGCGTACACCATCCTGCGATCGCAGCCATGCTCCCGAAAATCCGCGTCGAAGCCGTAGACGATCTAACGAAGCGTTATCCAGCCTCGTGGCCTGTGCGGATGAAGGTGGCGTACCGCGATGGCCACGTCGAACGCCGTGAAGCCGATTTCCCGCGCGGCAATCCCGAGAATCCGGTCTCGACCGCTGAACTGGAGGAGAAATTTCTTTCCGTCGTTCAGCCGCGTTTTGGCGATGAGATCGCCCGTCGCGCACTCGACGCCGCGCGCTCGGTGGAAGCTTGCCCCGACATGGCGAATTTATTTGCCTCTTTCGCATGAAAGACATCAATCCGCGATCGAACGAATTCGAAGAGTATCGCCGCGCGGTGCGCGATCTGTGCAGCCGTTTCGATAGCCAGTATTGGCAGAAGGTCGACGCGGTGCCGGATTATCCGGAAGAATTTATCCGCGCGCTTACGGAAGCGGGTTGGCTCGCCGCGCTCATCCCGACTGAATACGACGGCGGCGGGCTCGGCATCGCCGAAGCATCGGTCATCCTCGAAGAGATCAATCGCTCGGGCGCGAATTCCGGAGCCTGTCACGCGCAGATGTACATCATGGGGACGCTGCTGCGCCACGGTTCGTCCGCGCAGAAGCAGCGTTATCTGCCGAAAATAGCGTCGGGCGAACTGCGCCTGCAATCGTTCGCGGTGACCGAGCCGACCACCGGCACCGACACCACGAAAATCAAAACCTTCGCGGCGAAGAAAGACGGGCGCTACGTCGTCAACGGGCAGAAGGTGTTTATCTCGCGCGTGCAGCATTCCGACTTGATGCTGCTCCTCGCTCGCACGACGCCTCTCGCCGAAGTGACGAAGAAAACCGACGGACTTTCCGTTTTCCTGATCGATCTGCGGGCCTCCGGTCTGGAAGATAACGCGGGTCCCGGGATCACCCTCCGTCCGATCCGCAACATGGTGAATCACGAAACCAACGAGGTCTTCTTCGACAACTTCGAAATTCCCGAGGAAAACCTGATCGGCGAGGAGGGCAAAGGTTTCCCCTATATCCTCGACGGAATGAATGCCGAACGAATTCTGATCGCCGCCGAATGTATCGGCGACGGCTACTGGTTTATCGATCGAGCGCGAAAATACGGCCACGACCGCGTGATCTTCGACCGCCCGATCGCGCAGAACCAAGGAGTTCAATTTCCCATCGCGCGCGCCTATACCAACGTCCGTGCCGCCGACCTGATGCGCTGGGAATCATGCCGTCTGTTCGACGCCGGGCACGCCTGCGGAGCCGAGGCCAATATGGCGAAGCTGCTGGCGGCCGACGCGTCGTGGGAATCCGCGAACGTGTGCCTGCAAACTTACGGCGGCTACGGCTTCGCAGCCGACTATGACGTGGAACGCAAGTTCCGCGAAACGCGCCTGTATCAGGTCGCGCCGATTTCCACGAATCTGATTCTTTCCTACGTGGGCGAGCATGTGCTCGGTATGCCGCGTTCTTTTTGATTCCGCCAATGCCTTCTGAAACGTCTTCCGAGAATCTTCCGCTCTCCGGCCTCCGTGTCGTGGCGTTAGAGCAGGCCGTCTCCGCGCCCTTCTGCTCGCGTCAATGCGCGGACCTAGGGGCCGACGTCATTAAAGTCGAACGGCCCGATGGCGGCGACTTTGCGCGCGCCTACGATAGCGACATGAAGGGCGGACTTTCCGGGCACTTCGCGTGGCTGAATCGCGGCAAG
The DNA here is from genome assembly GCA_963765085.1 of Terriglobia bacterium. GTDB lineage: Bacteria > Acidobacteriota > Terriglobia > Bryobacterales > Bryobacteraceae > Palsa-187. Next base: position 46,544 of record CAVXVL010000100.1, on the reverse strand, counting down.
CGCAGCATCGTGCTCGATCTCAAACAGGCATCCGGCCGCGCGGCGTTTGGCAAGCTCATCGATCGGGCCGACGTATTCGTGCACAATCTCGCTCCCGGAGCGGTCGAGCGTCTCGGCTTCGGTTATGAAGCGTGCCGCGAACGAAATCCGCGTTTGATCTGGTGCGGCATCTCCGGCTACGGCCCGGACGGCCCGTATCGCGATAAGAAAGCCTACGACATGCTGGTGCAGGCCGAATCCGGCGTCGTGAGCCTCACCGGAACCCCGGAGGCAGCGGCCAAAGTCGGCGTCTCCATCGCCGACATCACATCGGGTTTCTACGCGTATTCGTCGATTCTCGCCGCGCTGCTACAGCGTCAGCGTACCGGAGCCGGCGAACGCATCGATACGTCCATGCTTGAATGTTTGGTCGAGTGGGCGACGCCGCAGATGTACATGTATCAAGGCGCGGGCCGCGTTCCCGCACGCGTCGGGATTCGCCACAGCGGAATCGTGCCGTACGGCGCGTACGCCTGCGCGGATGGACGTGTGACGTTCGCGATCCAGAACCAGCGCGAATGGCGGCGCCTGTGCGAGACGGTATTCGAGAATCCGGAACTCGCCGGCGATCCGCGCTATGCCACCAATTCCGGCCGCTTGAAGAATCGCGTGGAATTGGAATCCTGGATCGAGAAATATTTTTCGCGGTTATCGGGGCAAGAAATTGTGGCGCGGCTCGATCGCGCCGACATCGCCAACGCGGTGTTGAACGATATCCCGGCGGTGGTCGCGCATCCGCAATTGGCGTCGCGCGCACGTTGGACGGAAGTCGATTCGCCGGTGGGGATGATTCCCGCGCTGCTCCCGCCCCATAACCTGCAGCACGCACCGCCGCGCATGGGACGCATTCCCGCGCTCGGCGAACATACCGAAGAAATCCTGGCGGAACTCGGTGTGGACCTCAATCACGCCCAGGAGCTCGAGTGAAATGAGTTGGGGACAGACTCCTCTGTCCCCTCGCTGAAAACTTCGCTGTCAAGTTCGAGCACGGGAGGCGGACAGAGCGATCTGTCCCCATTTCTAAGGAGCTTTTCATGGGACGATGTTTCGAAGATTTTGTACCCGGCGCGGTCATGCGCCACGAGTTGGGACGCACCATCAGCACGACCGATAATACGTGGTTCACGTTACTGACGGTGAATACCAACCCGATTCATTTCGATGCGCATTACGCGTCGCAGACGGAGTTTGGGAAGCCGCTCGTGAACTCGACGCTCACGCTGGCTGTCGTCACGGGCATATCCGTCGCGGATATTTCACGGCACGCGGTAAACTTGGGCTGGGATGAAATTCGTCTGCCCGCGCCGCTGTTCGAAGGCGACACGATCTACGCCGAAACCGAAGTGTTGAGCGCGCGGCCCTCGAAGTCCCGACCCAACATGGGAGTGGTCGAGGTGAAGACGACGGGCTTCAATCAGCACGGCACCGTCGTCATCCAATACCGGCGCTCCATCCTCGTCTACAAGCGCGGCCACGAGCCGCAACCCGGCCATCGGCCTTAATTCAGCCTATTGCTGGCTCGCGTAGAGAAATCTAGACGCTCAGCACGGGGCACGGCGACAAGCGGATCAGGCCGTAGGCATGCGTGCGCAAGCGTCCCAGCTTCTCGTGAATCGCGCCGCGTCCGATCACCAACAGGTCCGTGCCATGACGCTCGGCTTCTTCCGCCACCGAATCGGCGACGGGACCGACGTCCACACAGAACGGCGCTTCGACGCTGGCGATTTTCTCCAACTCCTCGATGCGCTGTTTCGCATTCGCGCGGAGTTGTTCCTCGAACTCAATATCCATTTGCCGGTCTGGCCAGGCTTCAATGCCAGGAACCACGTTCACCAGACGAAGATCGGCCCCGATATCCTTGGCCAGCGCGCCGGCGAAACGGAGTATGTTTGCGCTGTCCGCCGTGGTGTCCACAGCGCATAAAATCTTCTTCAGTCCCATGTGCTGACGATCCGGCTCAGTCCCCGTATGGGCGGTCGTCCACACAGGGCACGGGACATCGTGCAGGACTTTGGCCGTCACCGAACCCAGCAGCAATTGGCGGAAAGGCCCGTAGCCATGGCTCGGCATCATGACCAGATCCACTTCGTGGGCAGCCACGTACCGGGCGATCTCTTGAGCGGGTTCGCCAAGCACGGCCGCGCGGTTGACTTCGAGGCCTTGGAAGCAATCCGTGAAGGTCGCATCCAGGGTCGCCTTCAACTCTTGCAGCAGGTCTTGAGGATCGATCAACGGCGCTTCCATTACGGCTGGATAGAAAGGACTCGCTACGCTAAAAAGAGTGACCCGGGCCTTATGGCGGCGGGCCATGCATTCGACGAAGGGCGCCGCGCCTTCGCATCGCGCGGAAAAATCCACGGGGAAAAGAATGTGATTGAAGCTCGACATATCACGCCTCCTTGTCTTCACTCAGGATGGTGCAATCCATCCTCCACGAGAACTGCCTGGAAGTAAAGCGGGTTTCGCGCGCGGTGTGGTCGATAGGGAGGATTCACGCTCCGCAGAGGTGGAACGATTGCGTCAAAAGCCCCAAGTCCCGGCTTTGACACCTAGAGACTGAGGACGGGACACGGCGCGGTCTGGATGATGCCCTGAACGTGGGTGCGGAGACGCCCGAGCGTCGCACCGATCTTGCCCCGGCCAATGATCACCAAGTCGGCCGCTTCCTCGCGGGCCCGCTCGGCCACCGTGGGCGCGATTTGTCCGACGGCAATCTGAAACGGCAGCTCCATACCTGCTTCCGCGCAGATTTGCTGGATGCGCGCGTGCGCCGTCATGCGCTCTTCCCGTTGGAGTTCTCCCTCGAGACCTTCCCAGTCCGCAGCCGGCGTCACGACGTGCAGCAGTTGCAGACGAGCGTCGAAGCGGCCGCTGAAGTCCGCCGCTTGGCGGACGAGTTCGACGCTCGCGGAAGTGCCGTCCACACAGCACAGGATCGTCTTCGGAAGGTGGCCGGCGCGCTGTTCCGGCGCATGCGCAGCTGTCCACACAGGGCAATGCGCGTCGTGCAGCACCTTCGCGGTAACCGATCCGAGCAGCAGACTGCGCAACCTTCCGTACCCGTGCGTCGGCATCATGATCATATCGACGCTTTGTTCCTGGACAAAACGGATAATTTCTTCGGCGGGTTCGCCGGAGCGCAGAACTCGCTCCATCGCGAACCCGTGAGCCCCAGAGGTCAGCGCCACATCGAGCTGCTCCTTGGTGGCTTTCTCCAATTCGGAAGGGTGCTCCGGTTTAGCTCCTGGACCTAGCCAGATCGGAGGGACTACGCTGAGCAGCGTCACAGCTGCGTTCAAATGCCGGGCCATCGCCGCCACATAAGGAATGACGGCATCGGTCTGCGGAGAAAAATCGATCGGAAAAAGAATGTGCTGGTAGTTGGCCATGGGTTCCTGATTTCGTGGGACAGGAAATAAATTGAATGCGTTATGACATCGAGTGCCTTATGACGAAGACGAATGCACTTGAGTTGCCGCGCGCGAACGCCATTCAAGAGATCGCATATCGGAAAGAGATCCGTTCTTTGCGGAGCCGGTAGAGACTGTGGCACGCCGGATGCAGACACATCGAGCGAAACGCGGAAATCCGGCGCCGAAAGATACAAAGTGTCGGGTTTTCACGCAGCCTGTTGTGCGAATTTACGCAGGCTGGCGGTTGTCTTCATAAAAAACTGCGCTGGGGCTCAGATCATTCATTTCATACTTCATACCCTGAGCCCCGGCGCCTTCCAGACGAACGCCCTTCCGTGCCGCGATAATTTCGAGACCTCCGCGGCGTCCGGGCGCTAACCGGAGCTCTTCGAGAACTGCCTTCGAAATTGGGCAATTTCCTCGGCGGTCGGGGGCCAGTCGGTGTCGCACGTATTACAGTGAAAGATCAGCGATCCGGACTTCAAAGCACGTTCGAATTCTTCCTGATCGAACGTGACGGTCTGGTCGTGGTCGTTGGGACATTCGATTTCAAACTCCATGCGGTCGCTCCTGTGCGTCGAGAACGTTCACCAAGTGCCTAGCGTGGCACATTCATCCCATATGTATGCAGGCGTCTACTTATTCGGCGGCAAATTGTCCGACGGCGGATTCGAAGAGGAATTCATGGGGGGCGGTTCCATCGGCGGAAGGTTTTTCGGAGGAGGGATCGCGTTGCCGAGGTTCATGGACCCGCCGCCTTCGCTGACGTAATTGATATTCCAAGTTGGAATCTCAACCACGACGTCGCCTTTGACCACGGCCTGACATCCCAGGCGCGAGTGCAGCGTCAGCCCCGGCGCGGTATCCAAACGATCCAGCTCGTCGTCGTCGGCTTCGGAAAGCGCTCCGTCGGTGCCGTTCTTAACGATCACGTGGCAGGTGGTACAGGCGCAATTGCCCCCGCAGGCATGCTCCAATTGAATGCCAAAATGCTGGGCTACATCCAGAATCGATTCCGGCTTGCCATGCTCGTCGTAGGGCAGCTTCCCGGACTCGAACTCAACCGTGCGGTCGAGGTTCGCAAACGTTACTTTCGGCACAAATCCATTGTAACGTCGATCCCGCCGTGGGCGTTGAATCGCAGCCATGCACACCCGTCATTTAGGTGCGGGCCCGAGACATGCTCTTCTTCACGCGAATACTAACCCGCGGTCCGTTTGCGAACTTCGATATTCAATCGCTTGATCTTCTGATTCAGCGTCGAAAGCGGAATGCGCAGCGTCTCGGCCGCCACGGTTTGACTCCAGTCCGAAGCTTCGAGCTGCTCCATGATCTGGCGGCGTTCGAAATCGGCGACCAGCTCGAACAACGATGCGTCGGCGGGAAGATGGCCGCTCGGATCGCGCCGGATGCGCATGCCCCTCGCTTCGAGAAGATGCTCCGGCAGCACAGTCGCCGGGACGGGAGGTTGCGTCGCGAGGACGACGGCGCGCTCCACCACGTTTTCGAGCTCACGGACGTTCCCCGGCCAGGCGTGATCCATCAGCACCTGCATCGCTTCCGGCTCGAACAGCAGCCGGGAGCGTCCTTGGTCGTCCAATAGCTTCTCATTCTCGCGGCAATACTTCGTGAAGAAGTGTTCGACCAGCGGCGGAATATCTTCCTTCCGATCCCGCAACGGCGGCAGCGCGACGTTGATCACGTTCAGCCGGTAATACAGATCCTCGCGAAACTTGCCCTCTTCCACGAGTCTTTTGAGATCCGCATTGGTCGCCGCGACGATGCGCACATCGACCTTCACCGTCTCCGTCGAGCCGAGCGGCATGAATTCGCGTTCCTGAATCACGCGCAGAAGTTTCGTCTGCGTTTCGAGCGAAATCGTCCCGATTTCGTCGAAGAAGATGGTGCCTCGATCGGCCGTTTCGAAATAGCCTTTGCGCGACGTAACGGCTCCGGTAAATGCTCCTTTGACGTGCCCGAAGAGCGCGCTTTCGAGCAGATCCGGCGGCACCGAGCCCGAATGCACCGGCACGAACGGATGATCCGCGCGCGCCGAGTGCGCGTGAATCGCGTTGGCAATCAGTTCCTTCCCGGTCCCGGTTTCGCCCGTAATCAAGATCGTGGCGCGGCTGGCGGCCACCTGCGCGACCAGGTCCAGAATCTTGAGCATGCGCTCGCTCTTGCCGACGATGTTAGGGAAGCTGGAGCGTTCGCGCAACGCTCGCCGCAGGTGCGCGTTTTCGGACTCGAGCTGCCGTTTCGAAATCATGCGCCCGATTTCGATCAGCAGTTTTTCGTTGTCCCAGGGCTTCGAAAAATAATCGTTGGCGCCGCGTTTCAGCGCCGCGACGGCCGTTTCCACCGATCCGTAGGCGGTGATCAGGAAAATCGGCGTCTCGCGATCGCGGATGCGGACCTCATCCAAAACTTCAAGACCGCTCTTGTCCGGCATCATCAGATCGAGCAGGACAAGGTCGTAGTTCGCCGCTTCCAGGCGCTTCAGCCCCTCGGTCGCGTTCGGCGCGAGCGTGACGCGATAGCCCTCGGAGGAAAGCAGCGCTTCCAGACTTTCGCGGATGTCGGGTTCATCGTCGACGACCAGAATCGATCCACGGGAATTTCCTTCGGCGACGAGGTCGGGTGGTAGATCGGGAAGAATGCTGGACATCAATAAATCTTAGCGGGAAATTTGACCGGACCCCAGATCGGCCGAGGCAATGGCGCCGCCCTGCGCGGAAATCTGAAGGGACTCGGAAGCGATCGCGGGGGTCGAAAACGCGTGCACCACGGGAGAGGCGGTGTCGCTCGATTTCGTTGTATAGCCGAGTCGTCGCGGCGCCGCCCATTCCGGAAAGGTCACGTGGAAACGGGTGCCTGCGGCGATCTGGCTCTCGACTTCGATTTCGCCGCTGTGCTCTTTGATGATGCCGTACGAAACAGAAAGCCCGAGGCCGGTGCCGCGCCGCGCCGCCTTGGTGGTGAAGAAAGGATCGAAGACGCGCGCCAAATGTTCGGGTGCGATGCCCGAACCTGTATCGGCCACGGTTACGCGCACCAGCCCGTCGCTCGCGCTCGATTTCACCCCTAATACGCCGCCCGCCTCCATCGCGTCGCGAGCATTCAGGAAGAGATTGAGAAACACCTGCTGCAGCTTTCCTGGATTTCCTTTGATCCTCGGGAGATCTTCATCCAGTGCGAATTTCACCTCGATGCCGGCCGTCGACAACTGATGCTCGATCAGCGTGATCGTCTCCTGTAAGACCTTGTTGAGGTCCACGCCCGCGTATTCCGTGGTCGAAGTGCGCGAGAAATTCAGCAGCGAATTGACGATCTCGCTCGCGCGGAAGGTCTGCTTGGCGATCTTTTCGAGCAGCGGCGCTTTTTGCGCATCGCCCGCGATCTGCTTGGCCAGCATCTGCGCGTATGTCGAGATGACCGCCAGCGGCGTATTCACTTCGTGCGCCACGCCCGCCGCCAACAATCCGATGGAGCTCAGCTTATCGGTCTGCACCAGGCGGCGCTCCATTTCGGCACGATCCGTCACGTCGTCGAAAATAATCAGGCGGCCGATGTGCGAGCCTTCTTTCGAGATCAGCGGGGCGATGGCAATATTGACCGTCGCGTCGCGATGCGGGGTTGCGCCGCCCGTTTCGTCTCCGTGGCGCGCCGCCGAACGCATCGCGAATTTATAAATGTCGCGGATGCCGTCGGCCGCCGCGGCGCGCATCAACTCTTCGTACAAGTCCGCTTCCAGAAGCCCCTGCAGATTGCGCCCCACCGCCGCGTCGCGCCCGATGCCCGTGAGCCGCTCCATCTGCGGGTTCCAGCTTTCCACGCGGCCATCGAGATCGGCGGCCAGGATTCCCACGTGAATCGATTCGACGATATTTTCCGAAAACTCTTTCAGCCGCTCGTACTCTTCCACTTTGCGTTCGAGCGACCGGTAGAGCATCGCGTTGTCAACGGCGATGCCGACGTAGCCCGATAGAGTGACTAGCAGTTCCACATCGTCGCTCGACAGGAAATCGCCGGAGTCCGTGCGGCTCACGCCGAGATAAGCAATCACCCGGCCGCGCGCCGAGCACGCCAGATAGTAGGTGAGATCCAGTTCCGCAATGGAGCGGCGCACGGACGCGGGCCAATCGTGCGAAACCACGTCGAGCATGTTGCGCGTGCGTTCGAAAAACAGGTACGGCTTCGCGGGCGCGCCTGCCACCGCTTGATCCAGAAAACTGAGATCCAGCCCGTAGGGAACCTGAGTGGTCTGCTTGCCCTGGCGATTACTGGCAAGCTCCAGCCGGAAGCCGCCGTCGTGTTCTTCGTCCTTGATGAAAAACGCCACGTGGCGGATGCCCAGCGTTCGAACCAGCCGGTCGGCGACTGTCTCCAGCATTTCATCCAGGTGCGTCGGCGAACCAAGCTCGCGCGCGAATTCGATCAGCGTCCGGCGGTAATCGTAGCGGTCTTTATAGAAGTAATAGCGGTCCAGTTGTTCCTGAATCCAATTGCGAATCGGCTGGAACACGAAGGCCGCGATCAGAATCAGCGCGACCATGGCCGTGCCGCTCAAGTCGCCCGCGCGCGTCACGGAGAAAATCAGCGCGTAGAAGATCCCCACCACGCACAGCGTGGCGAGCGTGTATACATAACCTTCCTGGAAGATGATATCGACGTCCATCAGCCGGTAACGCAAAATCGCATATGCCCAGGTGAGCGGGATGAACGGCAACGAGAGCACCGCAAGATTCATCGCGTGCGTCGGCGTCACGCCGGCGATAAACGGGATCACATAAAACAGCGTGAAAGGAAGAATTCCGATCACCGCGCCGTTGCGCAGCCACACCAGTTGGCGCCGCACGATGGGATCGTCGGCGCTCCGGAGTTGCACGTGGAGCACGGCGCCTCCGGCCAGATACATCGCGCTGAGAAACCCGAGCCACACCCGATCCAGTAACCAGCGGGTTTCGAGCAGCGGCGCCGCGCTCGCGAGCCACCCGTACACGAAGCCGAGATGCAGCGTCAGCAGCGTCACGCCGGGGACATACAACAGGGCGGCCGTACCGCGCCGGCGAATCCATTTCTGCGGCTCCGGGAACATGCAGCAGAAATGCAGGAAGAGAGTGGGAGCGAGGAATCCCGCCACCAGGTTCCCCAAATAAATGACTTTGTCGAAATTATTCAGCTTGCCCGAATAATGGAACGTCGAAACCACGAAACTCGCCAGGCATAGCAAGAAAAAATGCAGCGATCGAGGCGCGCCCACGCGGCGGAAGTAGACGAATAATCCGATGGCGAGATACACGGCCCCGACCGCGTATTGGTAAAAAAGCGTGGAATCCCGTTCGGCTTCGCCGATGATCACGTTGAAGGTGACTTCAACGCCTTTGCGATTTACCCTGTATTCGGTTTTTCGCCACGCGCCCAGACGCGCCAGAATCGCCGTGACATCCTGCGATTCCTGGATCGGCACGTCAGCGATGGCGAGGAGTTCGTCGCCTTTATGAATCCCGGCTTTCTCGCCCGGACTGCCCGGCAAAACATAGACCGCCGTAATCGATGAATTTTGACCGTCACCGTGATCCTGATCGAGCCACGTGACTCCGTCGTCGGGCAGGTGAAAACGGCTCTGCTGCTGGAAATTGATGGCCGCCGCGACGGCCACGGCGACCGTCACGATCACCAGCAAGGCGTTCACGAACTGTTGCTTCAGTTCTTTCATTCAGACCCGAGGATTTCCACCCCTGGATTACGAATCGTTTCTAGACACGTATCCTACAAAATCCGTGCAAGTTAATAACCACGCGAAAATCGAGGCTTCCTATTGAAAAGTATGGCACTTTTCCGGGGCGCATGCGCCTGCTACGGGAATTGGAAAATGGGATTCCACGCTTGGAAAGCTTCGCGTAGGAGAGATCCTACAGGTTCGCGATCGTATCCCGCGCACCAATCGGCCGGCGATTCAGGGGGCCTTCGGGGTATCCAAATCCTTCGGGGTATCCAAATAATGTTGCGCGCTTTCCGGCAGCTTCCCGCGATTCGCCAGAAACTGACTGACCTGCCACATCTGTACCTCCGAAAGCGATCCGCGATACCCCGGCATCCCGGAAAGCCGGATCCCGTTCGCCACCACCCAATAGTCCTGCCCCACTGGCTCGTTGCCCATCACTTTGCGTTCGAAAAACTGTGGCGGATCGGGGAACATACCTTTCGAGGCCATACCGCGCGGAGCGTTCGTCAGGCCGTGACATTCGACGCACTGTTCGCGGTAAATTTTGGCGCCGGCGAGTAAATTCTCCTCACTCGGAGGGAAGGCCGCTTGCGTGGGAGCCTCACGCGCGATCTTCGCATCGATGGCCGCGCCCGCGAGCAGGCTCTCCAGAGGAATTACGGGACCGTTCACCGCCACCGGGACATATCCAAATCGCAAATAGAGGAACACGGCCGCAGGCAGTACGATCCAGCCGATCAGCATTCCGAGGAAGAAAACTTTCACAGCAACCATTCTAGTCGCGCGCGTCTCGCGGGACGAAGGCGGCAATGCAAAAAGGCTCTAAATTCAAGGAGGCTCGATTGTAGGCAAGCCCTATCTTTGTGATGCGGGGCAGGCCCCCGGCCTGCGGCGGACTCTCAGTCTGCCCCATCGTGCCTTTAACCGGTTCTCCAGCAGCAAATTCCCCAGCTTTTTCCGCCGCTTGTCATATCGAATGACCCCTTCCGGGAAACGCGCCGTGTAAGTTCTAATCAAGCGCACCGGGTTCAGCCATCGGAAACCGGGCCACGCAGCGACGTCTAAGTACTCGAGTTCCTAACGCGCGCTCCGTCAATAGATTCATTTCTGGGAGCGATGTGCCGAGCGTCACGTGCGATACAGTGAACCCTCGCCGTTGCGGGCAAACAAACGGAACGCCTGTCGCGTACAACCGGCAGTCCGCCGACCATGCGGGTCAACAACCGGAGAAGGCGCGCCTTCGCATAAAGAATTCAGGAGACAGGAGACAGAAGTCAGGAGACAGAATTCGGAAGCTCGAATGAGCGGGAGCACAGAGGGCGAGCGAAAAAGCTTGCCTTGCCGACTGACCTCTGTCCTCTGACGTTTTCTGGCCCCTGGCCCCTGGCCTCTCTCGCGTGGGACAAGTGTGTCTACACGTCCCGGGCTACTTCAACTTATCGGCGATCTTATCGAGCCCCGCCTGCGAGCAGGCTTCATCTTTATCCCAACCAGGAGCTCCACTCACCGCGATCGCGCCGATGACTTCCTTCCCCACCATAATCGGAAGTCCACCGCCCATATCGATGGTGCCTTCGATCGGAGGATTCGGCTCGGTGCCTTCGAGCAGTGGAGTCGGCTCGGCTGTCTTCTTGGACCATCCTTCTACCACCTGTTTCGACGGCTTGCGATACACGAGCGCCGTGTACGCCTTTTTCTTCGATACGTCCATGCGATGCAGCATGGCCCCGTCATCCTGCAGCGCGATGATCACGCGCCCGGTGGCGTCAAGCACGGTGACGGCGCACTGATACTTCATCTCGCGGCACTTGTCGAGAGAGCCGTGCGCCATCGCCAGAGCCATATCGAGCGACAGAGCTTTATGGGTGATTAATCCTTGTTCGGCGCGGGCGATTCCGGAACCGAACACAGCCGCAACCGCGAGGAACACCGGCAGGGAGTTCTTGGACAAGCGGTTGTTGGCCAATTGATGGTTGAACATGAGAATTCCTCCTCTAACGCTTTGCTATGGTATCTCAGTTCGGCTCCCTATCATGTTCGCTTTCTCACCCGCCCGCCTGACGCACGACATCCTCTGCCCAGTCAGTGGAATCGAGATATGCGTCGCCGGTCTTGAGAAACGGAATTCCGCACCGCTGCGCCAGCAGCTCCACCGCGCCCCAGTCGGCATGCTCGTAGCGTTGGATCAATTTGTAAATCCGCGCGAGGAGGCTTCCATCCGCGGCGATCCCCAGAAGGGCCTCGTTGACCTCATGCCCCAGGTCCACGCTTTGCAGCGCTTCGTCGAGGGGCTGGTCGATCAGTGCGTCCAGCAGCGAGAACATGCCGAGAAGGAAAGCCTGGCTGGGCCGCGCGACCTGCGCCAGTTCCGCGAGCCGTTCGCAAAAACGCGCGCGCACCAGAGAAAGCGTCAATAGCTCCGTGGGTTTATCGGTCGCGAGCATGGGGATGGTTGCGAGCGCCACCCATCTCCGGATGCCGTCTTCTCCGAGGACCATGAGCGCACGCCGGATCGACTGAATTTCGGTGCGCCGCGAGAACATCGCCGAATTCACGTAACGCAATAACTTATACGTCAGCGCCACGTCCTCGCGCAGCAACTCTTCCACCTGCTCGAAATCCAGGTCGGGCTGATGGACCTCGCGCACCAGCCGCAAGCACGAAGTCTTGATCGCTGGGATGTTCTGGCTGCGCAGCAACACCGGCCGCGCGAAGAAATATCCCTGGAACAGATCGTAGCCGGCGCGCCGCGCCCACTCGAACTCGGCGTACGTCTCCACTTTCTCCGCGAGCATCGTGATCCCGCGCGGCTGGTAGGTGCGCAGCATGCGCTCCTGCTCCGCGCGCGAACTCAATTGCAAATCGACTTTGATGACCTGGGCCGCGAGCGTCAGCGGCGCCCAGCTCGGCTCGTCCCGAAAATCATCCAGCGCGATCGAGTATCCCTGTTCCAGAATCTTCAAGCACAGCGCCGCCAGGTCGGCGGTGGGCTTCACCGTCTCCAGAATCTCGATTACGATCGAATCCCGGGGCAGCAGGGCGTACAACTGCTCGTGCAGCAGCCCGTCGTCGAAGTTGACGAAGGCCTTCTTCCCGTTGAGAACGTTCTCGGCCCCCAGCGACATCAGGGTGTTCGAGAGAACTTGCTTGGTCGCGCCGCGTGCGTCGTTGCCGTCAAAACCGGAACTGGCCGCGTTCGCCCGGTACAGCAGCTCATATCCGTAAACTTTTCGTTTCCGATCGAAGATCGCCTGCCGAGCAAGAAGGACGTCCACACTTCGGCATATCGGAACCGGCGGCGGAAGGATGAGAGAGGAAGATCCGCGAAACTGCGCGGCCGCGGCGGAAGTGTTCAACGCCTTTCCCGCAACTCGCTATAATTGTCCATCCGCGTCTCGCTCGCGGCCCGTCTTTTCTCTATGAATATCGACTGGTTTCCTCTGTGGTTGAGCCTGCGCGTGGCGTTTCTATCCACCGCGCTCGCTCTCATCGGAGGATTGTGGATCGCCTACCTGCTCGCGAATCGCGAGTTTCGCGGCAAGGACGTGCTGGACGCCGCGGTCACCTTGCCGCTGGTGCTGCCGCCCACCGTCCTTGGATACTATCTGCTGGTTCTCATCGGCCGCGCGAGCCCTCTCGGCAAATTATGGGAGGCCGCTTTCGGCTCGCCGCTCGTATTCACCTGGAAAGCGGCCGTCGTCGCCGCGCTTTTGCATGCGCTTCCGCTGCTGGTGAAATCCGCGCGGGCCGCCCTCGAAAGCGTGGATCGTAGCTATGAGCGCGCCGCACGCAATCTAGGCGCCTCCGAACTCAAACTCTTCTTTCGCGTAAGCCTCCCGCTTGCTCGCCGCTCCATTCTCGCTGCGACGGCGCTCGCCTTCGCTCGTTCCTTAGGCGATTTCGGAGTCACGCTGATGGTGGCGGGCAACATTCCGGGCAAGACGCAGACGGTCGCCGTGGCGATCTACGACGCCGTCGAATCGGGCAACGGCGCGGAGGCCCGCGTGATGGTGCTGGTCGTTTCCGCCGCCGCGCTGCTGATCCTGACGCTCGCCAATCGATTGATCCCCGGCGCGACCCGCATCTGACATGCTCGCCGCGCGCATCCGCAAAACATTTCCTCCGCGTGCCGATTCAGCGGGCTTCACGCTCGATCTGGAATTTTCGGCGACGCACGGACTCACCGTTTTATTCGGGCCGAGCGGCGCGGGCAAAACTTTGTCGCTCGACGCCGTCGCCGGATTTATGCGCCCCGACGAAGGACGCATCCTGCTCGACGACGAGATCCTCTACGACGGAGCGTCGAACGTGTGCCTGCCGCCGCAGAAGCGCAACTGCGGATATGTGTTCCAGAATTACGCATTGTTCCCGCACATGACGCTGCGCGAAAATCTGGCCTTCGCCGCCGAACGCCGGCCGCGCCTGGAGCGCCATCGCCGCGTGGTGGAAATGCTGGAGAAATTCCATCTCACTGAAGCGGCCGGACGCCGTCCCCACGAAGTTTCCGGCGGGCAGCGCCAGCGCTGCTCCATCGCGCGCGCGCTGATCGGCGCACCGAAATTACTGCTGCTCGACGAACCGGCTACAGGTCTCGACGCTCCTCTGCGCGCGGAATTCTACGATGCGCTGCGCCGCGTCAAAGAAGACTTTGAAACGCCCATGCTGTTGGTGACGCACGATCTGGCGGAGTGCTTCGAGCTGGCGGAGGAGATGCTGATCGTGCATCAGGGCCGCATCGTGCAAAAGGGCACTCCGCGATCGATTTTGGATGAGCCCGCGAACATTGAAGTCGCACGTCTGCTCGGCGCATTCAATTTGATCGAGGCCGAGATTCGCACGCTCGATCCGGGCCGAAACGTCAGCCGCATACGCCTAGGCGAATTCGAAATCGAGGGGCCATACTTCCCCGGCCATCTGAAGGGCGACCGCGTGACGTTGTGCGTCCGTCCCGAACAGCTTTCCGCGGCCGCACGCGATGGCAAGCCCGAACCAAATCAAATCCCGGCAGAGTTGATTCGGATCGTCGAACGTCCTCACGGACTGCGCCTGGAGTTCACCAGCCCCGCATTCTCCAGCGGCGTGCGGGTGAACGTGTCGCGCGGTGAATATGAGCGCTTAAAAGATACTCGCGCGTGGGTGGTGGAATTTCCAAGCAACGCCCTGAGGGTGGTTTGATCCACCGTTTGAGGCTTGCGTTTTTGCAGTGCTCCGTGAGCCGCGACGATGTGGCGCACGCGCCCACGCGTGCCGCGTCGCCACTTTTGGCGACGCCTGTTCGTGTCGGATTCTAGGCCAGCGAAGGTATCGAGACGAGTCTCGATACGGCACGCATAAGTGCGTGCGCCACAGGACCCGCTGTTCTTCTTCGGTGAGCGATCCGCCGTTCGCCTGTTATTCTGAGGTCGTGACTCAGGAGCAGCGCACCAAACTCGAAGATGCCGTGTGGGTGAGCCCGGACCGCGTGAGCGGCACGCCCTGTTTTCGCGATACACGCGTCCCGGTGCAGAGCTTGATCGATTTTCTGGAAGACGGTGAAACCATCGATCAGTTCCTGGCGCTTTATCCGGGAGTTACGCGTGAGCGCGTGGTGGCCGTGCTGGATCTTGCAAATTCCCAAGTGCTCGAATGCGCGTCCTCATTGACGAATGCGTAGATCCGAGAGTGAAAAGTATTCTCTTTGATCATCGGCCTGCCACGGTTCATGAGAACGGCTGGAGCGGCTCTCCGGACGGGCGCCTGCTCGCAGCCGCTCAACGCGAGTTTGATGTGCTTCTCACTGCCGACGGCAAATTGGAGCACCGACAGAACCTCAAAAAGTACTCCCTCGGAGTAGTTGTCGTTCGCGTACCCAAGAATCAAATCGGATACTATCGGGCCATTCAAACCGAAATACTAGCGGCGATTGCGCGCGTTCAGAGGGGAGAGGAGGCTCACGCCGGCTAGACTCGTCGTGTGCTTTATACCGCCCTCACGGCCGCGCTCACCGGCTTCGATCCCACCGGAATCACCGTCAGCAATGACGCCCGCCGCTCGCGATTCTTCGTGATGGTCGCCACTCTCAACACCGAAACATCTCCCGATTGCCGATTGAGCACCAGCGCGTATTGATCGTCCGGCGTCACCGCGATAAAGCCGGGATCGCTGCCCACCGAAACCACCGCGGCCACTTTGCGCGAATTGATTTCCAGAATGCTGACGTTCCCCGCCGAAGGATTCGCCACGAAGAGAAACGCCGCTGTCGCCGCCATCGGGCCGGGATTATGTCCTACGAGCACCGTTTCCGCGACCTCCGGCGTGCGATACGGGTACACGATCACCACCGCGTCCATCCCATCGCCGGTTACAAAAAGCTGGCCGCCATCGGAATTGAAACAAAGATTGTCGGGACGCACGGCCAAAGGCAGATGCGTGATCAACTGCCCCGAGTACGCGGGCGACATGTCGTACAGCGACAACCGCCGCTCGCCGCGATCGGCCGCGATCAACAGGCTCGCATCGGAGAGGAAGCGGACCGCCCCGAAGTCGCCTTGTCCCACAGGAGGCCGCAACTGGCGCGCTTCCAAATCCACCAGACGCACGTTGGTTTTGAAACTGATGGCCGCGGTTTTATTATCGGACGAGAGTGCGAAATCGACGGGCTCCTCCGGGAGCGCGAGTTTGAAGTCCACGTTCATGGTCGCTGGATTCACGCGAATGAGCGCGCGCGGTTCGCGAGCGAGCACATACAGCGCGTTCTCATCGGTAGCCATCTGCATGCCGGCCGCATTCGAGGCGACCGTGAGTTTGCGCGTGGCGTTCAGTCGATCGAGCGCGATTTCGTGAACCGTACCCGTGGCCGCCGCGAGCGCATAAACGAAAGGCCGTTTGGCCGCGGAGATGACCGTAGTAGGAGCGCCGCTCAAAGGGATGTGCCGGGCGACCGCCATCGCTTCCAGATCGACGGCGGCGATGGAGTCGCCTTCTTCATTGGCGACGAAGGCATAGCCCCGGAATCCAGGACCGCGCTTCCGCCTGCTGCAGGCGAGGTTGAAGGCGGCGCCGCCCACGGCGGCGAACGGAAGAACCAAAAATGTACGGCGGGCGATCACTGCTCCAGTGTAAACCGCTCTGGGCACGGCCGCCCTAGACTATTGAAAATAAAACCCTAAGTTGCCCATCACGGGCCGCTGTGTTAACTTCGGATGGAACGTTTGTCCGGGGATATCTTTGCTCTTTTTTTATGAATCTGCGGTCTCTATTTAGTCTTTTCTCGTCCGACCTGGCCATCGATCTCGGCACGGCGAATACGCTGGTGTTCGCCAAAGGTAAGGGCATCGTCGTCAATGAGCCGTCGATCGTGGCCATCAATAAAAACAACGGCGAAGTGGAGGCGGTGGGAAGGAAGCCAAGGAGATGCTGGGCCGCACGCCCGGCAACATCGTCGCCATCCGGCCCATGAAGGACGGCGTCATCGCCGACTTCAAAGTCACCGAGCGCATGCTGAATTACTTCATTCAGAAGGCGCATGGCCGCAAGATGCTGGTGCATCCGCGCATCATCATCGGCGTTCCCAGCGAAATCACGCAGGTGGAAAAGCGCGCGGTCATCGATTCGGCGTATCACGCCAAAGCCAGCGAAGTGTATCTGGTGGAGCAGGCCATGGTGGCGGCGATCGGCGCGGGCCTGCCGATCACGGAGCCTTCGGGCAACATGGTCGTGGATATCGGCGGAGGCACCACCGACGTCGCGGTCATTTCGCTTTCGGGAATCGTCTATTCGCGTTCCGTGCGCGTCGCCGGCAACGAGATGGACGACGCCATCATGCAGTACATGAAGCGCAAGTACAATCTGCTGATCGGCGAAACGACGGCCGAAAAGTGAAGATGCAGATCGGCTCGGCTTATCCGCTGGACAAGCCGCTCACCATGGAAATCAAGGGGCGCAATCTGATCGAGGGCGTTCCCAAGACCGTGACCGTCGACGACAGCGAAATTCGTGAGGCTCTCGTCGGAATGCATCGCCATCATCATGAACGCCATCCGCGTGGCGCTCGAACGCACGCCGCCGGAGCTTTAGCGCGGACATCAGCGACCGCGGAATCGTGCTGACCGGCGGCGGAGCGATGATGAAAAATCTGGATAAGCGCATTCGCGAGGAAACCGGCCTGCCGGTCTCCATCGCCGAGGACCCGCTGGCGTCGGTGGTGCTGGGAACCGGAAAAATGCTCACTGAGTTCAAACTTCTGCGGCGGATCGCGATCGAATAAGAAGTCAGCGTACCGCGTTGGTTCAAACGCGCAGCTGCGTATAGACGTACGCTTCGACGGAGACTTTATGGATTTGCTTCTCTAAGCCGCTACCGGGCACCTCGGCGGCCTGCGTTTTGGATCGCCGATCTGCGGCGCAGCTGCTCGCTAGTTGGCCTACTCAGGTCAAAGAGTAATCAGGAAGTGCGCCTGATTCGCGTGTGGGCGGTGAGCGGAGTGACGCCGCGTCGCGCGGGGCATCGAAGGCGAGCCGCAGCGGCGTTGCGCATTTCTTGCAGCGATTATTTCGTCCTGCTGGACGTGCGCGATGAAAACAGCGGATGAAGTCGGAACACGATCGCCAAAGATGGAGAATCAATACCTGCAGAACGAATTCTCCACTGCGGACCGCGCCCGCGCCCTCGCCATTTTTCAGGCGCGATCGCCTTCGAAGACCGTCGCCGCGCATGTGATCGGCAACACTACGGGCCGGGCGCGAAAGTCGTGATCGTCGACCGCGGCTCGATCGAGCGGGATTGAAAAAGGACATGGCCGTGATCACGCCGGACGGTATCGTCGGCAAAGTGATCGACGTGTTTCCGACGGCGTCGTTCATGCTGCTGATTACCGATCCGACCTTTGCCGCCGGCGTCCTTTCGCAGAAGAATCGGGTGCACGGGACCTGAAGGGACAAGGCTACGGAACGTGACCGTCGACTACGTGCAGAACGAAGAAGCGGTGGAGCAGGGCGAATGGTTCTATACTTCGGGCGACGACCGCATTTTCCCGAAGGGTTTCCGGTCGGCCAGGCGACGGTGGTGCGCGCGGGAAAGACGAAAAAGAAATTTACGTGACGCCCAGCGGCTTCCAGAACGGCCTGGAAGAAGTCCTGATCATCGATCGACGGCGTCCACGCGCCGATTCCCGGAACACCGCCGGGCAATCAGCCGGTCCATCTTCTCGCGCCCCCGCCGGCCGAAGCGACGCGCGGCGGTCACTGCGCTCCGTGCAATCCGGTCCCCGCGTACCGACGCAGACCGCCTTATGGAACGCTATAAGCAAGATCGGGGAAGCTCAGAAGCACGCTTACGGCGAGCACGGCAACGGCGCGCCGAATTTAATTGATCCCGGCACTGGTGGCGCAGGCGCGCCCAAAGTTCGGCGGACTCGATAGGCGCGCCAAATCCTTGCGCCCCGCGGTCGGCGCAAAAGTCCTGCGCCCCCCGTTCTACGCGGAACCGCGTCCTCCGCGATATCCATGGGACCCCGGGAGATTTCACCGAAATCTTTACAGAGGCGTCGCGAAAAACCGGCGTTCGACTTACCGGTCGCGGCCATGGTGGGCATCCCTCTCGCGGCGATTCTTTTCAGGTCTATGTTCCGCGCTTGTGACTATCTCTCCTATCTGGAACTGCCCCTGCTGGTGACCGTATATTTCTCCGCTGATGCGGCGGTCTCCGGTCGCGGGGGTGTTTTTCGGCGCCGGCATCGGGCTCGCGCAGGATTCGTTGTCGCACGATCCCTTGGGAATGTTCGGGATCGTCAAGACTCTGGTCGGATATTTCGCGGCCCGGTGGGCCAGCGCTTCGATGTGGATAATTCCGTGCGTCCGTTTGACGCTGAGTTTCTTTTTCTATTTTCTTTCATCAGTTCTTTTATTGGGTTTTGGCGAGAGCGCTGCTCGGCGAGGCATGGTTTCGATTCCCATCAACCTGGTCGTCGCCGTGCTGAACGCGGCGTCGCGGTCCCGCTGTTCCCATCTTGGATAAACTGAAGGTTACGGATTGAGAGCATTCACCGCAGTGCGCACTATAAATAGTCCTCGATCCCCCATCTCCGGACGGATCCCGGGCGCCGCCCTCTCTGCAGGACGATACGCGCTTTGCCCTCGAACGCATCACCGTTTTCCAATACATCGCCGCTCGGGATTTTCCTGTTCCTGATTTCGGGCTTTTGGATTCTGCAGGTTCGCGACACGAGAGCAATAGCGAACTCGCCGAACGCAACGCATTAAGACGTCCCGCTTTAGCTCCGCGCGGCAAGCTGCTCGATCGCGATGGACGCGTGATCGTCGACAACCAGGCGGCTTTACCTTGATGCTCACGCGCGAAAATTTGAAGCCGGAACATATCGACGCGATCGCGGCGGGCGTTACACGTGGATCCCGACGAGATTCGCGCTCGTCTGAAGCGCTATGAATCGCGCCCGAAATATGTGCCGGTGATGATCAAGCCGGAGCTTACGCCGGTGAGATCGCCTTCGTCGAATCGCACCGGGACACGAAACATTTCCGGAAATGGAGATGATCCAAAACCAAAGGCGCCGTATCCTCGCGAAACGGGTTGGCGGCCCATGCGATCGGCTATGTCGGCGAAGTTTCGGAACAGGAGTTGAATACCAGCGATTTCGCCAAATACTCTCAAGGCGACATTGTCGGCAAAGCCGGTCTCGAGCGCCAATATAATGAATCGCTGATGGGGTCGACGGCCAGCGCCGGGTGGTGGTCGACAGCATGGCCGCGAGCGTGCGGTGCTCGATAGTAAAGAGGCCACGCCCGGGAACAATCTACAACTCACGCTCGACCTGGATCTGCAGGCCGTCGCCGAGCTTTCGATGGAGGGCCGCCGCGGGGCCGTGGTGGCACTCGATCCACGCACCGGGAAGTACTCGCGATGGTGAGCCGTCCCGCATTCGATCCGAATGCGTTCGCGACCCGAATTCGCGCCGAGGATTGGAAAGAGCTGACCAGCAATCCGGACAATCCACTTCTCAACCGCGCGATTCAGGCGCAGTTCGCGCCGGGGTCGACGTTCAAGCCGATCGTTGCGATAGCCGGTTTGGAATCGGGTTCGCTCGAGCGGATTACCGGTTCGCTGTACCGGAGGGGCGACCTTTTCGGCCACTATCTTCCGGTGCGATGAACACCACGGACTGCTCAATTTGCATCAGGCGATCGTGCACTCGTGCGACACCTATTTTATAACGTCGGCAACAAGGTCGGGATTGACCGCATCGCCGAGTACGCGCAGATGGCGGGCATCGGGAAAAAGACCGGTATCGATCTCCCCAACGAAGCCGAGGGACTGATGCCATCGGCAAGTGGAAACTGCGTACCATGCGCGAGAAGTGGTACGCCGGCGAAACGATTTCGGTAGCGATCGGACAAGGCGCCGTCACCGTGACACCGTTTCAACTCGCGGTCGCGATCGGAGGTCTTGCCAGCGGAGGAGTCTGGAACCGCCCGCATCTGGTGAAATTGGCCGCGCCGGAAGCGCCGCGGCGCGGTGAGTTCAATCCCGAAAACGTCGCGACGGTAGTCTCGGGGATGTACGGAGTAGTCAATGAAGGCGGCACGGGCTCCTCGGCGCGAATCGAGGGAATCGAAGTCGCGGGAAAAACGGGAACGCGCAACGTGTTTCGCTGACGCTCGCGAAATCCGGCAAGGTGGGCAAGGATCTCTCCTGAGAATGGCTGGTTCGTGGGTTTCGCGCCGCGCAGAATCCCGAAATCGTGGTCGCCGTGCTGCTCGAAGGCGGCGAGCACGGGGCACTCGCGGCTCCCGTGGCGCGCGATATCGTCAAGGCATATTTCGATAAGAAAGCCCGCATCTCAAAAAAGCTGGAACCGGGAAACGCCAGTGGCGCTGCTGAATAATCCTTTTCGCTAACGACTTACGAAAACACACTCCTCATCATTCCGAGCACAGCGAGGAGTCTACTTTGGGTTTGATGTTAGAAGCAGATCCCTCACTGCGTTCGGGATGACTCACTCCGCGGGTGCCGGCATCGGCGCCTATTTTTTGCCCTTCACGACGTTGCCGCGCCCGTCGCGCGTTTCATTTCCTTTAAAGTGCGACGACGTTGCTGACCGGCTTCGAGGGCTCGGGTCTAGCTCCACGTTCCGGCATGGGGCCTTTAAACCCGTGGTCCGGATGGAAGCGGTTGTTCACTTTGCCATGGAAATCTTTCGGACCATGGAACCGGGGTCCGGCTCCAAGGAAGACACCACCGTTGAACCATTCCGAGCCGTAGTAACCGTAGGGAGCGCAATTGTAAGGAGCGACATCATAGTAGCCGTACGGACAACCGGGCTCGGGGCCAATATTGACTCCGACGCTAATCTGAGCCTGGGCCATCGGAGCAGTTGCAATCAGACCGATTGCCGCAACAGCCGCGAGCAACAACATTTTGTATGGGCGCAAGTAATTCACCTCAGCTATAAAGACCAGCCCGAGGCGGTAAATGTTTCTACTGTTCCGAGGGTATGCGCCCAACGATCGCCAGGTTCGCAAGATCCGCCCGCCGGATCATTTCGTCCCGATCGAGCAGCAGCGTTCTGCCCGCGTCGATGCTCGCGGCCGTCGTTCCAGTCTCCGCCATCGCCGCGATGGTTCCCGGACCGACCACGGGAACGTCGAACAGCAGGTGCGCTCTCCGGCGCGATCCTTTTACTAGCCGTAGGGGTTTGCCGTTCACCAGCGACGCGGCCCGGCGCAACATCGCGTCGGTTCCTTCCATGGCCTCCACCGCCACGCAGGCGCGCTCGGCGATAGCGACACTCTGCCCGACGTCGTGGGCGGAAAGCGCCGAAGCGAGACGGCCGCCGTAGTCCAGATCGCGCTTCTCATCTTCACTCGGAGCGCGTTTCGTAAGCACTCCCTCAGGCGCGAGCAGATCTTTCAGTAGGAGCGTCGAATCCACCAGATCGATGCCTTCGTCGGCCAGAACTTTCCGCACCGCGCCGATGAGCCCATCCGTATTCTTGGTATCGATGGACGCGAGCAGTTTTACTAATCGCCAATCCGGCACGATAGAGGAAAAGATTTTCGCGTGCTTCACCTGACCGCACATCATCACCTGCGTAATCTTTTCGGCATGGCAGATGTCGATCAACTTGCTGAGCGCGCCCAGCGAAATCCAGTGCGTCCGCGCGGCGAGAGCTTCGATTTCCTTCGATGCTTCTTCTTTGATTCCGATCGCGACCACTTCGAGGCCGGCGCGCTTCGCCGCTTCCAGCGCCAGCACCGGGAAACTCCATTTCCCGCGATCAGGCCGATGGGCATGATTTTATTTGTGGAACCCTCGCTCGGCTTGAGCGATGAATTCGAGAAGGTGATCGATTTCGGCGGACGCACCGACTTCTGCCCGGATGCGCTCGATCGCCTGCGACGTGTTCCGCCCACCACGCGTCAGCAGACGAAGAGCTTTGTGAAGGGCCGCAATGGTCTCCGTCGAGAAGCCGCGGCGTTCCAGTCCGGTCTTGTTTTCTCCGAACACTTTTACTTCGCGCGTGCTGAGCGTCGTCGAAAACGGCAGGACGTCCTGCGTGATCACGCTGATAGCCGCCGATGATCGCATGCCTGCCGATGCGGCAAAACTGTGCACCGCGTTCCCGCGCTTACGATGGCCGTGATCGAAAACCGTCACGTGCCCGCCGAGCGTCGCCCCGTGCCCGATCACGGTGTGATTGCCGACGGCACAATCGTGCGCGACGTGAACGTACGCCATCAGTAGATTGTCGTCGCCGAGCGAAGTGAGCATCCCTCCGCCTTCGGTGCCGCGGTGAATCGTGATGAACTCACGAATTCGATTGCGATTTCCAATTTTAGTGCGCGAGCGTTCGCCGTGATATTTGAGATCCTGCGGCGCGACGCCGACGGTGGAATACGGGAAGAAAACGTTGTCCTCACCGATTTCGAGCGGACCTTCGAGGAAAACGTGCGCCTTGATTTCGGTGCGCGCGCCGATTTCGACGTCGGCGCCGACGATCGTATACGGCCCGATGCAAGCGGATTCCGCAATTTTGGCGGAAGGGTCGACAATCGCCGTCGGATGAATCGGCATTCCAAATTCGTCAGCGGGACGAATGCTCGGCTTGCGGACGATCGGCGAGTACGCAGAACATTTCCGCCTCGGCCACCAGAACGCCGTCCACGGTCGCGGTGCCGTTCATTTTCGCGAGAGCCGCTTTGCGCTTGATCAATTTCATCTCGATGCGCAGTTGATCGCCGGGGCGCACCGGCTTGCGGAACTTCGCGCCGTCCACGCCCGCCAGAAGGACCAGCTTGCTATGGCGCTCCGGAATCTGGCTCAGCACCAGGACGCCGGCCACCTGCGCCATCGCTTCCACGATCAGAACGCCGGGCATCACTGGATAATCCGGAAAATGGCCTTGGAAAAAGGGCTCGTTGATGGTGACGTTCTTGATGCCGACGATCCTCTCCGGCTCCAATTCGTCGATCCGGTCGACCAGTAGAAACGGATAACGGTGCGGGAGGATGTCCCGGATCTCCTCGATGTTCAGTCGAGTCATGATTTCTCCCACAGGCATGAATTTGTCATTATAGCAAGGCGCTCTCCCGCGAGCCGCGATTCCGCAGGCCTTATTCTCAATGCATGGATGTCTTTCTGCGGGAAGCGCGCCGGCGATTGCCGCAAACCATCGAGCTGATTCGAGACCTGGTCGAATGCGAATCGCCCAGTGGAGATACCGCGGCCATTGGGCGCTTCGTCGACGTGCTCGCCGATCGCGTGGATGACATCGCGCGCGTACGCACCTTTTCGGGAAGCGCGGTTGCCGGAAACCCGCAAGGTCCCCATTTCCGGTGCGAATTCACGCTGCCTGGGCGTCCAAAGGACGGTCAAATTCTCGCACTGGGGCACTCCGATACGGTGTGGCCCTCGGGAACTCTCGAAACCATGCCCTTCCGCCGGTCGCGAGGCCGCTTGTTCGGTCCCGGCGTATTCGATATGAAAAGCGGGATCGCTCTGTTCGTAACGGCAATGCGGATTCTTCGCGACCTCAACACGCCGGTTCGGCGCAATGTTGTTTTGCAGGTGAACTCGGATGAGGAGGTCGGCAGCCCTTCCTCGCGTTCTCTCACTGAGCAGGCCGCGAAGCAAAGCGTAGCAGTGCTGGTCCTGGAACCGTCCGGTCCAGGCGGCAAGCTGAAAACGGCCCGCAAAGGCGTCGGCGATTACATCATCACCGTCCGAGGCGTCCCCGCGCACGCCGGCCTGGACTTCGATAAAGGCGCGAGCGCCATCGTTGAAATGGCGAGGCAAATCGAGCGGATCGCCGGCTTCACCAAGCTGGATCGTGGGATTACGGTGAGCCCCGGCCTGATTCGCGGCGGGACTCGCAGCAATGTGATCGCCGCGGAGTGCTCCGTCGAAATCGACGTACGTGTGCCGCGTGCAAGCGATGCCGGCTATCTGGATCATTGCTTCGGTTCGCTAAAGCCGTTCGACAAACGCTGCACAATCCGGGTGGAAGGTGGATTGAACCGGCCTCCGCTGGAGCGCACGGCGGGCGTTCGCAAGCTCTACGCCCTGGCGGCGAGGCTGGCCGGCGAGATCGGAATCCAATTGGCGGAATGCGCGGTCGGAGGCGGATCCGACGGCAACTTTACGGCGGCACTCGGGGTTCCTACTCTGGACGGGTTGGGAGCCGTGGGGGATGGGGCGCACGCGCCTCACGAATCGGTGTCGATTGCGCATTTGGCGGGAAGAGCGGCGTTGCTCGCGAAACTCACCGCAAGTTTGTAGCGTCTTCATCTCGCAGCTTGTTGTAATTGATATCCTGAGACTTACACTATGCGCCGTGGACGGTGGCTGATCCTAGTCGCCATTGTATTGATCGCGATCGCCATTGGCGCAACCTACGTCGAGCGCAAGGCTGCCCTGGTTCGAAACGCACCCACCGCGCCCGCCAAGCTCGCGACCGGGATCGATGGCCGCGCGCAGGATTGGGTTTATACGCAAAGCGATCAGGACCGCCCGCGTGTCACCGTTCGAGCCAAGAGCTTCAAGCAAGTGCGCGCACCTTCCGTTCTGCAGCTCGATGGCGTGGAGTTGCAACTGTTCAACAAGGACGGTACCGAATACGACCTGGTCCATAGCGCGCAGGCGGAGTTCGATATCCCCGGCAAATCGCTGTATTCCGAAGGGGCTGTGGAAATCGAAATGGGCGTGCCTGTGGATGGCTCCCACCAGCCTACCCGGTCGCTGAAGATTCAGGGATCCGGAGTGCATTTTGCGAGCGACACCGGCAAAGCCACTACCGATCGAGAGGCGCACTTTCAATTCGATCAAGGCGGCGGATCGGCGACGGGCGCGGAATACGATCCCACCACCAAACAACTGCATCTGATCAGCAACGTGAAGCTCGATTGGCGCGGCAAGACAGAAGACACTAAGCCCATGCATATCGAGGCGGGCGAGGCGCTTTATCTGGAATCCGAGTCGAAGGTCCTGCTGATGCAATGGTCGAAACTTCAGCGCGAGACGCTGAGCATGGATGCCGGACCCGCAACGGTGCTGCTCGAGAGCGGCGTCGTGAAGGAAGTGATCACGGACAAGGCTCGCGGCGTCCAGGACGATCCGGGCCGGAAACTCGAATTCGGAGCCGATCATCTGGACATTCACTTTGGCCAGAACATGCTGGTCCTCAGCATCAAGGGCCAACAGAATGGCAAACTCGTCTCCACTTCGAAAGGGATGCAGACGACCGTCACGGCCGACACGCTCGACCTGGGTTTCCAACCGACCGGCAAACAGAGTACGCTCACCAGCGCGGTGGCGACGGGGAAAGGAGTTGCCGAGGCGCAGCCGCTCCCGGAGCCCGGCGAACTGCTGGCCGATACGCGCGTCCTGCGGAGCGATACGATTCGTTTGGCGATGCGCCCCAACGGCCAGGATATCGACAACGTAGTGACCGACGGCCCCGGCACGGTCGATTTTCTGCCCAATCGCCCGGGCCAGCCCAAGCGCTGGATGAAGGGCGATCGAATCTGGATCAACTACGGCGCCGAGAATCGAATTCAGGCGTTTCGATCGATCAACGCGATGACACGCACCGATAAGGCTGTCGACAAGGCGTCGGAAAAGCCGGGCAAGCCCGCGCCGGCTCCGCAGTTCACGCAGAGCAAGGAACTGGTGGCTACCTTCGATCCGAAGACAAGCGAACTTGCGGGATTGGAACAAAAGACCGACTTCCGCTATGAAGAGGGCTTGCGTCACGGCACGGCCGATCGCGCGACGCTGCAACAGGCGACGGACATCATGATTCTGGAAGGCACGGCGCGTGTATGGGATAACACGGGTTCGGCCGCGGGCGATCACATTACGCTGTATCAGAAGACCGGCGATTACGCGGTGGACGGCCACGTCGCCACCACGCGTTTACCGGATGAAAAAGGGAATCCCGGAATGCTTTCGACCACCGAGATCATGCAGGCTCGCGCGCAGCATATGACCTCGGCGCAGAACAACCAGAAGTTGCATTACGAAGGGAATGCCGTCGCGTGGCAGGGCGCCAACCGCGTGGAAGCCGATCGGCTGGAGATCGACCGCGCGCATCACATCCTGGAGGCGCACGGAAAAGTCGTGAGCCAGTTTATCGACAAAGATAAAGATAAGGATAAAGACAAAGCTCAGGCCAAGGCCGGCGGCAAAGAGATCGCGAAGGATCAAAGCCCGGAGAAGTTCGTCCCTGCGAAGGCTAAGGAAGTGTCCGCAAAGGTCGTTCAGGACGGCGCGGGCGAGAAGAGTTCGACGACGCCGACCGCGACGCAGACAAACGTCATACAGAGCAAGACGCCGAAGACAGGTCCCCTCTTCACCGTGGTTCGCGCGCCCGATCTGGTTTACGACGAGGACACGCGCATCGCCAACTATCAAGGCGGCGCGACGCTGGTGCGTCCCGGACTGACGGTGGCGGGACGCGGCATTCGCGCTTTCCTGCGCGATTCGGATTCCGATTCATCGCTCGACAAGGCGTTCGCCGACGGCGACGTCAAGATCGTGCACACCGACGGCAAACGAACGCGTGTGGGTACCTCCGAGCACGCGGAATACTACACGGACGATGAAAAAGTTCTGCTCGATGGCGGAAGCCCGTTGCTGGTGGATAGTCTGAAGGGCAAAACCACCGGTATCAATTGACCTGGTTCGCTCACAATGATAGGCTGCTCGTGAACGGTGTCGAAAGCCGGCCCGCCGATAGCATTCTCCGCAAAAAATAGCCAGTGCACACACTCCAGACGAAGGAACTCACCAAGAGCTATCGAGGCCGCAAAGTGGTCGACCGCGTATCCGTCCACGTGCAGCAGGGCGAGGTGGTGGGACTGCTCGGCCCGAACGGCGCGGGGAAGACCACCTCGTTCTATATGATCGTCGGGCTGATCACGCCGGATTCCGGCCAGGTCATGCTGGACGGCGAAGACATCACCGATGTGCCGATGTACAAGCGCGCGCGCAAGGGATCAGCTATCTGCCGCAGGAAGCTTCGGTCTTTCGCAAGCTCACGGTGGAAGACAACCTGATGGCGATCCTGCAGACGCTGCCGCTGTAGGGCCGGGAACGCCGGGAACGCATGAACCGGCTGATCGAGCAACTGGGTCTGGAGACAGGTGCGAAGCAGCAAAGGCTACATGCTTTCCGGCGGCGAGCGGCGGCGCGTGGAGATCGCGCGAGCCTGGCGATCGAACCGAGCTTTCTGCTGCTGGACGAACCCTTCTCGGGCATCGATCCTATCCAGGTGCTGGAGTTGCAGAGAATCATCTTCGATCTGAAGCGACCGGCATCGGCATTCTGATGACCGACCACAATGTGCGCGAGACGCTGGCGGTGACCGACCGCGCGTACATCATCAATAACGGCAAGATTTTTCGGGCGGGCACGCCGGAAGATTTGGGGAACGATCCGGAAGTGCGGCGAGTCTACCTGGGCGAGAACTTTAGCATGGGTCTGCAGAGCGGGCGTCTGCAGGTTCCGGCATCAGAGAGCTGACGGCGGAAGAGAAAGAAGTAAATCAGGCGGCCGCGGAGCAGGCGGCGGTTTCACCCATCACGTTCGCGAAGTGGGCGATGACCTGGGACATTTCGTCGAGGGCGCGCGCAGCGGCGGCAGGAGAGAATTGACGGCTCACGCTATACCAGGTATGCATCACCCGGTAGTTGAGTTCGAGCATCCGTTTCTCCAGCGCCGATTGCTCCAACGAACCTGCATGCTTCAGCAGGCCGGAGAGCACGGCGTAATCCCGGTCGAGCGCGTCGCGCAGGCGATCCAAATTCGCGGATTCGGTCTGCAACTGCGAGCGTACTTCCAGGAAACCGAGCTGATTCGCGGCGGCCACTTGAGCCGCGTAGTCCTGCGCCGTCTTGGTGCTCAAGATCAGCAAGCAGGTATAGCGGAACCAGTAGCCGAACAACGCCACCGAGCTTATCGTAATGATGGTTGTTGCCAGTAGCTCAATCATGATCCACAAAATTCCACGTGGTGTTTACCGCTTCACCACGCAGTGAAGCTACAAGGAGAATAGCATCGACTATCGGATGCTTCAAGGCTTTCGGTACGTACTAAGACGATTATTGTTAAGGCATACCAACGTACTCGTCACACGAAAATCATGTCCGGCGGAGCCTGAGGATGCGATTCACGAAACTCGCCATAAAGCCCCGCATAACTGGCCTTTACGTAGTCATTCGGCGAGAACCCGAGGGCCTCGGAAGCAGCATCAATCCAGTACCCGGGCCCTTCGAGTTCCATGAATATTCCGATGGGTGTCTCATCGAGCGTGACCTCTCCGGAAGACGCTCCATCGGCCGAGGCAAACTTCGTCCTGAATTTCTCATAACGAAAGATGCGCTGGTACCCCAGCCGCGTCAGTACCAGTTCAAATGCGTGAGGATCGCTCACGTCGAATTCGATTTCCTCACGCGTCTTGTAAGGACCGTTCTGGACGGGACCTTTGTACGTCGCCGTGGCTTTGCCACCGCTGATGCGCAGCCGCAGCGCTTTGCCGTTCTGCCGCAATTCGCCCGATGTTAAATCGAAGAGTTCGTCGGCCTCCAGCAGACGCGGACCCGAAGGCCGGTAGCCGTGCCGTTGGATGTGCGCGCGCGCGGAATCGGCGTCGCCATTCCACCGAACTTTGACTTCGGTTTCGGTCATGTTGCTCGTCATGCAGGGAACTCGTTGTGAAGAGGATTTGCGCTGTATTCGAACTCGATGAGCGCTCTATTCTCGATGGTCGCTATACTCTCGATGGTCGCTATACTCTCGATGGTCGCTATACTCTCGATGGTCGCTATACTTATGATACGCGCGCCCGTAGCTCAGCTGGATAGAGCGACTGACTTCGAATCAGTAGGCCGGGGGTTCGAGTCCCTCCGGGCGCACCATGTTCCCTTCGAATTGAAAAGCAGATCCCTCTCCCGCTAAGCGGGATCGGGATGACAGACGTGAAGTTGTTTCTTCGACCGCCTGCCTCGGGCGCGGGGCGAAGCTTTTCTTCAATCAGCGACAAACCGCTTCCTACGGCCGCGCCTCGGGTCGGTGCTTTCGTTCCGTCAGGGATTGATTGTTTTACGAATAGGACCCGCGCGGGTGAGGGCCTTCCCCCGCCGCGAGAATGAACCTCGCCTACTGCACCGGTGCGACGACGGGCTTCGCGTTCGCGGCCGGCTTCCCGAACTTCGCCGCGTCGATGGCCACGTTCGGTTCGATTTCATCCATCGCGTAGGAGGATTGACCGTCCGTCCAGGTGAGCTTCCATTGGAAAGGAATCTTTACGCCCGCGACGTCGCGATAATCCGAATAATCGATCTCCACCGGCACCGGACCGACGACCGTGTTGCTGTAGCGCACCACGCGCGAGAGCAAGCCGGTTCCCTTGTCGAAGAAGAATTTCACGCGCGTGCCGCCGATCTTTCCCTGGATCACGTTGACGGGCTTGTCATCAATAAGCGTCGTGGGAAAACCAGTGCGCCAATCGGTAAGAGTAGCCTTCAGCTTGCCTGGGAACGCGAGCGTCGCATCCAGTTTGACGCCTTCCCAATCGCCGCTGCCGGGAACGAGTTCAAGCACCGACACCGGCTTATCGGGACCTTCGAGCCAAGCGTTCGCGCCATCGAACGCAAGGATGCTATCGCCGTTCTGCGTGTGCGAGATCACTGTGCGTTCGCTGCTGGCTTTCGCGTACAGATCCACGGGAACTTTCCCGTGATAACTATCGAAGCCGTCGTACTTCCCCGTTCCGGTGTAGCTGGTCAAAGCGGCGAGACGCTGCGCGCCGCCGATCACGTCGATGTAACGGTTGAGGACCTCCTCAGGGGTGGGCGTCTTGGGAGCGCGGGCGCTCAGTTCGACTTCATTCGGATCGTCCGGCGCGGGCTCGCTGTATTGTTCGAGCAGGCTCGGGACGATTTTCGGCTGGGGGCTGCCGCGATGGCAGGTGTAGCAGGTGACGGCCTGGCGCCCATTGAATAATTGCTTGTTAATCGTATTGACGATGTTCACCATGCGGCGCGCGGTGTTCTTCACCGGAATATCGTCGGCGTACTTCGCCCAGTTGCCCAAAACGTCGTTGCCATGGCAGTTCGTGCAGTTGTAGCCGAGGGCCGCGGAAAAGAAGCCCATGGTCTCCATGAATTGATTGACGGGGATGCCACGGAGAACTTTTATATTCTTAAAAACATCTTCCGCCATCAATTCCTTCTGAGGCGCCGCGGTCTGGGCGCACAGCGGCAGCATTCCGGCGATCAGGCACGCTCCGCTCATCAGGATTCGACCGAATCCAAACCTCATTGCATCTCCTCGTTCTCGCGCTTATAAAAAGGCCGCCGCAAACTTCGCGACGGCCCGTCCGCACTACTCTCGCTGGTTCAACGGCAGGCTAGCGCTGCAGGTGATGATCGTTGTTCAGCAAGCGGCTCGCATCATCTTCCTTGCACGCGGGCGACTCCTCGATCGGGTCGTCGTTGGGAGGAATGACGCGGGCAAAGTTGGTCCACGGCTTGGTGAGCACGACCGGATCTTCCACAGTGGCCTGATACACGAGATTGCCTTCCGGCGAGAGCCACAACCTCTCGATCACGCGCATCTTGTCCGAGTGCATGTAGCCGTTTTCACCGAACCAGGTGTCGTCGAGAAAATTGGTGCTCTCGACAACGAATACATCCTTGTCCCAATGCCCGATGGAATCGCCGAAGGCCGAAGGATTGGCGTCGGCGCGATGCGGACGGCCATCGGTGGGAATGACGCGGAACGTATTGCCGGAAATATCCTCGTAAAGGAGGATGGTTTCCTTGGCCGACTGGATAATTTTACGCGGCGAACCGATGCGCGGCGTGCCGGGCTTGTCGCAATAGAACACGGGATCGGTCTTGCTCTCGTTGTCGATCAGGTACTTCACTTTCGCCTGATACTCAGGCTTGTAGGACGGAGCCTTGTCCCACGGAAGAGCGCCGGGCACGTCATTACTCGCGTGATGGCGGGCGCTCTGATCGAAATGCGATCGCGTCACCTTGCCGTCGACGATTTTGACGAGATCGCCGTGCGGCAGATCGATGCCGAAATACCAGTTGCCGCTGAGATCGGGATGCCCGTCGGCGGTGCGGTGAATCTTCGCGGGCGCTGCGGCTTTTGCTTTCGCCGCAGGGGCCTGCGCGTAAGACACCGCCGTCAGCAACAACGGTGCGGTCGCGAGCGCGAGAATGCGAGTTCCGGGAATCATGGACGGATTTCCTCCTTTTCACCGGCCTCTACCGAGATCTGGTTGCCGTTCGGGAACGTAATTTTCTGCAGATATCCATATTTGGAGCCGTCGATCGCCGTCACGACTTCCACGGAAACTGTCTGGCCGACCGCCTGCGCGAAATCGGCGCGGGTTATGCCCACTTTGGTGAACCAGCGGGGCGGATTGCTTTCGAACTTCCAGTTGACGACGTTGCCGTCATCTCCTTTGGCGTCCATAAACATGACGATGTGGGGATTGACCCAATCCACCTTGGTCATGGTGCCTTTGATCGTGACCTTCTGCTTCATGTTAAAGATGGCCGAAGGGGAATGATGCGCCAGCAGCGAGACGGCGGGGACCAACATGGCGACCCCGAGCAAAACAGAATACATGCGGTGTTTCAAGAGAATTCTCCAAACGGGCCGAAGTATGCGACGGCCAGCTAGCATCATAATCGAAACAAAAGCCTGAGTCCAGGGGCAGGACGCCGACGGGGGCAGGACGACGAAGAAAGCGCTCGCGGCACGATCTCGCCGCACTGCTTCCGGAACAGGACGCGTCAACAAAGAAAAAGGCCCCGCTTTGATCAGCGGAGCCTTCCTCAAATTCGGAACTCGGCGATTCGTTGCTTCTATGAATTCTGGTTCGCGGCTTCGGGTTGAGCCGCGGCCTTACGCGCCTCGATCGTGGCGCGCAGTTCGCGCATTTTCTCGCGCAGACGAATCTTCTGCTTGCGAAGACGATGGAAGCGGGCGGTATCGCCACTCGTTTTGGACATGATTAGCTCTCCTGTCAATTCCGGGCGACGACCGCAAGGGGAGTTTCGCCGATCCGGTCAGCTATCCGAATCACACCCTGATGGTACACCCGCATTTACGTCGCGCCGGCGCGAAAGCGCACCGGCGCGAACTTTCGATTGTTACGCCAAGCTTACTTGTTCGGCCGCAGACCCTTGGGTCCGCGAGTGACGACGAAGGAAACTTTGGCCCCTTCATCGAGCGAACGATAGCCGCTCGCTTCGATCGCGGAAAAATGTACGAAGACGTCTTCGCCGTTCTCGCGCGCAATAAATCCAAATCCTTTTCCGGCATTGAACCACTTTACGGTTCCGGTTTCTTTGTCATGAGGTTCTCTTTTCTAGCGTGGGAAATCCAGGGAGTTCGATTGAGGGTCTAGCGAGGAAACGGCGTTTCGTAGGAGTTCAAGCGACGCAACTAGGCTTTCTTACAGCTAATTGAGGTTAGCACGGAACTTTTTACATTACAAGCAAAGATTATTCTTCGGCGGCGGCTCGACGCTGACGGAAAGTCCACCGGGCGAGTGCCGTTCGCTTCGAAAATAGCCTAGAATACCACGCCGACTTTGGCGATCACGGTTCGCGGCGTCACGAAATGCGTGCCACTGAAGGTCGAGAGAAAGTTATACAGCGCGACTTTATCGGTTAGGTTCTCGATTTGCAGCGACGCGATGTAGCGAACGTGGCCTTCCCGATGGAGCAGGTTG
Source organism: Terriglobia bacterium (assembly GCA_963765085.1). GTDB lineage: Bacteria > Acidobacteriota > Terriglobia > Bryobacterales > Bryobacteraceae > Palsa-187. Next base: position 13,117 of record CAVXVL010000100.1, on the reverse strand, counting down.
TCAGTCCCGATTCCTAAATCGATCAAGTTGCGCGGTTGCACGCGCGCCGGATTATGATCGTCATTTTCGGCACTCAAAAAACCGCCGTAGCCGCCTTGCGGAAGGTTGATCAACGTCGACGTTACTTTTCCCGCGGTGCCGTTCGCATTCACACACGTCGTGAGCGGTTGCAGAACGGTCGCGAAAACACCATTGCAGGAAAGGCCGATGGTCACCTGGTCGTTCGGCGTGAGCGCGAGGGCTGCGCCCGCATCGGGAACGCCGCTGACCACCATGCCGCTATCGAAGCGATAGATCACGGAAATCCATTCAGCATTTTTCGGACGCTGGTAGCGCAGACTTATATTCGATTCGAACGCCTTATCGTGATCGATGCGAAACACACTGCCATTGAGCGGCGTGCCTTGCGGGACGAGCCCGCCATCCTCCGGGGAAAAAGAATCGCGCGCGCGTGTGGCCGAACGTCCAGTAGGCTTGGAATCCTTTTAAATTGGTGGTGCTCACGCGACCGGTCACGCCGTCCAGTTTGGAGTTGTGCCAGGAAATCGGGAAAGTCAGATTCGTGTTCAGCAGTGTGCTGAAGTCGAAAGCGTTGTGCGTGTACTTCCAGAAATAATCGGCGTCGACGATGATGAATTTGCCGATGGCCTGCTGGAAGCCGGTATTGAATTGGTTGCGCCAACCGGGCGAAATCGGCACGGAGTTCGATCCGAAGACAGTCTGCGCCAGACCACCGGCGCCGGTCGCGCTCGAGAGCAACAGATTCTCGTTGAACGGAGTTTCCATGGTGCGCGCGTACGACGCACGCAGCACGGTTCCGGTCCGCTTGATGTTGTAAGCCAAACCGAGGCGCGGCTCGGGCTGCGTTTGCGTGGTCAGCCCACTGTAATAATCGACGCGCAGGCCCATGTTGATTTCCAGATTGCCAAGGGTGAGCCCATCCTGGATATAAATCGCGGCCTGGTTGATGTTGCCGGTGTCGTGGAAATCGAACAGACGGCCGCCGCGGCTCAGATCGTAGGGCAGCAGACTAAATGAGAAAGGCGTGCTCGTCACATTCGGATTGCTCGCGATGTTGGGCTGGAAGCCGAGCGCGGCGCATTGATTGGGATTGGTCAGATTGGGATCTCCGACGCCGCTGCCGTCGTTGAAAATGCAAGGAGAGTTGAAGCTGGGATCGGTTACGCCGAACTGGAAATTCTCCAGCAGACGAGTCTGTTTTAAATCGATCCCGTATTTGATATTGTTGTGCCCGATCGCCGTCGCGACATCCGCCTTCACTCCCCAGTTGAGAAGTTGGCGCTGCTGGGATTGCGTGGCGGGCGTATCGGCGGCCGCGTATTCGCGGCTCGCATAATAGTTGAGCTGATCTTTCCGTATATAAGGATTGACCGTGAGGAGCGTGTGCGCGTTCAGGGTGTGCTGATACCCGGGCGCGATGCTCCATGTGAGCACGCGCAATTTCTGATCCTGGGACAGTTGATCGAGCGAATTAGGAATCTGCGTCCAGTTCCGGGCGGCGAAGAAATTCATGTGAAATGAATCCTTGCCGTTGGGCTGGTAATCGAGGCGGTCGAAAATCGTGCCGTTGTTGCCGGCGTCGTGAATCGGATCGAACTGCGGGGTATCGAGGAAGCGGCCGCTGCGCACGCCGTCCGCCGCAAAAAACTCGCCGAATTTCGCGGTGCCGAAACCTAGTCCGACATCGCCGCCGGTCTGGCCGAAGGTGCCGTAGGTGGCGTCGACGTTGCCGAACAGGTGCGGCGCGCCGAGTCCGGAACGCGTGTTGGCTTGCACGACCAGGCTCGTTTTATCGCCGAATTCCGCGTTGGGCGTGCCGGTGGTGAGCTGCATGCTTTGGATGGCGCTGGTAGGAAGCTGGGTCGAAAAAACTTTGCTCTGCTGATCGGAAATCGGCTGCCCGTCGATCACATAACTGACTTGCGCGTGGTCGCCCACGGGATGAAAAAACCCGTTCGCGTCCGCCGCGACGCCGCCGGTACTATAGGTAATCGCCTGACTGAGACCGCCTCCGGGAGCGCCCGAGGGCAGCTTCTGAATCAAGCTGCGGTCGGCGTCGGTGTGCGCGGAAGGATCCACTTCAATCGCCTCGGCGGCGCCTTCGACGTTCACCGTCGTGGTCTCGGAGGCCAGCGCCAGCGTGGCTTTAACCTGCACCGGCACGGCGTTGCGAATTTCGATGTCCTGCGAAAACTGATTGAACCCGGGTGCTTTCACTTCCAGGTGATACCGATTCGGAGGAAGATTTGCCAAGCGGAACATGCCGTTTGCATCCGCCATCGCCATTTGTGTGTATCCGGTCACCAGGTTATGGATCATGATTTCGGCGTTCGCCACCGACGCACCGGAGGGGTCGGTGACGGTGCCTTCGATGGTGCCTGTATTTCCGAGGGACTGCGCCGGGAGGGGGAGGGAGACAAATAGGCAGAGGCACAGGAACAAGAAGCAAGCCAAGAAGCGAATCATTAACACCAGTATGGCCGAATGCTCCCTAGGCTCGGCCGAAAAACCGGTAGGCGGACTGCGCTTAGGAATGAGCGGTCTGTTTTTTCCGGTGAGCGGGGAGGGCTGGATGGGGGTGGGCGAGCGTGCGTTTCCAGGATTCCCGGCGGCGGCCGGAAAAGTCTTGCTCCAATATTTCCGGAACGTAGCGTCGCGGACGGCCAGCAACTTCCGGACAGCGACGGCGGCCGCGCGATTCATGCCCGGGAGTTTCAGCACGACCATGCAATCGTTGATCTCACCCATCCGATCCTGTAGGCCGCGCAATTCGCGTATCTTCGCGTCGAATCCGCCTCCATAGCACGGGGCGAAAACTTCCAGCGTGTAGCGGAATCGTTTCGCGCGCAAGCGGAACGGATGCAGAAGATCGGGCTTTCCGTGCGCGGCGGCAGTGAGGTCGCCATCCTGAAGGAACTCCTCGGCGAGCCTCGGCAGGGCGCGCTGGGCGTTATCCCGTACACTCGCGGACCAGATCCAGCGGGCGTCACCGGAATCTTCAAGGGGAACGCCGGCACCGGAATGCGCCGCATCGACGACGCTTGGCCGCCGTTTGCGAGCAGCCAGTTGCTTTCGCCAGTGATCCGTCACGGCCCACTTCTGTTTCCTTTGCAGCGAATGCGCCAGTGCGCGCATGCCATGATCGCGATGTTCCTGAAATCGCGCAAAGGCCGGATGATCGGCGAGAAGCCCCGCTTCGGCCAAGACCTGGAGACCCACGTCATAGTCCCGTCTCGCGCCGCAAAGGTCCATCAGCCTGCGCAGCTTCTTGCGCATTTTCTTTACAGGTCCGGGATCCAGAAGGTCGTCAAAGGTGCGCAGGCATTGCGTGAATCTGCGAATGGCGACGCGCAGATCGTGCGCGGTATCGGGGTTTTGGGGGTGTTTGGTGGCGCGTTCGATTTCGCGCGCAACGCGTTTCAAGCGTATCCGCGTCTGGGCGAGTGCGAAGTTCGATAAAGGCTGTCTCGTGGCGGCATTGGCCGGCTCTTTCTTGGAAGCCTGTCTCATTTTTCACACGCCTTGTCTATCCACGCGCCCTCCCTTTTCCGAGGCGGTTATTTTGCGCTTATTTCTCCACGCGGATCACCAGCGGGAGTCCGTAGCTCTCACGAAATACCGGGCCCACTTGAGCGGCGTGCCATTCCTCCACGTCGAGATCCTTGGACGAACGCACGTAAATTTCGACGGTCCGGTCCTGCGTCGTGACGTGCAGATCTTCGACGCGCTGATCCTGGCTTTGATCGAGAGCCAGAGCAATGCGCAACAACGGCGCCAGCAGCACGACCGCGCGGCGGCCTTCCGCGTCCAGCGCCTGAAACTCCAGGTGCGTGGGCTGCGGCATCGACTTGCGGTGATAGCGGCACAAGTTCGCGATCACCGCGCGCTCCCATTCGGAAAATCCAGCGAGATCGGAATTCGCCACCAGGTAGAGCGAATGCTTGTGGTGCCGCGATTCGTTGACGAAATGTCCGATGTTGTAGAGATAGGCCGCGGCTTCGAGCAGTTGTCCATGCACGGGAGGAAGGCCGTGCAGCGAACCAAGGCGCTCGAAAATCCTGACGGCTAGCCAGGCGACCTTGCGCGTATGCGGCGAGGAAATCCCATAGCGCCGCGACACCGCCTGCACAACGCGGCGGCGATCGGGGTCCAGACGCGCTTGCGCCAGCCCTACCTGGCGGTTCGCGAGATCCGCAATGACTCCCTCGCGGACGCCCGCCGTCGAATAGTACAGGCGCGGAAGGTGGAAATTTTCGATAAATTCGTGCAGCACGGCGACGCCGGCCACGATAATTTCCGCGCGGCGCGGTCCGATTCCGACAATGCCACGGCGCTCGGCGAGACTCATGCCGGTGACCTCTCGATACAAGCGCCGGATTTGGGGAGCCGTGGCCGCGAGCCGATCGGCGTGGTCGCGTTTGGAGCGGCGCACGCGATTCACGGCGCAGACCACCGCGGCCGCCGTGGAAGAGGTCGCAATCATGCGATCGATCTTCGACGCCCCGATGCGGAGCGCGGGCCCGGCAATTCTCTCGCGAATGTAGTTCTGCATGCGCGCCAGTTCGCGCGTGTCCGGAGGGTCGCTTTTGAGAAACAGCTCGGTGAGACGGACAGCTCCGAGCGGCTTCGAAAACGAGTCGTTGATGTGGCCACCCTCTCCCAAAATAATTTCGCCGCTGCCGCCGCCCACATCGACGATCAAGATGCGCTGGTCGGGATGGGGCCACTGGCTCTGCACGCCGAGGTGAACAAGGCGCGCTTCTTCGAGGCCGGAAATGATTTCGACCGGCGATCCAAGGATGGTGGAGGCGCGCGCCAGAAACTCCGGCTGGTTGCGGGCGTCGCGCAACGCGGCGGTCCCGACGGCGCGAATGGCCAGCAGATCCAGCTTGCGGTACTTCGCGACCATGGTCTCGAGTGCGGTATAGGCCGCGTCCATCGAACCCTCACTCATCCGCCCGTCGCGAAAAACGCCCGCGCCGAGGCGCACTACTTGGCGCTCGGCGGCCAGCGTAATCATCTCGCCCGCCGGATTCACTTCAGCCGCCAGCATGCGGATGGAATTACTGCCGATATCGATGGCCGCGTATCGTGACATGAAGAAGTTCGGTCGGAGAGTGGTCGTCCCGCAGCGTCGCTCGCGGGCAACCTTCTCGTATTATAAGGACTCCCTTCGCTTTCCCGGCCAAAAATCTTGAAGGATATGAGACTTACAACGTTCCAGACCCAAAATGTTTGACGATATTCACGGTCTTGAGATCATCTCGTAACCGAAGGCGGCCACTCTGAGGACAGAGGGAGAAGAATGAACGTTTCCCAAATCTACTTCGAAGAGGATCTGCCGGCTCGCGGAGGATTTCGGACCGGCGTTTCCGTCCACGGCCACACGCTGCATTCGCAGGAAAATCTCAGCTTCGTGTATCGTACGGCGGCGCGCATCGGACCCTTGCGAATCGCATTGGAGAAGGGCGAGGCTTTCTACCGGCGTCACCATGGCACGGCGTTCGATTTCTCTCGCGGATGGTGGACGCCCCCTCTGGCGGCCTACGACGCGTGGTCGGTGGAAACGCGGCAGATCACGGAACGTTTTGGAATGCGCCCGCTCGTATCGCTTTCCGACCACGACAACATCGACGCTCCGATTCTCCTGCAGCATCGCGCGGAGTGCCGGCCGGTTCCGGTGTCGGTCGAGTGGACCGTCCCATTCGGCGGAACTTTCTTCCATATTGGGATCCACAATCTACCGGTGGAGAATGCCCGGCGGATTATGACCGAACTGGCCGCGTTCACGGCCGGGACGTCAGAAGTTCCGCTGGCCGAGATATTCAAATCGCTCGCCGCCAAGAGAGATACGCTCATCGTGTTCAATCATCCTAATTGGGATGAAAATAGAGTCGGCGAGGAATTCCATCGCGCGGCGGCCTGCCGATTCTCGGCTACTTACACGCAGTACATACATGCCTTCGAGCTGAATGGATTGCGCCCCTGGCCGGAGAACCGCACGGTCATCGATCTGGCGAAACATTTCGGCAGGCCGGTGATTTCGGGCGGCGACCGTCATGGCCTGGAACCGAACGCGCTGTTGAACCTTTCCAACGCGACGTCGTTTCCGGAATTCGTCGAGGAAATCCGCGAGGGCTATAGCCAGGTTCTGCTGACTCGCCAATACATGGAACCGTTATCTATGCGCGTGCTGCAAAATGTGGAGGACGTGCTGCGCGAGTACGATCAGCACATTTACGGGAAGCACTGGTGCGATCGTTCGTTTTATCTGTGCGACGACGGCGTGACGCGTCCACTGCGAGCATTATGGGGCGAGGAACCGCTCGCGGCGCGCTTGTTTACGCGCGGCGTCGATCTCCTGCGGAGCGCACAATTCAAGCAGGCATTCCGTCTGGCATTCGCCAAACGCGAAGAAGTGGTGCTGTAGGACTACAGCAATTCGCTCGTCGAGAAGAAGAATGGAATCTCGACGGCCGCCGTCTCGGGAGCGTCCGAGCCGTGCGCGCAGTTACGCTCGATCGAGGTCGCGAACATCTTGCGAATCGTGCCTTCCGCAGCGTTGGCCGGATTGGTCGCGCCCATCGTATCGCGCCATTTCTTGATGGCGCCCTCGGCTTCCAGAACCATCACGACGACCGGTCCTTCGGTCATGAATTTGACCAGCGATGTGTAGAATGGGCGTTCCTTGTGGACTGCGTAAAAGCCTTCGGCTTCCACCTGGCTGAGCCGTTTCATTTTCATGCCGGCGATCTTGAAACCGGCCTTCTGAATCAGGGCGATGATCTGGCCCGACTGTCCGGCCGCGACGGCGTCCGGTTTAATGATTGCGAATGTTCTTTCCATAAGATTTTTTGTAGGAGACGTGTTTGTGGGGCCGTCGAGCTAATCATTCTCGCTTTGATCTTCTGTCCGATTTCGGCGGGCGTGGCGCACACCGAAATACCGGCGGCTTCCATCGCGGCCATCTTGTCGGAGGCCTTTCCGCTGCCGCCCGAAATGATCGCGCCTGCGTGGCCCATGCGGCGTCCCGGAGGCGCGGTCTGCCCGGCGATGAATCCGACGACCGGCTTCTTCACGTGTTCCTTAATATAAGCCGCAGCGATCTCTTCGGCATTTCCGCCGATTTCGCCGATCATCACGATCGCGTGCGTATCGGGATCTTCGTTGAAGAGCTTGATCGCATCGAGGTAGTGTGGTGCCGATGATCGGATCGCCGCCGATCCCGATGCAGGTCGATTGACCGATCCCCAGCTCAGTCAACTGGCCGACCGCTTCATAAGTCAGTGTTCCGGAGCGCGAAACCACGCCGACGTGGCCGGGTTTGTGGATGTGATACGGCATGATGCCGATCTTGCATTCGCCGGGAGTGATGATGCCGGGGCAGTTCGGACCGATCAGGCGCGTTTTCGGATGAGCTTGGAGAAACTGCCAGGCAGCGATCATGTCGTTCACCGGAATGCCTTCGGTAATGCAGACCACCAGTTCGACGCCGGCATCGGCGGCTTCCATGATCGCGTCGGCCGCGAACGGAGGCGGCACGAAAATCACCGTCGCGTTCGCGCCGGTCGATTTCACCGCATCGGCCACGGTATTGAAAACCGGACGATCCAAATGCGTCTGACCACCTTTGCCCGGGGTGGTTCCGCCGACCACGTTTGTACCCGAGGCGATGGCCTGCTGGGCGTGGAACGTACCTTCTTTGCCGGTGAATCCCTGCACCAGCACGCGTGTATTTTTATTGACGAGAACGCTCATTATTGCCAGCCCCACCACTTTCTGCGCGCCGTCGAGCATGCCCTCGGCAACCGTGAAATTGAATCCGGAATCCTTCAGAATCTTGCGGCCCAGTTCGACGTTGGTGCCTTCCATGCGCACCACGATGGGAAGCTTCACCTTCAATTCGCGCGCCGCGGCAACCACGCCCGTGGCGAGCGTATCACAGCGCAGAATGCCGCCGAAAATATTGATGAACACCGCCTTCACGGCTGCGTCCGAGAGCAGAATGCGGAACGCGTTCTTGATCTGCTCGGCATTCGCGCCGCCGCCGACATCGAGAAAATTCGCGGGACTTCCGCCCGCGTACTTGATGATGTCCATGGTGGCCATCGCCAGGCCCGCGCCGTTCACCATGCAAGCGACGTTGCCGTCGAGCTTGATGTAGTTGAGGCCGTGCTTGGAAGCTTCCACTTCGAGCGGATCTTCTTCGTTCAGATCGCGCAACTCTACCAGATCCTTGTGGCGGAACAGCGCGTTGTCGTCGAGATTGATTTTGGCGTCCAGCGCGTAGACCTCGCCGTCCTTGGTCAGAATGAACGGATTGATCTCCGCGAGCGACGCATCCATCGCTTCGGTAGCCTTCGCGAGCGCCATCATGGCCGCCGCCGCTTCCTTCGCGACTGCGCCGGGAATGCCGATCCCGAACGCCAGTTTGCGAGCTTGGAAGGGCTGCAGTCCGATGCCCGGCTCGATCGCTTCCTTGAGGATCCGTTCCGGGTTCTTCGCGGCGACTTCTTCGATTTCCATGCCGCCGCCGGCCGACGCCATGAACTGTTCTTGCCGGTGGCGCGATCGAGAACGATGCCGAGATACAGCTCGCGCTCGATGGGCAGCGTCTCTTCGATCAGCAAGCGCTTCACGACGCGGCCTTCGGGGCCGGTCTGGTGGGTCACCAGCGTCATGCCGAGAATCTTCTCGGCGATGGCGCGCGCTTCCGTGGCATCCTTCGCCACCTTGACGCCGCCGCCCTTTCCGCGTCCACCGGCGTGGATCTGCGCCTTGACGACTACGCTGCCGCCGATTTTCTTGGCCGCCGCTTCCGCTTCATCAACCGTATAAGCGACCTCACCGCGAGGCACCGGTACGGCGAACTTCGCCAAGAGAGCCTTGGCCTGATATTCATGAATCTTCATTGGGGTTTAGTAGAACTGACGAAGCTTCACTATAACATTCGGGCGCTCTCCGGCGCAGGTTTCCGCCTCTGCCGTTGTTCACGGTGACGGCGGCCAACTCCCGCAACCGGCGCACCCTGCGCGTCTACTATTCCTCTAGACGTAATACGCAGAAGATAATGGTCCGCAGCTTCCGCTGTCCGGAAACCGAAGGGATTTTTCGAGGCCGGGGAGGCCGTAAGTTCGGAAATATTACGGTCCCGGCAAGGCGGCGCCTCGACGTGCTGCACGCCGCAATCAGCCTGCGGGGCCTCGCGGCGATCCGCAGCAATCATCTTGAAGCGCTCAGTGGCGATCGGAAAGGGCAGTACAGCATTCGGGTCAATTTGCAGTGGCGGATTTGCTTTGTGTGGAGCGAAGGCCACGCGTGGAATGTCGAGATCGTCGATTATCATTAGGAGCCAATCAATGGCAAAGAAATCCAACCCTACCCATCCGGGCAAGATTTTGCGCGAAGAACTGGAAGAACGCGCCATCAGCATGAACCGTTTGTCGCGCGATATTCGGGTGCCTCTCAGCCGGATTAGCTTGATCGTGAACGGGAAGCGGGCGATGACGCCGGACACGGCCCTGCGCCTCGAACGATACCTGGGAGCCGAGGCTCAGTTCTGGATGAATCTTCAGACTAACTATGATCTGGAAATTGCGAAGCAGGGGCTGCCCCGCATCAAACAGGAAATCATACCGGCGGACCGAAGCGCGGCCTAAGTGCCGTGCGTGTTACCGGCGCTCTTCCAGATGTTTCATGCGCGCATCGAGCACTTCTTCCACGCGCCGCCGTTCGGCCCGCCACAAATCGCGCCTGTCGTCGAAACGTTTATCGATGGAGGCGAATTTCGCGTTGATATGGACTGTAAACAGCGTGACGGCTATTCCTGTCAACGTGGCGTTGAACAGCATCGGAATCCCGATCGCGAGATAGAGTTGTTCGTTGGTCACCATGGATATAGTGATCTGTAACCGTCTTTATTTTTTCATAAATGCGCGATGATGTTAGATTCCGCATGTCGCTGATCCCGTTCCTCCATCGCGCGCTCGCCGGCGAAAACCTGACCTTCGAGCAGGCTTTTGAAGCGATGAGCTCGCTGCTCGAAGGGCAGGAGAGCGACGCGGCCATCGCCGGTTTCCTGGTTGCTCTGCGGATGAAGGGTGAAACGGCATCGGAGCTCGCGGGGTTCGCGAAAGCGATGCGCGAGAAATCCGTGTTCGTCGACGCGGGTCCGGATGTCATCGACATCGTTGGGACGGGCGGCGATACGGCGGGGACGTTTAATATCTCCACCGTCGCTGCCATCATTTTGGCGGGAGCGGGAGCGCGCGTCGCCAAGCACGGAAATCGCGCGATTTCGGGACGCGTCGGCAGCGCGGACGTGCTCGAAGCGCTCGGCGTGCGCATTGCATTGACGCCCGAAGAATCGGTGCGGGCGATTCGAGAAATTGGTTTGGGATTTCTATTTGCACCGCATCTTCACCCGGCCATGAAATATGCGCAGCCAGTGCGGCGTGAGTTGAAAATGCGGACCGCGTTCAATCTGCTGGGTCCGTTGGCGAATCCGGCGCGCGCGCAATTTCAATTGATCGGCGCGCCGTCGAGCGAAGCCGCCGCGATTATGGCCGAGGCGCTGAGCGAGTTGGGCACGGCGCATTCGCTGGTCGTACACGGAACCGTTTCCGCGACAATCGGTCTCGACGAAATCAGCACGACCGGCCCAACCGACGTTTATAAAGTATGGACCGGGCGCGTCGAGAAATCCGTGTGGGTGCCCGAAGATTTCGGCATTCGCCGCGCCTCGCTTCCCGAACTGGCGGGCGGAGACGCGGGAGAAAACGCAGCGATCATCCGCGGCATTCTGGCCGGAGAATCCGGACCCCGCAGAGATATAGCCGTTCTGAACGCGGCCGCCGCGCTGCTCGCGGGCGGCCGGGCGACGGGGATGCGCGAGGCCATCGAGATTGCCGCCCGCTCTATCGATTCGGGCCGCGCGGCGGGAGTTCTCCAGCAATTGCAAAAGCATTTCCCCGCGGCTTGAGCCTGGGCCGCGTGAGCGAGCCGCATCGCCGAATTTCGAATGCGCGCGAAGATTATTGATAATCTAAATCGCACAGAGGTCTTTTTGATGAACAAACAGCGTTGCAGTTGTTTCCCGTTCTCTCGAACAGCTCGGCTGGCACTCGGAATGATCGGATGGGCCGCGTTCGCGTGGGGCCAGAGCACGGCGGCGATTTCGGGAAGGGTGGGAGACGCGACAGGAGCGACCATTTCCGGCGTCACGGTGACCGTTACGAATCAGGAGACGGGCGCGGCGCGCACGGTTGTCACCGACGCGGCGGGCAATTACGAAGTTCCGGCGCTGCCCGTGGGACCGCAGGAAATTCGGGCTTCGAAAGCGGGATTCAAATCCGAAATTCGTTCGGGCGTGCGGCTCGCCGTGGGACAGGAAGCCGTCGTGAACCTGACGCTGGAGGTGGGCGAGCGGACGGAGCAGATTACGGTGACCGCCGAAGCTCCCGTGGTGAATACGACGACGTCGTCTGTATCTGGATTGGTGGGCGAGCGCGAAGTGAAAGATCTTCCGCTGAACGGACGCAGCTTCGATAACTTGATCGCGCTAAATCCGGGCGCGATCAGCTACACGTTGAAAAGCGCGAACACCAGCACGAGCAATGGAAATACGTTCGCGGTTGCGGGACGCCGGCCCGGCGACAACCTGGTGCTGTTGAATGGAATTGAGTACACCGGATCGAGCCAGCTTGCGGTTACCCCCGGCGGCGTGAGCGGCGAGCTCCTGGGCATCGACGCGGTGCGCGAGTTCAACGTTCTCGGCGACACTTATTCGGCGGAATATGGAAAGCGCGCCGGCGCACAGGTAACGGTGGTCACGCAATCCGGCGGCAACCAGGTGCACGGCTCAATGTTCGAATTTCTCCGCAACAGCGCACTGGACTCGCGAAGTTTTCTGGATCAGGGCGGCGTGCCACCGTTCCGCCGCAATCAGTTCGGCGGTGCACTGGGCGGGCCGTTGAAAAAAGACAAGCTGTTTCTGTTCGGCAACTACGAAGGGTTCCGGCAAAGCCTCGCCGTGAGCAGCGTGAGCGTGGTGCCCGACGCCCAGGCACGGCTCGGCAATTTGCCGAACGCCGCTGGGCAGCCGGTTCAGGTCACGGGCCTGAATCCGAACATGCTGGGATACATGTCGTTCTGGCCGAATCCGAACGGCCCCGAACTCCTCTCCAACGGCATCGCGACGGGAACGGCGCTTTCGTTCAACAACCCCAAGCAAAGCATTCACGAGGATTTCGGGACAGGGCGTGCCGATTACATTTTGAACGACCGCGATACGTTTTCGACCGCCTATACGATCGACGACGGCAATAGCATCATCCCGCTGGCGGATCCGCTCTTCGGCTCCGCGGTCGCGTTAACAAGTCAGGTCGCGAGCATTCAGGAAACCCATATCATTTCTCCGCGCATGCTCAATACCTTTACCGCCGGATTTTCGCGCGCGGCTTTCAATTTCGATTCCTTTGCCGTGGCCTCCTACGCGCCGTCGCTCTCTTTTGTCGCCGGCCAAGCTCCGGGGAGCATCGTGATCGGCGGAGGAGCCACCGCAACGGGCGGATCGGCGATCACCTCCGGCGGCACGAATCAGGCAGCGGGCGTATGGAATCGCCGCAACCTGTTTACCTTCGCGGACAGCGTCCAACTCACCCGCGGAGCACATCAGCTTAGCTTCGGCGTGTGGTTCCAGCGGGTGCAAGATAACGAAAATGCCGCGTCGCGGCGACTGGGCCTTGCCACCTTCAGCACTTTGGCCACGTTCCTTCAGGGAACGGCGAGCAATTTCCAGGTGGTGCCCTCCGCGAATGAGCTCGGCTGGAGAAGTCTGTTCGGCGCGTGGTACGTGGAGGATTCCATCAAGCTGCGCCCGAATCTGACCGTCCGCCTCGGTCTACGTGATGAATTTACCAACGGGATGAATGAGGAATCCGGCCGCGCGGCCAACTACATTACCAACGGGAACGGCGTCCTGCTGACAACTCCGCGTGTGGCCGATTCGCTTTTCACGCAAAACAACGCCACGCATCTGTTCAGTCCGCGCATCGGCGTCGCGTGGGATCCGCGCGGCAACGGCAAGACCGCGTGA
>CAVXVL010000099.1:0-108711 GCA_963765085.1 Terriglobia bacterium | reverse complement strand
TGATCGTTTTCATCGGCGGCGGAAGCTGTCCGTAGAAAAACGCGTTGGAAACGGCCGCATAAAGAGCATAGCGACATGTTGCCCAGGCTCGAAAACGGAGTGAGATCGACCACGGTTCCTGCTCCTAAATTGCCGTACACGATCGAGTTCACCGTGTTATAACGGGTCACTCCGGCGGAAGGCGTGTCGGACCGGATATTCCGGACCGAGCAGCGGTACGTCGGGGACCTGGTAGCCGGGCGGAAAATAATTGAACACGCTCGGCGGATGAGAACAATTGCTGGCCCAGGTTCGATCACCTGTCCCGTCAGATTGTTCGAGTCGTTCACTTGAGCGCCCAAGCCGCGCAGCATCGATGCGAGGAAGAAGACAGGCTCGCGCAGTTTGCCGCCGGTCGTAGGGGTCGCGGTAGGATTCTCGTCGGCCGCGCGCGCTTCGGGATCGAGCAAGATCGCCATCACGACCGCGGCCAGATTTCCTCTGGTCCCGCTCCCATCGTTGGTGAAAACCTCCGAGACCCGGGCGACGTCGGCAGGCGAGGGATTGCTCGTCACCAGATGCTGAATTAATTGTTTGCTGACGAAGGGCGCGACATTCGGATGCGCGAAGATGTTGTCGAGCGCGACCTTCAAATCCTGCTCGGCGGTCAAGCCGGCAGGATCCGCGTAGCCGTTCAGCAACGTTTTGGCGCTGGTATCGTGGTTCGATTCAAAGGGGACCATCGGGCCGACGTAGTAAGCCGGATTGTGCATCTGCAGCGTGGCGCCGGGCTTCGTCGGGTAGGTCCAGCCGGTGTACACTTTCGCGAAATTCTGGATCGTGCTTTGGTCGTAGGTCGGTATCGGATTGCCGCTGGAATCGAGCCTGCAGGGTCCCGTCCTGATTGAGTTCCGACAGGCCGATGGTGAATAGCTGCATCAACTCACGCGCGTCAGTCCGTTGGCGGCTGTGCCTGTCGCGGGATTGGCCTTGTCGTTGTTGCGCACGTCGAGATACTCGCCCATGGTGGGGCTGAGCGTCACGTCTTCCATTAACGTGCGGAAGTTGGCGAAAGCGTCCTTCTGCAGGACCCGAAGATAGGGCACCAATTGCGCCGTCGTATTCTCTTCGACGGCTGACGCCGACAAACTGATTCAGCAGCGCGAAGGCAACACGCTGGCGAAGCTGATCGACGCCATGCACCGCGTTGGTGAAAAAGCGCGCTTGAACGGGACCCAGATAATAACCGGTGGTTCCGGGATCCGGATAGGGCGAGACCGGCGCGTTAAACTGCTCGCCCAGGTAATTGATGAAACCGATGCCCTGCACGTGCCCCCAGATGGTCGCGGCATCGCCGCCCCAGGCCGCTTTGATCGAGAAAACGCGCGGCAGCGCTATACGAAATTACGGGAGCTGCATTGGTGACGCCGAATCCCAGGGTGGCGACGTCGGTGGAAGTTTCCGACCCCGGGATTGGGATTCACCACTGTGATGAAGTAGCTCTTCCCCATCTCGCTGGTGGCCGCGGTCCCCGTCGCCGTCAAACGAGTGGCCGACACATTAAGTCGTCGTCAACGGCAGAACGCCCGCGAGCATGACCGTTGCACCGGATACGAAGCCGCTTCCATTCACCGTGATGGTAAACGGCCCGGTGGCCGTCAGGTTGCCGGGAATCACCGACGCAACCGTCGGATAAGGATTTACAAGAGTGATTGTGGCGCTTGCTGTCAGGGCTGGATTCGCGAGGCTCGCGACGGTGACGATGACCGTTCCGCTGCTCGGCATGGCGGCGGGCGGCGTATACAGGCCACCGGTATTGATCGTGCCGGGAGATCCGGTCGCGCCCGCTGGTAGTGCTACCGTCCAGCCAACCGTGGTGGGCGTGACGCCTGTGACCTTGTCCGCAAACGGATAATAAGTCCCCAAATGCACGCTCGCGGTGATGGGAGTGATCGTGATCGTTCCCGCCGCGTGTGCTGACGCAAAAGTGACCGCCCCTAAGAGGGCCAGCCGTAACACCCTTATCCCCATTGCGAACTCCTTCTGCTCACCCAAAAGCAGCCCTCCGACGTAGGCCAGCTTAAAGAGACAAACTTTTGCCCCACGTATCAGGAGCAAGCCGCCGTTCGATCGGGGTTCTTCAGACTGTGCTCGCAGTCTAACACCCTTATCCGCTGGGCGGCCTTCAGATGGTTTGAACACGCCGCTTTCGATAAGGTTGCGGCTGTGGAGGATTATTTCTCAAGGCCCGCTACTCGGGTCGAGAACCGCTGGTTTTGCGGATTGAATCTTTCGGGATCCGGTGCGCGTCTCTTCTGAGCCGCAACCGTTAGGGAGCGGTACGAAATCTCCCCTACGTTCTCGAATGGGGTGTTTATAGAGGAGCGCCGATCCACCCCCGGAACGGCCCCGGCTCAAAAAGGTTGGCCACGGGAAGGCGCGCGCCGGGACTACAGGAAGTAATTCTTCACTTTGTCGAGCAGCCCTTTTTCGGCGGGCTCGTTCTCGACGGGAAGTAGATCTTTCAACTGCTCGAACAGCTTGCGCTGTTCCCGGGTCATTTTGGGAGGAATGCGCACGTCGACATGCACGAACAGATCGCCGCGGCCGCTCGCGTTGACGTGCGGCACACCGAGACCTTTCAGCCGCAGGCGGGTCCCAGGCTGCGAACTTTCCGGGATTTTGACGGTCTGCAAGCCGTCGAACGTCAGAATATCGATCGATGCGCCGAGCGCGGCCTGTGCGATGTTGATCGGGACGAGGCAATGGAGATCGTCCTGATTGCGCTGGAAAATCGGATGCGCCTTCACCTTCAAGACGACGTAGAGGTCGCCCGGAGGTCCGGCGTTCGCGCCCGGCTGGCCTTCCTGCGAAAGCCGCATCTGCGTGCCGTCGTCGACGCCCGCGGGAATATTGACCTTCAGTTTACGTTCGCGCCGCAGGTAGCCCTCGCCTTTGCATTCCTTGCAGGGACGGCGAATGATCTGCCCGCGTCCTCCGCACTGCGAACAGGTGCGCCGCACGGAGAGAAACGCTTGCTGATAGATCACTTCGCCGCGGCCGCGGCAGACCGGACAAGTGGTGAGCCCGTCTTCCGGCTCCGCGCCCTTGGCGTGGCAGCGCCCGCATTCCTCCATGCGAGGCACCTGGATATCGATGGTCAGGCCGCGCATGGAATCCTCGAAGCTGAGTTCCAGGTCGTAGCGCACGTCGTCGCCGCGCTGCGCGCGCGTGCGGTTGCGCTGACGGCCGCCGCCGAAAGCGTCGCCAAACCCGAACACGTCGCTGAGAATGTCGGAGAGATCCGGGAATCCGGCGGACGGATCGAAGCCGTTGCCGGACGCGCTCGCGACGCCCTGATGACCGTAACGGTCGTAGGCGTTGCGCTTCTGCGGATCGCTCAGAACGCTATAAGCCTCGGCCGCTTCCTTGAACTTTTCTTCGGCCTCATGATTGCCGGGATTGCGGTCGGGATGGAACTGCAAGGCGAGCTTGCGGTAGGCGCTTTTCAGCGTGGGCTCACCGGCATCGCGGGCGATGCCGAGCACTTCGTAGTAATCTCGTTTCGTGACGCTCAAGCTCGGACACTCATGGATTCAGGTCGGCCTCAAGGATATAATCGGACGGGACTAAGCTTTCCGCGAGGCTGGCTCCACCGCCACCCTTACCATCGCCGGACGCAGCAGCCGGCCTTTGAAGTTATAGCCGCGCTGGTACTCGTCGATCACAGTATTATCGGCGGTTTCCTCGGATTCTACCATTTCCACGGCGTGATGGACGTGGGGATCGAAGGGCTGCCCGGCGGCCGACAGGGGCTCCAAGCCCAGTTTCTTCAGCGATTCGAATAAACGCTGGTAAATCAACTCCATGCCTTTGGCGAAGTCCTTACCGGTCGCTTCGGTTTTCAAGGCGCGTTCGAAATCATCCAGGATCGGGAGCAGGGCGCGGACCGCCTCCGTGCTCGCATACTCGGCGAACTCCGCGCGGTCGCGTTCGGAGCGTTTCCGGGAGTTCTGAAATTCGGCTTGCAGCCGCACGTAGCGATCCTGCAACTCGGCCCTGTCGGCGGCCAACTGATCGCGCTCGCTGATGATGGTCTGGAGCGCGTCGGGCGGATCGTTCAAAACCGCTTCATCGCCGCGCGGGTCACCGCCGGCGGCTTCCCTGGACTGATGGGCCGCCTTTTCTTCTGTCGTTTTCTTATGGCTGCTCACGATTTCAGGTTATCACCTTGGTCAAATACTCGCGGACGCGAGAGGAAATAAAACGCCGGGCGGAAGATAAAATTCGTGGAGGGGATCTTACTCAAACACCGGCGTCGGCCTGCCTATTTTCACCTGCTGGTACATAGTGTCGGGAGCCATATCGATTTCCCCCGGCCAGGCGACGGCTCCCTGATCGACGAACACGCGCTCAAAGAATCCGCGATCCCGCAGAGGTGCTAAGACTCCCGTAAATTCGTCCGGCGAAAATTGGACGCGGCCGCGTGTTCCATCTGAGAAACACAAGAAAAGACCGTAGTCGGGCTCCGCCTTCACTTCCACCACATCCCAATACATACGAGCCTCCTCTCCCTACCGTTATACCAGTGGTTCGATCTTCTCCGGCGCCCGATTATCGCGGCAGCGGTTCCAGTCCTCGTACAGTTCGGCTCGGTGCGCCGCCGCCCATGCCGTCACCAGTTCCAGCGCGCGCCTCGGCAGCGCACCCGCCAGCACGCGCAAGCTCTCGATTTCGATCGTCGCCTCATCCTCGCCGTAGCGGGCATGGAAGTGGGGCGGCGCGTGATCGTTGTAGTACATCCGGATCACGATCCCGTAAAATACGCTGATCGTGGGCATTTCGCCTGCTGATGATATCATCCGTGCTTCCTTCGATTTTGCGTTTCAACCATTGCTGGCCTCAACTACCATGGAGTACATGGATCTCAACCAAGCAGTTGTCCTGATTACCGGCGGATCGAGCGGCATTGGCCGCGCCGCCGCCCGAGTGCTCGCCCAGGCGGGCGCGCGTGTCGCGATCACCGGACGTGACCCTGAGCGTTTGGCCGAAGCCGCAAAGTCGTTGGGCGCCCTGGGCATTCAAGCGGACGTCTCGAACGAAGCCGACGTCCTCCGGACATTTCGGGAAGTGAAAGAGAAACTCGGCGATCTCGACGTCCTGATCAACAACGCCGGCGTCGGCGTGCTGAAGGAGCTCACGGACATGGATCTCGCGAGCTTCCAGGACGTCTTCGCCACCAACGTCACGGGAGCGATGCTGATGGCGCGCGAAGCAGCCAAAATCTTCAAAGCGCGCAAGAAGGGAAATCTGATCAACATCGCGTCGACGGCCGCCGTGCGCGGTGCGCCCAAAGGCACCGCTTACTACGGAAGCAAGTTCGCCCTGCGTGGGATGACCGAGTGCTGGCGCGCCGAACTGCGCAAGTACAATGTCCGCGTTTTCCTGGTGAATCCGAGCGAAGTGATTACCGATTTCGCACGCAAGGCCGGATTTCCGCAGGTCGATCATCCGAGCAAGTTGCAGAGTGAGGATATCGCACACATGATCAAAGCGGCTCTCGAAATGAACGACCGCGGTTTCACGACCGAACTCACGGTCTTCGCGACCAATCCTCAGGATTAGTAGCCACGAACAATCCCGACCCGAGCCGCGACCAGAGGGAGCGGTTCAACTTTCGCGCGTAAACCGGCGTCGACTTCGCCACAGCAGTCGCTACAAGGCCGACGCTTAACCGCTCCTTCTAGTCGCGGCTTTGGGTCATATCAGCGAGCGAAATCGATATAGCCGCGCTGCGGGTCCGTGCTGATCAATTTGACTTGCAGCCGGTCGCCGACGTCGACGCCCTGTTGGCCGCGCGCGAGAATCCCTTCTGCCGGAGGATTCAGAACGCGCACGAAAACGCCCTTGGGAGTAACGCCCGTCACGATCGCAGAGAAGGTTTCACCGATTCGGTGTTGTAGCGCCACCGCCGCGATGCGCTTGCCCATCTTCCTTTCCACTTTGCGCGCGGCGTCTTCTTTCAGCGTGCAGTTCTTCGCGATCGCGTCCAGTTGCGGATCGGAATAGGGCGAGGGCTTTTTCGCCATCACCGACTTAATCAGGCGCTGCGTGACGGTGTCGGCGAAGCGGCGGTTCGGCGCCGTGGAGTGCGTATAATCGTGGACCGCCAGCGCGAAGTGCCCCTGATCGGGATCGCCCGGGTGCAGCAGGACGTATTCGCCGGGACCCATCAGTTTGATGACCGCGAGTGACACGTCCGCGTAGTGGTCCGGATCGGCCGCTTTTCGTTTTTGCAGGAAAGCATTCAGCGCCGCGGAATCCGGCGTCGCCGGTAGCTTCCCGCCATGGGCCGCCGCCAGTTCCACGATGCGCGGCCACCGCTCCGGCGTCTTGACGACGCGGCGGATGAAGCATACCTTTGCGTCGCCGAGCGATTTCGCCATCGCGCCGTTGGCGGCAACCATGAAATTTTCAATCAGCTCGGTGGCCCGATTCTTGCGCCGCGCGTCGACCCCTTGTACTTGGCCGTTGGCAATCACAGGCTCGGCTTCCACGCGATCGAAATCTAACGCGCCGGCTTTGTGCCGCTGAGCCAAAAGCAACTGCGCCGCTTCGTCCTGCAATTTGAGTTGCGCTGTCAGATCGGCCGACGCGCTCACTTTGGGAGGCGCGGGAGCCGTGCCTTCCAGCCAGCCGCCAACCCCGTTATAAGTCAGCTGCGCCTGATTACGCACCAGCGCGCGATAGGCACTCGGGGAGGAAGTGGTGCCATCCTGCGCGACCACGAATTCGACGACGATCGCCAGCCGGTCGGCCCCTTCGTTCAAAGAAGTGATGTCCGTGGAAAGTTCCTCCGGCAGCATCGGGAACGTCCGGATGCCGGTGTAGACCGATGTGGTCTGCTCGGCCGCGTGCGCGTCGATGGGCGTGCCGATCGCGACACGGGAATCGACGTCCGCGATGGCGACGAGAACGCGAATGCCGCCGTCTACGCGCTCGGCGACTTCGGCTTGATCCAGATCGCGAGAAGTATCGTTGTCGATCGAGGACCACAACAACGAGCGCAGGTCACGGATCGAAGCGTCCGTTGCCGGCTGCGGATGCGCTTTGATTGCATCCAGCTGCTCGGGTACTCCGGCCGGGAAATCGGGCTGAAATCCCTGCGCGATCATCTCCTGATAAGCCGCTGCGGCGAGGTCGAACCTGATTGTGAACATGAATTACAAAGCTATCATGCCGGCACATTTCGAACGGACGCCCGAAATAAAACAAATCGTTGCCGGGAATAGACGGATCGACTCCGACTTGTTGTAAGATGAGCCGTTGTGCGGACCAATCGCTTTGCGGAGCGCCGCTAACCTGAAGATTACCTGAGGGAAATTATGAATAGCACCAAGAGCGTGTGGAAGCGGTTGTTTGCGGCGACGGCGGGCGTTGGTCTGGTGATTGCCTGCGTGGCCGGCTTGAATACTTCGATCACCGCGCAGGAATCCTCTGCGCCGAAATTTAAGTTCGATCCTACCTGGCCGAAGCCTCTGCCGAATAAATGGAAGATCGGCGGCGTCACCGGATTGGCCGTGGACAAAGACGACAACGTATGGGCGTACGATCGCCCGAACGATCTGACTGATATCGAACTGGAGGCGGAACTGACTCCTCCCATCGCCGACTGCTGCGTCCGTCCGCCGTCGATGATTCACTTCGATAAGAACGGCGACGTGATCGGTTCGTTCGACGCACCGCAGGGTCACGGGATGGCGATCGATACCAAAGGCTTCGCCTACCTCGGACTCGACACGGTGAAGAAGTATGACACCAAGAGCGGCATGTGGGTTGCAGATGTGCCCCGCGCTCCCGAGAAGCTGCCGGGCGGCGGTGGCGGCGACGCCGTGGTCAAAGATCGCGCTCCCGGAAAGGGCAGTATGGGTCCGATTTTTGGATTCCTTCCCGGCGGCCGTCAACGTCCTGACGCCGCCACACTGGCTGCTCGCGCGGCCGCAGTCGCGGCTTTCCGCGCGAAGTATCCGCCCACGACTCCGATGATTGTCGGAGGCCTCGAAGAGATTCGTCTCGATGAACCGGCTCACGAGATGTACGCCGCCGATAATTACCTGGGTGGCCGCGTGATGGTGTTCGATTTGGATACGTTGAAATTCAAGCGCGGTTGGGGCGCCTACGGCCATAAGCTATCGGAAATGTCGACCGACGATAAGGACCGTGCGTATACGCCCGGCGGCCCCATGCCCAAAGAGTTCCGCGGCCACCTCACGCTGAATATCTCGAACGATGGATTCCTCTACGCCGCCGATCGCATGGCGAATCGTATTCAGGTTTTCACCAAGGACGGAAAGTACATCAAGGAATTTGTTCTGGCTCCCATGACCGGCGTCGGCGGTTCCACCGGCGGGGTGATGTTCTCGCCGGATAAGAAACAGAAGTTCCTCTACATCTCGGATCTGACGAACAATCACATCTGGTTCCTCAATCGCGAGGACGGTAAGGTCGTCGGCACGTTAGGCAGCATGGGACAGAACGGCGGCCAGTTCTTTGGCCTGCACATGGAAGCGGTCGATTCCAAAGGCAACATCTATACGGGCGAAGTCTTCTCGGGCGAGCGCGTCCAGCGCTTTGTTCCCGTGAAGTAGTTCCCGCTGATCCCCTACATCGCGCAACGGTAACCTTCGACAACAGTTCTACACTGGTAAGAAGGTTACCGCTTGCCCACTCCCGGAGATGTACAACTAAAACCCGTCATCGGGATCGATCTCGGCACCACCAACTGTGCCCTGGCCTACACTCGTGACGAAACGGTCGAGCAGTTTTCGATTCCACAACTGGTGAATCCCGATGAAGTGCGGGCCGAACCGCTGCTTCCGTCCTTCGTGTTTCTCGATCCCGCGGGTCCCATCGTCGGAGTGCTCGCGCATAAGAAGGGGCTGGAAAACGCCGGCCGCCTGGTATCTTCTGCGAAGTCGTGGCTGTCGCACTCCGGTGTCGACCGCGAAGCCGCAATTCTTCCTCCGAATGCCCCCGAAGGCGTCGAAAAAATTTCGCCCGTGGACGCATCGCAGCGTTATCTGCAGCACTTGCGGGACGCCTGGAATGAACCACATCCGGAGCAGACGTTTGACGCCCATCAAGTTCTCGTCACCGTCCCCGCGTCCTTCGATCAGGTCGCGCGCGAACTGACGCTGAAGGCTGCTCAACAGGCCGGTTATCGCGATGTGATTTTACTGGAGGAGCCACAGGCGGCCTTCTACGCGTGGATCGAGCGTAACCCCGATTGGCGCGATCTCGTGAGCGTCGGCGATCTGGTTCTGGTGATCGACATCGGCGGCGGCACCACGGATTTCACTTTGATTGCCGTGAAGGACCAGGCCGGCGAAATCGCGCTCGAACGGATTGCGGTGGGGGATCACATTCTGCTGGGTGGCGATAATATCGACGCCGCGCTCGCGCATCACGTCGCGCAGAGTCTGCCCAAAAAACTCGACGCGATCCAATTCCATGGCCTGTGGCAGCATTGCCGCGCTGCCAAGGAAAATCTGCTCGCGGAAGGCGGCAAGATCGCCGATCAAACCATCACGATCCTGGGGCGGGGAACCGGCGTCGTCGGCGGCAGCGTGAAGACGAAATTGAAACTACGACGACCTCCAACGAATTTTGCTCGATGGATTTCTGCCGCTCGTCCCGATGGATGCCGCGCCGGAAGGGCGTCACGAATCGCTCACGGAATTCGGTCTGCCCTACGCCGCCGACGCTGCGATCACTCGTCACCTCGCACATTTCCTGCATCGCCACGGAGCGCAGCCCACGCATGTGCTCTTCAACGGGGGCGTGCTACGCGCGAAGCTGGTTCGCGAGCGCATTCTGGAAGCCATGAATCAGTGGCTGGCGAAACCGGTAGTCGCATTGACAGCTGATGATCTAATGCACGCGGTCGCGCGCGGAGCCGCGCACTACGGCCTCGCGCGTCAAGGGAAAGGTGTTCGCGTTCGCGGCGGCGTTCCGCGCAGCTACTACATCGGGATCGAAACGGCGATGCCCGCGGTTCCCGGAATGAAGCCTCCGTTAAAGGCTCTGACCGTCGTGCCGTTCGGGATGGAAGAAGGCAACGGCCATCAGATCAAAGATCGCCGCTTCGCCCTTCGCATCGGTGAGCGAGCGCGCTTCCGTCTGTTTCAATCCACCGAACGCAAAGACGACACCGCTGGAGAGATGTTGGAAGAAATCGCACCCGACATGGAAGAGTTAGCGCCGGTCGAAGTCTCATTACCCGGTAATCCCGGCGAGACGGTTCCCGTCACGCTCGAAAGTCTGGTGACCGAAACCGGAATGCTGGAGCTGTGGTTCGTCGCGACCGACGGCCGCCGCTGGAAGCTCGAATTCAACGTCCGCTCGCGCCGCGCGGCGTGAGCAAAGCTAATCCAAACCCGTGATGCGGCCCGCATAACCCGTCATCTCTAGGTATCCAACTCCTTTGAGCCGATGTCCCGCGCGCGTACCGTCGATATCGATAGCGCCTTCCCAATACGTGCCGCCCGATCGCGAATTGCTGGTGATCTCCTGCTGCATTAACGGCGTGCGAAGCGCGGCGCTCAATCTCAGAGACGGAACTTCGACGGTCCATCCCACGGGATACTTTCCGCCGGTCGCAGGACTCGTCCAGATTTGTCCAGGCGTGACTTTGAAATCCTTGACCGCGAGATGCGTCGCGCGGCCTTGCGGATCGACGTAGGTTCCCGCTGAAAACGGGTCGGCCGCTCCTCCCGCGCGGCGCAGACGGAATAGCATCAGCTCGGAACCATCGTCGAGTTGCAGGCTGAACCAATCCCATCCGCTCTGATTGGATTCCAGTTGATGGCTGAAGAACTCATGATCCATCCACGTGGTTCCGTCCACTTGGAACCGCTTTCCGTCCAAAGTGATTTCGCCGTTCGTGAGTAGCCGCGTGAACGAAATATAGTGCGACGCTTTTCCCGCGCCTTCGGCTTTCTGGCTCACGCCGTTCTCGCCGTGAATCACCGGCGGCTTCTCCGACTTCAGCGAAAGCTCGAAAGAGAAGCGATCCGCGATGGCCTGAAGCTTCTGCGATCCTCCACCGGGAATCGCAGGATCGAGCGTCCATTGCGACTGCCAGTTTCCATTCCAAATGCGAGCTTCTTTGAAATCCGCTCCCGCGATGCCCGCGCCAGAGCGATTCAGGCGCTCGGTGTGCAGAGAACTGTTTGCCGCCGATGTCGCTGAGCGCGAGATGCGCCATCCAGACATCGCGCACGTCCCAGATGTCGTCCGTCGCCGCGACGACGCTCGACGCCCTGGCGAAAGAACGTCAGCTCGAACCCGAAGCGGCGGCCTTCCGTGGTGTGCAGATTTCCGGTGTAATACCACCATTCGGTGCGAAAATCCTCGTGATTGAAATGATCGCGAGGAAATTCATAACGATAACCGGGCAGCGCTAATCGATAGGGCGCTTCGGCTCCATCGCGCGCGGCGCGCAGGAGCGAAGCGTTTGCGAGAAGAAATAGAAAACTTCGTCTATTCTTCATGGATCACCTCGATCGGCACGAGGCGTGTCGCGATTCTGGCCGGATAAAGCCCCGAAAGAATCGTCGCGACGTAGACCGTCGAAAGCGCGCCCAGCAGTACGGCGATCGGCCAATGAAACTGAATGGTCCATCCGAAGGATTGCTTGTTGATGACACGAATCAGCAAGCAGCGAGAGAAAAAAGCCCAGCGTCACGCCCGCGATGTTCGCGATCGCGCCGAGCAGTCCGGCTTCGAACAAAATGATCCGGCGTACCTGATTGTTCGCCGCGCCGAGAAACCGGAGCAACCCGAACTCACGGCGTCGGTCGATGACCAAGGCAAGCAGCGCGCCGCCCACGCCCGTCACTGCGACGAATACCGCAAGCGCTTCGAGTGCATAGGTGATGGCGAAGGTGCGGTCGAAAACCTGGATACCTTGGTCCCGCAAAGTTTTATTGCGCGCCAACGCGATTCTTCGCCCCGCGATCACACGCTTCCACCGCCCGCTGCCCGTCTTCCACGGAAACTCCGGGCTTCAAATACACCGCGACGTTGGTAGGGTCTTCGCCGGGAAGATACTTGAACAACGTCGCGCGATCCATCAATACCAATCCCCGTTCACTGGAGTAATCGTAGTAAATGTCCAGCACACGAAAAGACTCCGCGCGTCCCCCGAGATTCAGCGTGAGAATGTCGCCCGCTTTCGTATGATGCTTGTTCGCGAACGGCTCGCTGACGATTACGGCATCGTTGCCGATCAGTTGATCGAAGATCTGCTTTGCCGGCGCTCCCGAGAGAAACGAGCGCCTCCGCTTCTCGCCGCCAATCTTCGCGTCCATGCCTCCGAGCGTGGCGGGAAGTCCCTGATAACGGATCTCATACGTGCGCAGTTGATCGATGGCGTCCACCTCCGGAAGTTTGACAAGTTCGGCGGGAATTTCCGCGGACATCGTCGGATGGCGATCCGCACCGGCGGGAACGGCGGGCGCGAGAAATAAATCGGCTTGCAAAATATCGCCCATCCACACGACCACCGTCTCGCGAAAACTTCCGACCATGATACCGACCGCGGTGAGTACGGCAATCGCGGTGGAGAGCGCTCCGATGAGTACGGAAGTTCGCCGCAGAGACCCCGCCAGGCTCCGCGTCGCCAGCAGCGCTTCTACGCCGAAGACGCGCCGGATCGCGCCCGCCGTGATCGCAGCCAACGCCGAAACCAGCGCCGGAATCAGCAGCGCCGACGCGATGAGCAGCAACACCGCGCTCAGATATCCATAGATCGGCTTCCCGTTTACCGGCATCCTGCCGCGATGCGATCCACGCCGTGCCCGCCAGAACAACCGCAATCGCCGCCGTCTGCCAGCGATGCACGTGAACTTCGTGCTCGCGTCTGCCTCTCGCCATCGCTTCGATCGGCGCGACTCTCGACGCCTCCCACGCAGGTCCGAGCGCCGAAACGATCGCGATTCCGACGCCCATCGCGACGCCGAGTAGCGCCGTTTCCCACGGCAGCGTGATGGGTGCCGGCCTGCTACTGAAATACAGCGACGCCACCGTCGAGGCGACCAATTTCACCGCGCCTTCCGCCATCACGCGGCCGAGCGCGATTCCCGTCAGCCCTCCCAACAATCCAAAGCACGCAGCTTCTCCGAGAAATCCCGCAAGCACGCCCAGGCGCGGAGTTCCGAGCGCCCGCAGAATTCCGATCTCGAATCGTCGACGCACGACGGAAACCGAAATCGTGTTGTAGATCAGGAACGCACCCACCGCGAGCGACACATAACTCAGCACGCGCAGATTCCAGCGAAACGCTTCCAGCATCCGGCGATTCTCGTCGGTTTGCGTCCCCTGCCGCGCAATCGTGACGCCGTCAGTAACAAGCGGACGCAACAGCGCCTGCCATTCTTCCATTGAACGCGTCGCCGGAGCTTCGATCAGGATTCGATCGAGCTTTCCTGCGCGGCGGAAAATTCGTGTAGCAGGTGCAAGATCCATGAGAATCACTTCCCCTGCCTGTGGATCGAACACTCCTCGCACGGTGAAATCGGAAGCAGTATCGTTGGTCAACAAACGAATACGATCGCCCGGTTTGAATCCCAAATCTGAACTCATCCACACAGAATCTTCGAGCCGTACATCCGATAACGGTCGCGATTCATCCGCATCCGAACCCTTTGCCATAGACTGTTCGGAAAACAGATCGACGCCGATCACGGGAATCGTGCGTCTGGGATTGCGGGGTGCCGATCCGCCCTGAATCATTCCGTAATCTTCGACGCGGGGATGCAGTCTGAGTGCGTACGGAGCGGTCGCCAGACGCGCGAAGACTTCCGGCGGAATCCCACCGGCAGCGGTCACTTCCAGATTCGAGCTTCCCGTGAGCGTCTCGAGTGAAGAACGGAAAGATCCCGCCGCAGCTTGGCCCGCGAGTTCGATCGCGAGCACCGCGGCCACACCCAGCGCGACGGCAAGTACGGTGAGCGCGGTACGGAGACGCTCCCGCCGCAGGGGCCGGAGAATCAAGCGAAAGAAAAGAGCGAATGCCGCCATCGTTAGCGATTCCTCGCAAGCTTCTCCGTCGAGCTCACGCTGTGCACCCGGCCGTCCTGCATACGCACGATCGTGTCCACGGCGCCAATCGCCTCGATGCTGTGGGTCGCCATCAGAACCGTCGTCTTTTTCTCGTTCGCGATGCGCCGCAGCAGCGCGAGAATCACGTCGCTCGTGGCGCTATCCAAATTTCCTGTCGGCTCGTCGGCGAGCAGGATCGAGGGCTCATTGGCCAACGCCCGCGCAATGGCGACGCGCTGCATCTGCCCGCCGGAGAGCTGATACGGCATGCGGTCGGCGTAGGCTTCCATCTCCACCCAATGCAATCGTTCGCTCGCGGTCTCGCGCGTACGGGAACGACCGGCCAGCATCATCGGCAGTTCGACATTCTCGATCACGGAAAGGGTCGGCAGCAACTGGAAACTCTGGAAAATGAAACCCACCTTTTCACGCCGAATTCGCGTTAACGCGGCATCGTTGAGGCTGGACGTGCTGACGCTATCCAGCCAAACGGTTCCCGACGTCGGAAAATCCATGGCGCCCGCGAGATTTAGAAGTGTGGATTTTCCGCAGCCGCTGCGTCCCACGAGCGCCACGAATTCCCCTGCCTGAAACTCGATACTCACGTCGTGCAGAGCCGGCACGGGAACGCCTTCCGTGACGTAATCTTTGCCGACGTGTTCCAGACGCAGGATACCCATGCCCCCAGTCTCCCAGATGGGCTCGCGGAACCGCCAGGGCGTAACCTGCAAACGCGTAAAACGCAAGGACAAAATGCAAACCGGCGCGCGCTAACCGACCTTTTCGAACACGACGAATCCACGAGCGGGAATGACCGCATTGATCACGCCGCCGTTCACCTGCAACGTCAGGCCGCCGTTCCCGATGTTGTTTCCGCCAAACATCGCGGCGTCGCTGTTGAAGACCTCCTGCCACCAACCGTCGGGCAAGCGCGCGGGATCTGTCCACATCACATATCCGTGATCGAAAGGGGCGTCGTTCAGGCTGGCCACAATCAGCAAATGTTGAGACGAAGAGCTGCGTGTAAACGCAATCACGCGATGGTCGTCATGACGGTAAATCACGTCGAGTTCGCGCGACCGGGCGGCTGGCTTCGCGGCGAGCAGGCCGATCAAATCCCGGTAAAAGCAAAAAAGAAATTTGCCGCTCCCGCTCCGCTCCCCGATCAGATCTTCTTTGTTCAAAGAAATCGTAATAGCGGAACTTCTTCGCGGCGCCGATTTCTTCCCCCATCAGGAACATCGGCGTTCCGGCCGAAAGCGCCGACATGCCGAAAGCGAAGCGGCAGCGATCCTCTGCGATCTTGCGCGTCTCTCCCACGAGCGGCGCCTGATTTACCGCGACCGTGATGGTTCGACCTGTATTTGATTCGTTGCCCGCCTCGTCGTGATCTTCGTGATAAACGATCTTGTTGAATTGCGTTCCGAGCAGCGCGCCTGCGAAATAGTCCATGTTGAGCGGTCCGGGCGCACCCATGCCTGCGATCTTCGGCAGATCCGCGTAATTCTCTCCGTAATTGCCGTCGCCAATCAGGTGGTGACAAAAATTCGCGTACCAGACCGCATCGAATCCGATGCCGTCCTGATCCAGCGACCGCGTCATCGCGCTCCAGTCGCTATGATCCTCCGCGATCAGAAATGCCGACGGATTCAGGACTTTCACCGTGCGCACCAATTCGCGCAGAAATTTGGTTCCGAACAGGTGTGCGCTACGGTACGCTGGCGCCGTTCGCGTTAAGGGCGCTGTTCTGATGAATGGCGTCGGTCAGATCCACACGCAGCCCGTCGATGTGAAAATCGTCAAACAACGCCGCCGCGCTGCTGGTGAACATCTGGCGCACGTTTTCTTCGCGGAATCGCGGCGTGTAGCCGGTGGAGTAATTGTTCAGATATCCGCCTTCGAGGTTCCCCGGATAATCGCTTGGCAGGCCTTCATACCAGTACCAAAGATTGTTTTGCGGCGCGACGCGCGGGTCCGAATCGTATCCCCATTCGGAGCGCTCGTTGTCGGCGGTCGCGAAGTGATTGTAGACGACGTCGAGGATCACGGCGATGCCGCGCTGATGGCACGCACGCACGAAATGCTTCAATTGATTCGCGCCGCCCGCGCTGGTCTGCAGGCAAAAGAAGAGCGACGTTCCATAGCCCCATTGCAAAGCGCCGTCGAATTCCAGCACCGGGAGCAATTCCACGGCGTTCACGCCGAGGTCCGTTAATTCGTCGACGAACTTCATCGCGTCGTCAAACGTCCCGGCCGATATCGACGGATATCCCAACGAGCCCACGTGCAGTTCGTAAATGACCAGATTCGCTAGATTCTGCCGCGGCACTCGGCCAGCGGTGTATTCATTCGCCCAGAATTGATCCTCCGAGATGGTCGTTTGCTTGGTGATTCCCGTGTCGTGGAAGTCTTCGGTGAGGCGATCCGGATCGGAGACGATAGAGCAGCTTACGATGCCGTCGAGATCCAGGTAGGAGCCTCCATAGTGCGCTCCGAAGGGATTGTTTCCGCCACGGCCCACCTGGTTGCGCGAGAAAATATCGACCTTATAAGTCGGCGTGCCTTGTTCGTTCGTGATGCGGATACATATACAACCGGTGAAGGAAATTTCGAAGTTCGCGAGAGCCGGAGTCTTCGTGATATCGCTCTCCCAAATCCCGCTGCCGGTAGGAGACCAAGCGGAATGGCGGGGGCGCTGGATCCACGCCCGTGCCGTCATCCGGATATAGCCCGTGGGCAACGCCGCTTTCTAAATCAAAGGCGCGAAAACGACTTCGACTTTTCTTGCATGCGGAGCCCACACGGCAAATCGGATACCCGGGGCTCGCCGAACCCCGCTGATAGTATTTCTGGGCGCCGAATCGGCGTCCCGTGAGAACCAATATTCCTGCCGGCTTCCTCCTCGGCGAGGACGAAGCTACGATAACGCTGATTGGAATTCTCGTCCGGGACTTCCGTCACCACCACCCAGGCTGTGGGCGCTCCGACGATGTCCGCGGCCACGCCCCAATGAAAAGTGGTCCCGACCTGACTGGGATCGAACGAAGCGCTTGCGCTGAAAAGCCTCGCAGCCGGCCTCGTCGAGGACGCGTCATCGGAATTTCGCCCATTGATCGATAAAGCGTCCCTCTGGGTCCCAACTTCCGGACAGGCGGACGTTACGGAACAGGCGCCGTTTCACGCCACTATGGAAAGTAAACGTGACTGCAATATGGGCCACCGGGATTCTCCTCGCGATGACATTCACGACGGCGTGAACGACGCCCTCGAGCATGAGGATCGCACAAACAGCGGCTTCAACTTGGACGACAGACCCGCGCCGGGGCCCTACGCGCCGACCCTCAGTAGGGTTTCCGCAAACGGCCACTCCTGGTCGATCCAGCGAGCTTCGCAGCGGAAGCCCGCCGCCTCGGCCATCCGGTCGACGCCCGCCAGCGAATATTTGTGGCTGTTCTCGGTCCAAATCGTTTCGCCGGTTTCGAAGGCGACCCTGAGACCCGCGCCGCGGATCGCGATCGTCTGATTCCGCTTGGAGCGCAGATGCATCTCCACGCTGCCGGTTTCGGAATTGAACTTCGCCACGTGTTCGAATTCATCGAGATCGAAATCGGCGTCCAATTCCCGATCGATGCGCGCGAGCAGATTTAAGTTGAAGGCGGCCGTGACTCCGAGCGGATCGTCATACGCCTTGAGGAGCTGCGGAATCGGCTTTTCCAGATCTGTGCCGAGCAGCAGCGCATCGCCCGGCTGCAGGATCGCGCGGATTTCGCGCAGGAAGGCGACATCGGCGGGAGAGCTAAAGTTGCCGATCGTGCTGCCGAGGAAAAGCACCAGGATTCGTTGGCCCTCGCGCCGCCGGGCCGCGGCTTCGATCAAGCCGTCGATGTATTCGCGCTCCAGGCCGACGATGCCGACGAATCGATATCGGACAGTTCACGGCGGCAAACCGCGAGGGCGGCCGGGAGATTTCGACCGGGAAATAAAGAGTCGGTCTGCCTGCGCCGTGCGAGAGCTTCCAGAATCCAGCGCGTCTTCGTGCCGCTGCCGCTTCCCAGTTCGCACACGGCCACGTCGCCGGGGACACGCTGCACGATTTCGGGCGCGTGCCGCGCAGCAGCCCTGATCGGCGCGCGTTAATCCGTATTCCGGCAGCTCGACGATCACGTCAAAGAGCTTCGAACCCAGCGTGTCGTACAAATATTTGGAGGGCAGTTCCTTTTGGCCCGGCTGCAGCAGACCGCTGCGAACGTCCGTCGCGAAATCGTGCGCGGTTTCCACCGCCGTCATGTTGGTCGCCATACTCGTTTCCTCGCTTGAGATTAGGAGCATGCACATCGAAATCCGGCATATACGTACTGATAATGCGGCTGAAACCAATTTCGAAACGATCGCCGCAGCATACAGCGGTCCGTCCGCGGAGACCCGCCTTTCATCACGAATGCGCTCCATCGAAAAAGTTCGCAGAGTAACCCTCGTAAAAAGGAAACGGCCGGAACCCGGGGAGAGGCGCGAACAGACTTGACGTCCATTCCCATCCATTTCCCATCAGGCCCTCCACGCCGAACGCACTCCCGCTCGCCGGAAATGCATGGACCGGCGACGGATCCCAACGCGCCATGTCGAAATATCCATGCCCCGCCCGGGGAGCTTCGGCGCCCCACGGGAAATGCCGCTCCGACGCGGCGCGCCGGTTCGTGGCGAGATCTTTCCCTGGTGAATTCCGTAGGCCGAGCGCTGCCATTCGGCTTCTGTCGGCAAGCGCTTGCCTGTCCACTTCGCGTAGGCGCTGGCCTCGGCGTGACTGACGTAAACCGGCCCATGGAGCGGCAGCGGCATTTCTTCGAACATGCCGCGATAATGCCAAACTCCCACGCCCGCACTCGACCAGAACAACGGATGCGCGATGCCGAGCGCTTCTTTCCACGCCCATGCCTCCGGGCTCCACAAATATCGATCGCGATATCCGCCGGCCGCGACGAACTTCAGGTATTCGCCGTTGGTCACTTTGTAGCGATCGATGCTGAAGGCCGGCACTTCTACAGTGGTTGCTTCGAATTCGTTGTCCCATCCGAAGTGGGCCGGATCGCGCGGCAGCCCCAGCGTGATGGATCCGCTCGGAACAGCGACCTGCGTGGCTCGCACCGGTCCTGCGTGCGGAGCCGGAATCTGCGGATCGTTCACCTTCTGGCTGTACGGCAATTGGTGCAGCATGTACGCGAGCGTCTCGGCGTGCATCAGGCGGTGTTCGATGGCGACGTTCAGCAACGTGCCCGGCGTTTCGTCTCCCTTCCAATCGCCCGAAATCCGATCCACCAGAGCCGCGTCCAGCGTGGCACGAATTCGATCGCGATAATCCCTGACTTGCGGCGCGGAAGGCCAATCGGCGGGTTGATCGGAAGGCAGACCTCCGTCGACCGGATCGATCCCGAAGGCGAACAGGCGGTCGAGCTCCGGGTCGAACGGCTTCGCGGCCGTGATGCGGGGGCAGAGAAGATTCCAGTCGAACGCTTCCAGATGTCCCAGGTAGAAAATGATGCGATGCCGTTCGGGAATCGGGCGTTCGTAAAGAGCCTCGGGCCGGACCAGATTGAATAGCGTGTCGGTTTGCCGGCGGGCGTCCCGCAGGCGCGCGACAAGTGTACTTAAAGTCTCGACATCTTCGATTGCAGCAAGCATGAATTCGTCACCTCTGATGTGATCTTTCTCTGCTCTTGCTCGTTTCCCGAGGACTTCAGAAATCGGGATGGTCTGAAGAAACCGCCGCTGGCTCACGGCTTACACCAGGGCCTGCCCCCAACATCTTACGCGAAAGCCAGTTCCAGTTGATCGATATAGCACCATCCCCAGTCTTCGCCAGGCTCGATGGATCGCACGATGGGATGTTTGGTGTGGTGGAAATGTTTGGTGGCGTGTTTATTCTTTGACGAATCGCAGCAGCCGACGTGGCCGCATTCGAGACACAGGCGCAGATGAACCCACGTGTCGCCCATCTTCAGGCATTCCTCGCAACCGTTGGTGCGCGGCTTTACGTCTCGTATTTGATCTAAATGACTGCATTGTTCCATGGCCGGTGCTCCCGTGATTTTCGAGCCGCGCGCTGGCGCGTGACGAAGCGGTGACGAAGATGCAAGTACGCTCGCGTGGCCGTCTGTGCACATCATGCCATAAGAGGAGCTGGCTTCCGCCGAAATTTTTGACGATTGTGCTGGAAATATTCGGGTGAAACGTTTGCCGGATTTCCGTGTCTAATATACTTTCGTTGGAGGCCGCATGTCGCTACGTCCCGTGAAACGCCTGATCCAATCCAAGCCGGTGATCGAAGGCGCCGGAGTGCATCTCCGCCGCGCGTTTGGATTCGGCAAAACGGCTGATTTCGATCCGTTTCTATTACTTGACGATTTCCGCAACGACGTTCCCGAGGATTATCTGGCGGGCTTTCCGTGGCATCCGCACCGCGGAATCGAAACCATCACGTACGTTCTCGCCGGAACCGTCGACCACGGCGACAGCATGGGAAATCGAGGAGTCATCGGGCCGGGCGACATTCAATGGATGACGGCGGGCAGTGGGATTATTCACCAGGAAATGCCCAAAGGCGACGAGGTCGGGCGGATGCACGGCTTCCAGTTGTGGGCCAACCTTCCGGCGGATCTGAAAATGACGCCGCCTCGCTATCAAGGCATTCTGGCCGGCGATGTGACCCATGTAACCGACGATGACGGCACGCACGTGCGCATCGTGTGCGGAACATTTTGGGGCAAGAAAGGTCCCGTGGACGGGATTGCGGCGAATCCGACTTATCTGGATGTCTCGGTGCCTCCGGGACGCACAAAGAGTCTCCCTGTTCCCACCTCGGATCATTCGTTCGCCTACGTTTTCGCGGGCAGCGGGAAGTTCTGCAACGCCTCCGGTCCGCTTTCCGTGCCGACGGAATCGGTCGGATGGTTGGACACAAAGCCCCCCGCGGAGGCAGCCGATCGTTCGCTGGTCCTTTTCGATAACGGTGACGAAGTGGTGGTCCACGCCGGCGAAAACGGAATTCGATTTTTACTGGTGTCGGGCAAACCGCTGGAAGAGCCGGTCGCATGGTACGGTCCCATCGTCATGAACACGCAGCAACAGCTTCAGGAAGCGTTTCAGGAGTTGGAGAAGGGCACGTTTCTTAAGAACGGGAAGTAACTGATGTGGACCGCTCCCTGTGGTCGCGGCTCGGGTGGGTGTTTTCTTATACCCGAGCATCGACCGATGTTCCGCTGGTCTTCACAAACGGTGGACCGCTCGCTGTGGTCGCGGCTCGGGTGGGTGTTTTCTTACGTCCGAGCATCGACCGATGTTGCGGTGGTCTTCACAAACTGTGGACCGCTCCCTATGGTCGCGGCTCGGGTGGGTGTTTTCTTATACCCCGAGCATCGACCGATGTTCCGCTGGTCTTCACAAACGGTGGACCGCTCGCTGTGGTCGCGGCTCGGGTGGGTGTTTTCTTATACCCGAGCATCGACCGATGTTCCGCTGGTCTTCACAAACGGTGGACCGCTCCCTGTCGTCGCGGCTCGGGTGGGTGTTTTCTTACGTCCGAGCATCGACCGATGTCCCACTGGTCTTCACAAACCGACCAGAGCCGCGACCATAGGGAGCGGTTAAGCGCCTCTCCCGTTCTCGGTTGCTCGTGGCGACGGATCGATTATTTCGATTTCTCGGCGTTCTCGATAATCGCGTTGAGCGCCGGAATGTCTTTTAACGGCGGCGCGTTGCTCTTGAACGTCCGGATATACGCGTAGATATCTTTCGCGCGTCGATCCGACATGGTGTTCTCCGCGAAGTTCGGCATTCCGGTGGACTTGGGCTCTGGCGCGACATTGCCGCGCGCCCGGAGGAACGTAATGAACTCCTGCTCGGTCGCGAGATGTCCCCAATTTCCGACGAACGCGCGCTGTCCCGTTTCTCCGTTAAATCCGTGACATGCGTAGCAATTGTAGGCGAAGAAAAGTCCCTTGCCATTCGCGGCATCGCCGGTGACAGGGCTTGTCGGTGGAGGGTTGTTAGGAAGGGCTCGCGCTCCGCCGCGTCCTTGCGCGCTCAGACCGGCGGCCGAAATCATCAACAGTCCGAGCGTGGCGAGCACACCTGTGATTCTTGTCATGTCCTCGTCCTCTATCGCGGCTGCGTGATCACGTCGATCATGTACGGCTCGCCGCTTTTCACGCTATCGACGCCGCGCTTCAAAGCAGCGGCCAGGAGCTGGGGATCGGAGATCGGTCCTTCGCCGGCCATGCCGTAGCCTGCCGCCATTTTTGCGTAATCGATGTAGGGATCGCGCAAAGTGCTGCCGATGTAGGCGCGGTCGGTTCCGCGCCCGCGCACGCCGGTCATAAACGCGACGTACATGAACTCCTGATGCCAGGCCCGATTGTTGTGCATGACCGTCAGCACGGGAAGCTTGTGATGCGCCGCCGTCCACAGCACGCCGGGCGCGTAGTTGAGATCGCCGTCGCACTGGATGTTGACGACGATGCGGCCGTGATCCCTCGCCGCAAGCCCCGCGCCCACCGAGGCAGGCGCGCCATAGCCCATGCCGCCGGCACCCTGACCGCCGAGGCAGCTATACGGCTTGTTGTGATCCCAGATGCGCACGTTGTGGCCACCGGAGAAGAAGGTGGGCGACGAGAGGCACCAATCTTCGTTCATGATCAAGGGCCACAGTTCGCCGTACACCCGGGCCGTGCTGATCGGGCTGCCGTCCCAACCCGCCCGCATGCCTTCAACGGCTTGCTTGACGGCTTCGACGTGCGCGTGATGATTCGCTTCCGCATGCTTGGCGCTGCGATCCGCGACCACCCTCAGTTTGTCGGCGGTCATCTGACGCTTCACTTCATCGATGATGGCCGGCAGGCTCGCCTCCGCATCGGCCTGGATCGGAGGCGCGGCATTCGCGTTGCGTCCGCCCCGCGCCGGCGCGCCGTTGGGATCGAGACCGCCGAAGCCGATATTCGCGGGATCTCTTTGCGCGACGATGGTCGGCAGATCGGGCCCAATAATCGAAGCTTGCGCGCCTCGGGTTTCCAGGCCAAGCACGTAGTCGTAATTCGTATCCGCACCCGGTCCGCACAGAGGATGCCGCTGCGGAAAACTCATGGGACCGTTCGCCGCCGCCGTGCTGGTGCAAGCTCCGACCAATTCGGCGAGTTGCACGGCGAGCATCACGCCCTGCGGCGTGCGCAGGCGACCCACGGCGATCCGAGGATTCTGCGCGTCCACCAACGCCTTGGCGATTTCCTTCGCGCGTGTCGGGTCGAGCGTGGGAAATACCGGCGGTTTGTACGTCGGAAGCTTGTAGTTCGGAGCGTCCATCTTCTGGAGCTCCGAATCCATGACGACGAGAGTCGGCGCCATGGGCGGCGTGATCGCTTCGTTGTAGGCACGCTGAATCGCCACCAGCGCTTCATCGAGCGTCTTGGGTTGCGCGTCCCATTTCGTGAAGCTGCGAACCATCCCCGCCATATCGTGCGCGGTGTGCGAAGGAATATCGCCGCGGTCATTTCCCGCGATCATCACGATCGGAACGCGATCGTAATAGGCGTTATAAATCGCCATCGACGCGTGCTGCAGTCCGATGGTCCCGTGCACCAGCGCGAGCATCGGTTTGCCTTCGGCCTTGGCGTAGCCATGCGCCATCGCGACCGCGGATTCTTCGTGCAGCGCGGTGATGAACTCCGGCATTTTGTTGGGAGGATTGCCGTAGTTGATGATCGATTCCTGAATCCCTTCGAACGTCGATCCTGCTTGCGCCGCCACATAAACGAGGCCAAGATCGCGGAACGTCTGGACCATCAGATCGGAGCCGGGGCGCGTGACGGCGCGTCCGGTCACGGCAGGAGGTCGAACGTTTCCCGCGTCGCGCGCAAGCTGTTCGGCCGTTGGCGGCGGAGCGCCTCCCTGGGCCAGAAGGACCTCCGCGGCAGTCCCTGCGTCGGCGGCATCGTTCGTGCGCTGGGCTTCCGCGGCGGGAACGGTCGCCAACGCTGCCGCTCCGGCCGCCGCACTCTTAAAGAAGCTGCGACGATCCACCGAGGTTTTCTTGGATTTACTCACCGATATCTCCTCTTTTTATGGCCGCTCATATTTCATCAAGGTGTGCTCTCGATGTCAATACAGCGGCCGCGGCCGCAACGCCAAGTCTATAAATGCCGGTGTGCTCTGTCAAATGTGATAGGTTTATATTCCGGCGGCAAAGGAGAAGATGCATGAATTTTGGCAAACATAGATGGACCGCGGCAGTGCTCGGGGCGTTTGCGGTACTGGCGCTCGTTTCCCTTTCCCCTGGGCTCCTGCAAGCGAAGAAGAAAGATGCAAAGGCGGCGAAGGCTCCCGTGCAGGCGGTGGATGCGCAGGGCGCGCCGATCTTCAAGGTGGACCCGTTCTGGCCGAAGCCGTTGCCCAATCGCTGGAGCATGCAGCAGGTCACGGGTCTTTACGTGGAAGATAAGACCGGCCACGTGTGGTTCTTGAACCGCGCGGCCGCGGCGGACGGCGATGAAATCGGCGGCGCCGACAACCGGATCGATTGCTGCGTGCGCGGGCCGGAGGCGATCGAACTCGATCAGGAAGGCAACGTGGTTCATGCCTGGGGAGGTCCCGGTTACATTCCGCAGTGGCCCGCGAATCTGCAGACCATCATTGCCGATCGCGACGGTAACATCTGGATCAGCGGAACCGGCGCGCAGGACAGTATTCTGAAGTTCACGCGCGACGGCAAGCTCCTGTGGGATTTCGGCCATCGCCCGCCGAAGGACGGTTCGTTCAAGGAAAACAACCAGAACACGGACATGATGGTGTCCAAGGGCCGTTTCAACCTGGACCAGGACGCGCAGGAGATTTACATCATCAACCAGAAGCGGCTGCTCGTGTACGACATGAACACCGGCGCGTTCAAGCGCGGCTGGGGTGGTCACGGAATGCCGCTGAGCGAGATCACGAACGACAAGATTCCGTCTTATAACTGGACGGGCGCTCCTCCTCCCGAGGAGAAGAACTTCGTTCCCGACCTGCACTTCGCCGAGATCGATAAGGACGGGCTCGTGTACGTCGGCGAGCGCGGCCAGGATCGCATCTCGATTTACACCAAACAGGGCAAATGGGTGAAGGATTATTACGTGTCGCCGAACACGCCCTCGCAACGTGCCAACGATTGCGGCGGTTTGGCGATTACGAAGCTTCCTCCGTGCGGCACCACTTATAAGATGGTGTTCTCGAAAGATCCGCAGCAAAAGTATATGTATGTGGCGGATGGGACTAACGACCACGTGTGGATCCTCGATCACGCCACCGGCAAGACGCTGGGATTCTTCGGCAGCAACGGCAAATATGCCGGGCAATTCCACTGGATCAACGCCGTCGGCACCGACGCGCAGGGGAACATTTATACGGGCGAAGTGGAGCAGGCCAAACGAATTCAGAAATTCGTCCCCGTGATGGTGGGCAGCAAGTAGAAACGCGTCACCAGCGGTCAACTTCGCAAAGGAGAGAAGCGTGGGGAGGCGCTACGTCGCGCCTTCCGCGCCCTTGGCCTGCTGGAGTTTCCGCTTTAGTTGTTGGCCGATTTCCCGCCAACCGTCCAGATTGGCGGGCTTCGTCAGGTAGTCGGCGACTCGTCCCTGCATCCGCCGGATAAGCTTGGCGTCCCTCATTCCGCTCATGACGATGACGGGAACATCCCGCAACGCCGGCACGCTTTCCAAGCCGCTGAGGAGTTGCTCGAAATCCATGCCGGGCACCACGAAATCCGTGATGATCAGGTGTAGGGGCTGGATCGCGTTCAATAAGCGGTCCAGAGCCACACGGCCATCCGGGACTTCCAGCAGCTCATATTGAAGGGCTGCCGTGTCCAGAGCCATGCGCAACAGCATGAGATCGCTGGGGCTGTCTTCGATCACCGCGATCGAATATTTGCCGGTCAAGCGACGCTCGCATTCCGCACGCTACATCGATCCATCGTCATATACGGGACGGCCACCCGGTTCCAGAGCTTCCTGTGAGGATAGCACTTCGCGCGCCCGCGGCCGTTCTAAAGCGTCCAAGTGTAGTAAACATAAAGGTTATGTTTTGCGGGAATCGAAGCGAATGCCTTTCAATGCGTCCGCATTTGCCGGTAAATCATTGTGACCAGCCGGAAATTTATTGAAATTGAGAATATAAGCGAGAATCGCGGCATTCTGCTCCTTGCTGAGCTGCCCGGGACGATCGGCCGGCATGGAGGTCTGTATTTTTTCGAACAGATCGCCGACGGTCATGCCATTCCAGTTCATGGTGAATTCGCTTCCGGCAAGCGGCGGCATCTGCCCGCTGCCGTCGAGCGTCGCACCATGACAGGATTGGCACGCCTCACGGTAGCCCGCTTCGCCGCGCATCGCCTGCGCCGGGGTATAGATGCCGTCCCACACGGAGCGCGGGGTTTGGTCCTGGGCGGAGAGGCAACTTGCTAAAACAAGGACGGACAGAGTGCCGATCGACGCGCGCATCGCCATACAGTTCGATAATATCAGTGGAGTGTATCGGTGAAGCATCCGCGCGAGTCACCGTTGAGGAGAAAACCATGTTCTTTTCCCAGAAGCATCTTCCGTCCCACGAAAAGTGTTCCGCAAAAAACTTTGCCCTCGCAGTTTGCGCGGTGGCTGCCTTTGCTGCCAACCTAAGCGCGGCTCCCGTGTGCGACTCCGATAACGGCGGCATCACGCTTCCCCAGGGCTTTTGCGCGCTGGTCGCGGCCGACGACCTTGGGATCGCGCGGCATCTCGCGGTCGCTCCCAACGGCGACCTCTATGTCGCGCTGCAAGGGAACGGCGAAAAGGGCGGCGTCATGGCTCTGCGCGATACCAACGCCGACGGGAAATTCGAAGTCAAGGAACATTTCGGACAGGGCAGCGTTACCGGAATCGCGCTGCACAACGGATATCTGTATCTCGCGGGACCGAACACGGTGATCCGGTACAAAATGAAGCCCGGCGAATTGAAGCCGTCGGCCGCGCCGGAAACGGTCGTCATGGATTTGCCGGGCGTGCGCCAGCACGGCGACAAAGGAATCGCTTTCGATGGCATGGGATCGCTCTATGTGAACGTCGGTGCGCCGTCGAACGCTTGTCAGATGAAGGACCGCACGGCGCAATCGCCTGGACAGGACCCCTGTCCGATTCTCGAAAAGAACGGCGGCATCTGGAAGTTCGACGAGAATAAACTCGGCCAGAAGCAGGAAGACGGAACGCGGTTCGTGACGGGCCTCCGCCAGGAGCCCGCGATTGCCTGGAACTACGGCGCTCTGTACATCGCGATGAACAATCGCGACCAGCTCGACATCATGTGGCCCGGAAAGTTCACGGCGAAAGAAAATGCCGAACGGCCGGCGGAGCCTCTGTATCGCGCGGTGCAGGGATCGAACTTCGGATGGCCGTATTGCTTCTGGGATTTCGAACAGAAGAAGTTTTTCCTCAATCCCGAATATGGCGGCGACGGAAAGACCACGGGCCGTTGCAGCGAATTCACTCCTCCGGTCGCGGCGTTTCCCGCGCACTGGGCGCCGGTCGATATGACGTTCTACTCGGGCAATCAATTTCCGGCCAAATATAGGGGCGGTGCGTTCATCGCGTTCCATGGCTCGTGGAATCGCGCGCCGCTGGAGCAGGCCGGATACAACATTACGTTTCAGCCGTTCGCCGATGGTAAGCCCTCGGGGAATTTCGAGGTTTTCGCCAGCGGATTCATCAAGCCGCCGCTCATGAATCCCGGCGATGCCGCGGCCCGTCCGGATGGCGTGGCGCAAGGTCCCGACGGATCGCTGTATATCGGAGACAGCCAGAAGGGCAAAATCTGGCGCGTGATGTATCGCGGCGGCAAGTAGATCCTGAGTTCATCGGCGGCTTGCCGCAGTGGTCGTTACGATCGCTTCTCTTCACGGCGATTTGACACGTTTTCGGATTTGCGTGTAAATACGCGAACGCCCACTTTGCGGCCCTGACGGCGCTAAACTACGAGACAGAACATGAGACGCACACGCGCGGGAACGCTCCTTTGCAGTCTGACGTTGGTGGCTGGGTTCGCCCTCGCTCAAGCCGCATCCGACCCGTTTCCATCCACGGTGACCGTCAAGCAATTGATGCTCGATCTGATCCATCCTTCATCGAATGACATCCTGCTCGCGATCTATCGCGGCGGCCCGAAAGATGATAAGGAATGGGCCGTCATCAGGCGCGGCGCTGCGACGCTGGCGGAATCCGGAAACATGCTGATGTTGCGGGGACGTGCGCGCGATCAAGCCGATTGGATGAAGGACGCGAAACTGTTAGTGGACACGGGCAACGCCGCCTACAAGGCCGCTCAAGCGAAAGATGGCGACGCGCTCGCGTCCTTGGCTCCGGCCCTCGACGCATCCTGCACGACGTGCCACAAACAATATCGGCCGAATGTGTTCCCGAAGGAGGCGGCTTCCAAGTGAGCTATTCGCGCAGAAAGTTTCTGAAGGCTGCCGGATCGGGCGTGGTGCTCACCGCGATCGGCGGCGAGAAAATGCTCGCGGCGCCGACGGCTCTGCCGACGCTTCCGAAATCGTTCGACAGCGAAAAAGCCACGTTCATCGTCAATGGCAAGACATACGCCGCTGAATACGAAGCGCGAACCACTTTGTGGGAAGTGATCGCGATGAAGTTCGGCATGACCGGCACCAACCGGAGCTGCAATCGCGCGAGCTGCGGCGCGTGCAGCGTGCTGGTGGATGGTGTGCCGCTGTACTCCTGCCACACGCTGGCGACCGAAGGCGTCGGCAAAAAGATCATCACCATCGAAGGCATCGGCGACGAAAAGAATTTGCATCCGTTGCAGAGTATCGGCCACATGCGCGTCGCTGCCGATTGCGGCTTCTGTACCGCCGGATGGGTCGTGACCGCGAAAGGGCTGCTCGATAAGAATCTGCATCCGACCGAGGATCAGGTGAAAGGCGCTCTCGCCGGCCACATCTGCCGTTGCGCGGCGTATCCGCACATCATCAAAACGGTGATGGATACCGCCGCCGTCCTGCGCGGGAACAAGGAGCCGATTAAACCAGAGCTCGAAAACGTCATCCATATCAGGATGCCGATGGTGCGCAATTATTCCACCACCGGCGGTCACGACCCCGGCGACGAAGTGCTGGAGGATTCGAACAGGATCGTCACGAAAAAGTGGCAGGGATATCCGCCGGAAAATCTGAACGTCCTTGGGACGGCGCTGCCGCCGCTGCCGGAAGTTTCCATTCCACGGTTCCTCGGCAAGGCGATGTACGCGAATCGCGTGTGGTTTCCGGATCTGCTGTACGTGAAGTTTCTGACGTCGCCGCATCCGCGAGCGCGGCTGCTGGATGTCGACACGTCGGCTGCGGAAAACATGCCGGGCGTGCGCCACATTCTGACGTTTAAGAACGCGCCGAAGCTGGGCCGTCCGAATGTCGCTCGCGGACGTATTCTGCCGTATCCTCTGCCGCAGGAATTAAATCTGCAGGGCGAGCCTGTGGCGATGGTGTGCGCGGAAACCGAGGATCTCGCGCAGGACGCCTGCGACGCGATCGCAGCGAAGTACGAAGTTCTGCCTTACGCCGCGATGTTGAAGGATGCCATCGCCCCGAACGCGCCCGATCTTGGACACGGGAAGGGAAATCTCATCCGGCATTCGTTTTCGCCGAAGGACTT
Source organism: Terriglobia bacterium (assembly GCA_963765085.1). Classification (GTDB taxonomy): domain Bacteria; phylum Acidobacteriota; class Terriglobia; order Bryobacterales; family Bryobacteraceae; genus Palsa-187. The sequence goes on along the minus strand of CAVXVL010000099.1, from coordinate 78,922 downwards.
GCCGCACGCCACCTGGGCCGCGCGGCAGGGCAATCTGGACGAAGGTTTCGCCGAAGCGGAAATCATCAAGGAGTTCACCTACGTTTTCAACGGCGGCGTTTCGGTTCCCATGCAGCCGAGCGGCAGCGTCGCCAAGTGGGACGGCGACATGCTCACGATCTGGGCGATGGGGCAGGGCATTTATCCGGTGCGCGCGTCGACGGCCGCGGCTCTGAACCTCGACATCTCCAAAGTTCGCGTGATCAATAAGTGGAACGGTTCCACGTTCGGCGCGGCGCGCATGTCGGCCGAGCGTTTCTATCCGATGATGGCGCATCTGGCGAAGGTCACCGGCCGTCCGGTGAAGATGATGCTGCCGAAGGATCAGGAACTCGCGCAGCTCCAGATCAAGCCCGAGACGATCACCAAATTCCGCGTGGGAGCCAAGAAGAACGGCCAGATCGTGGCGCTGGATCACGAAATCCTGGTGAGCACCAGCGATCTCGATTTCGGCGTGCACGCCGACGGTCCCGGGAACGCGGCCAATCAGCACGAGCTGTATACGTCGAAAGTTCCGCATTGGCGTTCGACGTGGTGCGCGTATCGAACCAACGCGCCGCGCCCGGGTCCCTCGCGCAGCCACATTCAACAGGAAACCAAGTGGTCGTGGGAAAACATGATCGACGAAATGGCGGATATCGCCGGCGTCGATCCGGTGCAGTATCGCACCATGCACATGACCCAGCTCACGCCCGGCGACACCGTCCACCCGTATGAGACCATGCCGACCCTTGAAGTGCTGCGGGAAGGCTCCAAGGCTTTTGGATGGGAGAAGCGCAACCCCGTGGCGGGCGGAAATCCGGGACGCTTCAAGCGCGGCTTCGGTCTCGGCATGTCGCAGCATCACGGCGGCAACATGGGTTATCACGAAGGCGAAGTGGCCTACGCGAAACTGGCCGCCATGCCGGGCGCGAACATCTTCAGTTCTGACGTGGATCTTGGCGCGGATGGGAACGTGACCATGAAGATCGCGCTTCCCGATAGCGGCTCGAATGCGGCTACGGCATTAGCCGCGCTGGTCGCGGAGATGTTGGGATTCACCACGCGAGATCATATCCGTCTGGTGTGGGGCGATTCGGATCTCGCGCCGCACAGCGACGAATGGTTCGGCGGACGCACGATCACGCTGCAAGGCGCGGCCATCTGTTTCGCCACCGACAAATTGAGAAAAGATTTGCTCGCGCGCGCCGCCGACGTTCTGAAAGTGGACGCCGCCAAGCTGCACATGCGCGATGGCGTGATCTCCTCGATGGACGATCCAAAACTCAGCACGACGTTCGCCGCGCTGGCGAAAGCCAATAACGGTCTGATTCGAGCAACCGGCCGCGGCACCACCGGCGGCGAGCGCACCGCGACCAACAAAGGCGTCGGCGCATGCTTCGCCGAAGTGGAAGTCGATACCTGGACGGGCAACTGGCGGTTCGTCCGCGCCGTGTATACGCACGATACCGGTCTGGTTATTAATCCGCTCGTGTCCGAAGCCGACATGGTCGGATCTCTCGTCGAAAGTACCCAGGTCGCGACCGATTCGATCCCGTGGGATCGCGAATTTCCCGGCACGCGGCACTACAGCGTCGGATATCTGTCGTATCGTTTGCCCACCATCATGGACATCCCAAAGTCGACGCAGGTTTACATCGACAGCCTGGAGCCGCGCTGGTTCTACGGCGTGAAAGGCTTCAGCGAAACCAGTATCGGCTGCGTTCCGGGAGCGCTTTCGAACGCGATTTACAATGCCTGTGGAGTGCGCATTCGCGAGCATCCGATTACTCGCGAGAAGATCATGGCAGGTTTGTCGAAAATGCGCACCGCGCGCAAACTGGCGCGGACGGCAGCAAAGGACAAAGAGAGCAAGGCATGAAGGCTTTGCTCCTTCCGCCTTTTATTCTCGAAGCGCAAGGAGATTCGAAATGAGCTATTCGCGCAGAAATTTCCTCAAGGCCGCCGGATGCGGCGTCGCACTCACCGCCGTGGCCGGCGAGCGTTTGTTCGCGGCGCCGACGTCTCTTCCTTCCATGGGACTGAAATCGTTCACCAGCGAAAAGTCCACGTTCATGGTGAATGGCAAGCTGTACCCGGCCGAGTACGAAGCTCGCACGACGCTGTGGGAAGTGATCGCCATGAAGTTCGGGCTCACCGGCACCAACCGCAGTTGCAATCGCGCGAGCTGCGGAGCGTGCAGCGTGCTGGTCGATGGTGTTCCGCTCTACTCGTGCCATACGCTGGCGACCGAAGGAGTCGGCAAGAAGATCATCACCATTGAGGGCGTCGGCGATGAGAAGAATTTGCATCCGCTGCAGAGCATCGGCCACACGCGCGTGGCCGCCGATTGCGGATTCTGTACCGCCGGCTGGGTGGTCACCGCGAAAGGGCTACTCGACAAAAATCTGAATCCGAACGAACGGCAGGTGAAGGAAGCGCTCGCGGGCCACATCTGCCGTTGTTCGGCGTATCCGCACATCATCCGCACCGTGATGGATTCGGCCGCCGTTCTGCGCGGCAGCCAAGAGCCGATCAAACCGGACCTAGAAAACGTCGTTCTGATTAAGATGCCGATGGTGCGCGATTATTCCACCAGCGGCGGCCACTCAGCCGGCGACGAAGTGATCGAAGGGCCGAGCAACGCGGTTACCAGGAAGTGGCAAGGATACCCTCCTGTCAATCTCAACGTCATCGGCACGCCGCTGCCGCCGCTGCCGGAAGTTTCCATTCCGCGTTTCACCGGCAAGGCGCAGTACGCGAGCCGCGTGTGGTTCCCGAATCTTCTTTACGCACGATTGCTCACCAGTCCCCATCCGCGCGCGTATTTGAAGGATATCGACACGTCGGCGGCGGAGAAGATGCCCGGCGTGCATCACATTCTCACGTACAAGAACGCTCCCGCTTTGCAGAGCACCACAGATTCCCGTAAGCGCGCTGTTCCCACGCCGCTCCCGCGCGAACTGAACTTGCAAGGCGAGGTGGTCGCGATCGTTCTGGCGGACACGGAAGATCTGGCGCACGATGCGGCGGACGCGATCAAAGTGAAGTACGACGTCTTGCCTTACGCGTCGACGCTCAAAGACACCATGGCGGCCGGGGCTCCGGATCTGGGACACGGCAAAGGCAATTTGATCCGGCATTCGTTCTCGCCGGCGGATCGTCCCGATGTCACGTGGATGGCCAGCCAGGGCGATATCGAGAAGGGACTCGCTGAAGCGGACTTGGTGAAGGAATTCACATACCGCTTCGTCGGCGGTGTTTCGGTGCCCATGCAGCCGAGCGGCAGCGTCGCCAAGTGGGACGGCGATAAGCTCACGGTGTGGGCCATGGGGCAAGGAATTTATCCCGTGCGCGCGACGCTCGCCGCGGCGCTCGGCATGGACGTTTCGAAAGTTCGCATCATCAATAAGTGGAACGGGTCCACGTTCGGCGCGGCGCGCCTTTCCGCCGAGCGTTTTTATCCGATGATGGCGCATCTCGCGAAAGTCACGGGACGCCCCGTGAAAATCATGCTTCCGAAGGAGCAGGAACTCGCGCAGCTGCAGATCAAGCCCGAAACGATTACGAAGTTCCGCATCGGATATCGTAAGGACGGCCACATCGTCGCGATTGATCATCAGGTGTTCGTCAGCTGCGCCGATCTGGATTTCGGCGTTCATGCCGACGGTCCGGGCAACGCGGCCAATCAGACCGAGTTGTACACCGCGAAGGTTTCCGACTGGCGTTCCACCTGGTCGGCGTTCCGCACGAACGCGCCGCGCCCCGGTCCCTCCCGCAGCCATATTCAGCAGGAAACGAAGTGGTCGTGGGAGAACATGATCGATGAGATGGCGGATATCAACGGCATCGATCCCGTGCAGTATCGATCGATGCACATCACGCAGCTGACGCCGCAAGATAAGAAACACTATTACCAGACGCTGCCCACTGCCGAGGTGCTGCGTGAAGGCTCGAAGGCGATCGGATGGGAGAAACGCAACCCGGTGGCCGGCGGAAATCCAGGACGCTTCAAGCGTGGCTTCGGGCTCGGCATGTCGCAGCATCATGGCGGGAATTTGGGCTATCACGAGGCCGAACCAGAGTTCGCGAAACTCGCGGCAAGACCGTTCGCCGACATTTTTACCAGCGAGCTGGATCTGAACGCCGATGGCAAAGTGACCATGAAGATCGCGCTACCCGACAGCGGATCAAATGCCGCCACGGCGCTCGCCGCGCAGGTTTCCGAAATGCTCGGCTTTACCACGCGCGATCACATCCATGTCGTGTGGGGCGATTCCGATCTCGCGCCTTCGAGCAATGAGTGGGGCGGAGGGAACACGATCACGTTGCAAGGCGCGGCCGTCGCCTCCGCCGCCGACAAGCTGCGCAAGGACCTTCTCGCCCGCGCGTCGCAGGCTCTGAAAGTGGACGCCGCGAAGCTCACGATACGGGACGGTGTGATTTCATCCGCGGACAATCCCAAAGTCGCGACCACGTTCGCTGCGCTCGCGCAAGCGAATCAAGGCCTGATTCGTCACACCGGCAGAGGAACGAACGGTGGAGAACGCACTGCTCTGAGCAAAGGCTGCGGCGCGTGTTTCGTCGAAGTCGAGGTCGATACCTGGACCGGCGACTGGAAATTCGTTCGCGGCGTGTACACGCACGATACCGGACACGTGGTCAATCCTCTGGTATCGGAAGCCGACATGGTCGGCGCGTTGATGGAAAGCACGCAGGTGGCGACGGATTCCATTCCGTGGGATCGCGAATTTCCGGGGACCAGGCATTACAGCGTCGGATACTTGTCGTATCGTTTGCCCACCATCATGGACATTCCGAAAACCACGCAGGTTTACATCGATAGTCTGGAGCCGCGCTGGTTTTACGGGATCAAGAGCTTCAGCGAAACCTCGATCGGCTCCGTGCCGGGCGCGATTTCGAACGCGATTTACAACGCGTGCGGCGTGCGCATCCGCGAGCAGCCCATCACGCGCGAAAAAATCATGGCGGGACTTGCGGCAAAGAGGAACGGGAGGCTGGCATGAAGAAGGTTTCCATTTATCGTCCGACCACGGTCGACGAGGCGATGCAGATTCTGACCGAGCACGGCACACAAGCGGGCGTTTATGCGGGTGGAACCGATCTTTTGATCCGCCTGAAGAATCGGCTGGAGCAGGCGCCTACCCATCTGGTCGACATCAAGACCATCGATCATCTTCGCTATATCAAGGAAGACGCGCAGGGCGGCGTCGAAATCGGCACGGCGACCAAGCTCTCGGAAATCGCCGATTCCAAGCTTCTGCAAGAGAAGTATCCGATGCTGATCGAGGCGGTCAATAAGATCTCCTCGCCGGAGCTGCGCAACGCTTCCACCCTCGGCGGCGATCTGCTACAGGAAGTGTGGTGCCAGTATCTGCGCGGCGGATATTCGTGCTGGAGAAACGGCGGATACATGTGCTACGGCGCCATCGGAGATAACAGCTACTATCATTCGGCGATGGGCGGACGTCTGTGTTACGCCGTCTATCCGGGCGACGCCGCCGTCGGGCTGATTCCCTTCGACGCACGCGCCAAGCTCGCGACGCCGCAGGGGCCCAAGGAGATCTCGATCGAACATCTCGTGCCCGGCGACATGATGGTCGACGGCAAGATTCAATCTCACGTCGTTCGCTACAACGAGATTTTGACCTCCGTCGTCATCCCTCCGCCGAAGCCCAACGTGCGTGCGTCTTTCGAAAAGCTGCGCCCGCGCGGTGTGTGGGATTTCGCCATGGCGTCGCTCGCCATCAGTCTTCAAATGCGCGGCAAGACCATCGACGATGCGCGCGTGGTGTTCGGCGGCATCTCCGGCAAGCCGTATCGCGAAACCGCCGTGGAAGCCTTCCTCAAAGGAAAAACGTTGAACGCCGAACTGGGTGAGCAGGCCATCGCCGTCGCTCTCGCGAACGCCGCGCCGTTGAAATACAACGAGACCAAGATCGATATGGCGAAGGGACTCCTCGCCTCCGGTCTCGCCCGGTTGAACGCCTGAGCCGATGCAAAATATCGCAGGTTTATTGCTGGAACCCGTCGGGTGTCTGGCCGAATTTCTTCCCGGTCCGTTTCACGAAATCGCCGTTCAATTGTTCGGGAGAAAAGGCAAACCCAGCCGTTCCGGCAGCCGATCCTACTGGCACCTGCTCAATTTGATCGAGTCCTCCGAGACGCCGTACGATGCCGAACGGAAACAGATCATGGAGACGTTGGAAATGGAAGCTGCCGCGTCCGCGATGATTTACGAGGACGTGCGTCCCGCGCTCGCCGATTTGAAAGCGATGGGCATCGGACTCTTCGTCGCGACGTCGCTTTCGCGCGCAGCGGCGAAGAACTTCGTCGAAAGAAATTCGCTTGCCGAATTTCTGTCCGGCGTGGTCACGCGCGATGACGCAGGCGGCGTGAAATCCGTCCCGCTTCTCGCCGCGCTTTCCGATACGTTTGTGGACCCCGAGAGCGTCATGTTTCTCACCGACACGGTCGAAGGAATCCATACCGGACGGGAAGCCGGCGTGCAACCCGTGCTGATGATGAACGATCCGGATGAGGCTCGGCGTTTGGCCGCGCACAATCCTGCGGGAGGCGTCGTTTCTTTCCATGAGATCCCCGATTTTCTTCGCCTGATCGCCGCCCAGAACGCGGCCAGAATTTGAGCGTTCGCGCCGCGTTCCGCTATTCTTAAAATTCAGGGGGAACTCGACGGGATCATGAAGACCTTCTTCCGCAATACGAAAACGCTCGTGCTGTTCGGCGGACTCACCTGGGCGCTTTTTGCGAACGCCGCGACGAAGGACGAAGCAACGCAGAGAGTACAAATCGCGAACACCCAGAGGCTCGACTTTCAGACGGGCGGGACTGTGACCTTTAAGAATTCGACAGGCGAGTTGACGGTCGAAGCCTGGGACCAGCCCGCCGTCGAAATCACGACGACGAAGTCGACAAAGGAGGAGTACGCTGCCTCTGAGCGCGATAGAGCCACGCATTTGTTGGGCGAAGTTCAAGTCAAGGCGGAGCGCAAGGGTGGCGACCTCGTGATCACGACGAATTTTCCCAAGAAAGCCATGCCGCCGTTCTCTCCCTTCGGCCGTGCGACGAATTTCGACCTCAATTATCTCGTGAAAGTGCCGCGCGATTCGAAGCTCGTAATCACTCACAATGCCGGCGAAATTCACGTCGAGGAAGTCACCGGCGACATCCAGGCGACCGCTCTTCAAGGCATGATTTTCCTGCATCTACCCGAGGACGCAAAATACGATATTCATGCGACCAGTGCGATCGGCCGCGTGAAGTCCGATTTTGACGGATCCACGAAACGGCGATTTCCGCTCGGTGATGCATTCCTCGAAACTCCGAGCGCACCTCACAAACTCGATCTGAAAATCCGCTTCGGCGACATCCTCATTTTCAAAACCGAGCAGCCCAAGTTGCCCGCACCCACGAAGCCCTGAACCTCATCTAAGGGAACAGTTTGGGACGCCGCGGCGATCGCCCTAGGCCGTGGCGCTCGAGTTGCTCTTGAGAAATCCGACCTGTGCGCCTTCCGACGGGTAGATACTTGCGTAAATCTCAACTGATCCCCATCGTCCTTTGCACGGCGACACTCTCGCTGCTGTCTTCGTGCTTTGTTCGCACGCGCGTTGTAAAATGGCCGGGCGCCCCACCCTCCACCCCGTTACTCACAGCGACCAGGGAAGATTTGATCGCGCGCGTCCACGGCGTCGCCGACCCGATTCAGTCATTCAGTATGCGGATGAGCATGTCGCCGTCGGTAGGTAGTTTGTATGCGGGCGAAGTGAAAGATTATGCGACGCTCGGCGGATACATCCTGTTCCGGAGACCCAATGAGATCCGCGTGCTGGCGCAGGATCCCGTGGTGTCCAGCACCGTCGTGGACATGGTTTCCTCCCGAAACGACTTCCGCGTCTATATTCCGAGCAAGAACTGGTTTATCGAAGGGAAAAACGACGCTCCTCGCACCTCGAAAAACCGCCTGGAGAACCTCCGGCCGGAAGCATTTCTAAATTCCTTAATCATGAATCCTCCCGATTCCAAAGAGGACTTTACGGTTCTACAGGAAGACACGAATGAGCGCCAGTCGGAATACATTCTGTTAATCATCCGGCGTGATGTGAGCAACCCGTGGCTCGTTCGCACCATCCATTTCGACCGGCGGAACCTGGATATTTTCCGGCAGGAGACCTACGATCCTTCCGGCAGCGTGATCAGCGACACCCGCTATTCCGGCTGGAAGCTTTACGACGGAGTTTCTTTCGCGTCGTCCATCGATATTAAGAGACCCCAGGATCACTACGAAGTGATGCTCGAAGTGGTCAGCCTGAGAATGAATCCGCCCGACGTGACCCCCGATAAATTCATTCTCAATCAGCCGCCGGGGACCGAACTGCAGCACCTGCCACGGTAAAGGATGATTTTGCGCGCGGCTTACTTTCTGTTCTCGCGCTGCGAAAGATCGACGGCACGGCGCAATCCGAGCAGCGCCAGTTCGGGCACGAAGGCGTCAAAAAGGCGTTCTTCCTGAAAGAGCCGTCCGAAGCCTCCCGTCCCGATGAGCAGCGGCCGGTCCTTTGCGAAATGCTCCTTCGTGACGGATTCCGCAAGCGCCCGCACCGTCGCGAGGGTGCCGTAATATAAACCCGATTGGATACTTTCGATCGTCGAGCGCCCCAGAACTTCGGTGGGACGCACGATCTCCACTGCGGGTAGTCGCGCCGTCTTCGATTCCAGCGCGGCCATCGAAGTATTGATTCCCGGCGTGATGATTCCGCCGAGATATTCCTTGTCTTTGGTGACGGCGCACAGCGTTGTCGCGGTGCCAAAATCGACGATCAGCAAATTTCGGTCGGGGAAGCGCGTCAGAGCGCCGATCGCATTCGCGATTTTATCCGCTCCCACTTCGAGCGGATTTCGATAGCGGATTTTCAGTCCTGTTTTCGCACCGGGCTGCAGGACGAACGGTTCGAAGCGAAAGTATTTGCGGAAGCAATTTCGCAAGGAGTGGACCGCATCCGGGACAACCGAGCACATCGCGGCCATGTCGATGGACTCCGGGTCGACGCCGTTCTCGCGCAGCGTCACGCGAAAGAAAGTCCCGAACTCATCCGACGAGGCGCGAATACTGGAGGTCCGACGAAAGGTCATTTTCAAATCGTCGCCATCCATCACGCCGCCGAAAATCTGACTGTTGCCGATATCGAGAGTAAGGAGCATCAGCCGAGGTTCCCGTTGGCGACCGGCACGTTATCGATCAAGCGCACGCCTTCGAGAAACGCCGCCGCGAAGCGCCTTCCCCAATGCTCTTCGACGTAATCCACCACAAACCCTCCGGCCGCCAGAGTCGCCTGCGCCTGCGCGGCGTTTTCCGACGTCACCAAAGCTTCGAACAAAATCGCCGCTTTTATTTGCGCTTCCGCCGACAATAGCCGATTGCGCGAGCTCTCCGCTAGCCCCGATACCGCTCGCACCGTCGGACAGGGAACAATCTTAATCGGAAGAAAAAACTCTTGCACCATCTCCGTGACCACCTTCAATTGCTGATAGTCCTTTTCACCGAAATAAGCGCGGCTCGGGCGCACGATGTTGAACAGCTTCATGACGACCGTGAGCACTCCCGCCAGAAATCCAGGACGGAACGCACCCTCCATGATTTGATCATCCGTGCCGTGATGGTCGGCGTTCGGCTCGATGCGAAAGCGATAACCTTGCGGATACATTTCAGCCGTGCTGGGCATGACGACGTGATCCACGCCGAGGCTTTCGAGCAAGGCGAAATCCTGCTCCCACGTGCGCGGATAGCACTTCAAATCGATCGGATCGTTGAACTGCGATGGATTCACGAAAATACTAACGACGGTGACTTCGTTTTCGCACCGGCATCGCTCCACCAGCGACGCATGACCCCGATGCAGCGCGCCCATCGTGGGCACGAATCCAATGCTCCGGCCTTCGAGCGAACGCCGGTTCTCCAGCCAGTCCGCCGTCCGCTCCCAGACGCGCGTTTTTTTCAAAACCGGCATCAAGAGTAACTCTCTTCCGGCGCCGGAAACGTCGCGGACTTGACGGCTTCGTCGTAGCGCTTGACTGCGTCGAGAATGCCGCAGGAGCCGTTCATGAACTTGCGCGAAAACTTCGGTTGAAAATCCACGTTCATGCCGAGCAGATCCTGCAGGACCAGAATCTGCCCGTCGCAATGCGCTCCGGCGCCAATCCCGATGGTCGGAATGCGCAGAGCTTCGGTGACCTCCTCCGCGAGGTTCGCGGGCACGCACTCCAGCACGATCGCGAATGCGCCGAGATTTTGAATCGCGTTCGCCTGCCGAAGAATTTCCTTCGCCGCGTTGCCGTTACGGCCCTGCACGCGATAACCTCCGTAGGCATTCACCGATTGAGGCTGCAACCCGAGATGGCCCATCACGGGGATGCCGCTCTGGACCAATCGTTCGATGACATCCTCGTGTCCATCCACGCCTTCCAGTTTTACGGCGTGCGCTCCGGCGGTCATCAGAACTTGCGCTGCATCGAGCGCGGCGGCCGATCCTTTTCGATGCGAGAGAAACGGCATATCGGCGACGATGAATTTATCGCCAGCGCCACGCACGACGGCCTGTGTGTGGAGACGAGTCATTTCCACGTTCATTGCCAGCGTGGAAGGATGGCCGTGCATCACCATCGCGGCGCTATCGCCGATCAGAATGCCGTCGATGGCCGTTTGGGATAACAGGCGCGCGAAGGTGTAGTCGTAGCACGTGACCATCGAGAGTTTGCGGCCCTCGTCCTTTGCGCGAAGAAAATCCTGGCTGCCCATGGTTCACCTCATCTGGAAAAGACGAGCTGGTGGGAGCGAGAGGAACGAATGGTTGGAAGAAGCACTCAGCATCGCCTTTGGTACCTGTCGGAATTCGATCAAGTCCCGGACTTACATGCCCTGAAGAGCGGCACGGTTCAAGAGTCGCTGCATTTGTCAGCGCTACGGTAAGTGTATCAAGATTTAGGGAACGTTCCCCCGCGGCGTGGGTCGGATCAAGAGCTTTTGAAACCTACGCGCTGGAAGCTGCCCTATGGTTCCCTCCGCGGTTCACTTCTTTCAAAGTGTGAACACAAGGCAGCTTCCGGCATAGTTTGGGGGCGTTTTGTTTACCGCAAATCGATACTACCATCGGGAAACTTTCCTTCCTATCCTCCAAGCACCCGATCTCCGGCGGGACTTCACCCTAACCGCAAAACCGATGCAAATTCAGCACAGGTAAACCCTTCGAAAAGTTTTCACCGGCTATCGACCGGCAAAACTGCGTGTGCAAGAAATTCCAAAACCGGGCGGATATACGCGGCGTCCTTTGTCGGGAAAAGAATAAAAGCGGGTTGCCCAGTTCCGTCGTTTCCCCGGTGAGCCGGAGGGGCGTAACGTTGCAAATCGGGAAATGATCATAATGCTAAGGCGCGATACGGCCGTCGGAGCACGAGGAGGTCGCGACTCTTTCGAAATCGTATCCCCCTACAAGAACCTTTGACCGACGTCTCGCGTCTCCACGTCTGGCAAGGAGCGTGCTTGCTGAACCTCGGAAAGAGTCGGGGTTTTCCAGGCGCGAAATACGTGCGTGGCATGACGTCGAGGCCGATTGCCATATTTTGGGGGAAATGATGTCTGACTCGCCCGCTCCGGCGCTGGTTCTGGACGCACATCTAAAGAGCTCGCTGGCGGCGATCCGCTCTTTGGGACGGCGCGGAATTCCGGTGATTGCCGCTTCGCATCGCCCATTCGCCATGGGCTTTTATTCGAGATACGTGCGGGAAAAGCTTGTCCATCCTTCCCCATTCGCCAATTGCGGTTCCTTCGCGGGAGTAATCAAGAAAAAGGCTTGCGAGTTGGGAAGACCGGTGCTCTTTGCCTTCAGCGACTCCACCTTGTTGCCTCTCGTCGAAACATGGCGAGCCGGCGAATATTGGAACTGGCTCCTTCCGCCGTCGCTCCATTGCTTCGACGTGGCATTCGACAAAGGCCGCACGCTGGAGCTGGCACGGGCTGTGAATATCGATTCTCCGGCCACTTACTGCCAGCCGACCGGAGCAGGCCTGGACGCATTTCTGGAGGAGCACGATTTTCCCCTGGTGGTAAAGCCTCGACGAAGTGTGTATTGGCCCGGCGGCGAAGGTAATTTCGGGATTCAGGTGACGGCATCTTTTGCCACTTGCTCCGACGAGCTGAAAAGAAAATGCGCGCACGCCGTCACACAGACCGGTGAGTTTCCTCTGGTCCAGGAATATGTGGCCGGCGAAGAAGCGAGTGCGCAATTTTTATGCGACCACGGCACGGTAGTCGCGGCGTGCGCCAATCGCAGGCTGCGCTCCACCAGTCCCGGAGGCGGACCCGGCGCGCTGAAAGTCACCGTTCCTCTCTCCAGCCACGGCATGGCCGAGAGGGGTCAGCGGCTGGCTTCCGCGCTGAACTGGAGCGGTCCCATGATGGTGGAATTTAAAATCGACCGCGTCACGGGCACGCCCAAGCTGATGGAGATCAACGGCCGCTTCTGGGGATCGCTACCGCTGGCGGTGCTCGCGGGCATCGATTTTCCGTATCTCTACTACCGGCTCTCGCTCGGTGAGCACGTGGAGCCAAGCGCCCATTATCCGGAGGCACTGGTCTCGCGGCATTTCATGGGCGATCTTCACCATCTTTTGGCCGCGCTGTTCAAGCGGGATCCAATGCGCTCCTCGTCCTATCCCACGCGGACGAGCGCGCTTCGAGATTTTCTGATCCTGCCCCGTGGCACGCGATCCGACGTGCTGGATCGAAAAGATCCGATGCCGGCGTTCGCGGAGATGATCGATACGGCTTCCGGAATGTTTTCCCGGCTCTCCACGTCCACCGAGCCGGCACGGTCGCGCGATCGTCACCTCGCGAAGCGGGAACCCGCTTCTGCCGAGGATTCCGGCTTCCACGGATAGCTGCGAATCGTGATTTTCGAGGGATGCAATTTCTCGGCAAACGAGCGCATTTCGCTGATGAATCAGCGCACTTTTTATCGTGGGATAACGATCTGTCCGACGGGCACGTCTTGCGAACTCTTAGGACTTCGTGTGACGAATTCCACCAGTCCTTCGGTTAGCTTTTTCCCGACGTTGATGCGATACGGTATTCCGATCAGATCCGCGTCCTTGAACTTCACCCCGGGACGCGCGTCGCGATCGTCGAGCAGGACGTCCACGCCCGCGTGCAGCAGATCATCATAAATTTTCCTGGCGGCCTCCATCCGATCGAGATGAACCGGCGTCACGATCACGGTAAAAGGCGCGATGAGCGGCGGCAAAACAATTCCGTCCGCGTCCGCGTTCTTTTCCACGGCGACGGCCAGGGCGTCTTCCGCGTCGCGAATGACTCGGACTCGCGTGAACGTCAATGGTCCGCCGTCCGTGATCGAACGATCGCCTTCGGCGGCCTGACGCAGATCGTAGAATTCCGCGGCGAAATCTCTACCGGGAGTCACGTTGCGCAAATGAGAATCGGTGCGATTGGCGCCGCAGATCATATTGCGCCGTCCGCGCAGAATTTCATCCGCAAGAATACGGATGCCGGAGACGTTGATCGGTCCGAGCGATCCGGGTTCCGCGCCAAAAGCGACTCGGATTTCCTCGGGTGTCGCGGGCCTGATTTGTGAAATCCCGAGCACCGCGATGAGCTTGCCTTCACTTAACTGATGATCGCCGCGTAGCAGCACGAGAACGGGAATCGATCCAGCCATCATGACCACGCTTTTGATCTGCGACGTGGCGGGAAGCCCCGTAAACTCGGCAATCTGCGCGATCGTTTTCACGCCGGGTGTGTAGAACTCTTCGGGACTGAGATCGCCGCCGGGATCGGGGACCTCGAGCAGCTTTGCCACGCTCAATGCGCGTCCGAGCAACTCCGCGTAGTTCTGGCCTCGTACCAGAACGTCATCGCCTGAAGGCCAATCGACGAATAGTTCCGCGCCTACCTGCGTGTAGGGAACACCACATTCCAGGAGCGCCCCCTCCACATCGCCAAGCGCGCGGATTTTGTCGAGCGCCCGTTGCCCAAGAAAAAGATATTCCGTCCCGCGCTTATAGCCGGCGCGCACCAGCGGCGGATGCGTGTCCTCGCGCAGAGTCTGAATAGGAAGTTGGCTCCAGAGCATTCGGTTTTGCCGTCTCTTTACTGTGCTATGATCCCGGCCATGAAGCAAGCAATCGCCCTATTTGCGCTTGTTTTTACGCTCAACGGACAAGTCGCGGCGCCCTCCGCGAGTATCGACGATTTCTTCCGCGATTTTACGGCGCAGTGGGTGCGCGGCGATCCGAACCTGGCGACCAGCACGCGCTATTTTACAGGCGAAGAACAAGAGGCGCTGGAACGGCAGCTCACGCCCGAGACCACCGCTTATAAGCGCGGACGAATCCAGGTGGCGAAGCAGGGGCTCGCGCAACTTGCCAAATTCGACCGCTCCCAAATGTCGGACGCGCAGCGCCTGTCGGCCGATGTGATGCGATGGCAGCTCGACACGATCGCGCGCGAAGAACCCTATCTGGATTACACGTTCGCGCTCGAACAAATGAACGGCGCGAACATCCGGCTGGTGGAGACGATGACGGTCCGCCATCCGGTGCTGAATGAAAAAGATGCCCTCAATTATCTGGCGGCGCTCGACCAGGTGGGCGGGCGGATGGACGAGGCGATCGTAGAATCCCGCAACCAGGCAGCGAAAGGATATATTCCGCCTGGCTTTATCCTGGCTGCGACCATCAAACAGATGCAAGGCTTCATCGACGCCGCGCCCGCGCAGAATCCGTTTGTCACGGCCTACGCGCAAAAGCTCGCGGCAATTCCTTCCCTGTCTCCCGAACGCCGCGAAGAGTTGCGGGCGCAAGCAGAGAAGCTCACCGCGTCCCAAATCTATCCGGCGTGGAAGAAGGGCATTGTTTGGCTCGAAGCCGAGCAGAAGCGCGCGGGCGATCAAGCGGGCTTGTGGCGATTCAAAGGTGGGTCTGCCGCGTACGCCTATTTCCTGCAGCGCTACACGACCACGAATTTATCGCCCGATCAGGTGCACCAGATTGGTCTCGATCAAGTTGCGCGCATCGAAGCGCAAATGGACGCGCTCCTGCGGCGGCTGGGCCGCACGGCCGGACCCGTCAAGGAACGCATCGCGAAACTGCAGGAGGACATGCGGTATCCCGATCCCACTTCCGAGGCGAGCCGCGCGCAGATCATGCAGGACATTGAAAAAATCCTGCGCGATGCGGAAGCGCGCTCGGCTTTGTTGTTCGATACGCGCCCGAAATCACCGGTGGTCGCGCAAGCGTTCCCGAGCTTCCGCGAAGCCAACGCGGCGGCGAACTATAACTCGCCCGCTCCCGACGGATCGCGGCCGGGAACGTTTCAATATCCGCGACGTCCGGAAATGATGACGCGCTTCGGGCTGCGCAGCATCGTGTATCACGAAACCGTTCCTGGGCATCACTTCCAAATCGCGCTCCAGGTCGAAGATAAGGATCTACCGCGCTTCCGGCAGATTCGCGCGTTCGGCGGCATCTCCGCGCTCAGCGAGGGTTGGGGACTCTATGCCGAGCGCCTCGCGGCGGAATCCGGTTGGTATGGCGACGATATCGAAGGGCTGCTCGGCCAGTTGAATTACGAAGTGTTCCGTGCGCGCCGGCTGGTGGTGGATACGGGAATTCATGCCAAGATGTGGACCCGCCAGCAGGCCATCGATTATGGAATTGAAGCGAGTGAAGTGGAGCGCTATGTGGTTTTCCCGGGCCAGGCGTGCTCTTACATGATGGGCGAGCTGAAGATTCTCGCACTGCGCGACAAAGCTCGCATGGCGCTCGGCGACAAGTTCTCACTGCGCGAGTTTCACAACGTGGTCCTGCAGACAGGCACCGTTCCCTTGGATATCCTGGAGCGCCAGGTGGACGCGTGGATTCGAAAGAAGGGCGGAAAGGCTTAGCCCGCGGCCGCCGCCGTCGCCGGGCGCACGTCGCGCAGGATCGCCTGCCACGGCGCATAGCCACGGCCCGCCGAATACGAATCTTCCTCGAACTGAATCGCAATATCGACACGGGCGCCCGCGGGGAGTTCCGCGATGCGCTCGGCGAAATTCCACGCTTTCGCACGCAGGATCGCGCTACTCGATTTCGCGCCCGATCCACGTCCATTCGCGCCGTCCGATGAAGCGCGAAAACGCAGGAACAAGTGCTTTTCCTTCTTCACATCCGGAGCCGCGGCCACTTCCACGTTGCGCACGACGAAGGTCGGCGGAGGGTTTCCAAAACCAAACGGAGCGAGATCGAGCACGCCTGCCACGGCGGCATCGTTCACTTCGCTAAGCGCGATCTCGGCGTCGATATCGAGCGTGGCTTCGAAGTCGGCGGGAGTCAGGCGTTCGTTCGCGTAGGCGCGGAACCGAGTGCGAAACTCGTCGATATTCGCGGCATCGAGCGTGACGCCGGCGGCCTGCCGATGGCCCCCGAATTTCGTGAAGAGCTGTGGCATATCCTCGAGCGCCTCGAGTAAATGAAACGCGCGGATGCTGCGGCCCGATCCGTGCGCGACGCCATTATCGATGCCGAGCACGAAGGCGGGGCGATGAAAGCGTTCCACCACACGGCTGGCGACGATTCCGACGACACCTCGATGCCAGCCTTCGGCGGCGAAGACCAGAGCCGAATCGTTGTCCGTCACGGGTTGTGCGATGCACTGTTCCAGAATCGCGCGAACGATTTCTTTCTCGGTTTGCTGACGGTCCGTATTCAAATCGTGAAGCTGGGTTGCGATGGCGCGAGCGCGGGCGGCATCGCCCGTAGTGAACAGTTCCAGCACGTCGCGGGCGCTGGCCATGCGGCCGGCCGCGTTGATGCGTGGCGCGATTTGAAATGCCACTTGACGGGCGCTCGGTGCGACTCCGTCCTCAAATCCCGCGACATCGAGCAGTGCGCGCAAACCCAAATTCTTAACGTTCTTTAAGCCAGCGAGGCCGCGTTTCACGATCACGCGGTTTTCGCCCGTGAGCGGAACGACGTCGGCCACGGTGGCGATGGCCGCCAGTTTCATCAGCGATTCGAGAATGCGTTCGCGCTTCGCGGGCTGCCAGGCAAGTGCGGTCATCAGTCCGGCGGCGAGTTTCCAGGCGACCGCCGCTCCGCACAGGTTCTTTTCCGGATACGCACAGTCCCGCCGATTGGGATTCAAGACGGCGAGCGCCGGCGGCAGTTCCGCTTCGGGCAGGTGATGATCCGTGACAATCACGTCGATGCCGAGCGCGGAGGCGTGCTTTACGACATCGTTCGCGCGAATCCCTGTGTCCACGCTGACGATCAGTTTTACGCCGCGCGCGGCGGCTTCCTCGACGACTTCGGTCTTCATGCCGTAGCCATCGAGAATGCGATGCGGAACGTGGCAGGTGGCCTGGCCTCCGGCAAGATCGATCGCGGTTTTCAAGATGACGAGGGCGCTGGTCCCATCGACGTCGTAATCGCCGTAGAGCAAAATGCTTTCGCGGGCCGCGACGGCGAGTGCCAGCCGTTCGGCGGCTTGCGACATGCTCGTCAGCAGGAAGGGATCGTGGAGGTCGGCACTGCTGGGCGAGAGGAACCTTCGCGCGGCAGAGGAGTCGCTATAACCGCGAGCGCATAAGACCCGTGCAGCCAGCGGCGAAACGCCGAGAGCGGACGCCAGCTTCGCCGCGGCCGGCGCGCTGACCTCACTGACGATCCATTGCAAGGGATTAATTTCCTCCGTGCCCGCGTCATCCGAAGTCCCGCGGTAAACGTCCTTATTTTAGTGTTACATTCGCGCACGAGTTCCCGGAACCCCGACACAGCGGTGTAACCTGAGGCTAGCCCAAGGGCATCCATTCAGAGAATGAAATTTTTTAAGATTACCGCGCTCCTGAGCGCGCTGACACTCTTCGCCTGGGGTCAAAGCGGGACCATAAAATCCGACGGCCAGCCGATTCCCGGCGCGACGGTGCGCGCGACGCAGGGCGATCGGGTCCTGACGACACTGACAGACGCCAACGGCGCATTCGCTCTGGACAATATGGGGACGGGAATGTGGACCGTCGACGTCACCATGTTCGGCTTCGACACCGCGCATAAAGAAGTCCAGATCGGTGCGTCTCCGGTGAAGATCGATCTCAATTTACAGTTGCGAGAGTTTCGAGGCGGGTTCGGGCGCGGCGGCGGTGGGGGATTCGGTGGCGGAGGAGCGGGACAGGGCGGGGTGGACGGCTGGACTGGACAGGGCGGCTTCGGACGCGGCGGTGGGTTTGGACGCGGCGGAGGAAATGGGGGAGCGGGGAATCCGGCAGGCGGGGGCGCGGCTCCCGATGCTACGCAGGCGCCTGCGAATGGCGCTCCGCAAAATGCCGCGGGAGGAAATCGGAATAACGCGAACCAGGGAGGATTTAATCAGGACGCCCTCGCGGCGGCAGCGGCGGAGGCTCAGGCCGCGGTGCAAAACGATGCAGGCGGCGGTGGAGGAGACGTCTCGCAAGTGGCGGCGCAGGGCGCAAACGAATCGTTCCTGGTGAACGGCAGCATCAGCACGGGATTGAACACGCAGGCGGGCGATTTTCAGCCGGGAGGCGGCGGCCAGTTCGGCGGCGGCGCGGCTAACGCTGGAAACGGTGGATTACCGCCGGGCGTGGATCGCGGGAACGCGGTGCAGGGCGCGACACCAGGCATCCAAGGTCCCGTGATCGTGGGCGGCGGACCGGCCGGCGGATTCGGTGGCGGCGGTGGAGGATTTGCGGGCGGTGGGCGTGGCGGCGGCGGTGGAGGATTTGGAGGCGGCGGACGCGGAGGACGCGGACCGGGAGGCGGAAACGGCGCGTTCATCGGCAATCGGCGCAACGCGGGGCGTTCGCAGATTCGCGGATCGATCTTCTACACGCTAGGCGACTCGGCTTTCGACGCCGCTCCATTTTCCATAAACGGGCAGGGCGATACGAAGGCCGCTTTCGTGCAGAACAAATTCGGACTGACCATCGGCGGCCCGCTGGAAATTCCCAAGCTCTTCAAGTCGGAGAATACGTTTTTCTTCATCAACTACACGGGCACCCTGCAAAAAGTCGGGCAGAACTTGACGGGAACCGTGCCTACGCTCGCGGAACGCGGCGGCGATTTCTCGGCGATCAGCTCTCTTATCTATGATCCGCAGACCGGAGTTCCGTTCATGAATAATCAGATTCCGGTGGGACGGATCAATTCCATTGCGCAAGGCTTGCTGGCTTACATTCCGCTGCCGAACCAACCAGGGACGATCAATAACTTTCGCTACATCACCGCGACGCCCAGCAACTCTCAGGCGCTCAACATGCGAGTGATGCAGACGCTCTCCCGCGCCGATCAACTCGGGTTTGGCGTGAACTGGCAGAAGAGGGACTCGCTCAATCCGCAGCTATACGGCTTCACCGATGCGACGAACGGAAACGGGATCAACGCGAATACCAATTGGCGGCATACGATCGCCCCTGGGCTTTTCAATAACATTGTGGGGACGTTCAATCGCAACTCGAATTCGACAGTCCCCTTCTTTGCAAATGGCGCGGACGTTGCCGGGGCGCTGGGAATTCAAGGAACCTCTTCGAATCCGCTGAACTTTGGTCCGCCGAACTTGAATTTCACGAACTTCGGCGGCCTCACCGACGCAAGCCCGACGCAGAGTGCAATTTATAATCTCGGATTTACCGACACGCTCCAGTGGCGCAAAGGCAAACACAACTGGAGCTTCGGCGGCGGCTACAGCCGGTATTTCAATAACACCGTGACAGACGCGAACGGACGCGGAACGTTCACGTTCACCGGCCTGACCACCAGCCTTCTGAACTCCAACGGCCAGCCCGTGTCTGGTACGGGATTCGATTTCGCCGATTTTCTGCTGGGCGCGCCGCAAGCGGATTCCATCCGCTATGGAAGCTCGAATACCTATTTCCGCAGCGATTCCTATAACGCCTTCGCGCAGGACGATTGGCGGATTCTGCCGAATCTGACGTTGAACCTCGGATTGCGCTACGAGTTCTTTTCGCCGTGGTGGGAAAAATACGGCCGCGTTGCCAATCTGGACATCGCGCCCGATTTTACGGCCGTAGCGGTGGTGACGCCGGGTGAAGTTGGGCCGTACTCGGGCATGGTGTATCCCAACGGTTTGATAAAACCGGATCGGCGCGACTTCGGACCGCGCACGGGGCTCGCCTGGAAGCCGACCGTCAAGAGCCCCATCGTCGTCCGGATCGGCTATGGAATTTACTACAATCCCGGCCAGTACAACAAATTCGACAGCCAGCTTTCTGCACAGCCTCCTTTCGCACAGTCGACGACGGTGACCACAAGTTTGACCAATCCTTTGACGCTCGCCGAAGGCTTTACCGTGACGCCCGCCGGCAAGACGATTTTAAATACGTACGCGGTGGATCCGAATTACAACGACATGTACGCGCAATCCTGGACAGTGAGCGTGCAATCCAATCTGCCGGGATCGCAGGTCGGAGAGCTTGCTTATATCGGGACTAAAGGGACGAATCTGGACGTACTGGTGCAGCCAAACACAGCGCCGCCGGGATCGCCGCTGACCTCGCAAGACCGGCTCTCCATCGGTAACGCGACGGGATTCACGTACGATGAGCCGGTCGGAAACTCGATCTATCAGGCGTTCCAAGCTCGCTTGGCTCGCCGCTTCCGGCGCGGATTCTCCTATACGCTGCTGTACACGTTTGCGAAGGCGATCGACGATTCGTCGACGCTCGGAGGCGCTGGCAATACCGTCGCCCAACAGTTTTACGACATCAGCGCCGAGCGCGGCCTTTCGAGCTTCGACCGTCGGCATGTTTTCACGCCGACCTTCATCTGGCAGCCGCCGATCGGTGGGACCAGTTCCTTCCTGGCGAATCACACGAAGATTCTGGACGTCCTGAAAGATTGGACGATCACGGGTAGCGGAACTTTCGAAACCGGATTGCCGCTCACGGCTCGGGTGCTGGGCAATCTGTCCGACACAGCCGGGACCGGCAATGTGGGCAGTGGGCGCGCGGAGGCCACCGGCCTTCCCGTTACGGACGGCTCGGGATTTTTCAACCTGGCTGCGTTCACGGTTCCGGCCGCGGGCGCATATGGAAACGCCGGCCGCAACACCATTCCGGGGCCGGGCACGATTTCACTGAACTTATCGCTACAGCGAACCATCACGCTGACCGAGCGCATGCGTCTTCAGTTCCGCGTCGACACGACGAACATTACCAACCACGTCAACTATACGTCGATCGGTACGGTGGTGAATTCGCTGACCTATGGAGTGCCGACGGCGGCGAGCGGGATGCGAAATGTGACGTTCACGGCCAGGTTTAACTTCTGAGGATGAATTCCAAATGACGACGAAATGGCCGAAAAGAGGGCTAATTCGCCCGGTTGTCCGTTACGCCACGCCGGTGTTGCTTGTGGCCGCCGCGGTGTGGGGCACCGAAGATTTGGGCGCGCAGGATACGTTCGTCGTCGACACCAAGCTGGTGGTTGTGAACGTCACCGTGAAGGATAAGTCGGGACGTCTGGTGACGAACCTCACGAAGGACGATTTTCAGATCTTCGAGGATGGCGTGGCGCAAAAGATTTCGGTGTTCGACCGGCAGGAGTTGAGTACCGAGCCGATGGCGCCGCTTTCCTTCGGCACCCGTCCTCAGACGATCGAGGAGCGAAACGCGGCTCCGAAAGCGCCGCCCGCCGGAACGTCGGTGACCGCCGCGAGCGACCGCGATCCCAAACGTTACCAGAACAAACGGCTCATCGGGCTGTTTTTCGACCTGAGTTCCATGGACGTGCTGGAGCAGGCGCGCGCCAACGAAGCCGCGATCAAGTTCCTGCAATCGCAGATGACGGCGGCCGACATGGTCTCCATCATGACGTTTTCGAGCAAGTTCAAAACAGTTGTGGATTTCACGGACGACCGCGAAAGCTTGATCGCCGTGCTGCGCAAAATGGCTACGGGCGAGGGTGCGGATCTGGCGGGGATGGCGGCCACGACGGGCGATGAGAATGACGATAGCGGTTCGTTCACCGCCGACGACACTGAGTTCAATATCTTTAATACGGATCGGAAACTCACGGCTCTCGAAGACGCCGCGCGCAAACTGGCGGTGTTTCCCGAAAAGAAAGCGCTCATTTATTTTTCGAGCGGCGTCGAAAAGACAGGAATCGAGAATCAATCGCAATTGAAAGCGACCATCAACGCGGCGGTGCGCTCCAACGTGTCGTTCTACCCCGTTGACGCGCGCGGGCTCGTGGCGCTGATTCCCGGCGGCGATGCGACCACGGCCTCGTCTCGCGGTACTGGAATGCTGACGGGAACCAAGCAGGCTGGCCTGCGGGCGAGCTTCAACGATTCGCAGGAGACGCTGTACACGCTAGCGGAAGATACCGGCGGCAAGGCGCTATTGGACGTCAACGATCTGACGCTCGGCATTCGGCAGGCGCAGGAAGATATTCGCAGTTATTACACGATCGGCTACTATTCCGCGAATGCCGCCGAAGACGGCAAGTATCGCCGCATCAAAGTACAACTGGTTCCCACGTCGCCGCTGGCAAAGGAAGCCAAGCTGGATTATCGCAACGGATATTACGGGTCGAAGACTTTCGCGAAATTCACGTCGAGCGATAAGGAACGGCAGCTCGAAGAAGCTTTGACGCTCGGCGATCCCGTGAGCGAGTTGCCGCTGGCACTCGAAGTGGATTATTTCCGCGTCGCGAAAGACCGCTATTTCGTGCCGATTTCCGTGAAACTCCCCGGCTCGGCGGTTGCTTTCGCCAAAAAGAACGGAAAAGAGTTCACGGATCTCGATTTCATCGGACAGGTACGGGATTCGAAAGGCAAGCTGATCGGCGGAGTGCGCGATCAGATCACCGTGAAGCTGAGCGACGTCGACGCTCAAAAGCTCGATCAAAGGCATCTGCAATACGACACCGGTTTGACCCTGGCACCCGGCGATTACAAGCTTCTGTTTTTGGCGCGCGAAGATCAGACCGGCAAGATGGGGACGTTCGAAACGAAGTTTACGGTTCCGGATTTGAACACCGATAAATCCCTACGGCTCAGCTCTGTGATTCTGAGCAATCAGAAAGAAGCGGTGACCGCGGCGGTTGGCGCGGCCGATAACAATAAAAAGCTGCTGGCGAATCACCCCCTGGTTCAGGATGGCCAGAAGACCGTGCCGAGCATCACGCGCGTTTTCCGCAAGGATCAGACGCTGTACGTCTACTTCGAAGTTTACGATCCTGGGGTTGATCCCGATCGCAAAACGCCCGATATGGTTGCGAGTCTGGAACTGGTGCAGGGCGCCCGCAAGGCTTTTGTTTCGCAGCCCGCGCGCATGACGAAGCTCGGAACGACGCGTCCCGGCGTCGTGGCGTTCAACTTCCAGGTACCGCTTACGCGGATGGCGCCGGGTGAATATATCTCGCAGGTGGACGTGATTGACGAGCTCGGGAAGAAGTTCGCGTTCCCGCGCAACACGCTGGTGGTTTTGCCGTAAGGCCGCCTTAACTGAGCACGTTCACCGCGTTGCCGATTTCGGAGGCTCCAGAGTAAAGCGCTTGAAGAATTTCACGATCTCTTCGGACGTACCTTCTGGATAGGCGTGGCCGCCGGGATGGATCAACGTCATCACCGGCGTTCCACTCGTCGATTCGTAAATGCTGCATCGTGTGGCGGCGATCACCGTCGTGCAGAAGGTCGGATTTGCGGCGACGCCGTTGATCTTTCGCGCCATTTCCATGGCGGCCGTCTGATCGGCGAAATCCACCTGGTGATCGTTCTTCCCGCCGACATGCAGCAAGGGTTTGGGTTCTTTCGGGATCGCCGAAGGGCGGATGCGTCCGGCGACCGCCGCGTAGGCCGCAAAGATGCCAGGCCGTTCGGCCCACAAAAGATAAGTGAAGTGCGCGCCGTTGGAAAATCCGGTCGCGTAGATGCGTGCGTTGTCGATCTTGTATGACTTACGCAGCGTCGCGAGCGCCGTGTCCACCAGCTTCAGGTCGCGGTCGCCGTCCTGGCCGGGCTCCGTCTCCCAGCCGGATAAACCGTCGCGCACCGGCAGGCCGTCAAAATAAGCGACCACGGCTTCGGGCCACGCGCCCTGCAGATCGACGCCAACGTAGTTGTCCGCGGAATCGCCGTGCCCGTGAAAAGCAAAGATGAGCGGCGCGGCTCCATTTTGTTTTACGGGCGCGAAAACGATCGCGTGCCGATCGACGCCGTCGACTTTGAACGTCGTCATTTTACCCTCGGCCGATGCGCAGCTCGCCACCACGATCAGCATCGCGGCACAGGCGGCGAAACGCGGCAAAAACAGGATGCTGTTTGTCATAGAGGCCTCCCCTACAAGGACATTTTTTCCAACTTGCGATACAGCGTCTTGCGTTCGATGCCGAGCACCTTGGCGGCGCGGCTCTTATTGCCGTTGGTCGCGGCCATCACGCGGCGAATCTGATCGGCTTCCGTATCGGCGAGCGTGTCGCTCGCGCTGTCGCGCGAATCCATTTGCTCGATACCGGCTTTGACCGCCGCGGCATCGATGCGTCCGCCGGGCGCGAGAATTGTGAGCCGCTCCATCATGTGTTGCAGCTGTCGGATGTTGCCGGGCCAACTGTAGGCGGCCATCGATTTGAGGCCGGATTCGGTGAGTTTCGTGTCCAAACGATAACGCTCGTTATAGCGCTTCAAGAAGTAGTGCGCCAGCAGAGGGATGTCGGCCGCGCGTTCGCATAAGGGCGGGATATTCAGCCGAACGACGTTGAGCCGATACCACAGGTCCTCGCGAAATTTGCCGTCGTCCACCATCTTCTGCACGTCGCGATTGGTCGCCGCGATCACGCGTACATCTACCTTGCGCGCGCGTGCCGAACCGAGCGGACGGATCTCGCGCTCCTGCAGGAATCGCAGTAAACGGAGCTGAAAGCCAAACTCTATGTCGCCGATTTCGTCGAGAAAAACGGTGCCGTTATTGGCGGCTTCGAAGACACCGATGCGGTCGCGATCCGCGCCGGTGTAGGCGCCCTTCAACGTTCCGAACAGTTCGCTTTCCAGGAGCGACGGCGCGATGGATCCGCAATCCACCGGCACCAAGGGATGCTGCGCGCGCCGGCTATTGCGATGGATCATGTGCGCGATCAGTTCTTTTCCGGTTCCGGTTTCGCCTTCGATGAGGACCGTCGCGTCCGTGGGCGCAACACGCGAGATCGTCTTATAAATATCGATCATGCGCGGCGAGCTGCCGATCATTTCCGTCTCGGGCAGATCGTCGATCGACGGCGCGTCTTCGTCTTCGCCGCCATCGGTTCCGGCCAACGAGCGTTCCGCGCGCTTGATCGTATCGATCATATGCGCCATTTCGAATGGCTTCGCCAGATACTCGAACGCGCCGTTTTCGGTAGCAGCCATCACCGTTTCCATGCTGCCGCGCCCCGTCATCAGAATCACGGCGCACGTCGGATTGTGCTCGCGCGCGGCGCGCAGGACGTCGATGCCGGTGCGCTCGTCGAGATAAATGTCGGAGATGACGATGGTGTACACGTCGGCTGACAGTTTCGCCAGAGCTTCGCGTGTAGAGGAGACGGCTTCGGGGACGTATCCTTCCAGCTCCAGCACCGTCATCATCGTGTGACGGACCGACGGATCATCTTCTACGATCAACAGCTTCTGCATGGGCGGTTGAAACCTGAGTGTTCATTACCATGGTAAAGCACGATCCGCGGCCCGGCTCGCTGGTCACCTCCATGCGGCCGCCGTGATGCGTGACGATCTGTTCGACGATCGAAAGTCCAATGCCGGTGCCGACCTCTCCGGATGCCTCGGCCTTCGTGGTGCGATAGAACTTCTTGAAAATATTCTTGAGTTCTTTCGCGTCCATGCCGATGCCCTGATCGCGCACGGAGAGTCGCAATAGGTTGCCGTGCGTTTCCGCCGCGAGGCTGACGTGCGTGTCGGGGGGCGAATATTTCACGGCGTTCGTCAAAAGATTGTAGAAAGCATACTCCATCAATTCGCGGTCGCCCATGAGGGTGCCATCCACGGGAGTATCGAGCGACATCGTAATCTGCTTCCGCTGCGCCAACGGTTCGACGCGCGCCAGGCACGTCGTGACCACGTCCGCGGCCGCGAAGGATTCGCGCTTCAAATCCATCTGGCCTTCAGCGAGCCGTTCGACATCGAGGAAGGTTTGAATCAGGCGCGCCAGGCGCTTCGATTCCGAGTTGATCATCTCGCTCAACTGCTTCTGCTTGGCGGCGGGCAGAGCGTAGTTGGTCATGATTTCGCTGGAGCCCTGGATGGCCGTCAGCGGCGTGCGCATCTCGTGCGCGGCCCAGTGAATCGCCTGCTGGTAGCGCGATTTCTCGGATTCGGAGCGCTTCAGTTGCCGGCGCACGAAGAACACTTGAAATGTCGCCGCGCTGGCGCAGCTCAACCACGCGACCGCGACCGGTCCAAAGTACGGGAAGACGATCCCTTGCCGAAACAGAATCACCGGCACAGCATGCGCGATCAGGAGCAGCGCGATCGCGGCGACATACGACATCCAGCCCGCGAGCAGGGCGAACGCGACGCCGGCGGCTGCGGCATAGAGGATCGAAACGCTGAGCGAAGCGAGGTCGGAAGCCGGTTGCAGAAAATTCCCGCGAGCCATGGTCTCGAATGCGTGCGCATGCACGGCGACACCGGGAACATTTTCGCCGTAAGGATTCACCAGGCGGTCGCGCGCGGCGGAGAGCGCGGTCACTCCGAGAAACACCGCCTTCCCTTGCAGGAGTGCGGCGTTGTCGTGGATCTTGAGCGCCGAAATGGTCGGTACGCCTTCCGGCAAGTAGCGGATCAGCATGGGGCGGCCGGCGTCGGAGCGTGCGGCGGGAATGATCGTTGACCCGACCTGCACGTCCTGCGGAGACTCAATGATCTGTTGGCCGCGGTAAACACGAAAGGCTTCGAGAGCGAGCGCCCATCGGCGAATGTTTCCATTCTTGCCTTGACCGGTTTCTTCCAGTGAAAGTTGCCGGCTGACGCCGTCGGCGCGACCTTCCTCGGGATGCACGTGCCCGAGCGCTATCGCAGAACTCGCGAAGCGTGGCAGAGGATCTTCCCACTTGCTGGCAGCCGATGTGTCGCCGACAAGCTCGCAGGGCAGAATAAGATTGCGCGTGTCCTTGAGCGCGGCTTCCAGTTGCGCGTCCTCGGTGTCGTCGCCTCTATCGCTCAGAATCACGTCGAGCGCGGTGGTTTTCGGATGAACGATGGCCAGCTGTTGCAGCGCTGTCGTCAATATGGGGCGAATGCGCCGCATGCCGCCTTGTGCGCCGAGCGTCTCCTCATCGATCGCGACGACGATGGATTGCGTCGGGCCGGTTGGGATCGAAGACAGGCGCGTCAGCGTGTCGTAGGCGTAATTGTCGATGCGCGACCCGAGCCACCCGGCGAGCGTGCCTACGATAAAGCACGCGGCGAGCACGGAAACGTAGGTCAGATTGCGTTTGAGAGATCCACCGCGCATTCAGAATTAGTATACGAAGGCTTGTGCGTTTCGCAGGATCCCACAAGCGCCTAGGAAGCCGCTTTCCGATTCCTCCATAAATCAATCACCAGCAAGCATGCGCCGATTGTGATCGCGCTATCGGCCACGTTGAACGAAGGGAATTCGTAGCTGCCGATGAACACCTGAATAAAATCGGTCACAGTCCCCCGGAACACACGATCGATCAGATTTCCGAGCGCTCCCCCGAAAACCAGCGTCAGCCCCACGCGCATCCATTTGTCGGAGGCGGTCTCAAGGGCGTCCTTCGATGAGTTCGGTGTGCGCCATAGCAGGACGCCGACGATCGCGAGTACGAAGGTTGAGAGTCCGATCAATACCAGCTTGCGGATGATGGGCGCGGCCTCGGCGAGCATGCTGAACGCGGCTCCCGGATTCTCCGCATGAACGATGTTGAAGATGCCCGGAATCACCGGGATCACGTCGTACGGTGAAATATTGTGTTCGATCCAGAGCTTCGTGATCCGGTCGAAAATCACCAACAGCGCTACGACCGCAGCGGAGCGCAGGCGGACGTTCATCCCAGCATTTCTCTCAGAGCTTCGGCGCACGAATCGCAGACCGTGGGGTAATTGGGATCGATTCCGATCAGCGTTGAATATTTCCAGCACCGCTCGCACTTGGCGCCGTCGGCGCGCTCGACCGAGACTTCGAGTTCGGCGCCTTTTTCGTCGTTCGACGGATCGAGAATAACCTGCGACACGATGAACAGCGACGGAAGAATGGACTCGTATTCTTTGTGAAGTTCAACCGATGTGATCGGCAGGCGTAGCCGTACGCGAGCTTCTAGAGAAGTGCCGATCAGCTTCGCCTGGCGAGCTTCTTCGAGCGCTTTCAATACTCGCTCTCGCGTTTCCATCAGCCGTTCCCACGTTTCCAGCTTTGCGGCGTCGAGGCCCGACTCAAGTTCTTCAGGCCCCGGCAGCATCGCGAGGTGAACGCTTTCGGGCGCGCCCGCGGGCTTGTTCGTATAGCTCCACACTTCTTCCGTGGTGAAAGCGAGCAGCGGAGCGGCGAGCCGCGTCAGCGCATAGTGCACCTTATACAGCGCGGTTTGCCCGCTGCGGCGCGCGTGGCTCTTGGTTGCTGACGTGTAGAGGCGATCTTTCAGCACGTCGAAATAAACGGCGCTCAGATCGGTGGTGGCGAAATCGTAAATCGCGCGATAGACCTTGTGGAACGCGTGTTCGTCGTAGAAGGCGCGGCAACTGCGCACCACTTCGCTCGCGCGCGCCAAGATCCAGCGATCCATTTCGAGCATCTCGTCGACCGGCACCGCGTCGGCGATGGGATCGAAATCCGCCAGGTTTCCGAGAGCATAACGGAACGTGTTGCGGAGTTTACGATACGCCTCGATCAGGCGGCTGACGATGGTATCGGAGAAACGCACGTCTTCCGTGAAATCGACCGAGGCCGTCCACAGGCGCAGCAGTTCCGCGCCATATTTATTGATAACCTTCTCGACTTCTTCGGCGCCCTTGGATTTCGACAGCGCGCGGCCTTCGCCATCGAGAGTCCAACCGTTGGTGGCCGTAGCGCGATAAGGAGCGCTCCCGCGCAGCCCGACGGCGACGAGCAGTGAACTGTGGAACCAGCCGCGATATTGATCGCCGCCTTCCAGATACATATCCGCGGGCCACGGAAGATCGTTCTCCGGAGTCAGTACGGCCAGATGGCTCGCGCCCGAATCGAACCACACGTCGAGAATGTCGTTCTCTTTGCGGA
Organism: Terriglobia bacterium; assembly: GCA_963765085.1. GTDB lineage: Bacteria > Acidobacteriota > Terriglobia > Bryobacterales > Bryobacteraceae > Palsa-187. Next base: position 49,568 of record CAVXVL010000099.1, on the reverse strand, counting down.
AGGACGTCCCGCCGCACTTCTTGCAAACGCCATCGCTGCCGATCAGTTCGGCCGCGCTGCGCGAATACCACACGTCGGCCGTGTGCTCGCGAATCAGGCCGACGACGCGATCCAAGACGGCGCGATCGGTAAAAGGCTCGTGGCAGGTTTCGCAATAGAACACCAGGATCGGAACGCCCCAGGCGCGCTGGCGCGAAATACACCAGTCCGGGCGCGTGGCGATCATGTTGCCGATGCGCTCCTCGCCCCAGGAAGGATTCCACTTCACCTTCTGGATCGCTTCCAGAGCACGCTGGCGCAGGTTGTTGTGCTCCATGCTGATGAACCATTGCTCGGTGGCGCGGAAGATCGTCGGATGATGGCAGCGCCAGCAGTGCGGATAACTATGTTCGATCTTGCGCATGGCGGCGAGCGCGCCAACCTGCGTCAGAATATCGATGACGATAGGATTTCCTTCCCAGATCGTCTTGCCCATCAGTTCTTCCGGCAGGCGCCCCGCCGCGCCCTCTGCATGATAGAAACGGCCGGCTCCATCGACCGGGCAATACACCGAAAGATGATTCGCCAGACCGACCTGGTAATCCTCCTGGCCGTGACCGGGAGCTGTGTGGACGGCGCCCGTGCCCTGTTCCAGAGTGACGTGATCGCCCAGGATGCCGACGGAAGTTCGATCGAGGAAAGGGTGCTTGAACAAAGTTCCATCCAGGCGCGAACCCTCAAACGCGGCGAGGACTTCCGGTTGTCCCCAGCCGCAGGCATCGGCGGTCGCCTGCAACAAATCGACCGCGACGACGTAGACTTCGCCTCCGACCTCGGCGGCCGCGTAGGTGAACTTCGGGTGAAAGCAGATTGCCGAGATTAGCGGGGATCGTCCAAGGGGTCGTCGTCCAGATGAGCCCCCAGACTTTTTTCCCGGCTAATGAGGGGTCGATCGCGGCGGGGTCCGACGTCAGCGCGAACTTCACCCAGATCGACGGGCTCGAATGATTCTCGTATTCAACCTCGGCTTCCGCGAGCGCTGTCCGGTCGTGAATGCACCAGTTGACAGGCTTCAATCCTTTATAGATATATCCCTGATCGAGAAAATCGACGAACGCCCCGGCGATCACGGATTCGTACTGCGCGCTCATCGTCAGGTACGGATCGTTCCAGCGCCCAAAAACTCCGAGCCGCATAAAATCCTTGCGCTGTAAGTCGACGTACTTCTCCGCGTATTTGCGGCAGGCGGCGCGAATATCCGCAGCCGACATTCCTGCCTTTTTCGAGCCTAGCTGGCTATCGACCTTGATCTCGATCGGCAGGCCGTGGCAGTCCCATCCTGGCACGTAGGGAGAGTCGTAACCCTCCATAGTCTTTATTCTTACGATAAAATCCTTCAACAGTTTGTTGAAGGCGTGCCCCAGGTGGATATTCCCGTTTGCGTAGGGAGGGCCGTCGTGCAGAATATACGTCGGACGACCCTTCCGGGCCGCGCGAATCTGCTCGTAAATTCCGGAGTCCGCCCAGCGGGCAAGCAGCTTGGTTTCCAGCTGACCCAGGTTCGCTTTCATCGGAAAGTCGGTGCGCGGAAGATTGACAGTTTTCTTGAGTTCGATGGCTTCCATCAGGCTATCCACTTATGGTACCCGATCCACAAAGGCCTTCAAATGAAGGCTGGGAGAGCGAAAAACAAAAATACTACTTTTGTAGTTGACAGAATCTGAAGATCCGCTTAATATTCTCTATCGCTGGTGGCAGAGCCCCGTTAGCCTGAGGTCTAAGATGACATTCCGAGTTGGTGAAAAAGTCATTTACCCCAATCACGGGGTCGCGACAATCGAGAATATCAGTAGCCGCGCATTTGCCGGCAACTTTGAGCGGTATTATCTGCTCCGCCTTACTTACAACTTGACCGTGATGGTTCCGCTTTCGCATGCGCAGAACGTGGGCCTGCGAAAGGTCACCTGCAACGGTGAGATGGCGCGGGTCATCGAGTACCTGGGCGAGCGGCGCTGCCGCCGCAGCCGCGATTGGAAAGATCGCTATCGCGAAAATTCCGAGAAAATGCAGAGCGGAAGCCTGCTGGGGATCGCGGAAGTACTGAAAACTCTGCTGCTCTTGCAAGGCGAAAAGCCGCTCTCTTTCCGCGAAAAGAAGATGCTCGATCGTGCGCGGCATATGTTGATGACGGAGCTGTGCACCTCCAAGGGACTGAAGGAATGCGACGCGGTAAAGGCGCTCGATCAAACGCTCGCCAAGGCGCAACTGCGATTGCCCGAGCCGATGTAAACGCGGCGCGGTATCCAGGGCTTGGAATGTCACAAGCTTTGCGCTGTCGCATGGAGTTCTGGAAAGACGGCGACTGGTATGTTGGACGTCTTCCTCAGGTGCCTGGCGTATTTAGCCAGGGAGCTACGCTCGCGGAACTTGAAGACAATTTGCGCGAAGCATACCAATTGATGCTCGAAGAGCAATCTGCTCCCGATTCGGAAATAGCTTGGTCTTCCTGACGGCAACCCCTTAAAATGACGCGCGCCATTAATGCACGCGCTCTTTAATCCGCTCGCGCGTGACCAATTCATCGAAGATTGCCAGGACCTGCTTGCGATATTGATAGATACTCTGCAGACGGGCTCGCATGCGGACCTCGTTGCGGTGGCGCAGCAGCATCTTATCCAATAATTTGCGGGGAACGTCGATGTCGCGGCGAAGCGCGTCGGCGGAATGGCCCCTCAGGAAAAGGCCGTAGAAGAGCGCAGCTTCCCGTTGGGGAGCCAGGGGGTCAATCTCTTCCATCACCTTACCCGGCGTTGCCATCGTGACACCCAAAAGCCAGATCCAAAAACCTTACCCACCGAGCGGATCGAAAAGGACCCGCCAAAAACAGCAGTATAAACGGGCCGGACGCCCGGCGCAATAGGCCCCCACGCCCCACCGTCCTTTGGATACAAGCCAGCTCCGTCGGGTTGCAAGAAATGCGCGCGGGCGCGGCAGCGGGATTAAGATGGAACAATATGCGAACTCCTCGTTGCGTTCTCCTCATCTGTGTGGGACTCACCGCTGCTCTGACGCCCGCCCTTTTCGGTGCCGATGCCGTGACCCAGATTTTCGATGGTCAGGTAAAAGCTCTCGAAAATGACGTTCTTCCGTTGGCGGAAGCGATGCCCGCCGATAAATACAACTTCGCCCCGACTTCGGGTTCTTTCCAGGGCGTCCGAACGTTCGCGGAGCAGGTCCGGCACATGTCCACCGTCATCTATATGCTGTCGGGCGCGGTGCTCGCGGAAAAGCCTCCGGTCGACATCGGGAAGGACGATTCGGGGCCGGCGTCCGTCCGTACCAAAGCGCAACTGGTCGAGTACCTGCGCGGGGCTTTGGCCTTCGCCCATAAGGCCGCCGGAACGTTGACCGAAAAGAACGAGCTGGACGACGTCGCCTCGCCTTTTGGCGGCGGGAAGATGAAGCGCATGGCTGCGGCGTCCATGATCGCATGGCACAGCTTCGATCATTTCGGGCAGATGGTGGTTTACGCGCGCATGAATGGAGTGATCCCGCCGTCCAGTTTGCCCGCGCCTCCCGCGTCGGCGAAGAAATAGAACCACGCGCTCCGGCGAGGCGAACAGCCACCCCCGGCGGCATCGGCCGAAAAGACGAACTCGCAACCGCGCCGCGTGGCATCATGAAACTTATGTTTGAAGGAGCAATCATTCGATGATCCGGTATTTGAAGAGCGGGCAGACTGCGGCTGCGAAGGCGGAAAGCAGCGCGCAGGTTCGCCACACGGTCGAGGCAATTCTGGAGGATATCCAGACCAACGGCGAGCAGGCGCTCCGCCGCTATTCGGAGAAGTTCGATAAATGGTCGCCGAAATCGTTCCGGCTTTCCGAGAGCGAGATCGAAGACTGCCTGAAAGCGCTCCCAAAGCGCGTTCTGGACGACATTAAATTCGCACAGATGCAGATCCGGAATTTCGCTCTGGTGCAGAAGGCCGCGCTGCGCGATGTCGAAGTGGAGACGCTGCCCGGCGTGGTGCTCGGCCACAAGAACATCCCGGTGAACAGCGTCGGATGTTATGTGCCGGGTGGGCGCTATCCGATGGTCGCCTCGGCTCACATGAGCGTCGTGACGGCGAAGGCCGCCGGAGTGAAGCGCATCATCGCCGCCGCACCGCCGTTTGAAGGCGCGCCGCACCCCGCCATCGTCGCCGCGATGCACCTCGGGGGAGCGACGGAGATCTTCGCTATCGGAGGCGTGCAGGCGGTCGCGGCCATGGCGCTGGGTACCGAGACGATTGCGCCGGTCGACATGCTGGTCGGCCCCGGTAACGCGTACGTCGCCGAAGCCAAGCGGCAGTTGTTCGGACGCGTGGGAATCGATTTGCTCGCGGGGCCGACAGAGACGCTCATCGTCGCCGACGATTCGTGTGATCCGGAAATGGCCGCGGTCGATCTCATTGGTCAAGCCGAGCATGGACCCGGAAGTCCCGCCGTGTTGCTGACGAATTCGAAAGAACTCGCCGAAAATACGCCGGCGGAAATCGAAAAGCTTCTCGGCTGGCTGCCCACCGCTGCGATCGCGAGGGAGGCGTGGAACAACAACGGCGAAATCATTTTATGCGACACGCTTGATGAACTGGTCGCCGAGGCCGACCGCATCGCTTCAGAGCATGTCCAGGTGATCACGCGCGACCCCGACTATTTCCTCGAGCACATGACCAATTACGGTGCGCTGTTCCTGGGCGCGCGCACCAACGTCGCCTACGGAGACAAGGTGATCGGCACGAACCACACGCTGCCGACGATGAAGGCGGCTCGCTACACGGGCGGACTGTGGGTTGGGAAGTTCATCAAGACCTGCACGTATCAAAAGGTATTGACCGACGATGCTTCGGCGCTGATCGGCGAGTACTGTTCGCGGCTCTGCGAGATCGAGAATTTTGCGGCCCATAAAGAGCAGGCCGATTTGCGCGTGCGCCGCTACGGAGTGAAGGTGACTCAATAAATGGCGTACACGAACGGGCGGCCGGTCGCCATCGTTTTCGGCGGGGCGGGCGGCATCGGGGCTCCGATTTGCCGCAAACTAGCCGATTCGGGGATGCAAGTTGTCGTCGGATATAACACGTCGTCGGCGAGTGCCGAAGCGCTCGCGAGTTCGCTCGCCGGGGAAGGACATTCGGCGCGGCGAGCTCCGGTCACTGACACGAAAGCGCTCGCGCAGATGGCCGAAGGGATCGCGAAAGATTATGGGCGCTGCGATGCGATCGTGAATTGCGCCGGAACCACGCGCTTCGTCAAACATTCCGATCTCTCATCGCTTGACGACGAACTGATTGATCGCATTCTAGCGACCAACGTTCGCGGGGCGTTCGCCACCGTGCGCGCCTTCCAGTCGCTCCTCGAAAAGAGCACGCTGCCGGGCGGAGGCGTCGTGGTGAACCTTTCCTCGGCCGCCGGAAATATCGGGATCGGGAGCAACGTCATTTACTGCGCGTCGAAGGCGGCGCTCGACTGCATGACGAAATCCCTCGGGCGAGCGCTCGCGCCGCGCATTCGCGTGGTCTCGGTTTCGCCGGCCCTGGTGGATACTGAGTTCGTGAAATCGCTGGATAAAGCCTGGCACGATGCGCAGGCGGCGAGCACACCGATGGGACGGCTCGCGACCCCCGAGGAAATCGCGGCGGCCGTGGCGGCTGTGATCACGACCCTGACATTTACGACTGGATCGATCCTACAGGTGGATGGTGGAAGAACGTTAGGAGTGTAATTCATGCCGCGCAGGTTGCGTTGTTTAAAATTGGTGAGCGCGATCGCGTTCGCCTTCACACTGAACGCGCAGGCGCCGAATCCGGGGCCCAGCGGCGGATTGGCCCCAGGCGTTTCTTTGCCGGCCAGCCCCGCGCGCGCGAATCCGCTGGACAAAATCACGCCGGTGACCGACGCGATGCTCGCGGCTCCTCCGACGCAGGATTGGCTGACGTGGCGGCGTACGTACGACGACGTCGGATTCAGCCCGCTGAGGCAGATCAATAAAAATAGCGTCGCAAACTTGCGGCTGGCGTGGAGTTGGTCGCTGCCCGCGGGTCCCAACGAGACGGCGCCTCTCGTCCACGACGGCGTGATGTTCGTGCAAGGATTCGGCGATAGCGTGCAGGCGATCAACGCCGCGACGGGCGATCTTCTGTGGAATTACTCGCGTCAATTGGGTCCGGATACGCCCGCAACCGTGAAGCGTTCGATTTCGATTTATGCCGACAAGATCATCGTGCCCACTTCCGACGTCCACGTGATCGCGTTGAATATCAAAACCGGCAAGGTCGTGTGGGATCGACAAGTGGGCGATCCGAAGACCGGCATGCGCATGGACGGTGGGACGCTCGTGGCCAAGGGCAAAGTGATGGTCGGCACAACCGGTCGCTCGCCGGGCGGCAATTACATCGTGGGATTGGATGCGAACACCGGCGAAGAAGTTTGGCGCTTTTACACCATCGCGCGTCCCGGCGAACCGGGAGGCGAGAGCTGGAACGGATTGCCGCTCGAACAGCGCAACGGCGCGTCCGTTTGGACAGCGGGAAGCTACGATCCGGCGCTGAACCTCGCGTTTTTCGGTCCCGCGCAAACCTACGATACTGGGCCGCTCCGGAACCTGATCGATAAGCCGGGGATTTCCAACGAAGGTCTCTATACGGATACGACCGTCGCCTTGAATCCCGAAACCGGCAAGCCCGTGTGGCATTTCCAACATCAGCCCAACGATCAATGGGATTTCGATTGGGCCTTCGAGCGGCAATTGATTCGTCTTCCGGTCGACGGACAAATGAAGATGGCCGTGGTCACGTCGGGGAAGCAGGCGATCTACGACGTGCTGGATGCGGCGACGGGTAAATACATTTTCTCGATGGATCTGGGGCTGCAGAATTCCGTGACGGCGATCGATCCGAAGACAGGAGCCAAGACCATCGACCCGAGAACCATTCCCGGCGACGGCGAACTCAAGATGGTTTGTCCGCATGCCGGCGGCGCGAAGAACTGGCTGCCGGCGTCCATCAATCCCGACCGCAAGATATTGTACGTGCCTCTCGTCGAATCATGCATGGATATGATTCCCGTGACCGGCGGTGGCCGCGGAAATCTATCGACGGGCGTTCGTTGGACGCTGCGTCCCCGGCCCGACAGCGACGGAAAATACGGACGCTTGGAGGCGATCAATTTAGAAACTCGCAAGGTGGCCTGGACCGAGCGGCAGAGGGCCCCCATGAGCACGGGCGCGCTTGCGACCGCCGGCGGCGTGGTTTTCGCCGGCTCCATCGATCGATTCATGCGCGCGTATGACGATTCCATCGGCACAGTCTTGTGGGAGGCGCGCCTCAACGATGTGCCGAACGCGCCCCCGATCAGTTTCGCGGTCAATGGCAAGCAGTACCTGGCCGTGATCGCCGCCAATGGAGGCGCCCAGGCCGCCACCTTCCCTGTACTGGTTCCGGAGATTCAAAATCCGCCAAATCGTTCCGCCACACTGTGGGTTTTCGAGCTTCCCTAAAACGGGGAGCCTCCTCCAATTTGAGGGAACATTCCCAGCCCACGGATGAACTGCGTGTATACTCAATCGAGGATTTTTCCATGTCACGAATATCTCTGGGACTCGCTGTAGCGCTCGCGATAGGCGCGCCCGCCGTTTGGGCGCAGGGACCTTACAAAATTTTGAAGACGGCCAAGGTGGGCGGCACCGGCGGCTACGACTACGTCAACGTGGACGTGGAAGCGCGCCGCCTTTACATCGCGCGCACCGGGCCCACTCCGCGGATCGACGTCTACGACCTCGATTCGTTCGCGTCAGTGGGCCAGGTGAAGACCACCAATGCGCATGGAGCGGCCATCGATCCGAAGTCGGGCCATGGCTTCGCCTCCAGCAAGCCGATCACGATGTTCGATACCAAGACCCTCGCGGTCATCAAATTGATCGACGTGCAGGGCAATCCGGATGGTTCGTTCTTCGACCCGTCGACGGAGAAGGACTACATCTTGAGCCACGTATCGCCGCACGTGACCGTGATCGATACCAAAGAAGGCAGCGTTGTCGGAACTTTCGATATCGGCGGCGAGCCGGAACAGGCGGCGTCCGATGGCAAAGGGCACATGTATATCGATGTGGAAGATATGGAAAATATCGCCGTGGTGGATCAGAAGGCGATGAAGGTGACCGCCCACTACGACGTCAAAGATAAAGCGGGCACTTGCGCGGGTCTGGCGATGGACGTGAAGAATCACATCCTGTTCGCCGCCTGCCGCAAGCCGACGACCATGCTGATTCTCAACGCCGAGAACGGAAATGTAATTACGACGATTCCGATCGGCATGAACAGCGATGGCGTCACCTTTAATCCGAAGACCAAAGAAGCGTTCAGCTCGCAGGTGGATGGCACGCTCTCGATCATCAAGGAAAACAGTCCCACCAATTTCGTGCTGGAACAGACACTAATGACGATGCCGGGCGCACGTACCAGCGCGCTCGACACCAAAACCGGCCACATCATTCTGATTGGCGCGGAATTCGGTCCCCCGACTCCCGCCAAGGAACCGGGCGGACGAGCGGGACGCGGCGCGATTATTCCCGATTCGTTCACGATCATGATGGTCGGGAAGTAGGCAGCGCCGGAGGGGTCGCTCCGTTCCGAAAATAGCGAAAAAGGGCAGCGAATGCGAGAAATTCTTCTGTTCGAAACGGAAGGCGTCAGGCGGCTGCGCTAAACTGGGATCGAGCTACTCAATAAAATTCTGGAGGATCCCGTTTGCGCGCAACCATCGTTTTCGTCGCGGCTTTATCGGTGTTTTCTTTCTCAGCCTCTGCCCAGAAAAAGAGCGGACCCGTAAAAGGTGTGGGTGGCGGACATATCCCGGCTCACGGGCCGGCTCCTGCCAAGCCTCCGAAAGCATCGGCGAAGCCGCAGCCCGTGGCGCAGCCGAATCGCACGTTCGCCGATAAAACCGGCCATCCCGAAGCTCCTCACGTCCACACCAACGACAAATGGATTGGACACGACTCCGGCCCGAACGATGCGCGCTATCACCTGGACAAGCCGTTCGAACACGGCCGTTTCGCCGGCGGCATCGGCAAAGAACATGTATGGCGTCTCGGGGGAGGGGGACCGCAGCGCTTTGGATTTGGCGGCTTCTTCTTCAGCGTCGCTCCCGCCGACATCGGCTATTGCGGCGATTGGCTATGGGACAGCGATAACATCGTCATTTACGACGACCCCGATCACGTCGGCTGGTACCTGGCTTATAACGTCAGGCTCGGCACCTATATTCACGTCGAATATTTGGGCGCCTAGCGAGCAGTTTCGCAGGGAAGCAGGCCTTGGGGGGAAGCCTTCGGCCTGCTCTTAGACCGCCTTGTTTACAGCTCCAAATTCCCCCGGTAGATCATTTCTTTCAGCGTAAATTTGCACTTCAATTCCAGCGGACCGATCTTGGTTATGAACGTTACCTGTTTATCCTCCAGCGTGACCGGAAAAACTCGCGAGAAATAAAACAGCGTGCCCGGCGAGGAGTACGGCGTCGCAGGCGCTAGTTCGACCCGCTTCAGTTCGATCGGGTCTCCCTTTCGATCTAATCTGGTGCGCTCCTGCAGGATGTCGAACTTCGTCTTGCGCTCGTCCGCGCTATCGTCGATCGAAGGCGCGGGGCTCGGTACGTTCCCAAACACGTTGACAATGTAATTCTCGGATAATTCGACGCTCATTTTGTTTTTAAGCGCCTCGCGTATGGGCAGAGCGGAATCCCAGCGGACGCCTGCACTCCACTTCCCGGTGATTTCGGGCGTCTGATTATCGGTGGGAACCCCCACGTTTCTGCCGCGGCGCATCATCGGAGACCGCGTGGTTAAGGGGCCCGTCTGTGCCGTGTTGACGATGTTCGCGTCCCTGGACCACGGCGACTTGGCGAGGAGCCGTTCGATCTCTTCTTTCGTCCATTGATCGGCCGGCTTCTGATCCCAAAAATCCGCGCCTAGCAGTCGCGCCGGGTCCTTGGCGAGTTCAACTCCCAAGCCTAATGCCAGCAATACGCTACGCCTCGTCATCCTCACGCTATTCGGCATCAGACTATCGACGCACGCTCCTCCACCGATGTTACTCCGGAATATCGTCGCCCTCGGCCAAATATCGTTGGGGACCTACACCTTTCGCCATTGTCTCTCGTCAATCCCATGGGGGCTGTATTCCGAAACCATGACGTTTCTGCTGTCATGTAATAGCCTTACGCTAAAATGAAAGCAACGCATCGTTTCGCGGAAATAACTGTTTTCATGCAGTCGCGGCCGGACGAACGGCGGCTTGGCTTCCAAATCACAGTCGGAGGAGCGCATTCAACAGTATGAGAATCTGTGTCTTAGGCGGTGACGGCTATTGCGGGTGGGCGACGGCGCTGTATCTTTCCCGGAAGGGACACACGGTCAGCATCGTGGACAACTTTCTCCGCCGCCAATGGGACCTTGAAGTCGGCGCTCAGACGCTCACTCCGATTCAGCCTCTCCCGGATCGTCTGCGCGTTTGGCAGGAACTCACCGGCGAGACCATCGAGTTTCATTGCGGCGACGTCACCGATTACGAATTTCTAGCGTCGGTTCTCGAATCGTTCCGCCCCGAAGCGGTGATCCATTTCGCCGAACAGCGCGCCGCTCCCTATTCGATGATCGACCGCAAGCACGCCGTTTTCACCCAGGTGAACAACGTCGTGGGAACGCTGAACCTGCTGTTCGCGATTCACGAGCTTTGTCCCGACTGCCACATCATCAAGCTCGGCACCATGGGCGAATACGGCACGCCCAACATCGATATCGAAGAAGGCTACATCCGCATCGAGCACAATGGCCGCGCCGACGTGCTTCCGTTCCCCAAGCAGCCCGGTTCGTTCTATCACCTCTCCAAGGTCCACGACAGCCACAACATGATGTTCACGTGCAAGATCTGGGGGCTGCGCGCCACGGATCTGAATCAGGGCGTGGTGTACGGAACCATGACCGACGAAGTGGCGATGGACGAGGCGCTGATTAATCGCTTCGATTACGACGAAATTTTCGGCACGGTTCTGAACCGTTTTTGCGTGCAGGCCGCCGCCGGGCATCCGCTCACCGTGTATGGAAAAGGCGGCCAAACCCGAGGGTTTCTGGATATCCGCGACACCGTCCGCTGCATCGAGCTGGCCTGTCTGAATCCTGCCAATCCCGGTGAATGCCGCGTGTACAATCAATTCACCGAGCAATTCTCCGTGCTTGACCTGGCGCTCATGGTGCAAACCGCCGCCAAGGAAATCGGCCTGCCGGTGACGATCGAACATCTTCCCGACCCGCGCGTCGAAGCCGAGCAGCATTATTACAACGCGAAACATTCGAAGCTGGTGGATCTCGGGCTGAAATCGCATCAGCTGTCCGATTCGCTTCTCGATTCGCTCATGAATATCGCGATGAAGTATCAGGATCGCATCGACCGCTCCCTGTTCCTGCCACAGGTCGAATGGAGAAACTCGCGCAATCAACGCCGTCGCCCCAACGCGGCGGCCATTTCTCTGACGGAGAGCGCGCGCTGACTCTTCGATCTCCGCGACCAGCAGCCGGTTTGGCAACAAGCCTACGGGGTCTAGTAATCTGAGGTGATGGCGCACCCCATTCTCCTCGGGATTGCAGCCATCCCCTTTATTTATTATCTGATCGTGCTGTTCAGCTCGTGGCGATTTTTTCGCCAGCCCGAGCCTGCGCCAGTTCCCGAGTACTGTCCTCCCATAAGCGTCCTAAAGCCCTTCCGCGGCCTCGATCCCGACGCCTACCAAAACCTCGCCAGCTTCTGTGTCCAGGACTATCCGGATTACGAGATGGTTCTGTGCGTCGATGCCGACGATCATGAAGTCCGCGAAGTGATTCACCAGGTCCAGCGCGCTTTCCCCCAGTGCTCGATTCGTGTTCTTCTAGGTTCCGGCCGCAAGGCCACCAACGATAAGGTCGCAAAGTTGGCTCGTCTCGTCGCCGAGGCGCAGCACGAAATCGTCGTGATCAGCGACAGCGACGTTCGCGTCGGTCCGGATTATCTGCGTGCCATGACCGCTCCTCTGCGCGATCCCCAGGTGGGGGCGGTCACGTGCTTCTACGTTCACGCCGAGCACAACAGCTTCATCGATCACCTGCAGACCGCGGGCATGATCTCGGATTTCTACGCCGGGATTTTAGTGGCCTGGCAGCTCGACGGAATCAAGTTCGCGCTGGGACCGTCGATCGCGACCACCCGTTCGAAGCTCGCCGGTTTCGGCGGCTACGCGGCGATCGAGAATCGTCCCGCCGACGACCTGCTCGTCGGCCGTCTGATCGCCGAACAGGGCTTCGAAGTGAGACTGCTGCGCTACTCCGTGCTCACCGTCTCCGACTATCATTCGATGCACGACCTGTTTCAAAAGCGCTTACGCTGGATCGTCGTCATGCGTCATATGCGTCCGTGGGGACACGTGGGCCTGTTGTTCACACAAGGGCTCGCTTGGTCGCTCGCGGCGGTGATCGTGCAGCCGACTCTCGCTGTCGCCGCGGGCTACTTCGGTGCGTATATCGCGCTCCGCGCGGCCATCACATGGATCATCGGAGTCCACGGCCTGCGCCAGCCGCACTCGCTGCGGCAGGTCCCGCTGATTCCGCTGTGGGATGCGGTGGCGTTCGTGATCTGGCTCGCGAGCTTCACGCAAAGCAGCGTACGCTGGCGTGGAGCGAATTACTATATTCGCGACGGGCTACTGGTTGCCGTGGCCTCGGTCGCGAAGAGATGAGCGTTCCGCGCCGTGATGGTTGCAAACTCCCAATGCCTGCTACAATTGTTCTGACATGCGCCACGTGTCGGGTTGCGGTACCGGATGATACGGTCGATCCGGCACAAAGGGCTCAAGCGTCTCTTCGAAGACGACGACCCGAGCGGAGTGAATTCCGAACATGCCGGCAAGCTACGGGATATTTTGGCAACCATTATGCCGCCCCATCCATGGCTCACTTGAACCAGCCGCGTTGCGTTACATCCGTTGAAGGGCGAGGAAGGGCTTTTGGTCCATTACGGTACGCGCCAACTGGCGACTGATTTTCCGTTATGACGACGGCGTGGAAGATATTGACTATGTCGACTATCACTAAAAGGAATCCGCCCATGACCATGAAAAATCCACCGCATCCCGGGGGCGTTGTCTTGCGCCTGTCATCGAGCCACTGGCTTGACGATTACCGAAGCTGCCGACGCCCTTGGCGTCACGCGCAACACGCTTTCTGAGCTCGTAAATGGGAAGCGCGGCATTTCCCCCGAAATGGCCGTACGCATTTCCAAGGTGTTCGGCGGCACGGAAGACGGCTGGCTCATTCAGCAAGCGCAATACGAACTTACAAGTCCGACGCGAGAACATTAAGCTAAAGCGGCTGCGACTGGCTTAACGTCGGCGTGTTTCACGAAAGGGTCCTTTTCGCGAGGCCGGAAAAGTCACTCTGAAATTCTTTTATCGTCATGCGAAGCGGTAATGGGCTAAATCGCGGTGTTGCCTCGCGTCCGCAGTTCGCGTACCTTGAACGCATGGAAGTTCATTTCTCGCCAGACGTGGAGACGCGGCTCCAGCAGGTGGCCTCCGCCAATGGCAAGGACGCCGAGCAACTGGTGAAGGATGCGGTAGCCCGCATGCTCGAAAATCAGGCGCGCTTCGTTGCTGGCGTGCAACGTGGCATCGAACAAGCCGACCGCGGCGAGCTCATCGAGCATGTAGACGTACTCCGACGTGTTGACCGGCTCTTTCAGCCGTGAGGCGGATTCGGTGGACCACCGAAGCGTCCGGCCAATTCGAAGCGGCCATCAAATATGTTCATCAGGACAATCCCGTCTCGGCTCGGGATGTTGCAGGGAAGATTCTTGAGCGGATTGAACAGCTCGCGACCTTTCCCAGCCTCGGCCGACCCGGAGAAGTGAAGGGCGCTCGCGAACTCGTCGCTCAGCCTTACGTCGTAGTGTACCGGATCACCGGCGAAGGAATTGAGATTTTGGTCCATCTGGCACGGAGCACAGGACTGGCGATGAAGACCGTCGCCGAAGAGAAACAAGTCATGCCGATGAAAAATCCCGTGCACCCCGGCCGCACTACCCAAGGCGAATCTTGACGAACTTAATTTGAGTGTGGCCGAGGCGGCGAAAACGATGAAGATCACGCGCCAGCAGCTTCATAACGTGATGCAGGGCCGAAGCGCCGTCACGCCCGGGATGGCCTGCGCTTCGAAAAAGCTTTCAGCGCCAGCGCCGACATGTGGCTGCGAATGCAGGCCGCGTATGATCTCGCCCAGGCGCGCAAGAACCAACCCAAAATGAACATCCCGCGGCTTGTCGAGCATCCGTCGTTATAAGAGCAGCCTGCGTGTTACACAACGAACTCTATGTTGCCAGTCAAAATAGCGCATAGACATCGAGGCTCACTTCGATCCCTCGTCGCCCGAGGGCGGCCAGCGATGCTGGGGAAATTGTTAGGCCTTCGTTCTCGCTTCCCATGAAGAGGCCACAGAAGAGATCGACGCTAAATCTCTTGCATAGTGCCTGCCAGGTCGCAATGTCTGGGGTCAATTGGCCAAGAAGTTCGTCGACTTGTTGATCGAGGCACTCGGGTTCCCTGCTCGAAGACTCCAGCATCCACATTCCCGACTTGGCGGAGTGCTTTGCCCCCGCCCTGACAATTGCTTCGCCTTTCTCGCGTGAACTCGTCGCAGCGCATCCCAGTATCCTTGTAACTTCTCCAGGAACCAGATCGTCGCCGAAAATTCACAATGTTGCCGTGGACCTTTGAATAGGACCCATGGTAATAGCGCCACCTCCATACTGCGTCAGATCGAAAAGTATTCGGCGAAGCGCCGCTACCCCCCCACCAGCACCACTCCCGCGAGCACCATTAACGCTCCGGCCGCTCGTCGCATTCCAATGTGCTCGTGAAGGACGAACTTCGCGAGCAGCGTCTCCAGAAAGAAACTTGCTCCCGACGCGGGTACCGCGAAGCTCAACGGTGCAACACGCACCAGCGCCATGAAAGAGGTGAACGAGATCGCCAGACACGCGATCGATAGAATCAATAGCTTCCGCTCCACTACCAGCCGCAGCACTCGCATCAGACCATGAGCGTCCGCCGACTGCTCGCCCACGCGCTTCATCTCGAAGCTCTGCAGCAGGTCGCTCAACGACGTTGCGGCGACCATTGCGGCAACAAGGAGCCATCTCATGTGGGATCTTCTCCCATGAGCTTCTGCTCCCCCGCGATCAGCTTTTCGTCTAACTCGGATTTGGTTTGAACGGTAGAGCTCGTCAGCGCCGCGCCGGCGAAAATCAGAAGCGTCCCCAGCCAACGGATGGAGCTCACTTCTTCATGCAATACGATTTTTCCCAGAAATGCCGAGAGCACATAGCCGATGGCCGTGACCGGCAGAACGAAGCTCAAATCGGAAAGGCTGAGCAGCACGATCCTCACCAGCAGCGCGACGATCAGCGCGCCGACGCCGAGCAGGACGTAGGGATTCAACACCGATCGGATAAAGGCGAGCGGAGTATCGGATGCGTCTGTCGCGAGATGCGTCATCCCCCACGCCATCGCCAGATTCCCGACTTGCTTGAGCGCGATAAACAACAGCAGGACGGTAAACGTTTTCAGGACCGGCGTTCGACGCAACGCGATTACCGGCTCGCGATCTGACGCAGCAGCTTCTCAGCCGACTGCTTCGGCGGATCGTCGGGCGTAGTCTGAGCTTTCAAATACTGCTCCAGCAGTTCCCGCGAGCGCTGCGCTTCCCGATGATGATCCACGTCCGTCTCGGCCTGCGCGAAGGCGACCGACGGATCGTCGGGCCAACGCTTGAACGCCTGTGCGAAATACGAATCGCTCTCCTCCATGCGGCCAAGCTTCGCGAGATAACGTGCCAGGTCGACCACTCGTCCGGCATCGTGCGGCGCTAATTCAATCGCCTTGTGAAGATGAGCGAGCGCTTCCGAATATCGTTTGTGATGGTCGGCAAGCTGCGCCAATTCGTGCTGATATTCCGCGGGGCGTTCGTATTCAATTCGCCGCGCGATCGCTTCGGCTTTGTCCACTCCACCGCCGAGGAAACCCGGAGCATTCAAATAGTAATCGAACAGATCGTTCATTGCTTCCGTGTTCTGGGGATCCAGAGCGATGGCATTTTCGAAATACTGCCGGGCCTTGGTGGCATGCGACGGCGCGTGGATAAAACTCTCGGTCTCCGCGCGGCGACCGTAGGCGCGTCCCAACCATAATTGATAATCCGAAACGGTGGGGCCTTTTGCGGCCGCTTTTTCCAAAAATTGAACCGCTTTTCCATACTCGCCCAGCATGAAATAATTCTTGCCGGCGAGCTCGTAATTCGTCGCATCGGGCAGGGGATCAGAGTTCAAAACTCTCAGCGACGCGGCGTAATCGGTCTTTTGATAATAGGATGCGGCCCGCTCCACAACGTGGGGCGAGGCATAAACCGTGGATGTAACCAACAGACAACAGGTGAATTTGTACATTCCCTGGTTTTGTATCCGATTGATTTTACTATAACAAGCGCTCATCGAACCGTCAAAAATTCCCCATTTGCTTGTTGGATGCGCGGGAGGTGAAAAAGTTGCGCTCGCCTTCAGTCCACTGTCATCGACCGGCACTTTGATACGATGACACGATCAACGTGCTACGATCACCGCAACTGGCTTATGGCAGAGTCCGCTTCCTTCGCACGGCTGGCCGCACGCGATTCGGATCCAGCAGATTCGTCGCGAGAATACCCTCTGCGGCATCGTGCTTTGGTCCGCATCACGCACTGGTTGAATGCCTTGAGCTTCGTCGGTCTAGTGGTCAGCGGCGTCGCGATTCTGCTCGCCCATCCGCGGCTTTACTGGGGTGAGACGGGCGCCGTCGGAATGCCTTCGCTGATCGACCTTCCGCTGCCCTTCGTGTTAACGGGTCAAACCGGCTGGGGACGATCGCTTCACTTTCTTTCGGCCTGGATGTGCGTCCTTACCGGCGTCGTTTATCTCTTGTCCGGATTGGCCACACGACATTTCGGCAAAGGTTTTTCACAGACCTATGAGCCCCTTCAGCGGCGCACTTACTGGATCGTTATTTTTTTTCTCTTTCCTCTCGTGATTGTGACCGGACTCGCCATGTCGCCGGCGATCACCTCCGTTTTCCCCGCACTGGTGAACGTCTTCGGCGGGCACCAATCCGCGCGCACGACGCATTTCTTCGTGGCTGTTCTCCTCGCGTTGTTTTTCTTGGCCCATATCGTCATGGTCGCCGCCAGCGGCTTGAGGACGAATCTTCGTGCGATGATCACGGGCCGCGCAACGGCAGAGATGCAAGAAGGACGTTTATGAGCAATTTATTCTCGCGCCGCGCGCTCTTCACGACCGGTCTCGCGGCCGCCGGAGGAGCATCGGGATTAGCGATTGCCGCTCGCTTTGCGAAGCGATACGGGCTGGTTCCTCCCGATCATCAAGGCTTGTACGGCGTCGGTGAAACGTTGACGTACGCATCCCAGCGGATACTGACGTTCCGGCATTCGCTGGCCCGCGAATTCGACCGCAGCCGGATTTCGAAAGCCTTCCCGATCGACGGCATGCCTCCCGGGGAGAGGGATTATCAGCGGCTCTTAGCGGGAGAATTCGCCGATTGGCGTCTGGCGGTCGATGGACTCGTGGCGCGCCCGCATGCATTTTCCTTGGCGGAATTGAAAGGATTCCCTCCCAGCACCCAGATCACCCAGCATACGTGCGAAGAGGGTTGGTCGGCGATCGCCGAGTGGACGGGCGTTCCCGTGTGGCACATCTTGAACCTGGTCGGCGTTCTCCCGCAGGCGAAGTACGTCTCGTTTTTCCCGTTCGACGCCGCCTGGGAAAGCCTCGATATGGCCGACGCCTCGCACCCGCAAACCTTGCTCGCGTATGGAATGAACGGGCAGGATTTGCCCACGCCGCACGGCGCTCCGGTCCGCCTGCGCGTCGCCCGGCAGCTCGGGTACAAGAGCGTGAAATATCTTTCGCGCATCGTGGTCACCGATACGCTGAAAAACTTCGGCAAGGGCTTGGGGTCGTCGTCACCCGAAGTGGGCTACTCCTGGTACGCCGGGATTTGAATAAGTCCCATGCGCCAGCTTGGGGCCAGCGCTAGGGCACCAAAATGTTCGCCTCTGGACCGACCGCGACCTTCTTCCCGTCCTCGGAATCGCCACTGTCCGCCGGTTCCGTGACCGGCTCCGTTTCCTCAAGTGCCGGCTCCGCCTCTTCGGTGACCCTGACCGTGACTTCCATATCGAGGAACGCCCCGGCGGGTCCGTCATAGGTTCCCCACAGCGGCAAGGCGTGTTGCGGGGCCCAGGCGACCGCGACGCGGATGAGATTCCGGTTCCCGATGATGCTGTTCGTCGGATCGAAATCGATCCACCCGCGCCCGGCAAATACGCCTGCATCCAGGCGTGCGTAGCGCCGCCGCCTGCAGATGCTCGGAACGCTGCCGGGCACGAAGATGTAGCCGCTGACGAAGCGCGCCGCGATGCCCAGCGAGCGGCTCGCCTCCATCATCAGGACCGCGAAATCCCGGCAACTGCCGCGTCGCTTGCGCAACGTTTCCTCGGGCGTCTGCACGCCCTTCTCGATGCGGCGCGTATAGATGAACTGCTCGCCGAATCCCGCGCGTCATGGCGCGCAGAATCTTCATCGTGCCCGTGGTTTCCGACGGATCCAGAAACTGCAGCGCCCATTGCGAAACGCTCTCGCACGGATAGTGGTGCGCCAGAGCGCGCGCATCAGATTGGGAAAGTCTTCGTCCGAATAACGGAACGGATACGTTGCGCGCGTACTCTTCGAGCGGATATTCCGGGCAGCGAGGTCTCGAAATGTTCCAGCGTCACCGTGCTTTCGAAGCGCAGCTCGCGAGGTGGTGCCTTCAAAGCGTGGCGACGGCCACGGAGTTATCGAACGGATCGTGCAGCCAACGCAAGTGACGCGGGCTCGCGGCGTAATCGCCAGACTGGTCCGAATCAGCCGCAGATCGTGACTCTCGCGCGGGCGGAACATCATGCGATGCTCGCCCAGGCCGACCGGTTCGCTATAGCGGTAAACGGTGGAATGTCGCACCGTGAGAAATGACATCAGGTCGGCTATTCCGACTTCCTCGCTGCCGGGAACCTCGTCTGTCCACACCCGGAAGCTCTCCAGGATGTTAGGGCCGAACGTCGTGGCGATGGCGACATCGGCAGGCATCGCGGCCCCGCGCCATCAGTATGCGGCCTCTGCGCGGGACGTTATTGCGCGGATCGAACAATTGCCAGCGTCCGCCGATCCAGGCCTCGAACCAGGCCGCGAAATCGCCCGGGGATAAGGCGGCGGCGTTCCGACGTCACCCAGATATCCCGTGCAGTAACGCGCCGGAATGTTCATGCAGCGGCAGAACGTGATCGCCAGATGCGCGTAGTCGCGGCACACGCCCGTGCGTTCGCGGAAAGCTTCCGCGGCGGTCCGGGTGGAGCGCGCATTCTGATAGTTGAAGACAATATGGTTGTGCACGTAATCGCAGATCGCCTGCACGCGCGCATGACCCGGAGCCGTGCCGCTGAAGAGCTGCCAGGCCGTCTGCGACAGCAAATCCGTTTCGCAATAGCGGCTGCCCAGCAGAAACACCAGCGTCTCCTCCGGCAGATCCTCCACCGTGTCCTGCCAGGCCAGCCGCCCGTGGCCGGCTGGAAGGTCATTGTTGCCGTACAACTTTGGCCGGCGGCGAGCGTGGCCGGACAATTGTTGGTCATAGGGTAATCGGCAAGAGACGAAACAACGGACGTCACCGTTAGCGGAGCCAGGCCAATGTTGCTCAACACCGTGGTTTCGGCCGGGCTGGCGACGCCTACCAATTCGGTGGGAAGGTCAAGCTGAGCGGCGTGACTGCGGATACGGCGACGCTCTGTCGCTCCTGCTGCGTCACCACGGCATGCGGGAGCGCTCAAATTCCCACGCCGGTGCCCACGGTGCCCAGAACGATCTGATCGTCATAACTCATGCCGAAGAGCTGATCGACGCGGTTGTTGTTGGTGTCGGCGATATAAATCAAGCCGTTGGCATCGACGAAAATCCCGGACGGCGCTTCCACGCCATTGATGTAGCCGCAGGTAATTCACGTTCAGCGACACCTCGTTGGCTCCCGGAAATGTTGTCCGCGCGAAGCACCTGGCTCTGCAGCGAGTCCGTCGTATAAATTCTCCCGGCCGAATCCACCGCCACTCCATCGGGCGTCAGATAGTTCAGCGGAAACTGCCACACCGCCCAGTTCGTTCCCAGCATGTCGGAGAACTCCACCACCCGGGCGTTCGCGTTATCCGCGACATAAACGTTCCCCGACGCATCGGTGGTCACCGCCGCCGGACTGCTGAACTGCCCCGTCGCCATTGCCCAGTGTACCTAACGAGGTGAAATTCGTCCCGGCAATATCGTCCATGCGCACGATGCGATTATTCCCGGTATCGGCAACGTATATCTTGCCGCTCGGATCGACCCACAGCCCCTCGGGATTTGAGAATTGCCCGCTCCCGGCTCCGCATGTGCCGTAAGACGTCCAGTTCGCGCCGCTGATGTTGTCCATGCGCACGACCCGGCAGTTCCCGCTGTCGGAAACATAAATCTTTCCCGCCGCATCCAGCGCCACGCCCCAGGGCGAGGAGAACTGTCGCGCTGCCCGACCCCAAGCTTCCGATGCTCTTCCAATTCGAGCCCAGAATGTCCGCCGTCTGCACAATCCGGTTGTTCCCGGTATCGGCGATGTAGACCGGTTCATACTGCTGGCTCAGTGTCGATCAGCCCGGTCTGGATGGTGCCGGTGCCCGGATTCAGAGGCGAGGTCAGGGTCGCCAGAGTTTCCATCACCGATCCGGCCGCCGCCACCGGCTTGCCGTTCACGATTTGCGATGCCGAGAAATTCGCATAGAGCGCGTAGTAGTAGTAAAACGTCCGATTGATTTCCGATTGCGCGAAGGTGAAAATCCCCGAGGAGAAAGTGCCGTTGATGGGAATCGTACCGTCGGTCGACTCGCGTAACGCACCAGCGCATTTGGCAGCTTTCGGCAGCGCCAATAGGCCACTAGCCAGGGCAGCGGCGCCCGTTCCAAGGCGACGATGCGCAAGGCCGGCGTTTGCCGGGCCAGCGGCGCAACCACCGTGCCGATGCCAGCGCCAATGTCGGCAAAACTGCTGGCTTTTTCGGCGGCCAAAATGGCCTGCAAGGCGTCGCTAACAGCCGCCGATGATAAAAACAGCGGCACGTCCCCCTTACCGTCCCCCAGAACATCCAGGGTCAACAGCAAAAACATCAACAAATACGGCCAGGAAGGCAAGTTAAGCGCCAGCATGGCCGCGACGGCCGGCATGAACAATAGGTGGATGAGCCGCCACCAAACCGCTTGCCGCCATAAAACGGACAAGCTTGCCGCTGTTAGGGCCTGTAATAGTATGCTAAGCCGGTAATCGGCGTTCCAGGTCAGCAAGTAATGGCTAAGGTAGACCAGGATGACTGCCAGTATCTGACAAACCAAAGCCTTGATTAACTGCATGTGGGTGGTTTAGTCCGTAGTGAGCTAAATTTCCGAGTCCTTAGTTGTCACCGATATGCACGCTTTTTTGAATATCCGGGTGTAGCGCTTGTATGGCTCCGGTGCTTGCGGCAACTCAGCGCCGGCGCCGTCATGCAAAACCTGATTTTCGGTTTTTTTGTTCATGACGATTATCGAAATTCGCCTATTCATTGGATCGATCGGATTTTGGGCGTTATATGGAATTTGAATCCAAACCCACCACCCTGAGCACTTTTTCCTCCGCCAAGCCGCCCAGCGTTAGTTCATGCCGGGCGACATTAGCTCTATCAGTGGACAGCTCCCAGTTGGAATAACCGGATTTGTTGCTCGGAAACGGCAGAGCGTCGGTATGGCCGTTTAAACTCACCTTATTCGGCAATTCGTTGATCACCGGCGCAAGCGCCCTAAGGATAGTCTGGGCATAGTCTCGATCCCGGAACTCGCAACCTGAACATAGGCCGGTTCTTGGCGTCGATCATCTGGATTTTTAAACCTTCCGGCGTGGTTTCCAACTTGATCTGATCCTTGAACTCACTCAAGCTTGGGTTGGAGTCCAGCATGGTTTGGATTTTTTCCTGTAATTTTTCCAGTTTCTCCTTTTCCTGTTGTTCGGCTAGTTTTTCTATGTCGTCCGGATTGGGGGGACAGCATGTCTTCGTTTGGTTTGGGCGGCGGCGTTTCTTCGCCTTGGTGCACCTGACCCTCCTCCTGCGACTTCAGATCGAAGCCGCCGGCCTGAATAATATGCACTCGATCGCCGTAGGCTTCGCCCTTGCGCCGAGAGCGACGCCGAAGGGATTTTGAAAATATTCGGAAATGCCTTTTTTTGTTGCTCATCGGTCGAGCCTAGCAACCACATCAATAAAAAAAACGCCATCATTGCCGTCACAAAGTCGGCATAAGCGATTTTCCACGCGCCGCCATGATGGCCATGCGCGGCTTTTTTATTGATTTTTTTGATGATAATCGGCTGTTCGGCCATGATTGCTTAACCTTTGTTGGCTTTCAACTGCTCTTCCAGTTCGCTAAAACCCGGGCGGGTATGATGCGGAATCGTGGTGCGCATAAATTCCACGGTCATGGCTGGCGAGGTGCCCCTGGCCACATTCAATAAGCCTTTTTGCGCGCGATTTCTGGCGTTGGCCTCCTCTTCCAGCCGGTCTTCCATCACCGCGGCTACCGGGCCGACAAAACCGTAAGACACTAAAATACCCAAAAAATTGCCCACCAGGGCGGCCGCGATCAATTTACTACCAGTTGGGCCGGCGGAATGCCTACCGACTCCATGGGTGCTGCACCACGCCCATGACCGCCGCGACGATGCCGAAGGCCGGCATGGCGTCGCCTATGCGTTTGCACGGCTTTAATAGGTGCGTGACCTTCTTCGTGGTGGACTTCAATTTCCGCGTCCATGATGTCTTCGAGTTGATTGACATCGACGCCGGTTAAAATCAGCCGCAATTTATCGCTGATAAATTCCATAAGATGATGGTCATGGACTATTTTTTCACCGAAAATAGAGCTGCCTTTCGGATCGTCGACCACTTTTTCCAGCGACAACAAGCCTTCCTTACGGGCTTTTTGGCTGAGCGCATTAAAGCTGATCAATAATTGCAGAAAATAATCCTTGGTATAGGTGCTGCCTTTCAAGGTGCGGTGCCGCCGGCTAGCACCCCCTTTACCGTGCTCATGGAGTTACTGGCCAAAAACGAGCCGATGGCGGCGCCGAAAATGATCAACACTTCGACGGGCTGCATCAGCACCCCGATATGCCCACCCGCTATCAGGAAGCCGCCCAGCACGGCGCCCAAGATCGACCACATAACCGATAATTACAAACATGTGTTCCTCTATTTACGAAAATTGCAGAATTTCAATACTCCCTCCTGCAAGTGTTGGCGCAAATCGTAAACTATTCAAGTTAAAGAATTCTTTCCTTGAGGTTCGCTTTTCAAAACCAGTTTGCTCAAAGCCGGCAGCACCGGCAAAGTGCAAGTCATAATCCAGAGGATGCCGATGGTTATTACCAAGCCCATGCTGGAAATTCCTTCATGTGGGGAGAAGGCGAGGCCGATAAAACTTTGGAAATGGTGGTCAACGCGCCATAAAACATGCCTCTGGCGGTGCTGGATTGATAAATATTTTGATCTTCCGCTAGGGAATGATGCAGCTTTTCCACCATATGAATACCGTTATCGACGCCTAAACCCATTAATAACGGCAAAGCAATGATATTGGCGAAATTGATCGGCGTTCCGGTAAACACGGTGCTCGCCATGGTAAATAGGCAGGCTAAGACCACGGGGCCATGACCAATAAGGTATCAACAAGATCCCGCGGCGGATAAACAGCAACAGCACGGCGATGGCGACCAGCGCGATAATGATGGCTTCCTGAAAAGAGCCGATCACGGCTTTCATCGATTCCCAATACATCACCGGTAAATCCGTGGCGTTCGGCTCGACAGCCTGTACATCGGTTATAAAGGCCTGCAAATTGCCTAAGTCGTTCAGATCCTGCTTGGGAAAAATCTGAATCCGATACAAACCTTCCTTGCTTAGCCAGCGATCCTTGATGTCATCGGGTATGTTGACTAGCTTGATTTCCTCGGCATTAAAACTGGTTAGCAATTCGTTCATCACCGTGGGCAAGGTACCGAGCAGCGAGGTCTGAATTTTTTCTATGAATACGCCGCGATCCGGTTGAAAACGCGCATCCAGCTCGATCAACACATCTTGCAGTTCCCGCTCGAAGGCCAACAGCGATTTAATGTCAGCCGGATTGGTTTTTTTCGACAGGTTGGCGTCTATGGCCGCGATCATGCGCTTGATACCGGGCGCCGGATCCGTGCCGGTTTTCAGTGGTGGAAAGGCTTGATTCCGCTGCCCCAAAGTCATGGCCATTTCGTCTATGGTGTCGAGCTTGTCACTTTGCTGTTCCGGAACAAAATCGAACAGGCTGACAGTTTTATCCACCGTTTTCAATTGCGACAGCCGATTTTGCATGGCGCGCGCTTCCGCTTCGCTTTTTGCTAAAACCGTCAAGGTCATCGGAGACGTTTCCTTGGTCTGCAATAGTTTCTTAAAGGCAATCACCGATTCTGTATTGGGATCACGCAAATTCAAGGGATTAAAATCGGTTTGCACCTGGAAAACAAAATACACGGCCAATATCGCCGCCACCAAGGTGGCAAAGGAAATGGCCTTGGCATAATGCAGCGTGAAATGCGCCAGCCATAAGGAAACTTTTGAGGCGCCGGGTTGCTCGCCGTGGAGTGGGTGTATCGGCGGAGACGGTAAAATTTTTAACAATACCGGCAACAAGGTCAAGGTCACGAATAAACAGATAAACAAACTGGTGCCGGCCAATAAACCCAGTTCGGAGATGCCTTGATAATCGGTGGGAATGAAAGAATACAAACCGATGGAGGTGGTGCCGGCGCAGAGTATCAGCGAGGGACTGGTGGTGAGCCAAGCACACCAGATAGGCCTTGCTTTTACCCAAACCCCAAACCCCAAACCCCAAACCCCAAACCCCAAACCCCAAACCCCGGATGATCTTTAAAGTCAGGACTGAGAAGAACTTATTTTTCCATGTAGGCGAGCTTCAGGTCTTCAAGGAGGTTTGCCATCTCTCTGAGCTCCCTGGCCTCGTTCCTCACATCCTGAACGAACTCCTCGTCGACCACCTTGGCGAGGTCTCCAGTGAAGAGTCCTTGCTGCTTCCTGTCCACAATCTCCTTGCACTCTGTGACTCTTGTGAGCAGGCTTTCCTTGAGCTTGTCAAACTGCGACCCATCAAAGGCAATATAGAAGTCTCTCAGGGTATTGCCTGGTAGCCAATCAGCAGCATTGAACTCCTTTAGGGTCTCGAGGATACCCAACACTAGCCTCAATCCTCTTCTCATCATTCCCAGCATCTTGTGATCTCCCTTGGTGATGTGGCCCCAAATTTTCTCCAGGGCTTCCTTTCTCAAGAAAGGCTCTGAGTTGGTAAAAGCGTTGAACTTGGCAGCTTGAATCTCCTCGTTCAGAACATGGAGGGCACCTGTGCCGAAGCTTGAGGTATGGAAGAAGGTCTCTACGTAGTCCATGTCAAGGAACTTGGTGATCAGAATGAAGCGAGTTTGGCTGTTCTGCACCTTGGAAATCAAGAATAGGAAGAAGGACGTGATAATCGGCCTGTTTTTTGGTTTGATATTGAAATCAATGCGCTTCAGGGCAACAAATAGGTCATAGAAGAAGGCGTTATCTTGGTTGAGGTCTGAGAAGGCATCAAAGTTGCATCTCTCGATTTTCGACTGAAGGAACTGCAGAATGCAAAGATAGTACTCTCCTCCTGTGTAGGTGCTCTCTGGGACCGAGCAGAGGGTGTGCATGATGAGCTTTGCCAGTTTGTGGGGAGAAATGAAGGCGTAGTAGCTTCTCTCTTTGATCAGATAGTTCTTCAGAAGGTAGGCCGGGTAAAGTCCTCCATACCCTTCCCAGACTTCATTGGCAGGAGCAAGGTGTTCATCCTCTTGCTCAGTGTTCACAACGATGTTCTTGTGCAGGTTCATGATCTTGTCTCTCCTGAGAGAAAGGACGTGGTACTTTCTGTACTGGAAGTAAAGGCTCTCTGACTCAATAATAGCAAGGGGATCAATAGCGATCTTGCTCTCCAGTTTTGACACTTCTTCTTTGATGTCCTTGAACTGAACAATAGCATGGATGTCCTTGTCAGCACCAGCATCAGTGAAGAACTTAATGAAGTCCAATCTGCCCTGCAGGTGGCCAACAAACTTGAGGAAGGCATTGACATTGAGTTGTGTTTTAGTGACAGTGTTGTACTTCTCAATGTTCTCCCCGTCAAAGTTGAGGAAGTCTGTGATTTTTAGAGCAGTGAACTTTCCTGCAGAGAAATCCAGAATCTTCTTGTTTGCCTTGATAAAGTGCTTTACGGCAGACGACGTTTTGAGATATCCTGTGCTCAAGAGAACTTTCTGTTCTGGCTCTCCCAACTGTTGAGCCTTATGGAAGAAGACTTCAAAGACACTTCTGTAGAATGTGTCGGCTAAGTACAGCATCTCCTCACAGACCTCTGAAAATACTGCCTCATGAGTCTTGAAGTTGGCAGTGGATAGGTAATGGATGGCGAAGCAAATCTTACTGAATGAGACTTCTTTCCTATGTTCTTTCAGAAAAGTAGCAAGGTCTTGGAAGAACTCCTCCTGATTCCTATCATGGAGCTTGGTCAGGAAGCTGTGGGCAAATCCTTCTGGGGTTTTGATGCCACTAGTATCAGCGTTGAAGAGGCTTGCAGTATATCCTTGTTTGTCAATGAGTCCAAGAACAGAATAGAAGCCGACATTTCTCTCCTTGTTCTCTTCGTGGTCAAGTTGCTTCAACAGACTGTCTGCCGTGTACTCGTTGTAAGCCTGGTGCTTGAGGTTTTTTACCTTCTTGACTAGTTCAGCCATTCTTATTGCTTTTGTTGTGGATTCTAGATTTTGCCATCCTAAGGCTAACTAGAGAAGGGGTTTGGGGTTTGGGGTTTGGGGTTTGGGGTTTGGGGTTTGGGGACCTCAGGGCGCATGCGCCGCATGCGATGGCGGGCGATGCGCCGGCCGGCTCGACGGCGTCGGAGCTTGCGCGCCTCGGCGCGGGCCTGCTGGCGAGATCGGCGATCGTGCTCGAGATGACCTCACGCAGACCCCGGAGTTACCCGAGCCGCCGCCGGTCAGGGGCAGCTTTGAACAGATCTCAAAGCTCCTGACCGAAGCCGTCACCACCTGGTTGGCCGGCGAGAATCCGGACGCCGGGCGTGAGGTTGGCCTGGAGGCATCGGGCATCTTCGCAAGCCTCGTCGCAGAGCACGGAGCGTTTCTGCGCGACGTGACGACGCGTTGCCTGCGCTGGCGCGACGCGACCGCGGAGGTGCTGAACGACTGCGCCCGCCAGGCGGACATATCCAGGGACGTCGTGATCCAGGCCCTGGCGATGGTCCAGGTGACGCTCGACGTGACGCTCGTACACATGTGCGGCGTCTTCGACGAAGAGCGCCGCCACATTGATGAGGAGCTCGCGCTGCGCCAGGAGGAGCTCGCTTTCACCGCCACACATGACACGCTCACGGGCCTGCCGAACCGCGCACTGATGCTCGACCGCGGCACCCAGATGCTCGTGCGCGCCCGGCCCCCACCAGACGCCCGTCGCCGCCCCTGTCGATCGACTTGGATGACTTCAAAAGCATCAACGACACGCTCGGACGGGGCGTTGGCGACGAACTGCTGAGGGCGATCGCCGAGACGCCTGCGTGAGGTGGTGCGGGAGAGCGACGCCGTCGGACGCGTCGGCGGAGACGAGTTCCTGCTGATCGTCGATGAGCTGACGCTCGCGGCGGGCGCCGAAGTCGTCGCGGAGCGCCTGCAGAGAGGCGCTGCGTGAGCCATTCCAGCTTGGCCGTCGCGATCAGACACGTCTGACGATGACGGCGAGCATCGGAATCGCGACCGGCGAGCGGGTGTCGATCGAGGAACTCCTCCGCGATGCCGACGTCGCGTTGTATCGCGCCAAGCGAGACGACAGGACCAACTATGTCGTCTTCCAGACGGACATGCACAGTGCCGTCCAGACCCGAATGGAGCTTGAGCAGGACCTCCGCCAGGCGATCGTCAACGACGCAGTTCTTCCTCGTCTATCAACCGACGTTTGACCTGCGTGACATGAGCCCCCACGGGGATGGAGGCGCTTGATCCGCTGGCGCCACCCCGATCCGAGGGGTCGTGCCGCCGAACGACTTCATCCCGCTCCTCGAGGAGGGCGGCCTGATCACGCAGGTCGGCCGCTGGGTGTCGAGGAGGCGTGCCGTCAGGGCGCGCAGTGGCACACGGATGGGCTTCAAGATCGGGGTCGCCGTCAACGTCTCGGCCCGCCAGCTCGAACGCGACCGCTTCATCGCGGAGGTTGAAAGAGGTGCTCTTCCTTCGACGGGGATGAACGCCAACGCATTGACGCTCGAGATCACCGAGACGACGCTCATGCGCGACCCGAAGCAGACGGCGGTCCGGCTGGCGGCGATCAAGGAGCTCGGGGTGCGCCTCGCAATCGATGACTTCGGCACCGGATACTCATCGCTCTCCCATCTGCAGCAACTGCCGGTCGACTCGCTGAAGATCGATCGCTCTTTCATATGCCAGGTGAACGACAACCCGGACGGAGAAAAGCTGATCCGCACGCTCGTCCAGCTAGGCAAGGCGCTCTCGATCGAGACCCTCGCCGAGGGCATCGAGCAGCAGGACGAGCTGTCGCTGCTACGAGACGAGCAGTGCGACAGCGGTCAGGGGTTCCTGTTCGCCAAGCCGCTCACGGTCGATGCGGCGAGCGCCTTCCTGAAGAGCTGGAACGACGGCCACAACCCGCACGCCGTGCCCGCCCAGGCGGGCGAGATCTCCGCGCAGTACTGAACGCGACTGCTCCAGATGACCGCTCGGCCGCGCCTACGCCGGGGCCGTCCATGATCTCCCGAGACATCTGTCTTCGATGTCCCGTCACACCTGTCCGGCATGTCGCGACACACAACAGAAAGCGGATGAAGGGATTCGAACCCTCGACCTTCGCCATGGCAATTTCAGAAAGACAAGCCGACTTCCCGAGTTTGTTGAGGTTTCGGAGAGGCTGAATAGCCCTTGTTTTCAGGCCGTTAGACCAGTTTGGTACTCAAACCGGTACTCGATTGGAGTACCACTCAACTGGTACTCTGAGTGGTACTCTGTGCTAGATCTTGCGCACGACGGCCCCCAATCCGAGCGCGTCAATCGTGGTCGTAGAGCAGGGCGGCAGGGTCTATTTCGAGGCCAAGTTTCGCTACCAGGGCCGCCAGGTCAAGCGTCGAATCGGGATTGCCTGGCTCGAACGCGATCCCGCGACGAAAGGATGGCGCCCACGCCGCGGTCGCGTTCCTGCCGGCTCATATGACGCACGCCGCGCCCACGTCGCCGCCGCCGAGATCGTCTCCGCATATGTTGCCGACGCGACCGAAGCAGAGCGGGTCGAACTGGAACGCAAGCAGAACGGCGCGACCTTCCGCGAAGTTGCGCACGGGTATCTCGACTGGCTGGAGAAGATCCATGGCGCGAAGCCCTCCACCCTGCGCGACCATCGCAGCACCCTGGCAGAGCCCGGCACCGCCTACAGGCGTGGCAGCGGCACGATCAACGGGCATGTGATGGCGGCACTCGGCGGCCGGCCCGCGAGCAAGATCACAACGCGCGAGATCAACCAGCTGCTGACCAAGCTCAGCGACGCCGGAACGTCGCCCGGACGGGTGAACAAGTATCGCGCGGTGATCTCGGCGATCTTCAACTACGGGATCAAAGAGGACACCTTTGCCCTCGAGACGAACCCGGCAACGCTCACGGACAAGCGCCGAGAGCCGGCGCTCGCCCCGCTGGTGTACTACTCACCGGAGGAGATCGAGGCGTTGGCCAGAGCGCTCGCCGACGGTCTCCACCGGGAGATCGAGCGAGACGATGCCGAGCGCGCGGATGACGAGCAGGACGCCGAGATGGTCCGGGTCGCGGCGTATGCGGGCCTTCGGCTAGGCGAGCTGCTCGCCCTGCGCTGGCGTGACGTCGACTTTGCCGGTCACGTGCTCACGATCAGCCGTGCGATGAGTGACGGCATCGAGTCGTCCACCAAGTCAGGTCGAATTCGCCGGGTACCGCTTCCCGACCAGGCGGCGGGCGCCCTCGACCGTCTGAGCAAGCGCGAGGACTACACGGGCGAAGACGAGCTCGTGTTCTGCAACGT
The DNA here is from genome assembly GCA_963765085.1 of Terriglobia bacterium. Classification (GTDB taxonomy): domain Bacteria; phylum Acidobacteriota; class Terriglobia; order Bryobacterales; family Bryobacteraceae; genus Palsa-187. The sequence goes on along the minus strand of CAVXVL010000099.1, from coordinate 19,158 downwards.
GTACGGGCGACACCTCGACGGCTCGGCCCTTCGGCGCCGCTTCAAGCGGGCTCGGGACAACGCCGATCTGCGACCGCTGCGCTTCCACGACCTTCGGCACACCTACGGCTCGCTGCTGGCGGCCGCCGGCGTCGACCTCGTGACGATCCAGGCGGTAATGGGTCACAGCGCGCTGGCTACAACGGGGCGCTATCTGCACGCGCGCCCGGCCTCGGAGCAGGCGGCACTGTTCACGCGAGCGTTCGAGCCGGCGTCAGGAGAGCTCGTCCCTGCCAAGTAGCACGGCTTCGATCTGCTGGCGGATGTAGAGCCGCCGCCGGCCGATCTTCCGTGACGGCAGCACACCGCGACGTGCCCAATCGTGGACGGTGCTGACGGGCACGTGGAGCAGCTCGGCGACGTCGCCGGCGGACAGAACGTCGGCAGCTGTCAGTCGTGCGAGCGCAGGAGTGGCGGTGGTCGCGGTTGCCATCACCTAGAAAGCCGAGCAAGGTGCTCGCCGCGCAAGCCGATTCCGGCGTGGGTGCTGCCGCGCCTACAGCGCATGCGATCGGGCTGCCGGCGCCCGGCGGGAGCGACGCTCCCCTCCACGGAGTGGATCGCCTCAACAAGCGACCCAACGGCGATGAAGGGGATGCCGCCACACGCACCCCTCGACGCGGTCCTGGCCGCGTCGTCTGACCTGCCGGAAAGCGCCGCTCGCGCTCACCGCCGACTGCCCGAGCTCGCCACCCGCCATCTCCACGATCATCGTCCGATGTCTCCCCCGGCTTTCGCCGCACCGACACTCTCCGGTAGCCACCTCCGCCACGTACTCGACTTCCCGATCAGCGCTCTCGTAGTTCTTGTTCCATCCATCAACTCGCTGCTGCCCGCTCGCTCCCGTCCACCACTCTGCATCTGGCCTCGCCATAAACATTTGTGTTGTGTTGGTCGAGGAAGGGGGTCCCCGGGTCGAAGCGAAGCGGAGAGGCGGGGACCCCCTTCCTCGGGCCAGCTGCAGAGCCACATTTCCGGAGCGAGCGGGCAGCAGGGTGTCGCGCTCGGCTGTCTCGCCGAGAGAGAGACGGCCAACCGGACACCCGAGAGCGACATCAGAACACCCGAGCGCCACACCCACTGCGACACCCGACGGCCGATGAGCGTCCTCGCACTAAATGTCCTCAGGCGCTGCGCCGGCGGCTGCCGCGGTGGCCAAGCCGGCGAGGTCGTACTCGATCTCGTGCGGCGGGATCGGGCGATCGCCTTTCCTCATCTCCGGTGGGTGCATCGGCACGCGGAGCATGCGGAAGTCGCCGGCGAGGATGCGTTCACGCGTCGTGAAGAGGACGCGTGAGCGCCCGAGATAAGCCCTCGCGTAGTTATCGGAGTCGCGGTGCCCGCGCGAGGCAGTCAGGGCCTCATCCGCTGCGGCGGCGAGCTTCCTGAGCGTGCCCTCGTGCAGCGTGATGAGCACCATCGCGGGCGCGATCGGATGATGAGCGAAGCGCCCCTCCGTCCATCCCTCGTTCAGAAACCAGTCGTAGCGGCGAAGGCGGTCCATCTGCTTATGAGGTCGCCCGGTGCGGTCGAACTCGATCAGCACCGCGAACGCGGGGTCTGCGCCCCCGAGGACGATGGTGGCGTCAGGCTTGATGACGCCTTCGCGCGAGCTCCCATGAAAGAAGTGCGTGAGGCGCGAGCGGAAATCTGAGACCTCCTCGGGCCTCGGCTCCTCGCGCGGATCGATCTCCCCCGAGCGCGGGCCGTGCCAGCTGAATGGCATCGCATCGAGCAGCGGGCCCTCCCGGGTGCGTGCCCTATGCGCGATGTCGAGCACGAGCGCGTTGACCTGCAGGTCGTGCTCGACGTAGGAGATGCTGTGGATCTCAGCGGGCGTGTAGGGCTTTCCCTCGGGATTGATCCCGAAGTCCTGGAGCAGCTGGGCACCCTCCAGCGTGAGGCGGTAGTTCCACTCGAAGCTGCCGGCCGGCGCCGCCGGGCGGAACTTGTCGATCAGCCCATGGTCGTGCAGCAGGCGCAACCGCCGCCGGGCGGCCGAAGAGTCCCCACTCCACCCGAGCAGCGCCATCTGGCTCGAGGACAGGTAGTTGACGTCATGCAAGAGCTCAAGCAGGCGGCGGTCGCGCTCGGTGATCGCGACCGGCTTTGACGCCGCTCCTCGCTTGCCCCAATGGATGCTCGCCGCGGAGAGGCCCCAGCCGGCCCTCGCCGCCCGCTCAGCAGCTGAACTCGACATGCTCTTCCCCCACTGAAGCTTTCCGACATGGACTCGTCACGACGCTCCTTCGGCTCGGTCTCCGCGGCGCTCATGCGCCGCTTCTCCGTTAAGCCGAGCAAAGCCGCTCAGACGCAAGCCATGCGGCGATCCGGTGTGAGGGTCAACGCAAGTCGCACCTCGATCGAGGGCGGTTCCGCCGGCGCTTGCGAGGGACCTGGCAGGTCGCTCCTCCACCATAAAGCAAGTTCGAGCCTCCGCCTGCGGCGGGTACGGCAGTCACTCGTGAACTTGCTTGACGGCTCCTCCGCGCCCTGCAAAACGAGCAATCAGGTGGGGTGGCGTCCACCTGGCTGGTTCGATACGGGCCCGCCTGTGCTCAGCTCACGGGTAGGTGGCGCTCCATACGGGGCCGGTCGCCGTGTTGAGCCCCAAATAACTCGCGTGCACCAGAAGCGTGTCGGTCGCCGCGAAGACCACCGCATCTGTGCTGTCGGCGCAGGAGTTGCCCCCCCGTGGCACGGTGCACGTGATTGCCGTGTTTGCACCGTTCTTCTGCACGACCAACACCGTGTTGGTGCTGACGCTCGTGGCGAAGTGCACGGTGAAGTGGGCGAGTGTACCCGCCACCGGGAGCGGCGCGGGCGTCGTCTGCGCGAACAGCGACGTGTTGAAGCCGCCGAGGTCGAACAGGATCGAGCCACCGAGACCACCGCCGACGATCCCCGTCGCGGGTGTGCCGGGCGAGCCCGCCGCACCTGTCGCCCCGGATGCTCCAGCCCGACCTTCCGGACCTGTTGCGCCGGTCGCTCCGGGTTGACCCGTCGGCCCCTGGGGCCCAGTTGGTCCCGTTGGACCGGTCGCCCCGGTAACCCCGGCGGGCCCGGTCGGTCCGATCGCCCCGGTGGCCCCCGGCGTTCCCGCTGCGCCGGTCGCGCCCGTGCCCCCCGTCGGGCCGGTCGCCCCCGTGACGCCCTGCGGACCCGTTGGCCCGGTCGCGCCCACTTCCGGTTCGGCATAGGCCCAGACTTCGCCCGGTCCCTCGGAGGTATGGGCGCCGCTGCCGCCAGACCGCACGCCGTCCAAAGCGACGGCCCCGGTCGCGGACAGCGCCAGACTGCTCCCGGATTCAGCGTTCTCCGGCAACGAGGTGGTGGGATGGGGCAGGTCCTTCTGTTTAACGAGGCCAGAATCCCATACCTCGAACACATGCGCCGCTCCACCAAAAGGTGCGTCGCCCACTATCGACAATGGACTTCCGATCAGCGCCGTATCGCCCTCCCCCGAGAGGGCCACACTGTTGCCCCATCGCGAGTGGGTGCCGCCGGCGAACCTTTCGCCCGCCTGCATCCATGTGGAGTCGTAGCGTTTAAACAGCCAGGCGCCGCCGTCGGCTTCGTTGTCGTCGGGATTCCCGATAAGCGCGGTGTTGCCGCTACTTGAGAGTGCCACGCTCCACCCGAATGCACCGTGTCCTTTGACCTCTTCGCTGCCTGTGAGCTTTGGACCCTGCTGAGTCCAAAGTCCTTCTCCATTACGCACGAACGCCCAAGCGGCGCCGCCATCTTTTTCGTCTGAGGGCCCACCGATGAGCGCGGTGCCGTTGACCTCCGACAGCGCGACGCTCACTCCGAACCGGCCGTTGCCCACCTCTTCGCCGCCCGTGAGCTTGCCCACCTCACGCCATTCTTTGAGCTTGTTGGCACGCGAGTAGACCCACGCTGCTCCGACACCTTCGTCGTCTGACGGACCGCCAATCAGAGCAGTGACGTTCTTGTATGCAACGCTCGCGCCGAAGCCAGCGGCGCCGATCTCTTCGCTGGCGATGTGCTTTCCGCCGATCTGAGACAACCCACCATGGGAGAGTCCAAAGAGCCACACGGCACCGACCCCGCCGTTGTCCCCCGGCCCGCCGACAAGAACTTCGGCGCCGGCGCCCGAGATCGCCACGCTCGACCCGAATTCGCCGCCACCGATCTCTTCGGGCGCCGTCACCTTTTCCCCGACTTGCTTCCAGGTGCCATCGGATCGTTCAAAGGCCCATATTGCGCCAACCCCGCCGTTGTCGGCTGGTGCGCCGACCACCGCGTAGTTGCCTTCGTCGGAAATGGCCACGCTCTTGCCGAACTCGCCGTTACCGATCTCTCCCGTGCCCGTCAGCTGTTGGGCCTGCCCCTGAAGAAACGGGTCGATCCGGACCGGGTAGCGCGCGTCGGCGTCGTCGACAACGAGTTGCAGGGCTCCAGCCCGCAGTCGAAGGTGAGCGGGTAGATAACGGCCACTGGCGTCTACCGCGCTCAGCTGCCCGTAGCGGAGCGCGGTCTCGCCGGAAGCGCTCCTGAAGAGGATCTGCGAGCCGACCTGCTCGGGGATGAGCGAGCCGGCGAGCGACAGTGACAGCACGAGTGGGCCGGTGCCCGTCAGCTGGCGCTGGCGCAACCTGAAGCCCTGCTCAAGGCCGTAGGGGCCGTTTCGATAGAACTCAGTGACCGGGCGGTGCTGGTAGAGGACCTCGTTCGCCGAGGAAGCGGGCGGGACAGCAGGGACTGTCTCAGCGCGCTGTCCGCGCCCCAGGCCCGTAAGGGAGAGCCCTAGCGTCCCGCTGCTCACTTGCAAAGCGACCCCCGAGGTCGTGAACGTGCTTTGGATGTCTCCCCCGCGAGTGTCCAAAGAGGTGCCCCGGCGAACCGGCCAGAAGGCCCGCTCAGAGGCGCCGAGTCTTGCGGAGACAACGGGAGAAAGCGTGGCCGGAACGCTGGCTGCGGCGTGACTCTGCTGATGCTCGCCAGCTGCTGCCGAGCTGTGTTGACTCAGCGATGTCGTCGCAAGGAGTGGCACGAGCCCAATCGTGAGCAGACAGGCGACCGCTGCTCCGATTCCCAGGGTCACGGCACGCCGGCGCGCATCGTTTCCAAACGCCGCTCCTGCGGCCGTCGAGTCTCTCGCCGCGCTCAACGCTACGCGTGCCGTCCCCCATGCCTCGCTATGCGACATGCGCAAACCTCCCCAGAGTTGGACTTCAAATCAACGCGCGGACCTCGCATGGTCTTTCGCGAGCGTCGACTGGCGGCGCGTCGTCGATGACTCACGCCTGGCGCTCGGCACCCAAGCATGTGGCAAGCGGCTGCCTGAGTTGAACTCAGGCGCCGTCGATCTCGACGATGCCTCGCGCCCATGTCAAGGCCGATTGCGCCCAGCGCAGGGCCTGCTCTCGGTCGAGCGTCGTCGCTCGGCTGGTGCCGTAGCGCATGTGCACGCCATAAGGAGCGAGCTCGTCGACGCCGTCAAGCTCCTGTGGGACGTCCAAGCCGCTGGTTCGGCATAGCTCGACCAGTCCGTCGAGGTCATGCGTGTGTGGGTACTCGACGTTCCGCCGCGCAAGTGCAGCCTTCAGAGACTTCTCGACAGCCTGCTGACAATGAAAGCCGAGGATCGAGTCCGCGACGCCGTCGATCGGCAGCAGCGATCGCGCCGCGAACAGGTCGTCGTACGCGAGGCCGAGCAGGAGTGCTGGAAGGTCGGGCTCGCTCGACATCACGCGGCGAGCGGGCGGCCCTCGGCGAGCGCAGCCTGGATGAGACTGCCCCGTACGTCGCGCCATGCCCGAGCTTCGTCCTCGCTGATGACGAGAACGTCCGCGAATATGCCGAGGCCGCGTAGCGTTCTGCGGAGTCTGACCGCCTCCTGGGGCGCGTCGTCAACGGAGGGCTCAACGATCAGAAAGTCCAGATCGCTCCCGGGCCCAGCGTCGCCGCGGGCGTGGGAGCCGAACAGAATCACCTCCGCCCCCGGCGCGGCGGTGGACAGCCGTTTCGCCGCCTCGACTATCACGCTCTCGTCGAACACCGCTCTACGGTAGCGCCCGCTCCGGGTCGAATGTGACTGCAGCGGGGAAGGCGCCCTCCCCGCTTCGGGTGAGCGCAGGCGGGCCCGCCTGCCTGCACTCACAAGTCTCATCGCGGGTACCGCCGAGCACTCTCGTGGCGAGAAATCTGCAGCATCTCGACCAACCGCGAGGGCCGCACGGACTCCGCGATGCGCGCCGCTTCCGTTCTAAATGGTACTCCAAGGTGGTACTCTGCGGCCGCTTCGACCTATCTTCGGGTCTGCTGCCGAGCCAAAAAGTAGCCCATTTGCAGGTATTTCCTTTGAAGCGGATGAAGGGATTCGAACCCTCGACCTTCGCCATGGCAAGGCGACGCTCTAGCCAGCTGAGCTACATCCGCGCAACCGCAACATTCTAACCTGCGCAGAGCGTCGCGTGAGCATGCCCGCCATTCTGTGTCTGAGCGGCCGCCGCGCGGCGGCAAGGTGGACGGACCGCACGGGCGCCCGCGCACCGGGCGCTCGGCGACTCTCGGACGCCCTCAGGCGGGCCGGCGCGTTAGGACCTGGTAGACGGCCGTCAGCGCCGTGTCAAATCCACGTCGAGCCGCCCGCAGGTAGAGCCGCCAAACCCGTGTGCGCTCGATGCCCGCCAGTGCCTCCGGATAGCCGCCATCTGGCGCAATGCCGCTCGCCAGCGCCCAGGCCCGCCCACTAGCGGAAGCACGCGGGGGTGGCACGCAGGCCCGCCCAGCCCTGGATGGTAAGTCCGCCAATGCAGGCGAGTCCGCGGAGGGCGCCGCCACCGATAGCTTCCAAGTCCGTTCACGTCCCTGCCTCCTGTCCAGCCATGTCGAACAGACTATTGAAGTGAGTGATCTCAAGAAGGTCGAGCGGCTGATCGTGGATCCCGTCCAGGATCAGCCGCGTGCCTTGCCGGCGTGCAATCCGGAGCCGCCTCCACCAGCGTGGCTAATCCGGAAGTGTCGATGCACGAGACATCGGACAAATCGACGGACAAGTTGACCGGCTTTGCACGCAAGGCGTCGGACAGCGTTCTGCGCATCTCGCCCGAGGTTGCGATGGTGACTCGGCCGTGGATGGCAACCTTGTCGACCATTTCGGTATCCTTATGTTGCACAGGCCTTCGCTGAGCCCGCGCGCACCGTTGGAACATCCACCAAGTGCCCGGAAAGTACGTGCACAGGTGTCTTGGTCTCCTGTTGCGAATTCGCCTTCGCATAGAACCGGCGGTCGCTGCCGTCCAGAATGGCTGCACCTTGGCGGACTGCTCGTTGGTGAGGTTCGTCTGGAGGATCGTGCCGCCGTAACCGCGGAACTCTTCAGCCACTTCCACCGGGTCGACCGTCCGTAGCAGCGCCAGGATCGCCGAGTCGCGCCGCAGTATCATGCCGCCGAAGCCTTTTGCGAACTCTTCCGGGATGCCGAACTCGTCCTTCCACCAACTGAGCGTCGAGCGCGCCGCCGGTTGCGCCGAGGGCGCCGCCACCCAGGGCTCCGGCGGCAAGCGCGCCCGCGAGAGCCGCGCCGCTAGCGCCGGCCGTGAACGGAATTGCAATCAGAGCGCCAATCAGGGAACCCCAAAATACTCCCCACCCGGCGCCCTCGCCCGTGGTCAGTTGGTAGCTCTGATCCGACCCTCAGCTTGCCTATATGGTCCCGATAGACCGCGACGGCGTCGTCGAAGGTCGACCACCCATTCGCGGTCCATCTCGCGGAGCTTGTTGAGAACTTCCGAAGCCCGGAAACATTCCCGTCTTGAATCCCACGACAATCAGTTGCGACATAGTTCACCTCCATCCCTTCCATGCGTCCTTGATCTTCGGCTCCGTTTCTTACTTCTCCAGCCGCGCCGCCGCTTCCTTCAATTGCCCGGCGAGCAAGTGTTTGAGCTTCTTCTGCGACTCCTCGTGGTCATCGCGGATGCGTTTCACGCGCGCATCGAAGGTGGCCTTGATCTCACCCTGGGTCTTTTCGGCCTTTGTTCTGCAAGGCCTTCACTTTGGCTTCGGTCTCGCTCTTGGTTTGCTTCCGCCCTCAGCTTTGCTTGATCGAGCTTGGCCTACGCTTGGCATTGAGCTTGTCGATCCTGGCCTGGAAGCTTGGCCTTGCGTTCACCCTGAGCTTGGGCGACTCGGCCTTCAATTGGTCGACGTCCGCGCGGAGTCGCGACATCTCTGGCCCATTGGTCGTCCTCGACGCTCTCTTGGCGGTCGGAACACGGTTCCGCCGAAGGCCTCCATCCTGGTATCCACAGGAGTAGTAAGCTCCTCACCCGACGCTCCACCGATCACCGCGCTCTTGCCGGGAGTCAGCGTGGTGGCAACTTCGTCGACGTATTCGGCGTCCATCCACCGGCGCCGCAAATCGCCGATGCTTCCCGAGCACCGGCCGCGCCGACGCCCCGCCAACCGGCCCTTCGATCAGTCCGATCAGCTTCCGATCGCGTGTTCCGCCGAGGTGCGTATGGGGAAGCTGCCTTCCGACTGCTCGCTCGATCGTGACCGTCGCCATCGAGGTCCTTCTTGATCACCGATTCCGCGTGAATCGGGATGCTTCCCCCTTCCGGCATCAGTAAGATTCAGGGGACGCGCCTCCTCGACAAGGTTTTCGGTTCGTTGTTAAAGATTCACGAACCAGCATTCGTTCCATTTGAGATTCTCTTTCCTTGTTGAAACTCGCCGTGGTTACACGGCTTCCGAAAGGTCGCTTTGGGGGAATGGTGGAGCGCGGAGCGAAACGGTCACCGCTACACCGTCCACGATGAGGTCAACGCCGACGGCAATCCGATGAACCAGACGCCCGTAATCGAGATCTGCCAGAGCACCTCGACGATCCTGAGTCCACCGAGACGATCCCGGAAAAGACGGCCCAGCCCCATCGGGGAACTTAGCCATCCCAGAGCCGATCGCGCGGAAGAGGCCGCCCACGATGAAGAACGAGGCAAGCAACAGGGTGAGACTCTCGGCGCCGATGACCGGATAACGAACCAGCAGGTAGCCGGTGAATCCCGGAGCAGCGCGCTAAGCAGGAACAGAAAGAACCCGCTCCAATTCCGGCTGTGAACGCCTGGACGGCGCGAAGACTCCGCCGATCAAGGCAGCGACCGAACACCAACACGGTGGTGAAGGTGGCGGTTACATCAAAGACGATACAGGACATGCCGAGGATGACGAGCAGGATCCCAAGGGCCAGGAACCGGCCCCAGGACCCGCGGATATCGTCGAGGCCGGCAGTAAATGGATTGTTGTTATGTTGCGACATTTTGTACTTGCTCGAACCGAGGGTACGGGAAGTTGGAGCGGCAGTCGTAGAGATAGCGGTCAGGTTTTGGTGGAAGGAACGCGTATCCCAGTTGGCGGTATTCTGGGAAGCTAGAAAGGATCTCCCGCAGGGGGCAAATTGAAGGAGTTCCCGCCATTTCGGCTAGACACCAGTAAACAGTGTTTACGGCGGTGCGGTGACCCCGTGAGCCGGCGCATCCCATTGACTCCCAAAGCGTTTGCCGTTCTGAGCTACCTGGTGGAACACGCAGAAGAGCCGGCCTGGTTACACCAAGATGAGCTGTTAGAGGCTGTGTGGCCCGATACCTTGGTCCAACCGGAGGTTCTGAAGTACCAGATCGCCGACATACGGGGCACGCTGGGCGACAACCCGAAGAGTCCCTTCTTTTTATTGAGACCCTGCCCCGGCGAGGGTACCGGTTTGTGGCCACAGTCGGAGCGGGTTCGCGGAGACGGCGGCAAGCGCGGAGCGAGGCGGAAGGCTGGTGGGCAGAGAACGCGAGCTGGGCCTCTTGCGGAGCCTCCGAAAGGCCTTGAAGGGCAGCGCCAGATTGTCTTCATCACGGGGGAGCCGGGAATTGGAAAGACCGCTCTGTCGACGAATTTCAGCGCCAGGCCTCCGCCGAGGAACCGTCCCTCCGCATCGCCCGCGGACAATGCGTCGAAGGCTTCGGGGGAACGGAAGCCTATTACCCGATGCTGGAGGCGCTGGGTCAGTTGTGCCATGGCCCGGGGGGAAACGCGTGGTGGAGCTTCTGGCCGCGCAAGCGCCTACCTGGCTGGTGCAGTTTCCGGCGCTGCTGAACCGCGAACAGCGCCAGACGCTGCAACGGGAGATCCTGGGGGCCACCCGGGAGCGCATGCTGCGCGAGATCCGGGAGCGTTGGACTACGCTGAACCTGGAAGCGCCGCTCGCTCTCGTGTTAGAGAGATCTGCAATGGGTGGATCCCTCGACGGTCGATCTCATCTCCGCCGTCCGCCCGCCAGCGGACGACCACCGAGGCCCCTGGTGATCGTCACCGAGCGGCCGGTGGACATGGTGCTACCCGAACATCCGCTAAAGAGGCTCAAGCACCGGATCTGCTGGTTACATCACCTATGTCAGTGAAATTAATCTGGCGCCGCTTGAGAAGCCAAACGCTCGCCGAATACATGAAGGCGCGGAGTCTCCGGGAGGCAGCACTGCCCGAAGGTTTTGCCGAGTTGATCCATCGGCATTCGGAGGGCAATCCGTTGGTCATGGTCGCCACACTGGATCACATGACCGAGCGGGGCCTGGTCTCGCGCGAGAACGGGAAGTGGAGCCCCTCAGGGTCCCCATCGGGGAGATGGATATCGAAGTGCCGGAGAAATCTGCGTCAGACGATCGAAGCCAATATCGAGCGCCTCACCAGTGAACAGCAGCGGATGCTGGAGGTGGCTAGCGTTAACGGTGTCTTGTTTTCGGCCAGCGTCAATGCCATCCCCGCGGCTTTGGACGAGGAGAAGTTTCGAAGAACTTTGCGACGAATTGTCGCGCCGCCGGCAAATGGTGCGCTGGGCGGGATCCCGCAGAGTTCCCGGACGGGAGCGTCTCCGTTTGCTACCAGTTTGCACACGCATTGTACCGGGAGGTTTTTACCACCGGCAGACGCCGGGGCGCCGGGCAAGGCTGCACCTGCGCATCGGGGAGCGGCTGGAGAAGGCTTTTCGCCAGGCATGAAAGCGAAGCGGCGGCTGAATTGGCGGGTCACTTCGAGCAGGGTGGCGATTGGCGGCGTGCCGTGAGGTACCTGCGGCTGGCGGCGGATACGGCCGGGCGGCGGTTTGCACCTCGGCAAGCCGTACAGATTCTTGAGCACGCTCTCGATTTCGCGAGAAAACTGCCGGAGGTCGAGCGAACGTTGAGCGAAATCGAGATCCTGGAGGAGATGGCTGCGATTCACGCGGTGCTGGGCGACAGCCTGCGTGCCATCGAGACCTACGAAGCTCTGGCGGGACGCGCGGCTCACCATGGCCTGATCGATGTGGAGGTGCGGGCACTCATCGACATGGCGTGGCCGTTATCGTGGATAGATCCCCAGCGTTCGCTGGACGTCCTGGAACAGGCGTTTCGGCTGAGCGCCCGGCTGGAAGATCCGCTCCTGCGAGCTAGGATGCGCACGCGCTGTTTTGCCTGGCGCCTATGGCAAGGCTGGAATCCACAGGATATGGAGGAGTTTCACAGAGCATCCGCAGAGATTTTTAAGTCCGACGACCGCCGCAAACTTGCCCCTTACTTAGTCGACTGTGGCTTCATAAGCTGTCTCTCGTCCGAATATCGCGAGGCGTACAGGAACTTGATGGAGAGCCGTGCTATCAAACTGGAGGCGGCGGAGGAAAACCCCTATCTGAGTCCCGCGTACGTACGAGGTCAATTGCCTCTGACGTTGAGTCTTCTGTTTGTGGGAGAGTGGGGCGAGGCGCTGCGCGAGATCAAAGACGCGATTGCCATGTTGGATAAGAACGGCGACTATAACTGGGGACAGGGCGTGCGCCCCCACCTGGCCTGGATTCATTTGCAGGCCATGGACTTCAGCGGCGTGCTGGCGCTTTGTAGTTCGGCGCTCCCATTGGCCGGAGATCCCGAGCCTGGCACCGCACCCGACTACACGGCTCCTTATCGATTTGGATTGTGGAAGCGCCTGTTTCTGATGGGCGCGGCGGAGACGGCTCTGGGAAACTATGAAAGCGCGCTGGAGCACTTGCTGGCAGCGCGGGCCGACATGGATCGGCCGGGGCCACATGCACCTGGTACTGGCGCATACCGCTTGAAAACGCTCTCACGGAACTCTGGCTGGCGAAAGGCGACCTGGCTCAAGCGCGGCTGCAGGCAGCGAGGTCTCTGGCGATTGCGCTCGCGAGTGCGGAACGTATGTGGCAGGCGCTGGCATGGGAAGCGAATGCCCGCGTCGCGATGGCCGAACTTGACGTTCCGCGCGCGCGGGATTCGATCGCCAAGGCCTTGTCGGCCATGGAAGGTTTCGAAGTGCCGCTGGCGGCCTGGCGCGTTCATGCCACCGCCTTCGAACTTACCACAGCTCAGCCGATCGAGACTTGGCGGCGCGCCACCTGGCGCTCAGCCGCGAGACGATTTTGAAGCTGGCGAATTCCCTGCCGGCGGAAGAGCCCCTTCGAGAGATATTTCTCTCGGCGCCGATGGTTCGCAAGATCTTCGGCTACGATGAAACTCCAGCTTTGCATGCCGACGGGACTTGACGGAGCGGGCTACCGCTTTACGTTTCGTCCGATTCGTGACTCTTTCCAGTTCGGATCTCACATAGCAGCTTGCGTGCTTCGATCCAGAATGTACCGGCAAGCGCCGCTCCGGCCGCGCGAGTGCCCACTGCGCCGGGCGCAAGGACGTCACCTTGACCAACTGACGGGCGCCGGGTATTAGTGAGGCCACTAGCAACAGGGCAATCGTCGCCATCGCCCAGACAACCGGCCATGAACGGCGATGCGCCCCAGCAGGTCAATCTCGCGCACCCGATCCCGGTTCTGATTGTGTATGCCACCGTCGTCGTGCCGGAGGACGGGCTGGTTCACTTCTATGTTCTATGTGAGGACTGTGGAGAGCGACGCCCGCATGGGCACTGCGCGCACGCGGGACCTCATCGCTCCATGGCGTGCGGTAGTCGCGCGGGGAGGCGATGGTGGGGCCCATCGCTTGCCCAGGCAGCGAGGCAAGAAACAGTGAAATTAGCCCCAAAGCTCATCCCTAAGCCTTCCGGGCTTCAGCGGAACGCCAGCATCGTCGCCGTCTGGTTGATGTGCCGCACGTACTCCTCGCCATAGGTGCTGAAACCCACCGACGGCGTGTCCGCAAACAGCGCGCCGAATGCCTCGCACTCGCCCTCCTCCTGAAGTTGCAGCGTCCGCCAAATACAGTTGAACACAATCAGAGCGCGATGGGAACCCTCCAGCGCCCGCCCCGTATCGGCGACGATATCGGTGGATTCCAGCAGCTCCAGCTCCGTGCCCTCCCGAATCCGGCTGTAAAATACGATACTGCCATCTGCCAGGGCGCGTTGCGGGCTGCGCACGAATGGTTCATCGCCCATCATCGCGCCCACGGGGTTGCTCATGAAGCGGGAGGCCACGCTGGCGCGGTCAATTCCTAGCGCCTGCGCGTATGCCTCCACGGCGGACACGCCATTGAAGCGCCGCACGGTGCGGGCGCCCTCATCCACATCGGTGGCGGTAAGCGGTTTCCCCAGCAAGCGGAAGCTCTGGGTCTTGATGATCCTGTAGCCGGCCGGTACGCGCAACAGCGCGAGCACGGCGGCATGTTCGAACGTGCGGCCATTGGCGGCGACCAGCGTCGACTGAAACGCCAGGTCGTCACCGGCCGATCCACCGACGAAGGGAATATCCGTCAAATCGCCGATCCGTTCCATGACCGGCTCTTCGGCGCCCGACAGCCCGTCGGCAAGGATCAGTCCCACATGCGTGCCGAGGTCGAGTTTGGAAAGTGGATCGCCCATCTGAGCGGACAGGCTGTCCAGAGCGGCGGAGACGGCCGACGGATTCTTCAGGTCCTCTACCACGGCGACGGCGGCGGCGCTGACGATTTCCGGAGGCAGCGCCATGGCCACGATGGAGCACGTCGTCATCTTGCCCGACGAAATCTCGCCCGCGGTAGTGCAGCCGATGGTGGCCGCGCTCGGGAAAGCAGCTTTCATTGAGGCGCTGAGCGCAGCGAGAGAGTGGCAGGTTGAGGCAAAGTACACCACAATCGCCGGGTCGGCGTTCCCGCGAAGACTCGAAAGCAGCGTATCTGGGTCTGTGAAAATCGAGATCTGAATGGCCATTGACTGCCCTTCACCGACGATGCATTGGTGACGCCAAAACTCGACCTGGCGCGAAATCCAAGGTTACCACCTCGACTTCAAGCAGCCCTGGTCAAGATGGTCCTCGTGGGACCGCGCCCTGAACTCAGGAGGCCTTCGGTTCCGAAGCTCCTAGGCGATCGATAGTCTTCGTCGACCCGCACTTCCACTCCCAGCAGTTCCTCACCCTCTTCAAGAACTCGCACTCGCCGCGGCGGCAACCTCAGCCAGCCGTACTTCACGGTGTAGGAAAATCCCGTTCCGGCATCGGTGAGGCGGATATGTACGTCCTTCGCAAACAACCCATGTCTTGCCATTGCCGCTTCTCCTTTCGTCCGCTCCCTTCTCCCTTTCGAGCAAGTGAGCAGCCATCTAGCGTAGTGCGGCAAGCAGAACGCGGATTATCCTGAGCGCCAGAACAACCGCTCTCTTACGTTCGCGGCTCCGCAAAACCAAGCAACTCGAACCGAGCCGCGAACGTAAGAGAGCGGTTGCCGACGCGACTATACACGTCGCAATTCCGGACGCACACCACTAGCGTGCTTCAGGCGTCGGGGCTCCAGAGAACGTCAAGGCTGTGCCCCTCCTTGTGTTCTCGGCTGCTCGGTGACGAAGTGTTGGACACCGCGTCCGAAAGTGGGTTCGCATGGCTCACGGCGGCCAACGCCACGCACCGCGGCAGTCAAGAACGGGCTTCTTTGCAGCAATATAGACGGGTTCTGGAGGGTAGCGGCCTGTGGCCTGCCGATTGCCTTACACCAGGGCGAAGGAACGGTCTGAGCAGGCTCTTAACTCCCTGGGCCGGGACGGGCGAGAAGTTGAGGATCCTAGGATAGTGCGAACATGCCAAACGCAATACAGCAACCGATGTGCCCCCAGAACTGGAATCTAGACGCGGTGCACGCGGTTGGCCTGTGCCAGTCGCGATGGGAGACCACAACCCCGCCGCCTAGATCGGCCTTGCTCGTCAGCGCAGTCGAAGACGACCATCAGTTTCTGGGCCGCGTCTTCTCCCAGCAGGGGTGGACGCTTCTCAGAACGCGAGCGCTCGGACCGGCTCTGGCGTTCCTGCGGGACAATCCGGTGCCGGTCGTGGTTACCGAGCGGGATCTTCCGCTTGGCGATGGAGGGATCTGTTGACGGCAATGCAGTACTTGACCCATACTCCACTACTCATCGTCACCGCCAGGCTGGCGGACGAACATCTTTGGGCGGAGGTGCTGAACTTGGGCGGTCACGACGTGTTGTGCAAGCCGTTTCAAGTGGCCGAGTTGCTTTGGGTGCTGGATAACGCTTGGAGGATTGCCGAAACCGACGAAACGCGGGCGCCGGCGCCTCCGGGTAAGGCGATCTGCGCTGGCGCCCGCTGATTATAGAGACACAAGGTTCGATGCAATGAAGCTGAACGAACCGCCGAACGCGCCATGGCCACCAGTTGGAGCGGCTACGGGCCGGCGGCCACGGCGCTGGCAGAGCAACTGGCGCGATAGAGCCCGTAGTAACAAGGGCCATCGCGGGCCGGATCCCCAGTAGGACTGCGGCATCCTCGAAGGAACAACTTGTTCCGGCCAAGAATCAGGAGGGACCCGGCTGCTCGTGATGAGCGCCGGGTCCCTCGATCGGTCGCGGCGTTTGGAAGCAGCAGGCGCTGCGTGTGGAAGCGCGACGGCCTGATACGACTTTGCGGGACACCGTGTCCCGGCGTCGGCCGGAGCGTTGCTCACGGCCCCGGCGCGTCGAATCACCCCTTTCAGCCGTTGCAAATGGTATTCCACTCCTCCAGCAGCGGGCGTCGCCGGCTGATGTTTCCGCCGCGACTCCAGGAGTAATCTGGACCTCCAAGTGCTTAGCCTAAGTGAGGAGTAAATTTTATGCTTTCAATTTCCCGGATTCTAATGCCCGTTGATTTCTCCGATCGATGCATGGGAATGTTGCCCTACGCCCGAGCGGTTGCCGCGAAGTACAACGCGGAGCTGATCCTGCTTCACATTGAGACGGACAAGGAACTGCCGAAGGCCGGCCTGGATCGCCTTCAAGACATCAAAGTGCGGCGCGTGCTGTATGACGGCGATCCGTCGGACGTGGTGAAGGAATTCGCGAAAGACGAAAAGATCGACTTGGTCGTTATGCCAACCCACGGCTATGGCCTGTTCCGGCGGTTCCTCATCGGTTCGGTCACGGCCAAGGTTCTTCATGACGTGGCCTGTCCGGCGTTGACGGGCGTTCACATGGAAAGGCAGCCTGCCGTGAGCGCGTGCCGGGTTCTCAAATGTTCTCTGTGCAATCGATTTAGGCCCGCAAAGTCCGGACGTGTGAAATGGGCATCTGAACTTGCGGGCCGACCTTCACACCCAACTCGGCATTGTACATGCCGTGCCGCTGCTTAGCCCCGGAGCGAGAATCTTCTTTCGCGGGTGATTGGAGGGTGGAAGTTGTCGAACATGGCGCGCGGCAAGGTCGAGAAGCTGCTAAGTGGGAGAACTGGGGTCGGCGGGCCGCGGTTCACATCCCGGGAAGGCGATGTGGCCGGGGAGTTTGCGCTCTCGCCAGAGAAGTGGGAGCTGACCTGCTCGTGATTGGCAGGGGTCCTCAAGATCGAATGGACGGCAGGTTGACCACCCATGCTTACGGAATCATCCGTCAGTCGCCATGTCCCGTCATCAGCATCTGAAAGGTATCAGCATATGCGCGTGGAGCGGTCCTGGGAGGTGAGAAATGCGAACGGATATTAAACTCGGACGCGTCTTCGGCATCGAGATCGGCTTGAACTATAGCTGGTTCTTGATTGCTTTTCTTATCGTATTGTCGGTTGAGGGCGATTTCAGCTCCGCGCACAAGGACTGGAGCCAAATGCTGGTCTGGTCGCTTTCTGTCGCTCTCAGCCCTGTTGTTTTTCGTGTCTCTGTTGCTGCATGAGCTCGCACACTCGCTCGTCGCGCAGTCACATCGTTCACGTCCGCGCCATAACGTTGTTCGCTCTGGGGGGCGTTTCGCAGATCGAAAAGAACCCGGATGACGCGAAGACGGAGTTTTGGATGGCGATCGCCGGCCCCCTTACCAGTTGCGCGTTAGGCTGTGCATGTCTGGGCGTGGCGCTTTGCTGCGGCTGGCATCCGGGAGCGAGCCCGGCCGCGCCCGTAGACGAGCTCGTGTGGCTCGGCTACATCAATGTCGGCCTGGGAATCTTCGACCTGGTTCCCAGTTACCCGTTGGATGGGGGCCGCGTTCTCCACGCAATCCTCTGGTGGAGAAGCGGCAACGCCAGCCGATCCACGCGGGTTGCCGCGCGAATCGGCGAGGGCCTTGGCCTCCTGTTTATCGCTCTCGGCGCGGTGCAAGTGTTCCAGGGAGCCGCTTTGGATGGGATTTGGATCGCATTCATCGGATGGTTCTTGACCCAGGCCGCCGCGCAGAGCTACCGTGAGGCCGGCGCCGTCCCATGTCTCGCGCCGCTACGGGTAGCCGACGTAATGTCGACCGGCTGTCCAATTGTAAGCGAACGATTGAACGTTCAGCGCTTCGTCGATGAAGAAATGCTTGGCAGCGGGAAACGCTGCTTCTTCGTCGAGGACAATGGCGCGTTCGCCGGTCTGGTCACTCCCCACGAAATCAAACGCCTCAAGCGAAGTGAGTGGCCATGACTCCATCGGCGGCGTCATGCTACCCGCCAACCGCTTGCGCGCCGTAACTCCGGAAATGTCGGTGAACGATGCGCTGAACTGATGACAAGCAATGACCTGAATCAACTGCCGTCCTTGCGAATGGCCGCCTGCTCGGTGCGGTGTCGCGAAGCGATATCCTGCGGGCGTTTCAAGCGCACGGAATTGGAACCGTGGGCTTGCCGCCGCTTAAGCGATCGGATCTCGCCGCATAACGCGGCGGACTATGGAGGATCGTTGAAGTTCGGAGTACTCGCGCTCGATTACGACGGGACCATCGCCCGCGATCACATACTCGATCCGGACGTAAGGGCGGCCATCGCGGAGGCGCATGCCCGCGGAATCGTAGTCATCCTTGTTACCGGCCGCATTCTTGCCGACCTCAGGCGGGTGACAGGCGATCTTCAGTTAGTGGACGCCGTAGTAGCGGAAAATGGGGCGCTGCTGGCTTTTCCAAGCGGTCATACTTGGTTGACCGGCCATCCCCGCCCCCGGTCTTCCTCGACGAGTTGCGCCGCCGAGGGATGGACTTCACCGCGGGTCAATGTCTGGTGGAGGCCGACGCGAAGGCGTCCCAGCTCTTGGCCGTGATCCGGGAGTTCGAACTGCCGCTGGTGTTGTTGTTTAATCGTGGCCCGCGAGTCATGGTGCTTCCGCAGGCGATCACATGAGCGTCGTGATCAATCTCTCACACGTGGAATACAAGGTGAAGATCGACTATTTGAAAACCCTTCTGCCCGTACTCGCGTCCCTCAGGAGAAACACCGGGCTGCCTCACAGGATCATCGTCGATGAAGCGCATTACTTCTTGGGCGATTGGAACGTGCAGCAGTTGTTGGATCTTGACCTGGGCGCCTACACGCTTGTCACGTATAGGCCGTCCGACCTCGACCCGAACATCCGCAAAGCCATGGAAGCGGTAGTGGTCACCCGCACTACGCAGCCGGAGGAAGTCCAGGCGATCCGGAGCATGTGTGGCGGCGGCGCCTGCGATTGGGGTTCTACGCTTGCCGGACTTGCCGACGGTGAAGCGGTTCTTTTGCCGGCCGCCCAGGAAAACCCGGCGAATTGCAGCGGTTTTCGTTGTCGACTCGCCTGACCGCGCACGTTCGGCACAGGTCCAAGTATCTCGATGTGCCGATGCGGGCCGGACGTGAGTTCGTGTTTACGGCGAACGGCGCTCCGGTTGGGCCGCCGAGCAAGACGTTGCAGGAGTTTGTTTCGGCGCTGGGAGGCGTGCCGGGCGGGGTGCTTGACGGGCATGCGCGCCGGGGAGATTTCTCCCGGTGGATTGCGGAAG
>CAVXVL010000098.1:0-6554 GCA_963765085.1 Terriglobia bacterium | reverse complement strand
AGATAGACCGTTCGTCGTGTCGAACGGAATCACATAACCGCTGCCACCGAAAGGAACGACGGCCTCCTGTCCGCTCGGATCGTAATGGAAAATAGCGAATCCTTCCGCCGACGGACTGTTCGCCCACAATTGAGCCGAACCTTCCGTGGAAGTTGCGGTCGCTGCCCCCGCTGCCTGGAAAATCAGCGACTGGTTCGGTGCGATGGTCTGGTTTATCCAGGCTTCAGACGTCGAACTATTAGATTGCTGCGGAAAGGTCAGCGGAAGTGAAAGCAAATTGCCATTATCGTCGTAAAAGACGGTTTCCGTATTCGCCCCCGTGGACCCCGTATTGACCAAAGTGAACGTTGTGCTCCAGCCGCCCTGCGTCACCACGTGAGGAACGAAATTGGTGGGAATTGGGTTTCCCACGAAGGGAGCTGGTCCCGCGTCTTGTTGAACCGTGAACGGCTGGCCACCTGCGGTCATGGTCGCGGTCAGAGGCAGAGCCGTGCTGTTCGGGTTGACTACGAAGTGCACGCCAACGAAATCCGGCCCGGGACTGAAGATAGAAATCCACGGCGGCACTTCGGAAATCGACCATTGACAGCCGGTGGGCGTCGTCACGACGAAACTCCCCGAACCTCCCACGGACGGGAACGTTGCTCCCGACGATGTCAGAGAGTAGGTACATCCGGTCATGTTCACTTGCAGTGTGAAGTAGCGGGCTAACGTGGTGCCGCTGGCGTCGGTAAGAGTGATGTCAAAATTCTGGCTTCCGAGCGCCGTAGCTGCGCCCGATATCACGCCCGCTGCGCTCAGCGACAATCCAGCGGGAAGCGAGTGGGGAAGCGCCGACCAGGTGTAGGGAGGCGTCCCACCGGTCGCCATCAACGTGTAGGAATAAGGCGCGCCCACGGCTGCCGGCGCCAAGTACTGGTTCGTGATCGTCAGTGCGTTGACGCTGAACCCGATCGCAGACAGAAACCCGATCTTCCCGGTCGCTGCCTCGGTGAACCAGATTCCTCCGTTCAGTCCGACGAGACCTTGGGGGTTGCTAGCCGGCGTCGGAATCGCAAACTCTTGAAACAGGGCATCCGCGGCACCCTCGCCTGCGAGCGTGACGCAGCTAATCATGTTCGCAAGCGATTCGACAAAGCAGTTACTACTACTTTCGGCGATGCCGGACGGTCCGCTATTGGCCGTCGGTAGAGGGATCTCCTGAATCGTAGGAGGAGGGAGGGGACCGCCGAAGGGGCTCATCGTGTATTGCACGACGATACCGATTTGGTTTGCCGCTGATTCGGTAAAGATCAGGCCCCCGGGAGCGGCCAGAGTGATTCCGGCGGGTTTCGATTGAGCGGTAGGAATGGGATATTCGACAACGCCGGTGGTGAGCACCTGGCCGATATTGTTCCCGTTTTGCTCCGTGAACCACACCCCGGCACTCGCGACGATACTATTCGGCTGGCTCGATGGCGTGGGAATCGCGTATTCAGTGATGACCCCAGCCGTCGTGATGCTCCCGATTTTGTTGCCGTCGCGCTCCGTGAACCACAGCATGCCATTGCCGTCGTCTGCGATGCCTGTCGGCCCGCTTGCGGGCGTCGGGATTGGATACTCGATAAACGCACCGTTCGCGGCCACACGGCCGATCTGATTCGCGTTTGTCTCGGTGAACCATATGTCCCCTCCAGGTCCGGCGACGATTCCCGTGGGGCCGCTGTTCGCGGTGGGCGTCGGGAATTCGTTGATAGCGGTAAGCCCCGCGGCCTCGGTCACCCTTCCGATGGAACTCGTGCCCGGGTCGGTGAACCAAATCGAAGCACCGTCGGGCCCGAAGGTGATCGCTTGCGGACGGCTTCCGGCAAAGTCGACTGGGTACTCGGTAATCGTGCCGTACTGCTCCTGTGCTCGCGCCCAGTCCGATGCCGGACCGAGCAGGATCAAGCCGAGAGTGACAATCGTGTGAAACAGGTTGCCGCGGCGACCTGCGCTATTTACAGCGAGCCGCCGTGCACGATGGGAAGCTAGTCGCGCTGTGGCGGATCGACACGCCGCTGTGTCGCTCCGCACGAAGTGCGCCGACGGACAGACTAAATTGCGCCATGTTTTAGCCAAGATGAACGGGAACACCGGCGCGATGCATGCACTTTGCGAACCAGTATCAGTGCTTTCGGGAGTGCCCGCCTTGGCGCACTGTGTATATGATCGGACCGGACAAAAAGACTAAGCTGATGCTGATGTATCCGATGTCGACCGGCCGCAATTTCGACGAAATCCTACGGGTGCTCGATTCCATTCAGCTCACGGTGAAGCACCGGTGTCGACGCCGGTAAACTGGAAACCGGAGAGGACGTGGTGATTGCGGGAACAGTTGGACGAGGACGCGGCGAAAAACTTTTTCCGGGGGGGGCTTCCGGCGAGGGGCTTCCGGAAGGTCCTGCCGTACCTGCGTTTGGCGGCTCAGCCGGAGACGCCGAGTCGACCGCGGCCCACTGATCTGCGATCTGACGATTTTTTGCGAACCGGTCAGAGAGTTCTCGCTCGTTCGCGGGCCGGACTTTCTGAGCCGGTTCTGAGGCCAACTCGCAAAGGAGGAAATATGGAAGCGGTACAAGTCAGAGCGTTTTTATCTGGGATGTTTTGGCTCACGCATCATCACATAATTTGATCCGAGAGCATCGCCGCCGTCATCGATCCGCAGCGCGATGTCGAGGATCTTATACTCGAAGCGGCAGGTGCCGCGAAAGGGTGGCGAGAATGAGCACATTATCGAAACTCACTTGCACGCCGATTTCGTATCCGGCCATCACGAGCTCGCCGAGCGGACCGGCGCCAGAATTTACCTCGGCGCCGGATCAGACGCTCAATTTCCTCACGTCGATGTAAAGGATCGGCGATGAAATTCGCTTCGGGCAATGCTCGCTTGGCTTCCTGCAGACTCCGGGCATCAAGTTGGAGAGCATCTCCATCGTCATGCGCGATCTGGGCGATGCGTCGCGTTCCGGCCGCGGTCTTCACCGGCGATACGCTTCTTTGTCGGCGACGTCGGCCGCCCAGATATTCTCCCTCTCACACGCCGCGACGAGCTCGCCGAGCTGCTTTACCAGAGCATTCACGAAAAGCTGTTGACGTTGCCGGACAAAACTCAAATTTTCCCCGCGCACGGCGCCGGATCGCTGTGCGGCCGTCAGATGAGCTCGGAGAGTTCTTCGACCATCGGGAAGCAGCGCAAAACGAACTATGCTTTGCTCGCGCGGTCGAGCGAAGAATTCGTTCACTTGCTCACCGATAATCTTCCGGCGCAGCCCGAGTATTTCGCGCGCGACGCGGATCTCAACCGGCGCGGGGCTGCGCCCCTTGTCGGATCTGCCGCATCTCGCGCCTCTGAGCGCCGCCCAAAGTGCTGGAACTGCAGAAAGCCGGAGCGATCGTCGTTGACACGCGTCCTGCCATGCAGTTCGCCGTAGCGCATGTTCCGGGATCGATTCACATTGCGCTGACCGGACAATACGGTCCTGGGCCGCGCGGATTTCCAGAGCTCGATTTGCCGCTCATCATCGCCGGGGAAGATCCCCGAACTGTTCGCGAATCGCAGCTCCGTTTGGCCAGAGTGGGAATTGAAAACGATTGTGGGATACCTGGAAGACTTGGGATCATCGGCTGGATCAAAAATGGCTTCGAGCTTGAATATATCCGCGAATCACAGTGCAGGTTTTTCGTCGAGCTGCAGCAGCAGGGATCGGGCCGGGTCGCGATTCTGGATGTCCGCGGGCCCGGCGGAGAAATGTCAGACCGGCGCGATCGAGCATGCCAGTGCACATTCGCTCGGGCAGCTCGCGGGGCGCATCGCGGAGCTGGATCACAGTAAGCTTCTGGTGGTTCACTGCAAGGGCGGATATCGCAGCTCGATCGCGACCAGTCTGCTGCGGCGCGGCGGCTTTCGCGATATCGCGAACCTCACCGGCGGTTTCGATGCCTGGAAGGCGGCGCAGACCGCCGCCTCCCTAGGGGCAGAGGCCTGTTTCGATCGGTTAGTGCCCGAAACGGCGGTTGCCCTAATTCGCGGAGCCGGATGTATTGATCGTGTACCATTTGCCGTTCGTCGTCATGGCTCGCGTTCGGGCGCTTGCGCGAGCCCTCCCGGCCACCAGTTCCAATCGCCCGCGACACGAAGAAGCGCGGGACCGATCACGATGCGAACCAACGTCGCGTCAATCAACACGGCCACCGCCAGCGTGAATCCGATCATCTTGACCACCAGGAAATTTCCGAAGGTGAATGCCGCGAACACGACAATCATGATGGCGGCGGCGCTCGTAATCAGCCCAGCGGTTCTGGCCAGCCCTTCGGGGATGGCTTCCATTTCCCTCAGGCCGCTCCTTCTCGCTTCGAGAACGCGGGCGACCAGGAATACTTCGTAATCCATGCTTAGTCCGAAGACGATCGCAAAAGTGACGATCGGCACAAGCGGGAACACGCTTCCGGTTCCCTCGCGCCTCCGAAAAATCGCGCTTCCATGTCCGTCCTGGAAGACCAAAACCAATGCTCCGAAAGACGCCGCGACCGAGAGCAAATTCAGCGCGATGGCCTTCACTGCGACGAAGAGCGATCGGAAGCCGACCAGCAGCGCGAGCAACGTCCCTCCCACCACCAGCGCCATCACAGATACGAATTGGTTATCGACAATCGTCTGATAATCGGCATTGAGTGCCGGGATGCCACCGATGCGCAGCGTCGCGCCTGGCACTCCTGTGAGAGCCGGCCGCGCCGATCTTCCGCAACTCCCGCACCCAGTTGACCTGATCGCGCAGGGAAACGGAAGCCGCGGGTAACACTTCGAGCAGCGCCGCTCGTCCGTCGCTGCTGAGGAACGTTCGATGCGTCTCCCGCGAAAGGCTGCCGAGAGAAGACCGGTTGCTCTCCGCCACGTCGCAATGGAGATCACGCGGTCGCAGCGCGGATCGCTCGGCGAATCGTCTGGTGAGACGATCGAGCGCATTCCATCCCGCGTCGGTTTGCGCGATGGAATCCTTGGGAAGTTCAAGAATTACGCGCAACGATTGAACAATGCCCGCGCGGTCCATCTTTTCGAGCGTCATGCAGCGCGTGAACCGATTCCGCCGCCGGCGGAAGCCAATCCCCTCTGGGGAAGCTCGGTATCGAGCCGCGCGGCCTGCGAGGCGAGCAGCAGCATGGGCGCGCCGGCGAGACACAGAGGCCAGCCAGGGATGCGCGACGATCATCTTCCCCCACTGCCTCCAGCGGCTTCCCTGTGCGCGTCCGGCCCTCCGCATCCAACTTCGCGGTAAATGGCATGCGACCGGCATTAATTCGCGGACCGAGCAACGCCAGCAGCGCCGGAACAAGAGTATTTGCCAGCAAAACGCTGATGCCCGCCACCAGAAATCCCGCTATGCCGATGGAACGAATTTCACTGATGGGAACTGTCAGGAGCGCCAAAAATCCGATAGCCACCGTCGAAGCTGAAATCAGGAGTGTATGACCTGCCTGACGCGCCGCGATCACGGAAGCCTCGGTTCCATTGTGCCCGGCGGAAATCGCTTCCCGGAAGCGGCTGACCATGAGCAGCGCGTAGTCGATTCCCAATCCCAAACCAAGCATCGTGGCCAGATTCTGAACCAGGACGGACAAGTGCCAGCGCACGGCGAGCAATCCCGCAATCGCCATCGTCACGGCGTCGCGAGTTGGCCGACAGCCAACGGGATCAGCGCCGCGACTATGCTTCCGAATGCCACCAGCAAAAGCGCGAGGGTCGCGGGGATCACCAGAGTTTCTCCGTGCTGCACGTCATCGGCGCTCGCTTTGCGGATGTCGAAATTCAGCGGCGTCTCGCCCGTGAGTTCGAGCTTCATCGCCGGGATAACGCCCGCGCAATTGATTTTGCAGAGCGTTCGCCAGCTGGCGCAGCTTAGGGACCAGTGACTCGACGGGCCCATCCGTCGACGAGAGTCCCACCAGAATGAAGGTCCCTCCGCCTTTTCCGACGAAAATCGGATCGCGCAAGTCGAGACGGGAAACGACTCCGGACACGCCGGGTTCGCCTCAAGCCCTGACTATCCTTGCCAGCGCCTGCTCGCCCTCTTCCGAATCCGCGGGTGGAAGTCCCTGGATCACCATCACGACGCGGTCAACGAAGGGCGAGCGAAAACGATCGCCAGCTCCAGGGCTACGCTTTGCGCCTCGCTGCCTTCCATTCGCGCCGCCGTTTCCAGCCGGCGCTCAGCGTGAAAAGAAAAGGGGAGCAGGCGAGCACGGCTGCGAAGACCAGGCCGGCCAGCCAGAAACGGCGCGCATGGACGAGATTCATGACGTCATGAAGTTAGGAAAACTCACATCGCACGCTCCGCTGCTCCTGAGGGGCCGGAGAAAACCTGAGATCGATGCGCGGTGAGGAGCGGCTCCCCACAAGGGTAAGGATACAACTTCGTGAGGCTCACCTGCGGATTGAGAATCAAATTTTTTAAAATTAGTCCGAGCTACATCGTTAGGAGAATGAATGCGCAAACTGGCGTTTCTCGGTCTGGTCGCCGCCCTTCCTCTTGCCGCCG
>CAVXVL010000097.1:0-44240 GCA_963765085.1 Terriglobia bacterium | reverse complement strand
CCGCCGCCCAGGAATTGGACCTGCGTGCGCGCGAAATCGTCGAAGATCGGATCGCCCATCAGGCCGGTGCCGGGAAATTGCGTGTGCAGGTGGGCGCGCGGGAAATCGCCCTTCTTGGCCGAGGCGGTGAAGATTGCTTCGAGATTCGGCGCGGTGCGGATATTCAATTTGCCGTCGTAATCGGGGACGTACGGCGAGCGGCCGCGCGCCGGTGAATCGACCATGTACTGCACGTAGCCTTGCTTGGCGAAATAATACGCCCAGCCGGGACGCCCATCGGGAGTCTGCTGCCAATCCGTCGCGGTTTGCCCGGCGCCGTGAATATAGACGATCGGATAGGGATGCTTGATCTGCTTGGGCACCCACACGTCGACGTACGCGGAACCCTCCATCACTTCTTTGCCCGGAGCGCCGACGTATTTGCCGCCCGCGTAGAAAATCCCGGTCCGCGAAAGATCCACGGTGGAGAACGTCGGAATCCGGCTCGGCGGCGTGCCATTCGCGGCTTTCACGGCCTTGGCGGTTTGCGCCTGCACGGGCGCAAAGCTGACGAATGCCAGCGCGACTGCCGTCCCGAGCCATCTGAGTCGTTGACTTCCCGCGTTCATATGCACCTCAGTCCTTGCGAAAGAGCGGCTCTTTGTCAAGTCGTCGCCCGTCTCGTAGTTTATTACACCTAGTCTGAAGTTTCGCTGAGTATTCTGAGGATTAGCTTGGCGTGGAAATTCGGAAGAACTCCGCAACGGGAAGTACGATAGCGAAGCGCTGTCAACCGGAAAGCTGAACCGCTCCCTTTGGTAGCGGCTCGGGTGGGTGCTTTCGTAAGGGCGGCCAGCTTTCTTCAGAACCGACCAGAGCCGCGACCAAAGGGAGCGGTTCAGCGCGTTGCCATTTCTGCCGATCGCCGGCACGGAGCTGCTCAGAAGCGCCCGGCGAGGCGCGTCTTTGAGCAACCATGACGAGCTAGGGCTTTGAGGCTAAATTAAAGCGTTGCACGCGGCGGCCGAAGTCGGTTTCGGCGACGTACAGATTGCCCTTCGAATCGATCGCCATGGTGTGGCCGTGCGTGAAGTCGCCGAGTTGATGGCCGGGACGTCCGAACGATGCGAGGATCTCCCCGGAGGCGCGATCCAGAATGTGGACCTGCTCGTTGCGGCCATTCATCATGTAGATATATTTCTGCTGCGGATCGCGCGAGAACTCGATCCACCACGCCGTGCCGCGCGGATCGGGCAGCGTGGGCGTGCCGGTTTTGATCCAGATGTTGTTTTTGAAATTGCCCATCTTGTCGAACACCTGAATGCGATCGCCCTGCCGGTCGCACACGTAAATCAGCCCCGCGTTGCTCATCGCGATGCAATGGACCACTTGCGCGAACGCTCCGCCGACGCCGTTCTGGGTTTCCTCTTTGGTCGCCTGATGGCCCCATTGACGCAGGAATTTTCCATCCTTATCGAAGACGACAATGCGGCGATTGCCGTAGCCGTCGGCGACGTACAGATCGCCATTCGCCGGATCGACCACCATGCCCGAGGGATTGAAGAGCTGATCGTGCGCGGCGTTGAGCGGCTTGCCCTTCTGCGTGCCGTCGGTGGTGTCGACCTTGCCTCGCGTGCCGATCTGGAGGAGTAGCTTGCCGTCGTGGCTGTACTTCTGCACGATGCCGTCAGTGCTTCCGGCTACCCACACGTTGTCTTCGCGATCGAACGTGCAGCCGTGGATCACATTGGGAACGATATTCGGATCGCCCCACGACTTCACCAGATTTCCGGCCGCATCGAACATGAGGATGGGCGGAGCTTGCTGGGAAGTTTCCGCTTCTTCGGCCGTAATATTGCGGCGATTGACGACCACCACATGATCGTGCGAGTCGGTACACACGCCGCCGAGCTGGCCGGTGATCCAACCGGCGGGAAGCGGCTTGGGCCACGAGGGATCGACTTCGAAAACGGGAGCTTTCTGCGCCGCCAGCGGCAGCGAGAGAGCGAGGAGAAGGCCGGCAAATTTCGTGATCTTCATCATTCGAAGCACTCAGTTTACACCAGGCGGTGCGATGAGGCCCGCGTTGATTGGTGCGAGCCTCCTCTTTACAAAATCCTTACGCCTTTCCTATGACTTCCTCAGGGTCTTCGGCCTATGCTCGAACCGTGGAAGTGATGCTCCATTCGGTTTCGTGCGGCGAGCAGATCGACCATTATCTTCTGGAAAAACTAATTGCCACGGGCGCGAGCGCCACGACTTATCGAGCCACCGACCTGCGCACGGGACGCCCGGTCGCGATCAAGATCCCCCACGCGGAAATTCGAGACGACCGGCTTTTGTACCAGCGCTTCCGCCACGAACAGGAAATTGGACGGCAACTGAACCATCCCTCGCTGCTGCGATTCGTTACGGATGAAACGCGGCGCGGAGCCTATCTGGTGACCGAATGGGTGGAGGGACGGACGCTCCGGCGCATTCTGAGCGAGGAAAGCAAGCTCCCCGTGGACCGCGCTCTGCGGATCGTGACCGCCATTTGCGATGCGCTCGACTATCTCCACAAACGGGGTGTCGTGCATCGGGATCTGAAGCCCGAGAACATTATGCTGGGCGACGGCGACCGCATCACCATCATGGATTTCGGCGTCGCCACACTGGCCAACGCGCGAAACATTACGTTCGGCAAAATGTCGCAGATCGTCGGGACGGCGGACTACATTTCTCCCGAACAGGTGAGCGGCAAACGAGGCGACGCCCGCTCCGACATCTACGCGGTCGGCATCATGCTGTATGAAATGCTCACCGGCGCAACGCCGTTCACCGGCGACAATCCTTTCGCCATCATGAATAGCCGGCTGATCAACGATCCGATTCCGCCGCGCGAGTTAGATCCGAATATTTCGATCGCGCTCCAGGAAGTCCTGTATCGCGCGTTGGAACGGAATCCGAAAAATCGCTACGCCCGGGCGCATGAGTTCGCGTGGGACCTGCAGCATCAGGATCGCGTGGGACCGGAGGATCGGCCGGAATTACAGAACTGGCATGCGCGGCGCGCGTCTCGCATGGCAGCGGCGCTGAAGTACGCGGGACTGGCCGCCATCGCCGCGTTTACGATCGCTCTTCTGCTTTACGCAGTACGACACGGTTAAGTTCGAACCGTCAATCCGGAGCCCACAGCGAATGGAGATCGGGTTGGCGCGCGGCCCACACCGTCCAGACGGCCACCAGCGTGAGCAGCAGCCCGATGACGACCCACATAAGGGCATCCAGGAGCGAGGATTTCCCGCGGCGCATGTCGCTATTCTCGCCGATTCGCCGTGGGTAAACTAGCGCCAATCGCCGATCACGTAGGCATCGTGACGATGAAAGCCTTCGACGTGCGGGCGCTGCATGGCGACCCCTTGCGCCGTCGTTCGATATCCATGCGCGCGCATGCGCCGGTAAGCATCCGCGCAGGCCAAATTCACGCCCGCCTCGACAATCGCGCCGCGCGAAACGGCGAAGGCATCGCAGGCTCGCAATAATTTGCCGAAGCGATCGCCTGCACCGGCGCCTCCCCGGGCCGCGGCGAACTTGATGTAGCAGAGTTTCTCGCCGCCCTCCGATCCCGTGCCGTTCAGGCACACCGCAAACGCGTCCACAACGCCGCGCGGGTAGGTCAGAACGACATCGCCGGTGCGCTGCTGCAGGACGGCACGGATTTCGGCGCTGAGATCGAGCCCTTTGTCGATTTTGTGCGTGAGTTTCTCACAGGCTCGGATCGCCGCTTCGCGCTCGGCCTTTTTGAGAGTAGAGAGCAATGCCGGCTGTTCGGAACTCGCGATCGGCGTGTGCGTCATCAGCGCCGTCAGATACTGCGGCCAGTAGCCGAACTTTTGGTACAGGCCGACGTGTTTGGCACTGGCCGCGAACGTAAACAATCCCGTGCGGCGCACGCCCCATTTTTCGAAGATCGGGATGGTCGCTTCGAGCAACCGTTGCGCGACGCCGCGATTCCAATATTCCGGCAGCACCGTCAGTGGCCCGAAAAATCCGAACGATCCCCAGCGCGTGATCACGTTGGAGCCGACCAGGCGTTCGCCGTCGCGCGCCGCGATCACTTTGACGTGAGACGAACGCCAGCGCGGCGTCATGAAATCGCGGTCGCCCATGAAATCGAGCGGATTGGGTAATCCCAAAAACGTTCCGAATGCCAGCCGGACAATGCGATCGGCTTCCTTCAGTTCACTCTCTTTCAGCGGACCGATTTTGATCGACGAGGCTGGAGACCGGCGCGTCTTGGCGGAAGGCGGCATAAACGGATTTTACTCCGCGCACACTTCGAATTCATCCGCGCCTGACCCGCTTCGTCAGCTTGGGTTTTATACAGACGATGGATCGAAAGACGGAGTGTAGGCGACGTAATCGCCCACCCAGCCTGCGGGGGTCGTCGGCGTGCTCGGCATGCCGGCGGCGGTCGGCACGATTAAGTCTGCGTTGGCGCCGGCCGTCTGGGCGATCAGCGAAGCGCCCGCCACGCCTGAGATTTCCGCGAAGTACGGATTGTTGGGGTCGTTATAAGCGCTCAGCGCTTGCTGGAGCGCCTGCGTCACCGTCAAAGGCTGATCGCCGCCCACGGGAGCTCCCGTCTGGATCGTGGACATGATGTTGTTCAAATACTGGGCGGGCGTGATGAGGCCGCCGTAAATGGTCGGCGGTGGAACCGAGGAGGACGGGTTCGAGGAAGGGAGCGGGTTGGTTGAACTGGATGCGTCAGAAGTGGTGGCCGAGACGCCGGTATTGGGAACCGGTGAGTTCGGAACAGCCCTCGCGATCGAAGCGGCGGGAATCGGTGTGGCGCTCGGCGCGGCGATGCCAAGAAGCGCGGAGGCGGCGGAAACATCCGTATTCGCGGGGGCGGAACCAGCAGCCGGAGTCGCACTCGCCGCGGCGGTCGGGCCCGGATTTATCAAGCCCAGCGCAAGCTCGATGAAATTATCGGCGCTGGAGCGGCTCGAATTGGAACTCGCCGGCGGATTTAAATTCTGGTTGCCGCTGCTGACTTGTGGTGACATGACACCCGAAATGTGCATGGAATGCGTCCTTTCATCGAAAATTCTCGCGGGCGGCGAAGCGCAGGAGGGAGGTTTTACGACTTCGCCGGCGAAGGGCCGGTGGCTTGACCCTTGGCTTCTGTGTGCGGCGACCGAGAAGCGCTCAATGAGAGGTTCGTCGGACGAAAGCAAATCCATTAGTCGGCTACTGAAAGCCAGTGGGCTATTGAAAAATCCGAAGGCGGAGCACCGGCCGATGGAATGATCCGCGGGCATGTCGGTCGTCCGAACCACTTGCGCGAAACGAGGCGTAGAATGGAGATATGGAAGATACTGGCGATCGTATCCTGTGGTTCATGGTCGGCGCAGCGCTCGGCGCGTCCGTCGCCCTTCTTTATGCACCGATGACGGGGGATAAAACCCGCCGAATGATTTCCCGCAAAGCTCGCGAAGGACGCGACGTTCTCAACGACAGAGGCGGCGACCTGATCGATAAGGGCCGCGATCTTTATAAGCAGGGCCGGCGCGTGGCCGATGAAGCAGCCGATCTGTTCGAGCGCGGGCGCAAGATGGTCGACGGCTAACCAGCCTCGGCCCGCATCGACTTTCGGAAAGCCTCCGAAAGGAAAATAGACTATGTCGAGCGCGGTTACTCGATCGGCGTTCGTGAGTGAGCCGTACGCCGATTTTTCCAAGCCCGAAGTGTGGGCCTGCGCCGAAGCGGCTCTCGCGGAAGTGCGCGCCGAATTGGGGCGGGTCTATCCCTTGTGGATTGCCGGAGCCGAGTGCACGACCGGCGACCTGCTCAAGAGCGTAAATCCCTCGTATCCATCGGAAGTGGTCGGATGGGCGGAGAAGGCGACGGTCGAACTGGCGAATCGCGCCGTGGAAGACGCGCATGCTGTATTTCCACGAGTGGAAGCGCACCTCGCCCGAGCATCGCGCCGACCGGTTACTGCACGCGGCGTCCATTCTGCGGGACCGCAAGTTCGAATTCGATGCGTGGCTGGTAGTGGAAGCCGGCAAGACGTGGCCGGAAGCGGAAGCCGAGGTCGCGGAGGCCATCGACTTCTGCGAATATTACGCGCGAGAGATGGTGCGCCTCGCTGATCCTCCCGCACTCACGCAGCTTCCGGGCGAACGCGACGAACTTATTTATCTGCCTTTGGGCGCGGGCGTCGTCATTCCACCGTGGAATTTTTCACTGGCGATTCTCGCCGGGATGACCGTCGCCGCACTGGTCGCGGGCAACACCGTCGTCATCAAGCCTTCGAGCGAAACGCCGGTCATCGCTCACAAGTTCTGCGAGGTTCTGCTCGGCGCCGGATTTCCGCCGCGCAGTTTCAATTTGTGCATGGGCAGCGGAGCGGTGGTCGGCGACATTCTGGTGGAGCATCCGAAGACGCGTTTCATCGCGTTCACCGGATCGCGCGACGTGGGTTTGCGGATTCACGAGCTGGCCGCAAAGCCACGCTATGGGCAGATCTGGATCAAGCGCGTGTCGGTGGAGATGGGCGGCAAAGATGCGATCATTGTCGATCGCGAGGCCGATCTCGAAAGCGCGGTCGCGGGCGTCGTGCAATCGGCGTTCGGATACAGCGGCCAGAAGTGCTCGGCCTGTTCGCGGGCGATCGTCGATGACAGCGTCTACGACGAGTTTCTCGAGAAGCTACGCGATCGCGTGGAAATGCTGAAAGTCGGTCCCCCCGAGGATCGCGGCAATGCTCTGGGTCCGGTCATCAGCGCCTCGGCGCAGCGGACGATTCTCGAATACATGGAGATCGGTAAGACGGAGGGACGTCTGCTGAATGCAGGGGCCGGGGCCAGGGGCCAGAGGCCAGTACGAACGGGTATTTCGTCCCACCCACGGTCTTCGTTGACGTCGACAGGAGCGCACGTATTTTTCGGGAAGAAATTTTCGGTCCCGTGCTGGCCGTCACCCGAGCCCGCGACTTCGATCATGCGCTGGAGCTCGCGAACGATAGCGAATACGGTCTCACGGAGCGGTTTATACGCGCAATCCGGAAAAGATTCGTCGCGCCCGCGAGGAATTCTTCGTGGGCAATCTTTATATCAATCGGAAATGCACGGGCGCCATGGTGGGCGCACATCCGTTCGGTGGATTCAATATGTCGGGCACGGATTCGAAGGCCGGCGGTCCGGACTACTTGCTCCAATTTCTGCAGGCGAAATCGATCGGCGAGAAGCTGTAGCCTCGCTGAGCTAAGATATGCGGGTGAGGAAATCATCCATGCTTCGCTCCGTACTTCGCTCGCCCGCGCTTCTGATTGGCGTTGCTTTCGCGATCGGCGCTCCTGGTTTTGCCGCCGAAGGCGATTCACCCGCCGTGAAAGAGCACGTCGACAAGGCCGTCAAGATTGCCGGCAAGGACTGGGCGCCGCAGGAGAAATTCTTCTGCGAGATGCCCGTGCCGAATCTACCGGGCGATCCGCTGCTCACGCCGATGAAGATCTTCGACAACGTCTACATCCTGGGCAGCACCAGCACGACGATTTACGCCTTCAATACTTCCGAAGGATTGGTGCTGATCGATGCGGGATATCCGAATCAGGCCGATACGGTGCTGCTCCCGCAGCTGAAGAAGCTGGGGCTGGATGAATCGAAAATCAAATACGTTTTCCTCGGCCATGGCCACGTGGATCATTTCGGCGCGTCGAAATATTTGCAAGAGAAATATGGCACGCACATCGTGTTGTCGGATGCGGACTGGAACCTGGTCGATCCGCCGGCCGGCAGCGGAAAGCAGGCTCGTCCCGACGCTCCCAAACGCGACATCGTGATCAAGGACGGCGAAACCATGAAGATTGGGGATTTCTCGATCACGGCGATCCTTCTTCCGGGACACACTCCGGGAACGGTCGGCTACATTTTCCCGGTGAAGGACGGCAAAAAGACTTATACGGCCGGGATGTTCGGCGGCAACGTTCTGCTTCCGCGCATCGCTTATAGCCTGGACGAATACGTGAAATCGCTGCAGAAGTGGGAAGCCGCGGCGAAGAAATACAAGATCGATGTGCAATTGCAGAATCATCCGCACATGCTGGGGATCACCGATAAATTGGACAAGCTGCAATCTCGCAAACCGGGCGAGGTGAATCCGTTCGTGGTTCCGACGGCGACCTACGCGCGCTACTTCCAGGTGATCGAGGAATGCACTTTGGCGCAAAAGCAGCGCATGGCGGAGAATCCGACGCCGCCGAAGAAAGAGTAAAAGCAGTCCTGTGGAGGCAGCGATGCCCCAACCTGTTTTACCTGGCTTCCGCGGCTGTTCTTTCATAATGAGAAGCCGGGACGGCCGCGCAGAGCCAATCCGTCAGCAGATGATCCAACCAGAAACGATGCGGTCCGTGCGCGATAAATCCCAGGTGACCGCCGCGCTCGACCGCGAGAAAACGGACCCAGGAATTCGCGTGCACCGACGGATGCTCGTAGCTTGCGAAAGGGACCAGAGGATCGTCCTTCGCGTGAACTAACAGCGTGGGGACGCGAATGCGTTCCAGAAACTGCCGTGACGATTGCGTTTCGTAGTACCGGTCGGCGGTGCCGAAGCCGAAAATCTTTGCGGTGTATTGATGATCGAAATCGTAAACCGATTTCACGCTGTCGAGCGGCTCCAGCGGGAAAAGATCGGGCGCCAGAGGATGGCGTTTCCGCACGCGTTCCTTCAGTCTTTTCACGAAGCGTCGTTGATACAGGAAATTCTTGCGGTGCTTCAACTGCGCGACGCTTGCGGCCAGATCGATGGGCGCCGACACCGCGCACACTCCCGCGAACAGCTCGTGTCCTTCCGCGCCGAGTTCTCCTGCGAGTTTCAACACCATGTTTCCGCCGAGCGAATATCCGATTACGAACAGCGGTAGCCCCGACGCTCGTTTGCGTTCGCGCGCCATCAGCAGCAGATCGCCGGTTTGTCCGGAATGATAATTCGCCTGGGGATGCCACGGCGATTCGCCACATCCGCGCATGTTCCAGCGATGCACGACGAATCCCGCTTCGAGCGCCGCCGCCGCCATGCTGCGGACATATCCGGATTCGCTCGAACCTTCGAGTCCGTGGACCAGAATGACTTCGCCGCGCGCGTGCGCCGCGTCCGAGGGAAATTGCATGCGCACCAGCGTGCGGACTCCGGGCTCGGGTTCGTAAAAAACATCGTGCACGGGCCAGCGGCTTTCGAGCTCCGGACGCTTCCAGAAATTCCCGGCGATCGTGGCGAGATGAGCGTTGCGGAAAAACGGTTCGAACGGACGCATCCACTTTCAGTTTACGGGCAGACGCTTTGAAAAGCCGCGCCGAGCTCCGGCGGGGCGCAGGGACTGAGTGTGTGACGGCGGCTATACTCCAGGTCAGGATGAATCGATGAACGCTTGGCGACGCTGGGTGGAATCCCTGGAGAATTCCCGTTTCCGCGAGGCCGTTTTCCAGATCCACTACTGGATCGGGATGGTCGCCGCTGCGTACGTTTTTCTCATGAGCGTTTCCGGCAGCGCGATCGTTTTTCGCAACCAGCTTCAGAATAAATTCTCCGTGGGATGGATCGTGAATCTTCACGAGAATCTGCTCCTGGGCGCCGCCGGCCGCTTCGTGAACGGGATCGGCGCGCTAGGTCTGATTCTGCTGTGCCTGACGGGAGCCATCGTGTGGTGGCCAGGGATGAAGAACTGGCGGCGCAGCCTGACCGTAAACTGGAGCGTTCATTTTCCCCGCATCAATTGGGACCTGCACAGCGCCGCCGGATTCTGGTGCTTTCTGTTCGTGCTGATGTGGGGAGTCTCGGGTTTCTACTTCGTTTTCCCGCGCCCGTTCGATGCTTTTTACGTTCTCGATCCGGCGGATGCGCACACGACGCAAAGCCTGTACTTGCTTTCCGAACTGCATTTCGGACGGTTCGGCCGGTTTACCGAAATTCTGTGGACGCTGGTTGGATTGGTGCCCGCGATCCTGGCATTCACGGGCTTTTTCATTTGCTGCCGCCGCGTGTTCTTCAAGAAACCATCCAACCCCTATGTCGTTTCGAAGTAAGCCCGGAAACGTTCGAGCCGCTCCGCCTAATGCGGCTTTCCGAGGGAACACAGCGGATCGCCGAGAACGATGTTCTGCCAGCTCAACCCTGGAATCGAAAGATAGAAACTTTCCGCCAGATTCGTGCCGCGATAATACGCCGGGAGCAAAATATCGGGATGCGGCGTCAAAGCTAAGAAGGCTCGTACACATGTCCGGACGCTCCCGTCGCGCCTTCTTCCATGAAATCCGCCGAGAGCGATTGCGGCGTGCCGGCGAACCACAGGTCCGGCTTGTCCCAGCCCATGCCCGGAACCCAATCTTCGGGAGGATGCCGGAAGGTGCGGCCGTCGCTCGAAACGTATTCGGTGGCGATGCCGCCGGGCAGCCATTGAAAGCCGGGGAGACGCCGTGTCCGGTGATGATCGTTGGATCCCCAGCTCGCATAGCCGATCACATCGCCCTGTTCTGTGATGGTACGCGTAGTATCGTCCAGTACCACCCGATCCTTGGGCAGCGCTTGCGCGGCATCCCGTAGCCATTTCTCCCCGTTCGGGTCGCCCTCGCCGGCCATGTCGATCACGAATTTGCCGCGATTGGACGCCTCCTGCGCGCGATCGATCATTGCCTTTACGCCCAGGAAATCGTAGGCTGCCAATCGTGTGACCAGATAAATGGGAAACTCCGGATGCGAGAACTCCACACCGACGCGGCCGAAGAATGGATTTCGCAGAATGCCTGCAACCTTGTGCGGCGCGCCCCCGTGTAATTCCGTGTACAGTAAGGTCAACTCGCTATCGACGGAGGCGGCGTCACCTTCTAGTCCCGAACTTCCGCTCACTTTCAGAGGATCGCCCAGCGTGGTGACGATGTAATACACGCTTTCCACGAGCTTGTTCTTCTTGAGACACCCGCCGACGTCCGAGGCGAAGCGATTGTAATCGGCCCGATCGATTTCTTCGTTCGATGGAGCCTTTACGTGGCAGATGTTCTCGCCCGGGACACCTCTCTTGCGGGCGTAATATTCGCCAATCGTACGGGAAACAGGGGAGTTGTCGTTCACCACGAGCAGCACCCTCGCGCCTGTGGCGGGGTCGGCAGCCCAAGCTGAAGCGGCGCCCAGCAAGCCGCACAAAAGCAGCAATGCACGTCGCCCTGCACGCCCAAGGCCAGCACGTGGTACCATCTTCTAACATCCTACACCTGGGGCCGTCTGACGAATGGGATACTTTTAGTTAGGTATCCCCGTTGTTACCTTCGAAGTCACCTTCGAAATCGGACCCGGCGGATGACCGATTGGGCGATGGACCTCGATCAACTTCATACTTTTTTGGAGATCGTGCGGCTGAAGAGCTTCTCGAAAGCCGCGCAGGTGTGTTTCCGCACCCAGCCCGCCGTGAGCGCCCAAGTTCGCCAATTGGAACAGGAAATGAACGCGACCCTGTTCGACCGGCTCGGAACTAAGATCGCCCTGACACCCGCCGGCCAGATCTTCGCCGATTATGCCGAGCAAATCCTGGAGCTGAAACGCCGCGCCCAGGACGCCATTCATGAACTGGAGCGCGTGCCCCGCGGCGAACTGATCATCGCCGCGAACGAAGCAACCTGCATTTACGTTTTGCCGCGCGTATTTTCCGAGTTCAAAAAGCGATTCCCCAATGTGCAGATATTGGTCGACCGCTCCTTTGGCGCACGCGTCGTGGACGCCGTGGTCGACAATCAGGCGGATTTCGGGATCGTACAGCTGCCGGTGACCGAAAAGCGCTTGCAGGTGGCGAAGATCCACAACGACGAGATCAAAGCGATCCTGCCGCCGACTCATCCCCTGGCGAGCAAGTCCATGATTCTTCCCGCCGATTTAGCGGATGTCCCGTTGCTTGTCCCGAAGGCCGGCGTCACGCGCAGCCGCCTGAATGCGTGGCTGGAGCCGGTGGACGAGAATCTCGAACATTTCGATGGAACTGGACGCCACCGAAATGATCAAACGTTTTGTGATGGCGGAACTGGGCGTGGGTTTTGTCGCGGCGGCGCATTGCCAGGAGGAAGTCGACGCCGGCAAGCTGGTGGCGCGTTCGCTCGGCCCCGAGCCCATGGATCGCCAGATAGGATTAATCTATCGGAAGGACAAGGCTCTGTCGAAGGCGGCCCTCGGCTTCATTGAAGTGACGCTGACCTACGCGGCGCCCGGACTGGTCCAGCCGAAACGGGCGGGTGCGGAGCGTGTCGCTGCGCGGGCCGTCCCCATCGAAGGTTGAGAAAAGCAGTAAGCTGGGATTGCCAGTCTGTAGCAGAGGTTCATCATGCAGCGAGTGACGGTTAAGACCTCGACGATCTTTATTGCGAAAGCCGGGCGCACGCGCGTCTATCGTTCGGTGGACGAGGTGCCGCCGGCGCTGCGCAAGGAACTGGAAATTTCCACCAACAGCTTTAATTCGGCCACCATTCTGATTGCCGACCGCCGCGGCCGCGAGGAAATCATCCGTGCGCTGAACGGTCTACCTTCCACGCTGCGCAGCCGCCTGGCGAATTCGCTCTCGCCCAAGAACGCAGCGCCTGGTTCATCCGCGAAGGCTCCCGTGGGCAATGCGCCGTCGAGTTCCACGCGTCCGCACTTCACGCAGGTCATGCCTTTCCTGCAGCGCAACTGGCTGGAGATCAGCCTGCCCGTGGCCGTCGGCCTGATCGTGTGGGCCGCGTTCAATTACCGCTAGCGTCAGGGGACAGCGGCCAGGCAAGCAACAAGTTCCGCTTTGGAATCGCGAATGTAAATGAGCGGGCCGACAACTGCCGCTTTCTGCCGTCGAACCTGACGAACACTTTCCGGCCCGCTCGATGACTCTCGCGATTCCCCAATCGCGGCGAGGCTACATCATTTAACGAAATAATTTTGCGAATCATCCACCGCCGCTTGCCGCGCAGGAGAACCGCGAATGTAAATGAGCGGGCCGACAAACGGCCGCTTTCTGCGGTCGTTGAATCTAATGGAATACTTTCCGGCCCGCTCGATGACTCTCGCGATTCCCCAATACGCGGCGAGGCTACATCATTTAACGAAATAATTTTGCGAATCATCCACCGCCGCTTGCCGCGCAGGAGAACCGCGAATGTAAATGAGCGGGCCGACAAACTGCCGCTTTCTGCGGTCGTTGAACCTAATGGAACACTTTCCGGCCCGCTCGATGACTCTCGCGATTCCCCAATACGCGGCGAGGCTACATTATTTAACGAAATAATTTTGCGAATCATCCACCGCCGCTTGCCGCGCAGGAGAACCGCGAATGTAAATGAGCGGGCCGACAAACGGCCGCTTTCTGCGGTCGTCGAACCTGATGGAACACTTTCCGGCCCGCTCGATGACTCTCGCGATTCCCCAATACGCGGCGAGGCTACATCATTTAACGAAATAATTTTGCGAATCATCCACCGCCGCTTGCCGCGCAGGAGAACCGCGAATGTAAATGAGCGGGCCGACAAACGGCCGCTTTCTGCGGTCGTTGAATCTAATGGAACACTTTCCGGCCCGCTCGATGACTCTCGCGGTTCTCTCAGCAGCGGGCGTCTACCCCACTCGAGCGATAAATGCTTCGAACGCGCCGGGACTCGTGCGACTCAAATATTCGATATTCATATTCCCGACTTTCTCCAGGTTCTCGAAATGGCGCGGATCCCCGTATTTCCCGCGCAGCTCCGCTAAATAAGGACGCACGCGCAGCCACACCAACAGGCACTCCCGATTGTTCGAGAAAAACATCTCCGCATTCAGCACGCCCATGCTGACGAAGGACGCCGCCATATCCCAGTAGGTGATCACCTGCCGCATGTGGGCGCTCTCGGCCGAGCCCGGCGGGCACAGCTTCATCATCTCGTCCACCGATTTCGGTTTGAAGTTCGAGACGAACCACGCGCGCGCCACGCGCATTTTCTCCTCGCGGCGGAGATTGTAGAGCTTCAAGATCAAATTCGCGTCATCGTAGGTAGCTTGGGAAGTCGTTTGGGCCATAAGCCTTCAGGTTAGCGCAAGCTGTTTCACTTCCCTGGACTCGCCCATGCGGTGGTTGGAATTTCGGCATATACTCGTATGCCGAACCCGAGCCGTGAAGGAATATCGGCCCATCGGAAGGAGGCAACACCATGGAAGAGATCGTTGCGAAAATGCTGCTTGATTTCGAACAGGGGAAGGTGACCCGTCGGCAACTTATTCAGAGCCTGGCGCTGGCGGCCACGGCGGCAACCGCTGCGGCGCCGGCAGCGGCGGCCGAAGGCAAGCTGCTCCCTGTCACCAACATCAATCACGTGTCTTATCAAGTCACGGATTACGCGCGCACGCGCGACTTTTACGCGGGCCTGTTCGGGATGAAGGTCTCCGAAGACGATGGCAAGCAGTGCCGACTTTCGTTCGGCGACAATATCCTGGTGGTCCGCAATCGCACTCCCGCGCCGAAAGTCGATCACATCGCCTATACGCTCGCCAACTGGGATCGCGAGAAAGAAGCGGTGCAAGCCGAGTTGCAGCGCCGCGGCCTCAAGATCGTGCAAGGCGATATTAAAACCAGCCTCCACATTCTGGATCCGGATGGCATGGGAGTGCAGATGGGCGGATTGAAGCAGTGAAAATCCACCCGGGGTCGCGAGCAGCCGGGGAGCAACAAAAGGAGATCCCCCGATTGATCTTGGGAGGGCCCTTCCTTCGCGGTGCGTTCACTGGCGCGCATCCACGAGCAATGCGCTGGCGTTTGCCTGAAGATTTTCCGACTGGCGCGAAAGCTCGTCGGCGGCCAGCACGAGTTGCACCGCGCACTCGCTTGTTTGCTTCGCGACGACGGTCACGGCCCGAATGCTGCGCGTGATTTCGAGGGTTCCTTCGGCCACCTGACGCGTGCTCGATTGAATTTCCTCGGCCGCGTTGCGCTGCTCGCCGACCGAATGCGCGATGGCTTTCGAAATCGTATCGATGCGATCGATCTCACTGGTAATCCCGGTGAGCGCTTCGGAAACCTGCCCGGTCGCGCTCTGCGTTTTTTCGATCTGTTCGGAGATCCGATCGGTGGCGGACGCGGTCTGCCGCGCCAGTTCCTTCACCTCCGTCGCCACCACGCCGAATCCACGGCCCGCCTGTCCGGCACGCGCCGCTTCGATGCCGGCGTTGAGCGCGAGAAGATTGGTCTGGCTGGCGATGCGGGAGATGAGCGTCACTACACCGCCCACCTGCTTCGAAGCCGCCGAGAGATTGTGCATGACCGGCGCCGCACCGCGCGTCTGACGCGCCGCTTCCACGGCCAGCGCCGCGCACTCGCTGGTCTGACGGTCCACTCGCGCGAACGTGTCGTTCATGCGCTCGCTCGTCTGCGCCACGCGGTCCAGGTTGCCCGATGTTTTCTCCGCCGCCGCCGCTACGATGGCCGCTTCGCTGGTGGTGCGTCCGGCCATGGAGGCCATGTTTTCAGCCGTCGCTCTGACTTCGGTCGCGGCCGAAGCGAGCGTCTGGATCACTTGTGTGAGTTCTTTCGCCAAGTCGCGCCGGCGCGTCTCGAACTCGCTGAGCCCCGCGGCCTGACGCGCCATCGATTCGGTCGCCGCGTTGCTGACCTCGGCGGCCTGGCGAAAACATCCGCGCATTCCGCGCAGCACCACGCGCCGGAAGAATTTCCCTTTCGACGTATGCTGCATCGCGGCCTGCGACTCCGCGCACGAACGCGTCGGTCATATCGAGCAGATGATTGATCCCGAGCAGCATTCGGCTCAAGTCGCTGGTCCTGGAAGCAGTGGTTCTAGGGACACGCAGAAGCCGCGCCTCCAGATCGCCCTGCGCCGCGCGCTCGCAGACGTCGGCCGCCTGTGCGATCCAGTGACGATAGAGCGCGGTCTCGCTTTCGTCTCCGGCGCTTTCGGGACCGGCGTCATGGCGGGACGTCGAAGGGGGTGGTTCAAGATGCAGTCTGCTGGACATTTGTATTTACTGGATGGCGAACGCGAACTCTTCGTAGGAAAGCTTTGCTTCGGCGAGCGCGCTTTCGATCATGCGCGTCCCGGCGTTCATGCCCTCGCGCCAATCGGCGTGGCGTAGCTCCTCGGCGAGCAGCTTCTGATAGAGCGCATCGGCCGTGGCGACGGCCCCGCGATCGGGAACGCGGCGGTTGGAATGGTAGCCGGTGATGCGGCCCGCGGCGTCGAAGGTCGGCGTGACGTGCGCGAAAACCCAGTAATGATCTCCGTTTTTCGCCATGTTCTTCACGTACGCGAAGATCTCCTCGCCCGCGGCAATGGTCTTCCACAACAGACCGAACACGCAGCGCGGCATATCGGGATGGCGGATGATGTTGTGCGCCTCGCCGAGGACTTCCTCTTCGGCGTATTGCGCGATGTCGAGAAACACTTCGTTGGCGTAGGTGATGATGCCCTTCGCGTCGGTCTTCGAAACGATGATGTCTTGTTCGGCGAAGAAGCGCTCCTTGCCGGTAGGGTGTACTTCAGGCCGCATGTCGCGATCTCCCGTATGTAACGAATCCGGATTTTTCGCCCGCGATAATAGTTAAGATCGTCCCGGACGGCACGGAGGCCAACAAGTCTGCGATCCATGATGCCGGCGGAGACTCTGCTCAGTATTGGTTCATTGCGTCGCGTCCTCCTACTCGCGTGCATCTGCGGGCCCCGGCTTGGGCTCAGGCCCCCGTGGCTTCCGGAAACCCGGCCGCCCCAGCGCCTGCCGCGAGCCAAGGATTTGTCATCGATAAACTGATGGGGGTGGTGACTCCCTCCGAGCCGAGCGAGCTGACGCAGAAGAAACGCTTTCATCTCTATGTGCTCAGCGTGGCGGGTCCCGTACCGGTGCTCGGCGAGTTCGTAGGCGCGGGCTTGGGCCAATGGGACAACAGCCGAAAGAATGGGGACAGGGCGCGGGAGCGTTCGAGGAGCGCTTCGAAAGCAACCTCGCCTACAACGGCGTGCGCCAAACCATCACGTACGGAACCTCGATTTTATTTCACGAGGACAATCGCTATTTCGCGTCGCATAAACACGGGGTGTGGGCGCGCACGGGCTATGCGCTGCGGCGTACGGTCACCGCGCAGCATCCCGACGGCCGGGAAATGTTTTCCGTTTCGAGCGTGGTGGGCGTGGTGGGAGCGAGCGCCGCCGCGAGTGTTTGGGGTCCCCGCAGTTGGGAAGGCGTGGATGGCATCGCCAAGAACGCGGGCATTTCTTTCGCGACGACGGCCGCGTTCAACATCGTCCGCGAATTTCTCCCCGGCCTGCTGCATCACCCGCAAAAATAGAGAAAGCATAGGCGCGTGGGCGCGTGCGCGACGAGGATCGCAGGGCTTTTCGGCCCGCTCATTGATCCCGCAAGGCGGGACGGTTCGATTTACTGTCTCCTGTCTTCTGTCTCCTGGCTCCTAAATTCTTTTAGTGGGGCCCCGTCTGCCGTATCGGAGACAGCTCCGGCATGTTTCGCCATGCATGCGACTCGTCGTGCAAGTCCTCTGCCGATGGACTGGGCGTAGCGCTCGTTGCCTAGGTCGATGCGCGTTAGCGGGCCGGTACTCCAGACGAAGTGAACACCCGACCACTTATGCCCCAAGATTAGTCGACGTGGTGGCGGAGAAGCGGCAAGTGAAACCGCATCTCAGAGGTGTAGCGGCCCGTTCCATACGGTAGATGGTCGTGAACGGCACGCGGAAGAGTCGAGAGGACTCTCGATGTGGGGCAGGTGGGACCGCTCCCTATGGTCGCGGCTCGGGTCGGATTGAGTGCGTTACCCGGAAGAAGGTGGCGTCCCGAATAAACACTTTCCGTATGGGCGCGGCGGAATCTATTGAGCTTTCGCCGCGGCTCCTGGTCGCGGGCTAAAGCCGACCTGAGCCGCGACCAAAGGAAGCGGTTTAACGCCGGGGAATCGGACAGCTCCGCGCGG
This sequence comes from Terriglobia bacterium, assembly GCA_963765085.1. Lineage (GTDB taxonomy): Bacteria > Acidobacteriota > Terriglobia > Bryobacterales > Bryobacteraceae > Palsa-187. Next base: position 26,300 of record CAVXVL010000097.1, on the reverse strand, counting down.
TCACGGAGATTTCCGATGGAAACAAGCGGGCTGTCCCTACGTTTCCCTACGTTTCCTGGTCGCGATCCAAATCCGACCTGAGCCGCGACCAAAGGGAGCGGTTAACGCCGGGGAATCGGACAGCTCCGCGGGTCACGGAGATTTCGGATGGAAACACGCGGACCGTCCCCACGTTTCCCGGATGGAAACACGCAGGACCGTCCCCACGTTTCCTAAATCCTCGCTTCCTGCAAATAGATCGGCATGTTCCCTGCGAAATCGCTTTTTCGCCACTTGAAAAAGCAGATCCCTCGACTTCGCTCGGGATGACCTGCGTGGAGGGTGTGGCCGTTAGGGTGAAAGTCGTGTGCCGGTGAGAATTCTCCGTCCCCTCCCGCACAAACTACTGATGCATCCTGCCACTTCTCCCGACTACAACTCCGAAGACGGCTCGGGGTATAACTCCGAGCGCGGCTCTGAATATAGTTCCCAGGACAACAGCCGCCCCGCGCAGGAGACGGTGCCGCCTCCCGCGCCCCTCCTTTCCGAGGACGAGATCATGCACTGGCTCGCGCTCCGCATGACGCCCGGACTCGGGACACGCAAAGCCGGCCAGCTCATCGAGATCTTTCGATCTCCGCAGGCCATCTTCCGAGCCAGTCGATCCGAGCTCCAGGGAGCGGGTCTAGCCGCGGCCGTCGCTCAGAGTGTCGCCAGCGGGTGCGGGTTTGAAGACGCGGCCGATCAGCGCCAAAGAATGACCCAAGCCGGAGCCGAGCTCATCCCGATTCGCACTCCCCGCTACCCGCCGGCCCTGCGCGAGATCTTCGATCCTCCGCCGGTCCTGTTCGCCCGTGGCCGCGTTGATCTATTACAATCTCCGATGCTGGCCATCGTCGGAACCCGGCGTCCGACGGCCTACGGAATCGCTGCAGCCACGCGCATCGCCCGCGACCTGGCGAACGCCGGACTGACTGTTTCGAGCGGCATGGCGCGCGGGATCGACACCGCCGCGCACAAAGCCGTCCTCGAAGTTGAGGGGCTCACCGTCGCGGTTTTCGGCTGCGGGGTCGATCAGGTTTACCCCTCCGAGAACCGGAATCTGGCCGATGAGATCGCGAAGAAAGGGCTGATCGTATCCGAATTTCCGATGGGCGCGCCGCCCTATCCCCAGAATTTCCCGATCCGGAACCGCATCATCAGCGGATTCAGCCTGGGAGTTCTGGTCGTCGAAGGCGGCGAATACTCGGGATCCGCGATCACGGCGAAGCTCGCGGCCGAGCAGGGAAGGGAGGTTTTCGCGGTGCCCGGAAACGTCACTTCGAAGATGAGCTGGGGGCCGAATCTGCTCATCAAACAGGGCGCGAAACTGGTCCAGGAATGGAACGACGTGGTGGTGGAATTGAAGCCTGAAGTCCGCCGACAGCTTGCGAGCAAGGAGCGTAGACGATTGAATATAAATCAGATAGAGGTAGCTGAAACCAACCCGGGCGACCCTGCATCGATACTAAACAGCTTGACCCGATCCATTCTGGGCGTCCTGGAGCACGATGCTGCAAAGGGCCTCGATCTGTTGATCGACGAGGTTGAGAACGCCTCCCCCAGTGAAATTATCGCGGCTCTTTTCGAGCTCGAACTTGCCGGTCTGGTTCGCCAGTTGCCCGGGAAGAGCTACATTCGGGTTTGGGCAGACTAAGGAACGGGTCCCATACTCCGTGGTAAGATTTCGGTTGTTTGAAGGACGTTCGCGGGCCGGACGGCTGAAATCGGGATCGGGGTGATTCTGGATTGCCGCCGAGGATCGCGGATGGGTGGCATGCGGTATCGCACCCGACATTTATAACGAGGGATTGTAACGAGGGAAACAGCCGTCTTTGTCGACGGGCAGTTTATCAGGAAGGTTATCGCGCACTACTATGGCAAAAAATCTCGTCATCGTCGAATCACCGGCGAAGGCGAAAACCATCGGGAAGTATCTGGGGAAGCAGTTCATCGTAAAGGCCTCGCTTGGGCATGTGAAGGACCTGCCCAAGAAAGACCTGGCTGTCGATGTCGACAACGATTTCGAGCCGGCTATGAAGTCATCGAGGGGAAAAGAAGCTCATTCAGGAATTGAAGGCGGCCGCCAAGAGCCGGACGCCGTCTATCTGGCGGCTGACCCTGATCGCGAAGGGGAAGCCATTTGCTTCCACCTGCAGGAAGAGCTGAAGGAAAGAGAAGAAGAACGGCCCGAAATTTTTCCGGGTGATGTTCAACGAAATCACCAAGAAGGCCATCGAGAAGGCCTTCGAGACCGGCTGCGGTCAATATGCATCTGGTGGACGCGCAACAGGCCCGCCGCATTCTGGACCGGCTGGTCGGTTATAAGATCTCTCCCTTACTGTGGGATAAAGTTCGGCGCGGATTGTCCGCCGGACGCGTGCAGACAGTCGCGCTGCGCCTGATCGTCGATCGCGAAAAAGAGATCATGGCGTTCCAGAAGCAGGAGTACTGGACCGTCGACGTCAGCCTGGGCGCGAAGAAACCGCCTCCGCTCGACGCCCGGCTCCTCAAGAAGAACGACGAGAACGTCGAGATCGGCGATCAGACGGCGTCCGATGCATCGTGCAGACGCTCGATGGCGTGCCGTACGTGGTCCATTCCGTTACCAATCGCGAGAAGCGCCGGCAATCCCGTGCCGCCGTTCATCACCTCGACCATGCAGCAGGAAGCCTCGCGCAAGCTGCGCTTCAGCGTGAAGCGCACCATGATGCTGGCGCAGAAGCTGTACGAGGGTGTCGAGCTCGGGGACGAAGGCTCGGTCGGTCTCATCACTTATATGCGTACGGATTCGACGCGCGTGTCGAACGACGCGCTCGACGAAGTTCGCGGCATGATCGAGGAGCGCTACGGCGTCGACTACCGGCCCGCGACGCCCAACGTCTACAAGAGTAAAAAAGACGCGCAGGATGCGCACGAAGCGATTCGTCCGACGTCGGCTCTGCGGACGCCGGAAAGCATCGCCGCGTTCGTGGACGAGGACGAGTTAAAGCTTTATCGCCTGATTTGGATGCGCTTCGTCGCCTCACAGATGACGCCTGCGGTGTTCGATCAAACTTCGATCGACATCGACGCGAAGGGCAAAGACGGCGCGGCGTATTTATTCCGGGCCACCGGCAGCGTACCGAAGTTCGACGGATTCCTGAAGATCTACGAGGAAGGCAAAGATCAGAAGGACGAAGACGACGAGGAGTTGAAGCATCGGCTCCCGGCCGTTTCCGAAGGCGAGACCTTGAAGTTCAAGTCAATTTCGCCGGAACAGCATTTCACGGAGCCGCCTCCGCGCTTCAACGAAGCGACGCTGGTGAAGGAGCTCGAAGCCGACGGCGTCGGACGTCCTTCGACCTACGCGTCGATTCTTTCGACGATCCAAGAACGCGAATACGTTCGCAAGGATGGCGGCAAGTTCGCGCCCACCGAGCTCGGCATGGTGGTGACAGATCTGCTGCTCGAGAGCTTCAACGATCTATTTGATGTAACGTACACAGCTCGGATGGAAGCCGAACTCGACGATATCGAGGAAGGCAAAACCGACTGGCGCATCTCCATGAGCGATTTCTACGAGAAGTTCCAGAAGGATCTGGATCACGCCTGACGCACATGACCGACATCAAGCGGATGGAGGAACCCACCGACCTCATCTGCGATAAGTGCGAGAAACCCATGGTGATCAAGTGGGGCAAGCACGGCAAATTTATCGCGTGCACCGGCTATCCCGAATGCACCAATACGCGGGAGCTCGCGCCGGAAGGCGCCACCGAACAGGACGAGACCACCTATTGCGACAACTGCGGGCGTCCCATGGTCCTGAAAAAGGGCCGTTTCGGTCAGTTCCTCGCGTGCTCGGGCTATCCCGATTGCAAGACCACCAAGCAGTTGGGCGAAGCGCAGAAGCCGAAGGACGTTCCGCTCGATGAGGATTGCCCGCAGTGCGGCGGCAAGCTCGTGAAGAAGTTCGGGCGCTTCGGCGAGTTCGTCGCCTGCGGCAATTATCCCAAATGCAAGTTCGTCAAGCAGAAGACGGTCGGCGTGAAATGCCCGAACTGCAACGAGGGCGAAGTGGTGGAGCGGCGCTCCAAGCGCGGCAAGACTTTCTTCGGCTGCAGCCGCTATCCTGACTGTGATTTCGTTGCGTGGGGCAAGCCGATTCCGGAGAAATGTCCGGAGTGCGGATCCAGCTACATGATCGAGAAGTTCCTGAAGGCGGGTCCGATGGCGCAGTGTCCCAATAACGAGTGCAAGTTCAAGAAGCCGCTTGAGCCCGCACCGACGCCCGTCGAGGCCGTCGTTTAATGGCAGGGATCGTCTAATGGCGAAGACCGCGGCGGCTTCGAAGCCGCCTGATCCCGCAGCGTTGGGTCCTGCCGATTACGGGATCGATTCTCCGCTCGAGATCAAGAGCATGTACGCGCGCGCGGCGTGGACGTTCGCGTTCGGCTTCTTGCTGTGGTTTCAGAATCGCGACGAGTATCCGGGTCCTGCAGCGTCGCTGCTGGCCGCGCTTTCCGTGATCGCGGCGGTCTTCGTGTGGGCCGGATATTTCATGACGTGGTCCAGCCGCAAGGGAAAATTGCGGCTGCGCGATACGCTCGTCTCCATGCTGGCGCTGAACGGCGATGAGAAAGTTCTCGATGCGGGTTGCGGTCGCGGGCTGATGTCGATCGGAATCGCCAAACGTTTGAAGACGGGAAAAGTCACCGGCATCGATGTGTGGGATCCGCGCGTGATTTCGGGTAATTCGCTGGAGTCCGCGCGGGCGAACGCAAAGGCGGAGGGAGTTGGTGAGAAGATTCGCTACGAGCAGGCCGATCTTCGCAAGCTGGACGTACCCTGCCGATAATTTCGACGTCGTCTTCTCGGGCGGCGCGCTGCACTCTTTCGACGACGAGCCCGATCGCGATCAAGCGGTGCGCGAGCTGCTGCGTGTGACCAAGCCGGGCGGACGGCTGATGATCGCGGACACGAAGTATACGGGCCGCTATGCCGACATTTTGCGAGCAGCCGGCGCCGCGGAAGTGTGGGTGAAATCGGTCGCGTTCTTGTGGTGCCGATCGGTGAAAAGCGTCGCGGCGAGGAAGTGACGCCAAAGGCGTCATCCCGATCCCGCCTTGCGGGAGAGGGATCAGCTTTTCATCGTCGACGAAGGTTGAACAGCAGGTCCCTCGACTTCGCTCGGGATGACCGCTTTCGGAGTGTCTGCGGCGGTGGAAGCCTCATCCGATCTTTCGAACACCATCGATACTCCAGCAATGAATCAGGCCCGGGCGTTCCCGCTGACGTATCGGTGGCGATTTCTTCTCCTCGCGCTCGCCGCCGCCATTCTCTTTCTCGGAGTGATTCGCCTCGGCGACCTGACCGGATATGACGACGCTCTGTATTCGCAGGAGGCGAAGGGAATCGTCCATACGGGCGATTGGCTGACGCCCAAAAGCAGGGGCGCGCCCGCGCTGGAACATCCACCTTTATTCGTGTGGACGCAGGCGGCGTTTTTCTCGGCGTTCGGAGTTTCTGATCCGGTCGCGAAACTTCCTTCCGCGCTGGCCGCTCTCGCGACGGTGCTGCTGAGCTACTGGCTGGCGCGCCGCCTATTAAAGGATGCGCTGGCCGCATCGGTTGCGATGTTCGTCATGCTGGCGACACCGTATTTCATTAAATACGCGGGCCACGCGATGACCGACGTCCCGACCACTTTCCTGTTTGTGTGCGCGATCTGCGCGTTTTCGCTGGCGGAGGAAGATCCTCCCTGGTATCTCGCGGCCGGTGCGTTCACCGCGATGGCGTTGATGGTTCGAGGACTGATCGGCCTGGGACTCCCGGTGATCTTCGCGCTCGATCTGCTGGTGCGTCAGCGTCCAGCAAACGGCGAGGATCGGCGCTTCGATATGCCGTGGCGCTGGATGATCCCGGCGGTCTTGATCGCTTTTCTGCCGTTGACCCTTTGGTACGGCTTTCTTTTCTTCCGCTACCAAGGTAGCTTCGTCAGCACGCACGAAGGATGGCTGAGCCGGGAAGTTTATGGATCGCTCAATCCTCCGTGGCGGCGCTATACGGGCGCGATCGAATACGTGTGGATGCTCCTGAAATCGTATTGGCCATGGTTGCCGGCGACGATCGTGGGGATGGTTGTCATTTATCGAAGTCGCGACCGCCGTCTCTTCCTGCTTCTTGCATGGGCCGGGACGGTCTTTCTGCTGTGCGCTGCGGCCAAGAGCCGCGTGCTGCGCTACATGCTGCCGGCGTACCCGGCGTTCGCGATCCTGGCCGCGATCGGAATCATGCAATGGACTCCACGGCGGATCGTCGAACGTGCGATGAGTTGGATTCCGGGGCTCGCCGTTGTCGCGGCGATTTCAATTGCTTTCTTTTTCCCGCCGGCTTATCACGCGACGGAAATTCGCGCCATCTCGGCGGTACACGATCGAACTCTGCCTGTCGGGGAACGAGTCGGATTCTACGATAAGGGCGATCCGCGCTACGACGAGACTAACGAGTTGGAATGGTATAGCCACGACGTGCCGGTAATTCTCATTGCCCCGGGCGAGCTCGAAGAGGCTCTTCGCGCCCGCGCGGTGCGCGTCTATGTGATCGATAACGCGACCTATCGCCAACGATTTCAGTCCCTTCCGCACGACGTGATCGCCGAGAGCGGTCATCTGGTGAGCGTTCGGCTGAAGAATCGCTAGATCAAGGCAAGAAACAGCAGATCCCTCGCCAGGCGCTCGGGATGACGGGCGCGTGCGGGCGGTGCGAAAGGGAGGGCCTGTGTCTTACACTGGGAATACAGCTTCATGTCTAGGTCGTTACAAGCATTGGTCGTATTCCTGTGCTTGGCCGGTGCAAGTCGCGGCCAGGAAAGTGCTCAGGCGGCGATTCCTGGAATCACCGCGATTCCACTTTTCGCCATCAGTTGGAATCTGACGAACAATTACGTTCAATACGAAGCAAAGTTAAGAAACGGCAAGCTCGATCCCAAAGAGCCGGTTTCGGCATATTGGATCATGAAGCAGACGGACGGGCATCGCGAGAACCTGACGTTAATCGAGCGGCTGAAAGGCTACGGATTCTCGGTCCATCCGAGCGCGCCGGACGCCGTCGATATGGTCGTGGTCTCGGTGAAAAAGAAGACGCTGCACGTCGCGCGCAACGGCGACCAGTTCGAAGTCACGTTGGGCATCGGCAACTGCGACTCGGCACGCCTCACCCAGGCGCACGTACAGGCGCATTGGTGGCATTTGCTGCCGGTCGGAGAGTACGTCGATCTGACGGGAATCGACGTCAAGACCGGGGCGGAATGTCATGAGCGCGTGATGCATGAGTAGCGGTCGAACGGCCGGCGGTCGCGTGATATCGTGAAGCCATGACGTATCGGGTTGCTCTTCGCAAGACCGAGGAAGGCTATAGCGTCTCCTGTCCCGGTTTGCCGGGATGCTGGTCGCAGGGCGCGACGGAAGAAGAAGCGCTTGAGAATATTCGATCGGCCATCGAAGATTATCTCGCTGTCCGAGACGAAATGCTCGCCGCCGAGAAAGATGTCCGCCAGATTGAAGTGACCGTCTGACCGTTGGGAAAACTTGCTGGCGTAACTCATCTCAAGGCCGTTCGCGCGCTTGAGAGAGCTGGCTTCCGGATCGTTCGCCAAAGCAAACATATCGTGATGTCGGACGGGAGCCGCGTTCTCATCATTCCGCGCGCGAATCCGATCGATGCATACACCATGGGTGGGGTTATTCGCGATGCGGGATTGACGATCGAGGCCTTCAGGCGTTTTCTGTAAACGCGAACAACGTTCCACGTCCGAGCAGCCAATCGGGATCGAATCTCCGTTTGACGTGCTTCATCGCCTCGATTTGATCCGGCGGATATTGGATTTCGAGCAGATGGGTTTTGCGCTTCCCTAAGCCGTGCTCCGCGCCGACGGTGCCTCCGAGCGAGACGGCCACGCGCGCGAGATCGGTCATGATCGCTTTTCCGCGGTCGTGCTCTTCCTGCGATTCGGGGAAGGCATTGACGTGCACGTGCGCGTCGCCGATGTGGCCGTAGATCACGTATTTTCCGGGCATCTCTTTGTCGAGCGTCGTGCGATACGCCGCCATCATGTCGCGGTTGCGATCGAGCGGTACGGCGTAATCGGTGCCGATTTTCGTATATCCCGTGCGCCGGATATGCGCGTTCACTTTTTCCGCGAGACCGTGACGGAAGAGGCGGAAGCGCTCGCGATCGGCGGCCGACATGGCGAACCAGGAATCGGATTCGAGCGCGCCGGAGAGATCGATGTCGGCATCGCCTTCAATTTCGATCATGAGCGCGGCCTTGTGCGGGACGTCCATCATCTTTAAGGACGCACCGTCGATGTACTCGATCATGTTGAGGCCTGGAGTCGGACGCCATAGATCGACTGCATCGAGCGCAGCGGCTTCGGATGTAAAGAAAACCACGCCGCCCAGCCGATCGCCGGGCGCGGGAAGCAGATTGAGCTCGGCTTCGGTCACGAGAGCGAGCGTGCCTTCGCTGCCGATGATCAGGTCGATCAGATCCATGCCGGGTTGCAAGGGATAACCGGCGGAAAGTTTCGTCGTGCGCGGAAGAGAAATCGCGGGGACGTCGAAGTCGACTTTCTCGCCACGATGAATGGTCCGGATGCTGCCGTCGGCGAACACCGCGTTGAGCGCGAGCACGTGGCGGCGCGTCGCTCCATAACGGAAACTGCGCGAGCCGCTGGCGTTGGCGGCGATGTTGCCGCCGATGGAAGAAGTGTTCTCGGTGGGATCGGGCGCGTAGAACTGGCCGTTGTTCGCGGCCGCGGCCTGGACTTCGCGGAGCAGAACTCCGGGGCCGACGCGGGCGCGTCCTTGGGAGAGTTCGAGCTTGCGAAGGCGGGAGAGAGAAATCTCCCAGCCGCCTTGCGGCGCGGCGCCTCCTGCCAATCCGGTGAGAGCTCCGGCGGCGGTGACGGGAATCTTCTTTTCGGAAGCTTGCCGCAAAAGATGGGCGACTTCCTGCTCCGTGCCGGGTGAAAAAATTTGATTAGCGTGCCCCGGGTATCCGGAGGCGTCGGTTACGTCCACGTTCGTTCCTTCTTAGTAAACAGAAAAGCAGGTCCCTCGCTGCGCTCGGGATGACCACTGCAATTTTATAGCGGGACTAAAGTCCCGCGCAGGCTAAAGCCCGCCCCACCCCGGCTAAAGGCCGCCCCACTGAAGCCCGCTCCACCGGGGATCATAATTCCAAAATAACCGGGAGAATCAGGGGCCGACGTGCGGTTTGCTTGCTGATATAACGCTTCAGATCGGCACGGATTTTTTCCTGCATCACGCCCCAATCGCCGCGCTCTTCCGCGGTCGAGGATTCGAGCGTCTTCACCACGATCTGGCGCGCGCTTTGCAGCACCTCGGAGCTCTCTTCCATCGACATGAAGCCGCGGCTGACGATCTCCGGAAGCCCTTCGGGCTTGCCGGTGTTCTTGTTGATCGCGATGATGGGGAGCACAAAGCCGTCTTCGGAAAGATGGCGGCGGTCGCGGATGACCATGTCCTCGACCACTTCGTCGATGGAGCCCGAATCGATGCACACGCGGCCCACGGTGACCTTTTCGCCCTTGTACGCGCGCCCGCTATCGATCATCAGCGTCTCGCCAGATTCCAGGACGAAGGTTTCTTTTAACCCCAGGTGGCTGAGGTGTTGCGCGAGTTTCGCGTGACGCGCGAGCTGGCGGTATTCGCCGTGAACGGGCACGAAATACTTGGGCCGCACCAGATTCAGCACCAGCCGCAGCTCTTCGGCGCTGCCGTGGCCGGAAACGTGGATCGGCGGATTCATGCTGCCGTACACCACGTCGGCGCCGCGCTTGGACACGTGGTTGATCATCCGGTAAATGGCCTTTTTCGTTTCCCGGAATCATGCGTGAACTCAATGCGACGGTATCGCCGGGTTCGAGGACAGAGCTTTGTGATTATCCACGGCCACGCGCGAGAGCGCCGACATCGGCTCGCCCTGCGTGCCGGAGACCACCGCGACCAGCTTGCTCGGCGCGGTCTGCATGATGTCCTGCGGGCGCAGCAGAATGCCGTTCGGAATTCTCAGCAAGCCGAGATCATGCGCGATCTCGGTGGTGTTGTTCATGCTGCGGCCGAGAAACGCGACTTTGCGGCCATATTCCTGCGCGAGATCGAGAATCTGCTGCAGCCGGTGAATCGAGGAACTGAAACAAGAGATCACCAGCCGGCGCGGCGATCGCACGAATAAGTCTTCCAGGCGCGGGCCGACTGCCCGTTCGCTTTCGGTGTAGCCGGGCCGATCCACATTGGTCGAATCCGACATCAGCAGCAGCACGCCGCGCTTGCCGTACTCGGCCAGCGTGTGCAGATCGAACAGCTCGTTGTCGGTCGGCGTCGGGTCCACCTTGAAATCGCCGGTGTGGATGATGACGCCCAGCGGCGTCGTGATCGCCAGCGCCACGCAGCTCACAATCGAATGCGTGACGTGGATGAATTCGATGGAGAACGGCCCGAGCGTGAGCTTTTCGCCGGCTTGACCGTGTTGAGCTCGGCTCATCGAGCATCTCGTGCTCTTCGAGACGCCGCTCGACCAAAGCCAGCGTGAAGGCGGTCCGTAAACCGGGATCTTCAATTGAGCAGCAGAAATGGAATGCCGCCGATGTGATCCTCGTGGCCGTGCGTGAGAACCAGCCCGCGGACGTGCTCGGCGTTCTGCTCAGATAGGTGAAATCGGGGGTAACGATATCGACGCCCAGCAGTTCGGCGTCCGGGAACATCATGCCTGCGTCGACGACGATGATGTCCTCGCCGTAACGGATGGCCATCAGTTCATCCCGAACTCGCCGAGGCCGCCCAGCGGGATGATCTGGAGTTTCGTGTCTGACATGCTTGAACTTAGAGGTTAGCAGGGATCGCGAACGCGAGGTTAGTTTTTGCTCGGTCCATCATGGTAAGGGGACAGACCGCTCTGTCCACGCTCGTGCGCGAGCGACCGCCGGAATCGGCTCGCGGGAACAGAGTAGTCTGTCCCCTCTTTCCAAGCCATGTATGCTTTTAGGACAGGAGATTTCCCTATGAAAAAGATCATTGTTCTGTGCTCGCTGATCGCCGCCGCCGCCGGTTACTGGGCGGGCCGCGAGACGACTGTATCCGCCGCCTCGACGCATGTTTATGAATTCCGCCGCTACACGGCCGCGCCCGGAAAGCTCGAAGCGTTGCAGGCACGGTTCCGCGATCAGACCGAAGCGATTTTCAAGAAGCACAACATGAAGAGCGTGGGATATTTCGCGCCGTCGGACGATCCGTTTGCGAAAAACACTTTCCTTTACATTCTCGAGTTCCCGAGCCGCGAGGCGGCCAAGGCCGATTGGGACGCCTTCCGCGCCGATCCCGAATGGCAGAAAGTGCAGAAGGAGACGGAGGCCAACGGCAAGCTGGTGGATAACGTCGAGTCGATTTTCACGACTCCGACGGATTTTTCGAAGCTGAAGTAAAACAGGGGTCAGGGGATAGGGGACAGAGGTCAGGAAAACAGACCTTCCCGACCGCGACCAGAATTCGAAAACGCGCCCGCGATTGTTACCATTGAATTCTGCGGGCGCGTAGCTCAGGTGGATAGAGCATCAGCCTTCTAAGCTGAGGGTCGCAGGTTCGAGTCCTGCCGCGCCTACCAGTTCCGCGCCAGCGATCAGGCTTGGTGTTTCCTGACCGCTGTTCTCCATGCTCGGACTCTTCGCTATCCGAGTGCTTCCACGATCGCTTTGCCGATATCGCCGGTGGTCGCCTTGCCGCCCATATCGGGTGTGCGCGGACCATGCTCGGTCACCTGCTCGATGGCTTTGACGATGGCATCGTGCGCGGCCGGATAGCCCAGATGATCGAGCATCATCGCGCCGCTCCAGATCTGGCCGATCGGATTCGCGAGGCCTTTCCCCGCGATGTCGGGCGCGGAACCGTGCACGGGCTCGAACAGCGACGGGAATTTCCGCTCGGGATTAATATTTCCCGAAGGTGCGATGGCGACCGTTCCGGTGCAGGCGGGACCGAGATCCGAGAGAATATCGCCGAATAGGTTGGAGGCGACCACGACATCGAACCAGTGCGGATTGCGCACGAAGTGAGCGGTGAGAATATCGATGTGAAATTTGTCGGTCTTCACATCGGGATAATTTTTCGCCATCTCGGCGACGCGTTCATCCCAGTAGGGCATGGAGATAAAGATGCCGTTGGATTTGGTGGCCGACGTGAGATGTTTCTTGGGACGACGATTGGCCAGCTCGAAAGCGTACTTCACCACGCGATCCACACCGATGCGCGAGAAGACGGTTTCCTGGAGCACGACTTCGCGATCGGTGCCGGGGAAAATCTTGCCGCCGACCGAAGAATATTCGCCTTCGGTGTTTTCGCGCACCACGTAGAAATCGATCTCGCCGGGTTTGCGATTCGCGAGAGGGCTCGGGATGCCGGGCATCAGGCGCACGGGGCGCAGGTTGACGTACTGATCGAATTCGCGGCGGAACAGCAGCAGCGAGCCCCACAGCGAAATATGATCGGGGACCTTGGCGGGCCATCCGACCGCGCCGAAGAAGATCGCGTCGTGGCCGCCGATCAGCTCCTTCCAGTTATCCGGCATCATTTTGCCGTGCTTCAAATAGTAATCGCAGCTGGAGAAATCGAAGTGATCGTAATGCAGATCGATGCCGAACTTCGCGGCCGCGGCGTCCAGAACGCGCAGCCCCTCCGGAACCACTTCCGTGCCGATGCCGTCCCCTGGAATGACGGCAATTTTGTGTTGTGACATTCCTTCGCAGGGTAGCATCTCGGTTGTGATAAGATCCACGTTTTACGATCGCGTGAAAAAGGAGTGAACCTCCGGTGAAAGTCTACGAAACAAATGACCTTCGGAATGTTGCGCTCGTGGGGCACGGCCATTCCGGAAAGACGTCGCTGACGGCGGGCCTTCTGTTTACTTCCGGCGGAGCCCGAGGCTGTTGCGCGTGGATGAAGGCAACACCGTCACGGATTTCGACGATGAGGAGATCCAGCGCAAGATCACGATTTCCACCGGCGTCGCGGCCGCCGAGTGGGAGAAGAAGAAGATCAACCTGCTGGATACGCCGGGTTTCAATATTTTCCTCAACGACACGAAGGCGTCGATGGTGGCGGCCGACGCGGCGCTGATCGTCGTGGATGGCGTGGCCGGCGTCGAAGTACAGACGGAGAAGGTCTGGTCGTTCGCCGAAGAATTCAAATTGCCGCGGGCCGTCCTTATCAATAAGCTGGACCGCGAGCGCTCGAGTTTCGAACGCGCTCTCGAAAGCGTGCAATCGTTCTTCGGGCGCACGGCGATTCCGATTCATTTGCCGATCGGCTCGGAGAAGGACTTCAAGGGCGTCGTGGATCTGGTGCGCATGAAGTCGTATACCTATGCGCTCGACGGCGACGGAAAAGGGAAAGAAGGCGAGATCCCCGCGGATATGGCCGAGGCCGCGAAGGCCGCTCACGAAGCTCTGGTCGAAATGGTGGCCGAAGGCAACGACGCGCTGCTCGAAGAATTTTTCGACACCGGCACGCTGCCGGTGGAGCATATTAAAGAGGGCCTGCGCGAAGCGGTCCGGCAGATGAGAATTTTCCCGGTGCTGTGCGGGTCGTCGCTGCACAACGTCGGGACCGATCTGATGCTCGACTTCATCGATCGAGTATTTTCCCGCGCCTCGCCGAGCGGGGTCCGTGGGCGGGCACGATCAACGGCACGCACGCCGAACGGCCGGAGAAGGATTCCGAACCGGTTTCGGTATTCGTGTTCAAAACCATCGCCGATCCATTCGCGGGACGTGTGTCCGTATTTCAAAGTGATTTCGGGCATTTTGAGAAACGATGCGAACCTGATCAACGCTCGCAATAGCGGGGCGGAGAGGCTTTCGCACATTGGCACGATTTCCGGCAAAACGCTTCCGCCCGCGACAGAGTTGCATGCGGGCGATATCGGCGGCGTGGCGAAACTGAAGGATACGCTGACGGGCGATACGCTCGACGACAAAGCTTCGATGATCGCGTATCCGGCGGTGAAATTGCCGGAGCCGTCGATTGCCTACGCGATCGCCGCGAAGACGCGCAACGACGAAGACCGCATGGGCCAGGCGATGCATAAGATTCTGGAGGAAGATCCAGCGCTGCGCTTTTATCGCGATCCTCAGACCAAAGAGTTTCTGCTCGCGGGCAGCGGCCAGCAGCACGTCGAGATTATCGTCAGCCGGCTGAAGAAGCGCTACCGCGTCGATGTCGAGTTGCACGCTCCCAAAATTCCCTATCGCGAAACCATTCGCGGGAAGGCCGACGTGCAGGGACGGCACAAGAAGCAGACCGGCGGGCACGGGCAGTTCGGCGATTGCTGGATTCGCATGGAGCCCTTACCGCGCGGCGCGAAATTCGAATTCGCGAACGATGTCTTCGGCGGCTCGATTCCCGAAGAACTTCATTCCGGCGATCGAAAAAGGCATCGTGGAGACCGCGGAGAAGGGCTATCTGGCGGGATTCCCGGTCGTCGATTTCAAGGTGACGGTGTACGACGGCTCGTATCACGACGTCGATTCGTCGGAAATGTCGTTCAAGCTGGCGGCGCGCAAAGCGTTCAAGGCGGCGATGGAAGCGGCGAAGCCGGCGCTGCTCGAGCCGGTGATGAACGTGGAGGTGCAGGCGCCGGTCGAATACGCGGGCGATCTGATGGGCGATATGAACGGACGGCGCGGGCGGATCTCGGGGATGGATACGAAGGGCGGCACGCAGATCATCAAGGCGCAAGTCCCGATGGCCGAGATGCTGAATTATCAGAACGACCTGATTTCCATGACGCAAGGCCGCGCGTCGTTCAGTATGGAGTTCGATCACTACGACTACGTTCCCGGGCCACAAGCCGAGAAGATCATTGCGGCGGCGAAGGCGGCGAGAACCGGCGAAGAGGAAGAAGAAGAGTAACTCACAAATCCCAACCATGTTGCCGCGCGGCTAGAGACCATCCCACTTTGCCCAGATCCGGCCGCTCTCTGCGGACGGATCCGTGTCAGACCGCGTCTTACATCTGCATTACACCGTGAGTGTATCGTCCTCTTTAGGGTCGCCTTCCCGATCGTTTAGGGTCGATCTCCGCGAGAATTAAATGCATACCGACCGTCTTGCAGTGACGTCGGAGAATACATTGGTTTCGTACCCTAAGTAATGGTAAGTTAGAGTACTCGGAGTTTAAAGTCGGAGGGAAAATGAGGGCCAGAGCGCCACGTCTTGTCTGCTTCGCAGCACTACTCGCTTTTCAGATTTTCATCACGCAGGCATGGGGCCAGGAGGCGCCTGGACGGGCGCTGCAAGTCGTCGTTGTGGAAGGCGAAGGCGCTATCAACAATGTACGCTCTCATGTGAACAAGGAACCGGCCGTCCGCGTAGAGGATCAGAATCATAGGCCGATTACCGGCGCGGCCGTTATCTTCTTTCTGCCCACCAGCGGACCCGGGGGAACGTTCGCGAACGGCACTTCCTCCTACACGACCACGACGGACGCCCGCGGCCGCGCCGTCGCCCGGGGCGCGCAATTCAATCAGCAGGCCGGCCCCATGCAAATGCGCGTGGCCGCCTCCTATGCCGGGCAAACGGCGAGCGCTGTCATCAATCAGTCCAACGTGGTTGGGCCGGTGGTGACGGGCGGAAGCAGTTCCTCCTCGTCGGGCGGGGGAATGAGCAAGACCACGAAGATTCTGATTGTGGTGGCTCTCGCGGCTGCCGGAGCGGCCGGGGCTATTATCGCGACGAAGGGTGGTTCCAAATCGTCCTCCTCCTCCACGTCGACGCCATCGGTGACGATCACGCCCGGAACTCCAACGGTGGGTCCCTAGGCGGGACGCCAAGCAATACCAAACGAGGATGCGGAGGACTTGATGCGGAGCTTGGTGCGGAGAACTATAGCGTGGGGCGGAGGTCTATGGCTATGATGCGATTCATTTTGGCGGCAATGCTGGCCGGCACGGCGGTGGCTCAGGTGAGCGTCCCGGTGCTCGGCTACTTGCCGGATCAGGGCACGATTCGAACGATGTCGGGGATCCCGTCGTCGGCCTCTATCGGTCCCCTGTTGGGCGCCGGGCAGACCTTCCCTCAAATCACGGTTGCGCCGAGCGGCGCGTACGGACTGGCTACGACGGCGGCGGGAACGGTCGTCGTGGTAACGGTTGCGGCCGACGGAATTACATTACAAACGGCTATCGTCCAGGGCGCGGCGGCCGGCAATCTCCTACTAAGTCCGAGCGGCACATCCGCGTTGATTTCCAACGGCGGCGAACTGCAGGTCATCGGAGGATTGCCGGCTTCGCCAGCGGTTGTGAGTTCCGCGAATGTTTCGTTCCTGGGCAACGCTTCCGCGCTCGCGGTGAGCGACGACGCGCAGTGGACGGCGGGAGTGTTCGGAGGCTCGGTGAATGCGATCGGTTCCGCCGGCCAGGTGATTCCGCTGCCGGCGCCCGCGGGCGTCACGGCGATCGCGTTTTTCCACGGCACCGACAATCTGGCGGTCACCACCGCGGTGCAAGTTCTTCAAATTTCCAATCTGGGCGCGACGCCCGCCGTCTCCACGATTTTCGGAAGCGCGGACACGCCCCTCCCCGCGCAGTCGCCGATCGCTCTCGCGCTGACGGCCGATAACTCACGCGTCGTGCTGATCGAGCCGGACGGCGGAATCGGTCAAGTACAGCTCGCCGGGGGAGCGGTCACCACCGCGAGTTGCGGATGTAAACCGCAGGGGTTGAGCGGATTGGGAGGAGACCTGTTCCGGCTGAATAGCCTGACGGGCGGATCGGTCAAAGTTTATGAAGCGGATTCGGGGGATGTGTGGTTCGTGCCACTGGCGCCGGCTCCGGTTATGAAGAAAGTGATTCCCATTCGGCGGTTAGCGGATGCGCAAGGAGGCCAGCAGTGACGATCCGCCGCTTCGCCGTTCTCACTGGATGGGCAGTTTTCGCAGCGGTCGCCGCTTCGGGAGCGTCCTCGCTGACGCCGACGGTGTTGACTGAGGCTTGCACAACGACGCCGGGAGCCGTCTCCTGCGGGATCGTCGGCACCGCTCTTCCTTCGACGACCATCACCGTGTCCTCGCCGCCCGCGGCAACTTTTTCGGCCTGGTCGTTGAGTAACGGAAACACGCCGCCGCCGCCGGGAGTCAGTATCGATCCAAACACGGGAATCATTTCCGGCACGCCAACCGCGTCGGGACAGTATGTGTTCAATGTAGTCGCCACCTACACTGCGCCGGCCACTACCGTCACGCAGTTGTACGCGATCAACGTTTACGCGCCCACCCAGCAGTTAGTCACGATTACCAGTCAGCCGACTTCGCTTCCGGCGGCCACCGTGGGTACCGCGATTCCGACGGCGGCGTATACGGCCAGCGCCGGCGTCCCGGTCATCGATTCCAGTGGCAACCAGTCCTACCAATGGAGTGTGGATTCGGCGTCCACGGCCGAAGGGTTCACGATGAACAACACGACGACGAGTACGACGGCGACTCTGTCGGGCACTCCCGTCAAACCAGGCACCTATTCGATCATCGTTACGGCAACCGACGCGACCGGGGGACATGCACAGGCTACGCCGGTATCGATCACGGTGACCGGCAGCGGCACGTATACGATCGCCATCTCGACTACGAGTCTCGCGTCGGGCGTGATCAACGTGCCCTATAGCCAGACTTTGCAACAGACCGGCGGCCCCTCGACGGGTGTCGTGTGGAGCGTGAGCCAAGGGAACCTTCCGGCGGGATTGCAAATTTCGTCTAACGCCGATTCCTCGGGCACGATTAGTGGAACGCCGACGGCTGTGGGAACGAGTAATTTCACGGTTCAGGCTGCCTTCACCGGATCGCCGTCCGCGACGCAGGCGCTTTCGATCACCATTACGGCGACGGCGTCTCCGCTGACGATGGCGAATCCCGCGGCCGTGACCGGAAACGTCGGATCGACGGTGACCATGCAATTCAGCGCCAGCGGCGGTGTGGCTCCTTACACCTATACGCTGACGAGCGGAACTCCTCCCGCAGGACTCCAGCTCAATGCGTCGACGGGCGCGGTTACCGGGACCGCCACTGCGGCGGGCACGGGTACGATTACGGTTCAAGTGGCCGATTCCGCGAGTCACACGGCTTCCGCGACGGGGACCATCACGGTCAATGCGGTCACCGGACCTGACCGTAGAACCACACTGGAAGAACCGATCGAAAACGGAAGCCTGTTCCTCCCGGGGAATGCCGATTCCGCTGTCTTGAACCTGAATCGCGACAAAGTCATCCTGACGTGCGCCACTGATGCAAATATGGCCGCCAGCGGGTGTGAATTTGATGGCATTACTAACTAAATTGTAGATAATTTGCTTAAAACGAACGTAGTCTGCTTGTATGGCGACCAATTCCGGAATGCTGGTTTCCACCCGAATAAACTTTTCGTCGGCCTGGGGCTGGACCGAGTCGATCACCTCTTCGATTGCGCCTGCTGCCTGGAACGTCTCCCACCGGAGTTGAAACGCACCCGCCTTGATTTTGCTCAAATCGAGAATGCCATTAATCAGGTGCATCAGGTGCTGGGAATCGCATTGAATGTGCCCGACATAGCGTCTTTGATCCTCTGTGAGGAGACCCTTTCGTTCTTCCGCCAGCAGGTCGGCAAAGCCCGTAATCGTGTGCAACGGAGCACGCAGTTCGTGGCTCATACTGGCCAGGAAGAGGTCCTTGGCCTTATCTTCATTCTCTAGCCGGGCGTTCTTCTCAAACAGTTCCTGTTCCGACCGCTTCCGTTCCGAAACATCGCGAATCGTACTGCTGATGAGCAGTCCTTCTGCGGTGACCATCGGGCTGAGCGATATATCGGCGGGGAACTCCTCACCGTTTTTTCGTAACGCGAAGTGGTCGAGGCCGGTGTCCATCGGACGTACTCGCGGATTGTTTACGTAACTCGCCCGTTCCGCGGCATGAATTTCTCGAAAGCGCGGAGGCGCAAGCATGTCGACATTTTGACCCACCAGTTCGTCCCGTCGATAGCCAAAGACCTTCTCGGCCTGCGCATTCACCAGAACGATCTCACCGTCGACCTTCACGATCACCATGGCGTCTGGTGCGGCTTCGAGCAAACCGCGGAACTTCTCCTCAGCCCTCCTCAATTCCTCAGCCTGTAGTAACAGCTCCCGGTTGACGCTGCGTAGACCGGCCTCCATTTCTTTCTCTGCCGTGATATCGCGGTTGATCTCGAGGATCTCCATCCGTCCGTCCGGAGCATCGCGAACCGCCCAGCGGCTGGACACGATGACCGTACGTCCGTTGAACGCGGTATGGCGCAATTCGCCGTCCCAGCGAGCGTGCTCTTTGAGCGATCTTTCAATTTCGGAAAACGGAACGGGAAACAACGTTTGCAGTAGATCGTGTGACAAACTGCCAAGAGCCACACTTCTGGACCAGCCGTAGAGAACTTCAGCACCGCGGTTCCAGAAGCGGATCCTGCCTTTCAGATCGCGAACCAAAATCGCGTCATGAGCCATTTCCAGTAGCTCTGCCTGGCGCTCCAACGTCATGACAACGCGTTCCTGGTCTGTGGCCTCGTGATCCTGTCTATAGTCCAGAGGAAGCTCAGGTGGCGCTCCGATTAATTCGCCAACCTTATCGAGTAGATCGTGCCCCGAAAACGGTTTCGTCATAATGCGGACTGAACTCCGAGGCAACGTTTTCAGGAGTGCAACGTCCGGGGCGCTCCACTCCTCCGGAGAGCAGCCGGATACGAAGAGGAGTTTCAGGCCGGGCTTCAACGCCCCCAGCCGCACACCGAGTTCTACTCCACTGGCCCCGGGAAGGTTGACATCCACGATCGCCAAATCCACGCTTTGGCGGATCGTTTCAAAGCGTTCCTCGGCCGCGGGACCCGAAGTGTACTGCATCGTTGCGTACCCTTGACTCTTGAGATACAATCGACTTCGCCTACGCCGTGCACTCCGAAGTCGGCAACACCTGCGTGGGCGCCAAGATCAACGGCCGCATCGTTCCCCTCCGCTACACGCTGCAAAACGGCGACATCGTCGACATCCTCACCCAGGCCGGCCACCTGCCGAGCAAGGACTGGCTGTCCATCGCCAAGACCTCGCGCGCCCGCAACAAGATCAAGCACGTCATCAACGCCAACGAGCGCGAGCGCGCCATCGAGATCGGGCAGAAGATCTCGAGAAGGAAGCGCGCCGCCTCGGCGTGCAGATGGCACGCATCCAGCAAGGCGGATCTCGAAGCGCGTGGCCGCCGAGTACGGGCTGAGCAAGATCGAAGACCTCTACGCCAGCCTCGGCTACGGCAAATTCTCGGCCCGCCAGGTGCTGCAGAAATCCGCACCGGGGCAGGTGGCCGAAGAGCCTCCCCCGCCGCCCGTGGTCGAGCCCACCACAACCCGGCGCCGCGCCGCGACGACGATTCCGCCATCAAGGTCCACGGCGTCGACGACGTGATGGTCTACCGCGCCAAGTGCTGCAATCCCATCAAAGGCGAATCGATCGTCGGCTACGTCACGCGCGGCAAGGGCATCGCGGTGCATTCGAGCACCTGCCCCAACGTGCAGAATCTGATGTACGACTCGGAACGCAAGATCGAAGTCGAATGGGAGCGCCACGCCACCGACACCTTCCCCGTCCGCATTGTCGTCCAGACCGACGACCGGCCCGGCATCCTGCATCAGCTCACCACCGTGCTCGCCACCGAAAACACCAACGTGCGCAGCCTCGAAGCCAAGACCGATTTCTCCTCCGACAGCGACGCCGCTTCCGTCGAAATGACCGTCGACGTGCGCGACAAGAAACAACTCGAAAAGCTCTGCACGCCATGCGGCGCATCTCCGGCGTCCGCGACGTGGAGCGCATGAATCACCAATGACCACACAGCTTGCGAGCGACCCCGAACACATCGCCATCTCGAAATCGAAAGGCATCGAAATCGACTGGAAAGACGGCCATCACAGCTCTTTCTCGACCACCTATCTGCGCGACTGGTGCCCCTGCGCCAGCTGCACCGGAGCGCACGGCACCGAGCCGCGCCCTAAATCTAGGAAGCCCCCGCCAACCCGTTCCCGATGTTCACGCCGAAGCTGAAGATGAACTCGATCGAGCCCGTCGGCAGCTACGCCCTGCGCATCGAATGGAGCGACGGTCACAACACCGGCCTCTATTCCTACGATCATCTGCGCCACATCTGCCCCTGCCCCGTCTGCCGTAACACCGCGCCGGCGTCTTCAGTCCGTTCGAGTAACCCATGACGAAAAAGGTAGCCGTTGTCGAAGACGAAGCCGAGCTCGCCACGCTATCGAATACAACCTCACGCGCGGCGGCTTCGCAACCCGCATCTTCACCGGCGCCGACGGCACTTTCCGCGAGCTCGAAGCCTGGCAGCCCGACTGATCGTCCTCGACGTCATGCTGCCCGGGCAGGATGGCTTCGAGCTCTGCCGCCGCATTCGCCAGGGCAGCAAGCTGGAGCGCACGCCCGTGATCTTCCTGACCGCGCGCTCCGACGAAGTGGACCGCGTGCTGGGCCTCGAAATCGGCGGCGACGATTACATCACCAAGCCCTTCAGCCCCCGCGAACTGGTGGCGCGCATCAAGGCCCATCTGCGCCGCAGCGACACCGATGCCGAGCCGAAGCAGACCACGCTCGATATGGGTCCGTTCCGCCTCGACCTGGGCGCGCGCCGCGTCTTTCAGAACGGCAAAGAACTGGAGCTCACGGCCACCGAGTTCCGCCTGCTCGAGTTCTTCCTCACCCACACCGGCCACGCCTGGTCGCGCGAACAGCTGCTGCGCGAGGTCTGGGGCGAACAGCACTTCGTAACCCCGCGCACGGTTGACGTGCATATTCGCCGGCTGCGCGAGCAGATCGAAGAGAAGCCCGACGACCCGGCGTACCTTGTCACCGTGCGCGGCTTCGGATACCGCTTCGAGGCCCAGTGACCGCCCGCATCTTTCTGAAGCTGACGGGCGTGATCGCCTGTCTCATCGCCGTGGCTCTGCTCGCGGCCGACATCCTCGCCTCCCGCGTCGCCGAGCGCTACTCGATCGATCATCTGCAGCACGCACTCATCGACAAAGGCGCGGCTCCTCATCGTGTCCGGCGAACCCGCCCGCCTGGATCAATCGCATGCCGCCGCGCTCGCCAACGCCGCGGCCGCCCGCATCACTCTGATCGCGCGCGACGGCCATGTGCTGGTGGATTCCGAGGCCGATCCGAGGACCATGGAGAACCATGCCGGCCGCCCCGAAGTGATGGCGGCCCTGCGCGGCTCGATCGGCTCCGACACGCGCACCAGCCGCACCGTTGGCACGCCGTTTCTCTACGTAGCGCTGCCTGTCCGCGAAGGCGCGCTGCGCCTCGCCATGCCACTTTCCGCCGTCAACGCCGAAGTGGCCGCCATCCGTGCCGGCATCCTGCAGAGCGTGGCCATCGCGTTCCTGCCCGCGGTGCTGCTGGCCGCGTTTCTGGCCCGGCTTCTGGCGCGGCGTCTGAGCGGGATCGTCAATTACGCGGGCGAGCTCGCCAACGCCAACTTCCACGCGCGCCTGCCCGAAAGCGGGCGCGGCGAGCTCGGCGTGCTGGCGCGCAAGCTCAACGAAACCAGCGCGCGGCTGGAGCGCACCGTGCAGCAACTGCAGCACGAGCACACCGAACTCGACCGCCTCGAGCGCGTGCGCAAAGACTTCGTCGTCAACGTGTCGCACGAGCTGCGCACGCCGCTCGCCTCCATCCTCGGCTACACCGAAACGCTGATCGACGGCGCGGTCGACGACCCCGAACACAATCTGCGCTTCCTCAACATCATCCGCCACAACACCGAGCGCCTGACGCGCCTGACCGCCGACCTGCTGACGCTCTCGCGGCTCGAGCTGCGGACGCAGGAATTCCGCTTCGCGTCTTACCGGGTCAACGATCTGCTGGCCGACGTGGTGGACACGATCCGGCCTATCGCGGAGAAGAAGAACATCTCCATGCGCCACGAGCCGGGGCCGGCCGGAATGCGAGGTCTTCTGCGATTCCGAGGCCTTTTATCAGGTCGTCAGCAACCTGCTCGATAACGCCGTGAAATACACCCCGGAAGGGGGACAAATCGCGGCCGGGTCGCGGCCGGGCGCCGCGCCGACGGCTCCGAATGGATCGAATTCTATGTGCGCGACACCGGCATGGGCATCCCCGCCGAAGAGCAGTCGCGCCTGTTTGAGCGCTTCTACCGCGTGGATAAAGCCCGCAGCCGCGAGCTCGGCGGCACCGGCCTCGGCCTCGCGATCGTCAAGCACCTGGTGCGCGCGCATTCGGGCGAAGTGCGCGTCGAAAGCGAGCCGGGCAGGGGATCCGTGTTTTACTTCACCATGCCGGTGGAACTGGCCGACCTGGAGCCCGGCGGGGAACTTCATTCAGAGTTTACGGCGCGTTAACCCCTCTGTAACGTAATTCCCTTTACGCTGAAAGTACCGTGACAAAACGAATTGTCCTCATCGAAGACGACGCCGACCTTTACGCGCTGCTGAAGTACAACCTGGAAAAGGAAGGCTTCAGTCTCGCCGGTTCGCAAACCGGCCGCGGCGCGCTCGACCTTTGCCGCCGCGTGAAGCCGGATCTGATCCTGCTCGATATCATGCTGCCCGATTCCGACGGCCTGGATATCTGCAAAGGCATCCGCAACGATCAGGAACTGGCGCAGACGCCCATCATCTTCCTGACCGCGCGCGCCTCGGAGACCGACCGCATCGTGGGCCTCGAGCTGGGCGCCAACGATTACATCGTGAAGCCGTTTTTCATCCGCGAGCTGATCGCGCGCATCAAGCTGCAGTTCCGCACCCAGACGGCGCCCGCGCGCGTCCTGAAGGCCGGCAATCTGGAGCTGGACCGCAGCAGCTGCCAGGTGAGGCTCGAAGGCGAGCCGCTCTCTCTGACGGCCACCGAGTTCCGGCTGCTGGAGTTCCTGATGACGCGCCCCAGCGTGGTCTTCAGCCGCGAACAACTGCTGAATGCGGTGTGGGGACAGGACCGCGCCATCACCGACCGCACGGTGGACGTCTACATCCTGCGGCTGCGGCAGAAGATCGAGCGCGACCCCGCCGGCCCCGCCTGATTCATTCGGTGCGCGGCTTCGGGTACTCGTTCGAGCCGCGGCGCGAAGTAGTGGCTTTCGAAGCCGCCCAGCTGAACCTGTCAGCCGGCCTTCACAACGGGCCTCAGGAGGGGACTCGGACGCGGTTCCGATGGGATCCAGCGATCCATCGCCGCCATGCCAGCCGGCGGTTTCATAAGTCCGGACACGTTTTCCGCTGCGGCCAGGCGTCGAGTGGAGTCTCCCACCACAGGTAACAACCTGCGGATCGCTTGTCTGCGGATGAGGTCTGGCCGGTGGCTTCGCCCGGGCCGGCACGCAGAAGTGCGCGCGGCACGGGTGCGGCTGAACCGTCCGCGTGGCGGTCAGGTTCGGTGCTTCATTTTCGTTGTTTTTGCGACGGAATATGGCGCGGAACGGAGGGCCGGAAGTGGCTGGCAGGTTCGGTGCTTCATTTTCGTCGTTTTTGGGCGCGGCGACGGGTTGTGGCGGGGTTTGGTGCTTGTATTTTCGCCGTTTTGTGGGGCGCGGCGGCGGCGGCGCCCGGCGCGCAGGGCGAGTTTTTCTTCTCTTTCGAGGGTCCGGAGGGCGCGGAATATGCGCCGGCCGTAGCGGGAATCCAGTGCGTTCGAGCTGGCTGCAGGGGCAGGGTAGTCGAGGCGGCGGCGACGTGAAACCGGGGCTCCTCGTCCGGATGGAGGGCGGCCTGGCGGCGGATCTCCGCATCCACATCTCGTTCCTGGACGGGCCACAAATGCGTTCTCAGCCACATGTTGACGGCGAGCGAGAGAACGGCGCTTTCGGCTGCGGGGGTGCGGGGCTGGAAGTCGGCGCGATAATCGGCGAGGTTCGCCGAGGAAATCGGGGTCGTCGGCCGGGGGCATGGGAGCGACGCGGGAGTAGAGATTGTGTTTGCAGCCGTTGCGGGAGGAGCGGCGCTTGCCGGCGGCGGTTTTGGGACCGCGGGATTTGGCGCCGTTCGCGCGCGAGGCGGCCTGCTGTCGTGGGGTGGGTTGTCTCATCCTGGCTCGATTGTGCGGCATGGGGTGGGGGGATTTGGGGGTGGTTTTCGGTAAAGCGTTGAATTTATGGGGAAAATTTTGGTGCGGGGGGTGTGATTGTTTAAGTTCTCATGGGCGGGCGGGGGGAAAACGCGGGGGAGCGGAGAGCGGCCGGGGCCGCCCGGTGATGAGAAATGGACCGGGGCCGGGAGCGACCTGGGGATCGGCGGTTCGGTTCCCGAGCCGGGATGGCAGGCGGGCAAAGCGCGTAGCCTGGCAGAAGAATGGGCACGAAGCACCCGATGGGAAGGGCGCTTCCCGCCACGGGGCGCAGGAGGAGCCACCACAGACCGAAGCTGCGGGATTTTGCCGGTATGGAGCCGGAAGCTCACGAGGAGTTCCGGCACAGCGGGGCGATCCGGCGATCCGGACCATGCTGCCGATGAGGCAGAGGGGACACCGGCGGAACGTATCCGCGAGGGGTAGATCGCGGCCCGAATCTGCGCTGCCGATGGGAGGACGCTTTCGGCGGGAATCTCCGGAAGCTCCCGGCATCGTGCGAGACTGCGTTTCTTCGTGCGGCCCGCGAACAGGCCGTAGTGCCGGATGCGCCGCACTCGGGGAGGCAGCGAGTGCAGCGGGAACCGGCGGATAAACTCGTCGGCGGTAAGAGTCATCGTGCGGGACTTGCGGGCATTGGCGGAGCGGTACTGTTTGAACTGGAAGGTAACCTTGCCGTCCCGGATGTTGAGTATCCGCCGGTTGTCGATGGCTGCGCGGTGCGTGTAACGGCCGGGGTATTCCAGTACCCGATGGGGACCTCGGTGGCGGAGATCCCCTCGATTGAGGGCGGGCTACGCGCTCATGTGCATGCGGGAAGAGGCTTTCGCCGAGTTGGGGCACGTCTTCGAGACGATTGCGGCTGAGTATCGCGAGTGGGAGAGTCCCTGCGGGCGGATGCCACCGAGTTGCGATAGGTCTGGGATTCGAGCGCCGCCGGTAGGCCGGTAGTCATGAGCGCTGGGCTCAGCGGATGGTCGGCGGTCCCGATCCCGGCCCATTGGGGGAGATCGGGTCGCCGCTCTGGCACCGGGTTCTGCGTCAACTCGGCGTTAGCTGGGAGGAGTTTCGGGAGCTTCTGTAGTAGGTGCCGAATGT
>CAVXVL010000096.1:0-53816 GCA_963765085.1 Terriglobia bacterium | reverse complement strand
CTGACGAGCGACCGGTCGCCGCCGCCGCCGCTGAACATGGTTAATAAGGAATGAAATTAGCCAGAATGAACTGAACTGCTGCCGGTTACTGTTAGCGACGGGTCAACTGTTGGCCGTTGACGTGCTGCAACGGCGTCAACGTGTACTGGTCAACGACGAGGTCAACGACGAATGGAACAGCCGAGGTCAACGAGGTCAGTGGGTCAGGCGATGGGCGGCCGGTCAGCCGGCTGCCAACGTGAATCAGCGACGAGGCTGATGTGATGAATGTCTAATGGTCAACGGCAACGACGAATGATGAATCGTCAACGTCAACGATGCGATGCTGATGAATGGTTACGGGATGAATGATGATGTGAATGTGATGATGATGAATGACGAGGTGACGCCGCCGCCGCCGCCGTGTGATGATGTGACGGAGACGAGGTCAACGTGGCCGCCAGGCGGCCAGCGACGCCGCCGCCGCCGCCGCTGAAATGCAGCGACGAATGAACGACGATGAATGATGAATGGTCAGGTTAACGACGTGATGAAGGCAACCTACGTGTTACTGATGAATGTGATGAGTGAATGATGCAGATGAATGAATTAATTATGAATTTACCAGTGACAGTGTTACTGGTCAACGTGCCAGTCAACGACGGGTCAGACTGTTACGGGACGCCGCCGCCGCCGCCGCCGCCGCCGCCGCCGCCGCCGCCGCCAATGGTGATGAGCGGCCAACGAGGTGACCAGATGAATGAGGTCAGGCCGCCAATGCGGTTAACTATGTGTTACGAATGGTACGTGTTGGCCAGCGACGCCGCCGCCGCCGCCGCCGCCGCCGCCGCCGCCACCCAGGCCAGGCTGCTGGTGACGGTGCCAATGATGACTAGTTAACGGCGGCCAGTTAGTGATGAAATTAATGATGAGCGACGATTAATGAGTGAATGGTTACGGGTCAACGTGAGGTCAGGCCACCAATGATGAATGATGCGTTACCAGGTGATGAGTACTGGTTAACGACGAGGAACGGCGAATGTGGCCAACGGCTGCCGCCGCCGTTAACGGCTGCCGCCAACGGTCAGGTTACTAATGATTTTATGAGTGACTTCAGGTGAATGATGAGGTCAACTTGGACCTGATGATGCGGCGAACGGTGGCACTGTTGTCTCCGGTCTTATTGGCTCCGGCCTATGCGGAGGCGGTGGAGGAGGCGGCGGACATGCAGGTGGCGGCGGAGGCGTAGGACGGTCCGCTGGCGGGGGTGGTTTCCGAGGCGGCGCTGTCGGAGGCGGTGGTTTCCGCGGCGGTGCGGTGGGTGGCTATCGGGGCGGTACGATGGCGGCGGCTTCCGAGGCGGCTATTACGGAGGCTGGGGCGGCCCTTACGTCGGGCTAGGCTTCGCAGCGATCCTACTATGGATACGGATACGGCTACCCATATTACGGCGCCTATGGCTACGATCCCTCTTACGATTACGGCTACGATCCGTACGTCTATCAGTCGGCTCCGGCGCAGCCGCAAACCTACGGCTATCCGCAGGGTCAGTATCCCCAAGGCCAATATCAGCAGCAGCAGTATCCACAGCCGCAGTATCAAACACAGCCGCAACAACAGCCGCAGATCCAGCCGCAGTCGGCTCCTGGGCCGACTCCGGCCAGCAGGGATTGTATTTAATCGCGTTCAGCGATCACAGCATTCAAGCGGCAACTGCGTATAAAGTGGAGGGCGACCAGATCCATTGGATCACGCGCACGGGCGAAGAGAAACAGGCTCCTCTGTCAAGCGTGGACGTTGGGTTTAGCAAGCAGATCAATCGCGATCGCCAGGTAGATTTTCAGATTCCGTAAAGCAGTCGGAGTCATTTCGAATTTTAAGGGAAGAGGATTCGGCCGCACATTCAATCGCTTGACGGTTGGGTGTGCGGTCGAGTGTTTTTCGGAGGCCTTGCGCGCTGAGAGTATCTGGCACGCGTGGAGTTCGTTCGGTCGTTCGCTGAAAGCCTCACGCGTGAGCGCGGGCTATTTCCTGCACCTGTTCACGGATCGTTCCTGCAATCCCCAAGTTCTCACGCTCATGACGATCCCCCCGGGAAGCTTCGCCGCACGCTCCACGAACGTGTGACTCTCCGAAGCTGTCGATTGCTTCGGATGAAAGAGGTAGGCCCACGCTCACGCATGGGGCTTCCGCAAGTGGTCGTGTCTCGCTATAAGCCCGATCAGGTCCGAGATTTCGCGCCGGAGGTTTGTCCTTCGATTCCGACGAAGACAGGACGTCCAAAGAAGAACGCAGAAGAATGTCCCCATCAAAATGGCCGGAGTTGTCCCCACCCAGGTTGTTAAAGGCAGTGTTCGGCGTGTTGAAAAGAACTAACGCCATTGGCTACGCTGAACGGATGTTCGCCGGAAACCGGCCCCCGGTCCAGTGGGATTCGGACCGCTGGTGATGGCGGTCAGGTTGAGTGTCGACGCAGGACAGTAAATCCAGGCGCCTGCGCCAAGCTGCAAAGGGGAATCCCCGTGGTGGCTGCGTCGAGGAAGAAGTAGCCGTTCGATCCGGTGTCGATAGCTGTTGGTGTAGGCGACCCCGTTAAACGTCGTCGTGAAGTTGCCGTACCCGTCGGGCTTGCGCCGCGCCGCGCCAGGCGCGTTATCGGACCGAGTTCCGAATTCCGAAGATCATCGATCCGGCCACCGTCGTCGCCCGACTCGCGGTTATTTGCGGCAGATTGATCTCGAGGCCGTTATTGTCTTGGGGAAACAACCAGACCCGGATCTGAAGCTGGGCGCTCAGGCTGACCGGGGCCACGACGCACCCAGTAGTTGGACAGCCGTAGTAGATTCCCGCTGGCTCGTCGTGAGGAAGCGCATGCGAGCCGCAATCCTGACGGACCACGCCTAGAATGCGTTGGCCCCAGGTCGTTTACCGTTTGGACGGGCGATCCGCTGTTGCTGCAGCCGGCGGGGACGGCCGGAAAATCGCGTCTCCCACTACCTGAATGGGGACGGAGGAAGCGACTCACCGCATCTTCACTCCGCCGTGGCTACCGGTCCCCATTGATAAGTCGTGTCCGCACATCTGAACGCAGTTGCCGATCGCTTGACCGCTAATTTGGGTAATATTCAAGTTTCGACGTCAGGACCGAGGAAAGTATCTGCAGGCCCTCGGAACCGATCCACCTGACGTGATCGATGGCTTGACACGTCGTGGTCCCGGGAACGCAGATGGTCACGGTCGTAGACAGGAGATCGGCGTCGCCGACCGAGACCCCGTTGACCAGCGGACCTCCATCGATCGTGACGGCTGTGTGTTATTCACTGGGTTCACTTGCGTGATTCCCGAGCCGGAAATAATACTACCTGCTGTCGCTGCCGCCGCACGCCACGGAGACCTAACGCCATCAAAATTGCCGCCGCGAGGCCCAGAAAATCGAGTAGATCTCGCCGATTCCGATGCACTTCTACCGCACGTTGCTTCATTCCGAAAACTCCACGAGAGCAAGATATTTCTTCAAAATACTTTCCCCCCGGATCACTGGTCATTGCACGGCCTCTTGCCTCACGCCGCCCGGCAGCTCGGAACTCAAATAGGCACGGCCATGAAGGACCGCATGTGCCCGCTACTTTCAACGACCAGATTTCCCACATGCACAACTGCGACGTTACGGTGGCCCGCGCTGGTGCGTAAATTACTTTTAAATTCCGCGAAGTTGGATCCCAACAATTGCGGCAAATCGGGAAGCGTGGGCGCGTCCCACGCAACGCCGAACACGCTGCCCGCGGGTGAAAATATTCGCGGATCCGAGTTCCGTCGGCGCGGCTCATTTCATGTACTTCGTAGCCACTGCGCGCGACCACGTTTCGCGTGGTCCTGAGTCGCGCCTGATCGGCGGCAACGTCTCCACATTTCCACCCAGGGCTGCCAAGCTGGGCCAAGCGGCGGTGAACATCGTGAACCCGATGAAGAAGGATCTACTGAGTACAGGAAGGGGTCGTCTCAACATTGTCGATACCTCGAAAACCGGGCGGGCCGAAGGTCTCTAAAAAAGAGCGTCTCGCTATGCGCCTGCTCCGCATCTCAAGCGGTCACTGAACTGACTGACGCGGAACTCGAGATCGGCGTTACGAATTCATCCACTGTAGGCAAGCGTACCTGAAAAAGCTGCGCCCCGCGTACCCGCAGCGAGGCGCATTCGATTTCGGAAAATCGATCGACCTACTTTTCGCCGAAATGATACCCCAGCCAGACCGTGTACTCCGGCACCCAGTTGCTTCCGAACTGGTTGGTTAAGCTCGGCACATAGTGAATGTCGAACTGGGGGCGCAGGAAGATGTGATCCGTCACGGCGATCTGGACGCCCGCGCCCGAATGCACTTGGAAATGCGTAAAGGAGGTCACCGGCTGCGAGGCCGAGGAGCACACAGTAATGCCGGTACAATCTTGCGAGTAGGCGAGGCCCGTTTTCGCGCTGCCGATCCCTGCCTGCAATTGGAGAACAGCGCGCTTCTTCGTAATCGGCTCATAGATGCCGTTCACGTCGATGAACGTCTCGCGATACTGAAACGGTCCGTAGCTCTGATGCGCCGGTTGAAAGCTCACTTCTGCTCCTGCGCCGAAGTGTTCCTTGAACATGATGTCGCCGGTGAATCCGAGGAAAAACCCCGACATCTTCGGAAGAGCTTCGCAGTAGGGGTCTGCGGCGGTGTTCGGGACGGAATTGCCCAACGATCCAAACGGGTTTGTCGGGGAGTTCCCGTTATCGATTCCAGAATGATTGGCAGAATCGGTGGCCGTGCCGCCCCCGACGGCGAAATCGATCGCGCTTTGCCCGTGGGCAAAGGGAGCACAGAACAGTACCGGCAGGCAAAACCAAATTTTTCTCATATTCGAAATTTTCCTCTTCCTAAATTGAACGAATTCACGTGTTCCTGAAAGCTCGTTGACTGAGTGACGTGGACGCGGTGGAAGACGTTTCAAGTGGAATTTGTGAAGTCTTTGGCGGAGAAGGAGTTGAGCTCCCATCGAGACTCTGATCCCGATGGGGATCGCACGACAGCCAATCCGCGTGCCGCTCAACAGGGAAGTTGGATATTCCGATGTACGGCCGCGATCATAACTCGAGCGTACCGTGAAAACGCATGTCATCCGATTGAAAGACTTGCTTTATCTTCAACTGCCCGATTTGCGCGTCGAATTCAATCCGGTGGTCCCTCCACGTGATTTCCTCAGTCCGCGGGAATAGAAAAAGAATTACGGGGCCATCCTCGCGCATCCGGATTTCGACACTCGAAGGCTTCATATCCGCCTTCGCATCGCGTTTAACAACCGCCTGCGCCTTGAGTTCCTCGGTGAACTTCTTGGAGTCGTCCTTCACCATCTTGCTCGGCATCCCATAGACCGCGATGGCGTAATGGTCTTCATCGACGGCCAGGGCGCCCGTTTCTCGAGCCTTGAGTTCCGCTTCGCGAATGGGGAGAGCGCTCTCCCAGCGCAGCTTTAGCGTGGGAAGCGTCGGGGCCGCATTCGACGCGGAACTGGAGCTCGAGTTGGGAGTGGAACTCGTGCCGCTGTCGGAGCTGGCCTCGTCCTTTGCCGTGTTGTGACGACCGATCCCAAGGCCTCCGATCCCGATCCGCCGTGGTGCGCTCCCCGATCTGATTTCGCGGGCGTTTTATCAAGCGGCTTGTCGGAGGTCGGCGTAACGATCTTCGCCCACGGCGAGTCGCTCAGAAGCTCTTTGGCGTCCGCCTCAGTCCAATCGGAGAATTGCTTATCTTTCCATGCCGACGTTAAAGGCCCGGTGGGAACTGCCTTGGCGTCGTCTGGCGGCGCTTTGCCGGATTCGACGGAGGGAGGAGTTAAACTCGGTGGATTGACGCTCGCTTGAGCCTTGCCCACGCCGGCTGTCCCGACAAAACCAATGCACAGGGCAACCGAGACTCTAATCCCTTGCTACACACAATTTTATAGACGCGGCGAATGCCGTGGGGATTACCCAAGAGCAACGATCGAGAGACGACTGCACCGGCGCCTACCGCCAAGCCAGTAGCGGAAATTCGCCGATCCTCGGTTTTTGGGAACCGCATCGCATCGCAGCACATCTTTAGAGTAAGCTCAAAATAATTAGCCGGGTCACAGCCGGATCTAAGGCTAAGGAGCCATCCACTTTACTCGACGCGTGCCCGACGATGTCTCCCCGCATCCAGATTCATAGTCAGTCCAATTCGATCGCTGGCCTCTCGCGGCGTCGGATCCTCACGTCGGCCGGAGCCTTGTTTTCTGCCGGCCTCTTGGCCCGAGGCCAGGACGCCCCGACGTTTTCCGCCGACGTGAAGGTGGTGAATGTCCTCGCGACCGTGCGCGACAAAAAGAACGAAAT
Source organism: Terriglobia bacterium (assembly GCA_963765085.1). Lineage (GTDB taxonomy): Bacteria > Acidobacteriota > Terriglobia > Bryobacterales > Bryobacteraceae > Palsa-187. The sequence goes on along the minus strand of CAVXVL010000096.1, from coordinate 47,455 downwards.
TGTCACGAATCTGACGAAAGACGATTTTGTTCTGCTCGAAAATCGCCGTCCGCAGACGATCCGCTACTTCTCGCGCGAAACCGATCTTCCGTTAACCGTCGGCCTCATGGTGGACACCAGTATGAGCCAGGCGCGCGTACTGGAATCGGAGCGATCCGCGAGTTTTCGGTTCCTGGATCAAGTTCTGCGCGATGCGAAAGACAAGCTGTTCGTGATGCAGTTCGATCTATCGGTCATGTTGCGTCAGCCGCTCACGTCCTCGCGCAGGGAACTGGAAGCGATTCTGCCTTATGTGGACACGCCCACACGAAAGGAGCTCCAGATGCAAACCGGAGGCGGAACACTGCTGTATGACGCGATCCTGCAGGCGTCCGACACGATCCTCAAGACGCAGGCCAATCGTAAGGCGATGATCGTGCTTTCCGACGGCGTCGATTTCGGAAGCACCGCCACGCTCAGCGATGCTATCGAAGCAGCGCAACGCGCCGATGCGCTCATCTATTCGATTCTGTTTTCCGACGAGAGCTTCCCCTCGTTCGGCCCGGACGGCAAGGGCGTCTTGATGCGGCTGTCCAAGGACACGGGAGCCTCCTTCTTCGAGGTTTCGAAAAAGCAGGGAATCGAGCAGATTTATCAAGCAATCGAGCAGGAGCTTCGCAGTCAATACAATTTGGGTTTCATTTCCGACCAGCCCAATGAAATCTCTGAATTTCGCGCTCTAAAAATTTCCACCAAGCAGAAGGGCTTGATCGTACAAGCGCGCGAACGGTACTGGGCGAAGGCTTAACGGCCGATCCGCCCGATCGTGCGGCCGAGTCGCGAGAGGGCGTCGCCGCGATGATCTCCGAAAGTTATTCCGGCTTCGACTACCGCCTTGGGACAGCCGTAATTACCGGGGATGCGTGACCATCAGTACGCGACGCTTGGGCTTTGAGATACGTCTAAACTAAGGCAAGCTGATGAGAGTATCAGTGGGCGCTGAATTGCTGCCCATTTGGACGGAAGCCCTGTCAATTATGGAAAAGCTAAAAACGGAACTGGTTCCGCGGCTCGTCATCCCCCTCTTGCTGTTGGGAATGAGCGTCGTAAACATGAATGCGCAGGCTGTCCGCAAACACACCGCCGCACTCGCCGAGTTCAGCGCGGGCGTGCAGGAACTGTGCGACTCGGTGAGTCCGTCGGTCGTGCAGATTGAGGTGCGTCTTCGGGCGCCCGTCGAAAGCGAGGAAGGAAAGCGCACGGGTTTCGTGGCTAACGAGCGCGCCAGCGGCTCCGGCGTCATTCTGGACGCGAGCGGTTACATCATTACCAACGCTCACGTCGTGGAAGGCGCCCGCGAGATCGACGTCAGCGTCGCGGATACTTCCGATCCGGCGCGGAAAGACGCGCACAAGCATTTCGATGCGAAGCTGGTCGGCATGGACCGGGAGACCGACCTCGCGGTCATCAAAATTTCCGCCGAGAACTTGCCCGCGTTGACTTTTCGCGATTCGGACAAGCTGAAGCAGGGGGAGATCGTATTCGCGCTCGGAAGTCCGCTGGGATTGGAGAATACGCTCACCGTAGGGTATGTGAGCGCCTCCTCGCGCCAACTCAAAGCGGACCAGCCGATCGCCTACATTCAGACCGACGCTCCCATCAATCCAGGCAATAGCGGGGGCCCGCTGCTGGATATCGACGGGAAAATCGTGGGAATCAATACGATGATTTTCACGCAATCCGGTGGCAGCGAAGGAATCGGATTCGCAATTCCTTCCAACGTCGCGCGGCGCGTATACGAGGAACTGCGCAAGGAAGGTCACATTCATCGTGGGACGATTGGCGTCATCGTGCAGGATATTACGCCGATCATGGCCCAAGCCATGCACCTGCCGCATCCAGGCGTGATCCTTTCGGACGTGCTTCCGCATGGATCGGCCGCGGCGGGAGGCCTCGAGGCGGGTGATCTCGTACTCGCGATCGACGGCCATACGGCGAGCGAAGCCCGGCAACTGCAAGCGGAGATGCTGCAGAAGGGAATTGGCGAGACGCTGACCTTCGACCTTCAGCGCAATGGTCAGAAAATCCAGAAGAGCGTGACCATCCTGGAGCGTCCAAACTCTCCTTTGGCGTTGGCCGATCTGGTCAGCGCGCAAGCCAATCTGGTGAAGGAGCTCGGGATCCTCGCCTTGACCCTGGACGAAAAGGTGACTCCCAGCTTGCGTGAAACGCGACGGCTGAGCGGCGTCGTGGTGGCGGCGATCCCGGCTGAATACGCAGCCTTCAATCCTGGCCTCAAATCCGGCGATATTATTTACTCCCTGAATGACACGAAGGTTGGCTCGCTGGACGATTTGCGTGCGGCTCTCGCGCCGCTGAAAACCGGCGATCCCGTGGCGCTGCTCGTCGAGAGCGACGGAACCCTGGGCTACGTTTCTCTGAAACTCGAATAACCTGTTCGCCCGGAGACCCGATCCAAATTTAATGAAGTTCGCCCCCGGCGGCAGTCGCCGGATCACGCCGATTTCCCCCTGCTCTACTTTGGCTCCTCCGTGTGGCCCTTCACATGCTTTTCCAACACGCGTGTGGGTAAAACGGCTCATGGGGTCAGTAGGTTACGAGGAGAAGACGGAATTTTCTCCCGGAAGAATCTACCGGCTGCAGCTCGATGGAGAAAGGAAAAACGAAATGAAAACGACGGGAATGATGGCTTTTGGACTTGTGCTCAGTTTGGCGGGTACAGGATGTGCAACTCACAAATACGTGGCGAAATCGATCGCTCCGGTGCAGCAGCAGGTCAACGCCGCTGATGCCAAGAATGGCGAACAGGATAAGACAATCGCGTCGCAAGGAACGCAGATCGAAGGACTCGATCGCGATCTGTCGCGCACGAAAGAGAAGCTGAACGACACCGATAACAAGGCGAATCAGGCCAACACCGCCGCCGGCGCCGCCGATCAGAAGGCTGTCGCCGCGCAGCAGGCGGCCGACGGAGCGAACCAGGCCGCGGCCGGCGCGCACCAGTTTGCGGAACAAGGGATCAATCGTCTGGGACAGACCGTGGATGCGATGAACAAGTTCCAGATGACCAAGTCCGAATCCGTTCTCTTTGGCTTCAATCAAGACACATTGACTGCCGACGCGAAGATGCAGCTCGACGATCTCGGCAACCAGGCGAAGGGAATGGGGCGCTACATGATCGAGGTGCAGGGCTATACCGATAAGAGCGGACCGGCTACCTACAACGAAATGCTGAGCTCACGCCGCGCGGAAGCGGTGGCCCGTTATCTGGCCAACAATTACCAGATTCCGGTGCGTGAGATCGCCGTGCTCGGATCGGGCTATGCGTCGCCGGTAGCGGATGACAAATCGCGCGACGGGCGCAAAATGAATCGCCGCGTGGAAGTCCGCCTGTGGGTTCCCGAAAGCGACTCCGCGCGGACCAGCGCTTCGAGCGGCGGCGGCAGCCAGTAACTAAATTCGATCGTAGGGTACTCGATACCCTTGTCGTGTGAAACAGGCGCCGAGATGATCCAGGCGAGAGCTTGCGATAGCAATGTCTCCTCCCAGGTTCGTCTCGAGCGCCTGCTTCGTTTCAAGGTGGTTTGGTTATGATTTTTTCTTCCAAATTCGCGGTGTTTGGTCTGATGGCGTGCGCTTCGCTGGGCGTTGCGCAAACGGCGTCAACTTCGCCGGCGGTTTCTTCGCAAACAAAATCGGTGACCCCTGCACCGGCGGTTCCCCCTTCTCCGGCGACCACTTCGGCATCGAAAGAGACACCCAGCGGCAAGCCGGCGGACCCGCTCGATCGCACGTCTCCGCAAAGCGCCGTTGTCGCGTTTCTGAATGCCTGTAGATGCCCAGAACTATCAGACGGCGCGAAAGTACCTCGACCTTCGCAAATTGACCGGCCAGGAGCGGCTGACGAGCGGGCCCCAGCTCGCGCAGCAGTTGGCATTAATTCTGGAGCGCGATCCGCAGTTTGACCCCGCTGCCGTCGATCGGCACCCCGAAGGCGACGACAAGGATGGACTCGCCGCCGATCGGGAACGGATCGACACGTTCATGGAAAACGGGAAGAGCTTGCCGGTGGACATGGAGCGCGTGACTTTGCGGACCGGCTTGGCGGTGTGGCTGTTCACACCGGAAACTGTGGCGTCGATTCCGCGAATCGCGCAATTGGCGAGCGATTCTCCGATTGAGCGAGTATTGCCGGCCGCTCTCGTGACATGGACGATGCTCGATACACCGGTCTGGCGATGGATCGCGCTCGCGCTGCTGGCGATCGTCGCGGCCGCGCTTTCGAGGCTGCTTTCGCGGCTCTTTCTGCTTCGTCACAGAAGCCCTCCTGAAACGCCTTCGGCCGCAGGCACATCTGAGTGCGTTCGACGCTTTCCTGGGTCCTCTGCGTGTCCTGCTGGCAATCGTTGTCTTTCGCGCGGGAATGGTTTGGGATGGAGCCGCTGGCGCGGCCGCGTGATGGTCGAGCGAACCCTCACGCTCATATTTTTCCTCGGACTGGCGTGGCTCGGAGCCGCCATCGTGGAAGTAGACGGTGGCGCGGCTGCGCGACGTGCTCCGGGCACGGCATCAAACGTTTTCCTACTCGGTTCTGCCGCTCGCATCGCGCGTACTGGAATTTCAGAGATCTTGATTCTTGCGATTACGACGATTCTGAGCGATTGGGGATACAACACCAGTACGATTCTGGCAGGCTTGGGCGTGGGCGGTCTGGCGATCGCCCTCGCGGCTCAGAAGACGGTAGAGAATCTGTTCGGCGGCGTGTCCGTGATTAGCGACCGCCCGGTTGGTGGTTGGCGACGCCTGCCGCTTCGGCGACAAACTGGGCACCATCGAGGATATTGGGTTCGTTCAACGAAAGATCCGCGCCGCGAAAATGGACGCTAGTCACCGTCCCCATCACGGCAAAATTTTCCGCGATGCGCTTGAGAACCTGTAAAGGCGCGAATAGCTTCTATTAAACTTCACGCTGAATCTCCGCCGCGATACGACTCCGCAACAGGTCCGGGCGCTGCTCGCATCGATCGGGCACATTTTAGGCGGCCACCGGAAGAGTGGAGAGCGGGCCACTCTCCGTGCGGTTTATCGGCGTCGGAAAGTATTCGCTGGATATCGAGATTTTTGTCTACGTCCTCACTCAGGACGGTGATGAATTTCTCAAGATCCAGCAGGACCTTGTTACTGCTGATCTTAGATGCCGTGGAGGCAGCCGGAACAGCGCTCGCGCTTCCGACACAGGCCAGCGTTACGTATGGGGATGCGAATGTGAGCGAGGCTCCCCCGCGAGAACTCGTACGCGGATAAACAGGCCGATTGGGCCAAGCGCGGCGCTACTTCTCGGTGGGAGCGCCGTTCGCTCGCCATTCCGACATCGAGCCATCGTACATTTTCACGTCGTAGCCTAAATACTTCAGCGTGAAATACGATTGGCTGGCCTGCATTCCGCTATTGCAATAGGTGACCACCGGACGATCGTCCTTGACGCCGGCGGCTTCGTACAGCATGCGGAGGGAATTCTCTGATTTCAAAGTCTGATCGTCTTTGCTGACCTGACTGTCCATCCAGTTCAAGTTCTTCGCCGTGGGGATATGGGCGCCCTTTTCGCCCGTGTAATCGTTGGCGGGACGAACATCGAGCAGGACCGGCGTTCCCGCTTGCCCGTTCTTCGCCGTGATGTCTTTGACGGTGTCGATCTGCATAACGATTTCGGGTTTCAGCCGCGGCGTGAGATTTCCAGCACTGACGGAAGGCGCGTCCTTGGTCAGCATGCGTCCCTCGCCGCGCCATTTTTCAAGTCCGCCGTCGAGCAGCGCCGCGTGATCGCCATGGCCGAGATAGTCCAAGGAGAAATACGCGCGCGTGGCGGGCAGTACGGACGCGTCTCCATAGAGAATGACGCGAGTATGGTCGGACACGCCGGCAGATTCGAAAACCTTCTTCAGGGCAGCCGTTTCGGGCAGTTCGTTGGGAACGCCGTTGCGGGTGACGACCAGATCCGGCAGCCCCACAAAACGTGCGCCGGGGATGTGGCCAGCGTCATAAGCAGTTCGATTCGCCGACACGTGCAACACGACCACGTTCGCGTCGGAGAGGTGCTGCGACAACCACTCTGTGGTCACCAGCATGTCGTGCCGCGCGGCGGGCGCAGCGGCGGCCGTGAGACTCACTGCTAAAACGGAACTCAATAGTTTTACATTCATACTCTTCTCCTGCGTTTTTCGAATTTTATGGATGACGAAGTTCGATTCGGCCTTCACTCACCGGCGCGGATGTAGGTCCAACCCGCTTCTTGTTTGCGCACGAGTTCGGCGACGCCGGAATCGACTTGCGTGGAGAACGGGAAAATATCGTCGCCTGTCACTTTCATAAGCCGCATCGAATTCTGGCACGCGCCGAGAACGACGCCCGCGTCCGCCAGCTTTTTCAGCCGCTCTTCGTAAACCGTATTGGTCTTCAGGAGAGCGGTCAGTCCCTTGCCGTAGAAAACAACTTCGATCTGGACCCCCTCTGCTCCAAACGCCTTCTGAATATTGCCGACGTTGCCGAGAAGCTGATTCCACGACTCCGAAGGCATGTTCATCTGGAACACGACTTTGTGTTTGGCGGGGGTGCTCTGTTGCGCGTGAACGACCAGGGCTGTGGTTAGCGAGCCCGTGACAACAACGCTGAGTGCCGCGGCGAGCAGTAAAATTCGTGTTTTCATAGTTCCTCGAATCTGTTCCTGACGTAGAGGATACACCGGCGGCGTGGTTCGCGCCAAGGCACCTCTTTTTGCGCTACAAAAGGGAGTGCTAGGATTTTCATTTGGCTCCCTCCCTTCCAACTACGCCCCGCGTTGAATCGCGCTTGGTCTACGCCCACGGCTTGGCCGCCGTGATCATGCTTTTCATCTCCATTTCCTTCGGCATCCTCGCCTCCATCGAACTCCTGTTTCCCGATTTGAGCGGCGGCGTTCCCTGGTTGAGTTGGGGACGGCTGCGCTACGATCACACGCAAGGCATCCTGTTCGGTTGGTTGGGGAATGCGTTCTTGGCATTTTTGTATCATGCGGTTCCGGTATTGACGGGGCGTCCTGTGACCAGTGTAAGGCTCGGTCAGTGGCTTTTCGGACTGTGGAACTTCATCATTGTGATTCCAGGATGGATGCTGGTTTTGGCGGGCTTCAGCCAGCCGTTGGAATGGGCTGAGTTTCCGCTGGTCATCGACGCATTCGTCGTCCTCGCGCTCGTGCTCGCGATCATCCAATTTCTGCCGCCGTTTTTCGCGCGCGGCATCGAAGATCTTTACGTTTCCAGCTGGTATATCATCGGCGCGCTCGTCTTCACGCTATTCGCGTATCCGATGGGAAACTCGTTCCTGAATTGGTTCCCGGCGCAAGAGGCGCGGCCTTCAGCGGCCTGTCGATTCACGACGCGGTAGGCTTATTCGTAACGCCGCTCGCCCTTGCCATTATCTATTTCGTGATTCCGGCCGCCACGCGGCGTCCGATCTATAGCCACTTTCTTTCGATGCTCGGATTCTGGCTGCTCTTCTTTTTGTATCCTCTGAACGGCACGCATCACTACGTTTTTTCGGTGATTCCCATGAACGCGCAGATCGGAGCGATCACCGCGTCGGCATTGCTTGGAGTCGACGTGATTCTGGTCGTCGCGAATCTGCTGTTGTCTTTGCGCGGAACCGGCTGGTTTCCGCGTGATCTTCCGCTGCGCTTTGTCGGCACGGGCACCGTGTATTACCTGATCGTCAGTATCCAAGGATCGGTGCAAGCGCAGATGTCGGTCAACCGGGCGGTCCATTTTTCGGATTGGGTCATCGGGCATTCGCATTTGGCGATGCTCGGATTCGCTACCTTCGCGGCGGCCGGTGGGATCGCGCACGCGTGGCAAAGGATTCCATGGGCTCGCTACAACCCGCGAGCCATGGCGTGGTCATATTGGCTCCTGTTTGCGGGAGTCGCGATCATGGTGCTCGATCTCACCTTCGCCGGAATCGCGGAAGCGCATCTGTGGCAATCCGCCACGCCGTGGCTCGATTCGGTTCGCGCGGCCCGACCCTACTGGATCGTCCGAACACACGCCGCCTTCCCGATCGCACTCGGCTTTATCGCGTTTCTGCTCGGATTAACGACGGGGAAGAAGGGCGCGGGTCTCGACGAGATTAAAAATACGATCGGACCGGAACCAGTGAAAGCGATCGCACCGCGTTTTGCCGAAACTGCGTCGGGAGCCGCGCGATGAACGTGACTCCCGGCAACCACGACTCACGCGCTCCGCGCGTGCTGCGGATGTCCTACATCGTGGCGAGCGTCGGAGGTGTCGGTTTCTTCGCAATGTCGGTGCTGCTGCTGGGCGTGTGGCCGGGTAAAGTTCTGGAAGACCAGACCCGCAGGATGTCGCCGGAGCATCCTCTCGGCTTGAGCGCCAGCGAGCGGCGAGGCAGGGAAATCTATAGCTACGAAGGCTGCGCGTATTGCCACACGCAGCAGGTGCGATATGTTGAGTCGGACATGACGCGCTTCGGAGCGCCGACCCTGGCGTGGGAGACGCGCTTCGATTATCCGCATCTGTGGGGCACGCGCCGCATCGGCCCCGATCTGGCGCGCGAGAGCGGATCGCATCCAGCCGACTGGCAGTTCGTCCATTTGTTCTCGCCCCGCGCCGTGGTCGCGGATTCGGTGATGCCGGCGTACTCTTCTCTGTTCTATGGATCGCCGGATCGCCCGAAGCAGCAAGCACGCGACGTCCTCGCCTATTTGGAAACACTGGGGCGCGCGAGGGAGATCGCCGGCCCCGAAGGTGAGGAGCATGCTCGCGAGAATTGCAAGTGCGACGGCGACGAAATGGCGTTGATGGCGTTTCACGCATCCGAGTTGAACGCTAATCCTCGCAAGACTCGACGGACGGGCGCCGCTCCGGTGCTCGCCACGGGGGATCTCGCGCGCGGGCGAGAACTCTATGCGCGTAACTGCGCCAGTTGTCACGGTGTGCAGGGCCGCGGCGATGGACCCGGGGCTTCCGGATTGCATCCGCCGCCTGCGAACCTCGCGGAGCACGACTACGGTTTGCCGCGCTTGAGCTTTGCGCTGACGAATGGAATCGACGGCACGTCTATGCCGGCGTGGCGGGATTATCCGCCTTCCGATCTTTCGGCTCTCGCCGCGGCGGTCCGCGAATTTCATTTCCCGCTAAGGGAGCCGCGTATTCCACAGAACGTTTTGGATCTCGGCGCCCAAGTTTATTCGACAAATTGCGCGCAATGCCATGGCAGCGATGGCGGCGGGAATGGAACCGCGGTCGGCGAACTGCGTATCGTCCCGGCGAATTTGCGGGGGGACGTCCGACCCTCAGCGAAACTCTGCGGGTCCTGCGCAACGGCGTCGATGGGACGCAGATGGCCCCCTGGACGGGAAGGTTGAGCGAGGCCGAATTGTCCGCCGTCGCGTATTTCGTGCGCGGATTCTATAAGGTGCCGGTGCTTCAATAATGGTCGACGCCATCGTGTTCTCTTCCGTCGCATTCGTGGCACTATTTTTCGTTGCATGGGTGGTGCGTCCGGACTTGCGGGCGTGGATCGAGAAGCCCAAATATCGTTTTCAAACAAACGTGCAAAGCTATGATCAGGCGCAGAAGACGGCGGATGCGAATGGCGGGAAGGAGAACTCGTAATGTCCAGTGAACGCGGCGGAATGACGGCCATTGTGCTGAGTTGCTGCGCTCTCGGAGCGATCACCGTCGGCGCGACGATGACGCTGTCGCGAGGGCGTCTGGGTATTGAAAGTAAAGCTCCCGCCGTCCCTGCCATTGCTACCGAGGAGTACGGGCGTCGGCTTATCATGCAGACTGCGGAGTTTGCCGGACCCGATGTCGCCGATCCGAAACTGCGTTATTCCGGCAGCCGGCTGAATTGCGCGTCTTGTCACTTGGGGGCGGGTACCGAGCCCGGGACGCTGACGCTGATGCTGACCACGGAACACTATCCTCGATTCTCTGCGCGCTCGGGCACGAAAACGGATATCGAAGATCGCATCAACGAATGCATGACGCGGAGTATGAATGGACGAGCGCTCGCGCGCACCGATCCGGAAATGATCGCGATGGCCGCGTATCTGCGTTCGCTCGGCGGAATCAATCAGGCTATGGGAGCGGGGCAGCGCAAGACCCACGAACCGGCTGCGTTCAAGACTCCCAAACGCGCTGCTGATCTCGCGGGCGGCAAGAAAATTTTCGAAGGGCACTGCTCGGCCTGCCACGGGATGGATGGATTGGGACTCCGTGCGAGCACCGATCCCAAACGTGGATATGTTTTCCCGCCCTTATGGGGCACTGATAGCTTCAACGACGGCGCGGGGATGCACCGCGTGCTGACCGCTGCGAAATTCATCAAGGCGCGGATGCCTTTGGGCGATCCTGATTTAAGCGACGATCAGGCCTTCGACGTAGCCGCGTTCATCAATTCGCAGCCGCGCCCCCAGATGCCGAATCTGGAGCAGGATTATCCGAACCGCAAGGCCAAACCAATTGACAACGGCTACGGACCGTACGCGGATTCCTTCCCGCGGGAACAACATCGCTACGGTCCATTCGCCCCGATCGAAGCGTTTTACAAGCAGAAGAAGTCGGGAAAGTAGGACCGACGATCCGGGCGCGGCGGCTGACGCATCGCCGGGCGAATCCATCCTTCCTACTTTGCGGTCGGCGCCGGCTCTCCCTTGCCGAGATATTTCAGCACGAAAATTCCCCAGTGCTTGTCGGTGATGAAGATATTCCCGCGCGTGTCGACCAGCACGTCCTCGGTTTCACTGACGAGTTTGTCGTAAGGCAACGGACCGTAGCGCTTCACCGGAGTCGGCGGCACGAACCACGCGACTTCTTTTGGCAGGTTCGCATCGGTGATATCGAAGACGCGCAGGCCCGCGTTGAAAAATGTCGCGTAAATTAAATTGGCCTGCTTCTCGACGTCCGGCAGATGATATTCCAGGTTTGTATTGTGCGGCCCGAAGCGCCCGCCTTTGTCGCAGAAATCCGTGTACGGCGAACCTTTCGGAGGCTCGGGCGTCGGGAAGATGGACCTCAGCCGGGGATGAGTTTCATCCTTGATGTCGATCAGCCCATCGAGCGGCAGCGCGCCGGAGCAGGCCAGCGGACCCGTCGGGGAATCGCCGCCGCCGGTGGCCTCGGCGTGCGCGTAAAGTAATTGGCGTCCCGGAATCGGAAACACATCGTGCACCGGAATGCCGCCGAACGGAGGACTCAGCGTCAGTTCTCCGATCGGCTTCGGATGCGCGATGTCGCTGATGTCCAGAATGACGGCGTCGGGCCCATAACCGACGTAGGCTTTCTTGCCGTCTTCGCTGATAATCGCCGGACCGTGGAAGGAGATATCGGTGCGTGCGGGCATCTCGCCCTCCTTCTGGCCGTGCAGCCACCAGCGGCCCGCTTCTTTCGGATTCGCGGGGTCGCTGATATCGACGAACACCAGAATCTGGCCGCGGAATCCGGGCATTGTCGCCGCCGCATTGAAATATTTTCCGCCGGGATAACCGATGCGATGAATGCCGTTCGCGCCCGTCTTCCATTGCGAGAGGCGCTTCCAATTCACGGGATCGCTGGTATCCCAAATGATGGCGCCCTCATCGTTGGGACGCTTCGGATCGCCGCCCCAATTCGGAGGTCTGCGCTGAAGTGCCGTCACCATGATGTTGCCGTGAACTTCCATCTGGATCGTGTTCGTGTTGTCGGGTCCGGGAACGAACTTCACGAATTTCGGATTCGCGGCGTCGGTGACGTCGAGGATGCTCCAGCCGCTGTCCCACAAGTGACCCGTGTACATGTACCACTTGTCGCCCACATGACGGACCACCATCTTGAACGCACCACCGCGCCCGCCGACGTCCGTGTAGCCGACGGCCTTCATGTTGGAAGCCACGAAACCTTTCGGAATCGGATCGGCCCACGCGATCGTCGAGGCGAGCGGGAGCAGAGTCAAACCGCACGCCAGCGCCGCGATTGTTTTTCCATTCATCATTCGTGAACTTTCCTCTCCTTTACTTCCTGGAATCCGAGCTACTTCGGATTTGCGGCCTTATAAGCGGCCACGAATTGATCGACTTCTTCGGCAAGATCTTTCCGTATACGTTCCGTGAGTTGCGCGGGAGTCGCCAGTCCCATGTGTTCCGTCGCAGCCCAGGTCCGCGCGCGATTGAACGTCAGCGCGGGATCGCGGCGCAGGAATACGATTTGTACGAATTCCACGCCAACGTGGTAGCCTACCACGCCGTGGTTCTCCGCTGTCGTCTTGATGGCCACTCGCAGATAGGGATCGCCCACCGGATACTCGCCATGCTGTTGAAGGGGGACGTGAGCGGCTTCCAGCCGCGCTTCCACGAAGCGGAGAAGGGAATCATTGTCCAGACTCTTCGGTGGATTGTCGGGGACATTTTCAACCGCGACGCGTACGGCGTCGAGCGTACGAAGACTGTCACGATCGATGGGCTCATCCGCCGCGAGCGCAATGCCGCTACCGAACGTCACGACAAGCGCCACGATCGGGAACGTGCAAACGCTACGAGCTGTCGACAAATGCATGCTGGCCGCTGGCGTCTGGCCCCTGTGTCGGCTACGCAAGATTCGTGAGACGTAACGGAAGCTTGCGAATGCGTTTCTTCGTCGCGGCGTAAATGCCGTTGACCACGGCGGGCAGAATCGTGGGGTTACAGGATTCGCCCGCGCCGGAGGGGCTTTCCGTGCTCGGCACGATGTAGACTTCAATCGCGGGAGACTCGTCCATGCGCGTGACGTCGTAGGTATTGAAATTTCCTTGCACGACGCGGCCTTTTTCAAGCGTGATCTCGCCCTTCGTCGCCGCCGCCAGCCCGAAGACGATGGCGCCTTCCGCTTGCTGCCGCAGAATGGCGGGATTGATGACTTGGCCGCAATCGAAGGCGCATACGACCTTGTGCACTTTCACTTTGCCCTTGGCGATGGAAACCTCCGCGATCTGCGCATTGATCGCGCCCGGGTGCAAAGCGATTCCGTGAAAGTGACCGGCGGGAAGGAGCTTTCCATAGCCGGCCTTTTCCGCCGCGATGTTGAGCACGTTCAACGCGCGCGCATTACGCGGATTCTTGCTCAGCAGATGCCGCCGCGCTTCGAGCGGATCTTTTCCGCCGAGCTCGCACAGCTCGTCGAAGAAGCACTCCAAAAAGTAAACGTTCTGGTTGTTGCCGGGCGCGCGCCAATAAGAAACGGGCACGATGGTCTTGCCTTCGCGCCAGTCCACCAGAATGTCGGGCATCTCGTACGCGACGTTGGCGATTCCACCGACGCCGGTGAAATCCACGCCATCGCGAATGCCGCCGAACGACGGACAGCAGATCTTGGCCTGCAGCGCCGAGGGCCAGCCGTTCGCGTCCACACCGCCCGAAAGCTCGATGTAGGAAGCGGGCCGGTAGTAATCGTGCTGCGTATCGTCCTCGCGCGACCAGGTGCACTTCACGGGCACCTTCATTTGCTTGGCGACTTCCGCGGCATCGAGTACGAAATCGAGTTCGCCTTCGCCGCGCCGTCCGAAGCCGCCGCCGATGAAGGTCGTGTGAAAAGTTACTTTATCGGGTGCGAGGCCAAGTGCCTGCGCGACCACCGCACGCCCAGTGGTGGGACTCTGCGTCGGAACCCACGCCTCGGCCGAGTCGCCCTTCGCGTGAATCGTGCAGTTCATCGGTTCCATCGCGGCGTGCGCCAGATACGGCACTTCGTAAACCGCATCCAGTTTCTTCGCGGCCTTGGCGAGCCCCGCGGCGATATCGCCTTCCTTGCGTGCGACACCACCCGGCTCCTTGGTGCGCTGCACGAACATTTCTCTGATGCTGGCGCTCGAAACATTCGCGCCGGCTCCTTCGTCCCACCGCACCGTGAGCACTTTACGTCCTTGCATCGCGGCCCACGTGCTATCGGCCACCACCGCAACGCCGCGCGAAGTCTGCACGACGTCCTTCACGCCGGGAACGGCCTTGGTCTTCGATGCGTCGAAGCTCGCGACCTTACCGCCGAACACCGGGCATTGCTCGATCACTGCGTACAGCAATCCTTCGGGGCGCACGTCCAGGCCGAACTGCGCCTGGCCGGTGACTTTCGCGCGCGTGTCGAGCCGCTTGACCGGCTTGCCGATGATCTTGTAATCCTTCGCCTCTTTCAGTTTGACGTTCGCGGGAACCGGCAATTTACCCGCGTCCTCAGCAAGGTTTCCGTAGCTCAACTTGGCGTTCGTGGACGTGTTGATGACGAATCCGTTTTCAGCTCGGCATTGCGATGGGCTGACGCTCCAGCGTTGCGCGGCCGCCTGAATGAGCATCTCGCGCGCCTGCGCACCAGCGGTACGCAGAGGGACCCAGGTAGTGCGAACGGCCTGGCTGCCGACCGTGGTCTGGTGTCCGAATGAAGATGGATCGACGGGAGCCGTCTCCGCCTTCACCTTTGACCAATCGCATTCGAGTTCCTCGGCGAGCATCTGCGAGCACGCGGTCGTGGGGCCCTGCCCCATCTCGCTTTTGGTGATCCAGAAGGTGATGGAATCGTCGGGCGCGATGTGGATATACGACATCGGCTTGCCGGGGGGCGGCGGCGCGAAAAGGGTGGGCGGCGGAATACCGACCTGCTGCGCCGCGCTCTTGCTGGGCAGCACGAACCCCAGGATGAGGCCGCCCGCCGCGCCGAGAAAACCGCGGCGGCTGACATTGCTGATCAGACTCGCGTTCAATGCGCTCTGCTCCGGCTTAACGATGGTCGTATTGACGATGGTCGTGCTCATGCCCGGCCTCCCTTCGCCTTGATTTCGGCGGCCAAATGCACTGCTTTCCGAATGCTTTGATAGGTGCCGCAACGGCAGATGTTGCCGCGCATCACTTCGTCGATGTCGGCGTCGCTCGGCTTCTTATTTTTCGCGAGCAGTGCCGACGCTGTCATGATCTGTCCCGATTGGCAATAGCCGCATTGGGGAACGTCGAGCTCGATCCACGCCTGCTGCACGGGATGGCTCGCATCTGAGGAGAGCCCTTCAATGGTCGTGATGCTCTTCCCCGAGACGTTCTGAATCGCCGTCATGCACGAACGGATCGCGTTGCCCTCCATATGGACGGTGCAGGCTCCGCACAGAGCCATACCACAGCCGAATTTCGTGCCGGTCAAGCCGATCACGTCGCGCAAAACCCACAGCAGCGGCATCTCCGGCGACGCCTCGACGGTCTGTGGTTTGCCGTTTAGGGTGAACTTGATGGACGCCATTGCAACCTCCCCGTGCCGGGCAGGGCCGCCCGGACCTACTCAGAATACACCGATTCCGCGGTGTCGATGAGGCTCTAAAAGGAAGGCGAATGAGCCGCCCGCAAGCGTGATTAAACGTATACTGGCACTTATCTCTCATGACGCGCGCGATTCAACAATCGGTTGTTCTGAAAGCACCGCCCGCAGACCTCTTCGAGACGTTTCTCGATTCGAAGAAACATACCGCTGCTACGGGTATGCCCGCGAAGATAAGCCGCCGCGTCGGGGGATCGTTTACCGCCTTTGGCCGCCAGATTTGCGGGCGTAATCTGGTGATCGTCCCCGGCCGGATGATCGTGCAGAGCTGGCGCGCCAGCCATTGGAAAGCCGACGATCCGGATTCGATTCTTCTCTTACGCTTCAGCAAAGCGGCGAGCGGCGGAAGAATCGACCTGGTTCACATCAACGTGCCGGAATATGACCACAAGGGAGTGACGGAAGGCTGGCGCAAATATTATTGGACGCCGTGGAAGGCGTATCTGACCAAACGATAGTCGCTGCGGTATCAAGCGCGCTCATTCACGAATCTGCGCGGCCACGTCGGCATCTAAGGAGTGGTTCTCCTAAATCGAAACATGTCCATTCTCATGCCCACTCTTTTCGTCGGCCACGGTAGCCCGATGAACGCTGTAGCCGACAATCCGTATACGCGAGCTTGGTCCTCGCTCGGCGCAAGCGTTCCTCGCCCGCGCGCCATTCTGTGCATTTCCGCGCACTGGTTTGTGAAGGGGACGGCTCTGACGATTTCGACCGCCCCCCGCACGATTCACGATTTCGGGGGATTTCCGCGCGATCTTTACCTCGTGCAATATCCGGCGCCGGGCGATCCCGAACTCGCCCGCCGTGTCCAGGAGTTGCTGGCGCCCTTGCCCGCGGCGCTCGATGAAAGCTGGGGTCTGGATCACGGAACGTGGTCCGTATTGAAGCATGTCTATCCGGAGGCCGACATACCTGTCGTGCAATTAAGCATCGACGGAACGCAAAGATGCGGCATTCCACTTCGAAATCGGGCAAAGGCTCGCGCCGCTGCGCGAGGAGGGTGTGTTGATCCTCGGCTCGGGAAATGTCGTGCACAATCTGAATGCGTTTATTTGGGGGCGTCAGGGCGGGGAATTAGGCGATTCCGCCGAAGTGTTCGATGCGCGCGTAAGAGGTCTTGTGGCCGCGGGCGAATATGCGTCGTTGATCCATTACGAAGCGCTCGGCCGTGAGGCTGCGTTTGCCGTTCCGACGCCGGAACATTACTATCCGCTGCTGTATACTCTCGGAGCCGCAGGACCGAGTGATCCGATTCACTTTCCCGTCGACGGAATCGCCGGCGGCGCGATCTCCATGCTGTCGGTTCAAGTCGGTTGAGCCGGCGAAGTTCTAGTGTTTGTCGTCGGTTTTCTTGGCGGTCGCGGGAGCTTTCGCTGAATCCGTCTTAGGGACGTATCCCTTGAACGAAAATTCGTGATCTTTGTAATACTGCCCGGCCTCGGTGTACTTGTGCGAATCCCAGGCTCCCACGTGGCAATAGAGGCACGGCTTTCGTTCCTTCTTTGTCCAATCGGGGTTGGCGGCGGCCGGTTTCGCACCGGCGAACAATAGAGCGGCGATCAAAATCGCCGCGGAAGGTAACCACGTAAAATTGCGCATTTCTTTAGCTAACACCGCTAGTTTACCATCGCGCCGTTCAAGCGACGTTCGATCAGGACGCGCGGACAATCTCCACAGTGCACGAAGCATGCATCGCGACAGCCTCAGACACGCTGCCGAGCATGAAACGTTGAAGCCCGCGACGTCCGTGCGAACCGACGACGATTAATTCGGCACTCCATTCTTTCGCTTCATCCAGGATTGCTTTCTTCGGATCCTCGAGCAGGACCGAAAGATACTCCGACGTTTGCAGCCCGGCGTCAGAGAGGACCTTACGCGCCTCTGTGATACATGTCTGAGCGCGTTCGATCGCCTGCTCGCGCAATTCTTCCATTCCTTTGGTATCGACGAACGGCGGCTCGAACGCGGACTGCAGAAAGGAGGGCGCCAGCTCCACGGCGCTGATGACGCGCACCTCCGTGCCGGCCGGCCACGGGCGCGCGGCAATCGTGCTTGCCGCCAACGTCGAGTAATCCGACTCGTCCACGGCCAGCAACACGCGCATACCTTTTTCGCCCGGCTTGCGATGCGTGTGCCTCGCCACTTCGACCGAACAGTGCGCCATGCGGAGCACGGTTTTCGAAACGCTACCGAGTAGGAAACCGGCCACGCCCAAGGAACTGTGCGCTCCGACAACCACCAGGTCCGCGCCGATTTCCTGGGCATGTTCAATGATGAGCGTTCGGGGATCGCCGGAAACCACGCGCGGGACGGCGCTCAGACCCGCGCTCTTCAAAAGCTCAAGCGCGGCATTGACGGTCGCGTGGGTTCGCGCCAGAATTTCTTCCACGACATCCGGGGCAAACGGAAGCTTCTCTGTGTCGGTAACGCCGACGACATGCACGACCGTTGCGGCCGGCCATGGCCTCATCGCCACTTCATCCACGGCGACCTGGCTGCCCGCTGATAAATCAAGCGCGAGTAGGATTTTCATATTTGTTGGGGATCGAGTCCCATTCTACTACTCGCCAATATAAAAGCACACGAATGTCGCGTTTCGATACGGACATGGAATCGTCATAAATCGGGGTCCTTCACGCCGGAGGCCGAATAAGATATGATCTGTGATCGATTCTAAGCATGGCGCCGATACCCTCCCGGCGCTACACAACAGGTTCAGCGGATAAGAGGACAAATGACGACTGAGTCCCAAAACAGCGGATCTCCCACGTGGGGTCCCAAACTATTGAGCGTGATTCGCATGGCTGTGGGATTTCTATTCCTCGAGCACGGGCTTTCCACCGCCTTCGGCTTCGTGACGGGCCGGGCGGACGTGGATTTTTCGAAACTTCACGCGTGGGCGGGCCCCATTGAAACGATGGGCGGAATTCTGCTGATCCTCGGACTGTTTACGCGAACCACCGGTTTCATTTTGGCGGGTGAGATGGCGGTCGCCTACTTCACTTCGCGACTGCGCTGGGCCGAGCCGAACGCCGTTTTCTTTCCGACCCGCAACAACGGCGAAGAGGCCGTGCTGAATTGCTTCTTCTTCCTGTGGCTGATGACCGCGGGAGGCGGCGCCTGGAGCCTGGACGCTTTGATTGCCAAGAGCCGCAAAAAACCGGATGCCGCGGCCGGCCCTGCGGGTGAACCGGTTCGCGTGCAGTCGTAAGGGGACACGATGAAAAATGCAATTGCTTCCTGGGAGCCGCAAGCGCGGGCGTTGTTGAGATTCATGATGATGTACATGATCCTTTTGCATGGCTTGCGCGAAGTCTTTGGAATTGTCCCGGCCAGGGCGAAAGGGCCGGGATCGTTCATGCCACTCGATCCATTGGGTCATGCCGGTGGAGTTTTGCTGCTGATTCTGGGGCTGCTTCTTTTGGTCGGCCTGTACACGCGCGTTGCTGCGTTGTTGCTTGCGCTGCAGTGCCTGGTCGCGTATTTTTACGCAGCCGCTCCGCGCGGCGTGTGGCCGATCCGCAATGGAGGAATCGATACTCTGACTTACGCGCTCATTTTCCTTTACATCGCGGCTACGGGTGCGGGAGCCTGGACCATGGACGCTCTGCGCCATAGAAAAGCGCTCGCCGTCTGATCCAACCCGGTCTCGCCCCTCCCGAATCATGTTTGATAATGTAATGCGAAGGATATAACCTTGCCTGACTCCGGTTTGATGAAAACGACGATTTTGCTTTTGGTTGCAGACCCTGTGGTGCGATCGGTCATGGAAGAAGCGTTGACGACGGAAGGTTATACCGTCCTTGCGACCGGCGATCTCGGGAAGGCGGTGGATCGGTTGAAGGAAATCAGCCCCGATCTTTTAATCACGCGCACCTATGTTCAGAACATGTCGGGTCATGACGCCGCGATGTACCTGCGCACGAAGCGCTCGAAGATGCGGGTCCTCCTGGTCGGCGGTCTGATGGACGACGATCGGCTCCACTATCGCGAGGCGCTCCAGGGTTTCGATATTTTTCCGAAGCCTTATACGAAGGCTGAGTTGCTTCACAAAGTGAGCGAAGTATTGCGCAAGCCGCGCAGTTGAACGAGGCCGGCGCGACAGATTTCCCATGCCGGCCGAACCGGAAAATAAACCACGCTCGGTTGCGAAGATACTGGCTGCGTCGATCGTCCTTTGCGCGGTCGCATTCATCGTGGCCCGCGTGAACGAGCGTGTCAGTTTCAAGCAGGAGGTCTTGACCCCTTCCCTGTTCGTGGTCGGGGCGGGTTCCATCTCTTCGTTTCCTTTTGACGTTTATAAAACGGGGCATATCCTGGGACGCTTTCAAGCAGCGGAAAACGGCCACGCCGATGAATCGGGCACTGTGATCAAGGCAGTCATTGTGGATGCGCGTGACCTGGAAAACTGGAAGAAAGGTCTGCCGGTTCGTTTTTTGTATCGGAGCGAGAAGACCGCCAGAGGCGGTATTGAAGTTCGAGTTCCGCCGGGAAAATACTACCTTGCCTTTGACAACCGTCTGTCGCCTCTCGCGGACAAGACAATTACCGCTGACATCGTCCTGAATCAATAGCGGCTAACGAGCCGACGCGGCGGAAAGTAAATCCGCTGGCGCAACGGGATGCTTTTTGACGTATCGCGTCAGGCCGCTGCGGACCCATCCGTCTTTATAACCCGATTCGTGCAAATATTGCATCGCTTGCGCGGCCGGCAATCCCTTGAAATAAATTTCATACAGCGCGGCGATGACGCTGGTCCTATCGCGGCCGTAGGTGCAATGGAAATATATGGGACGATCCTGCTCGCTCCGGAGGACAGTCAGAATCGAATCGATATGCTTCTCCGAAGGGGAAAATGGCGAGGCCGTCATTTCTTTGGTAATCAGTTCGATTCCATATTTTTTCGCTCTTCTCGCTTCCGACCGATGCGTGAAGGGGAGCACGTGCAGCACCAGGACGTACTTCACGTGGATCGATTGCAAGAAGCGGAAATCGGCGTCGGTTGTGGGTTTCGACCCCTTGAAAACACCGTCGTCGATCTGGGCAAAGTATTTGAAATTCGCGCCCGCCGCGGCTCGCTGGCTTGCTAAATCGGGAGCAGCGTTCGATTCAGGCTGGGCTGAATCGGCGGGCTGTGGCGCGGCTGCCAGATTGGCGGGGGATGCGGCGAAGATCAGAAGCGCGCCCGCGAAACACGTGAGGAAAGAACAGTGACACCGCGAATTCTGCTGAAACGTAAAATGCCTCCACGCCCCCTGGGCTCAGGGGACGCGGTTCATTGTGCACGTGCAGTTCCAGCAGGCTCAGCAGCCGTGATCGATTGCGGGTGGAAATTCCGAATAAAATTCATCCGCGGATATTGAAAGAAGCTCATCCCGTCGGAGATGGCCTCTTTCAGGGCTTGCGCGTTTTGCCAGTGGTCGTGCTGGATGCGATAGGCGGCAATCACGGCTCCTGTGCGATCCGCTCCCCGCATACAGTGGACGAACGCTGAACCGGCGCTAGCGTTTCCCAGTAGTCCCAGGATCTCCGTGATTTCCGAGTCGGTAGGAGCGGTCAATCCCGTCATCGGAACATTCACGTAGCGCATGCCCGCCGCCGTGACTACGCGCTCTTCGGCTGCCGATCGTCGGCCCGTCTCGCGCAAATCGATGACCAGCTTTACTCCCTCCTTCGCGAGGTCGCGAAGTCCTTCCTCGCTTGGCTGAGCTCCCCGGAACACGTGTTCATCCACCTGGTGGAAGTTCTTGATCCCGTGAACGGATGGTTCGGCAAATGCCGGAATACTCAATAAGCAGAGGAGGATAGAACCGCGCGAAGACATCGACAAGAGCCCCTCCCGTAAAGACGCTATCTATAGCCGAACGTTCCCAGTATCTTTCGTTTCGCCAGCCGATGCCCGCTCCGGCCAGGTGCAATCTTTGCCGCTATTGCCGCCGCAACAAGACCACCGCTTCTTTGCGATACAAGTGTGCACCCCAAAAGACCACGAGATCCCATTTGAACTTCCACGCGCTGCGCGTGAAGTCCACGATCTCCCGGATATCGTCGTCGATCCACGCGTGAAAATGGATGCTGTAGTTGCGCTGCATGAGGTCGTGCATATGTTCGTCGAACCCCTGTGTTCCGGGACGCAGGTTTCCCACATGAGTCACCCAATCCGCGTAGTGATGCCGAAGGTCGAACGAAGCAGGATCGTCGTACTCCGCCACCAGGTGAGCGAGCGTCGTCCTGGCGCGATTTTTATCGAAGGTGTAGCGCTGGTCCGGCACGCGCAGCAGCAGGACTCCGCCGGGTGCGAGCGCCGTATACCAATCGCGCAACGCAGCGAGAGGAAACTGCAGATGCTCAAACACGTGGCTGGCAATGAGAAAATCCACGCTGCCGGGGCGAACCGGTAACTCGGCGGCGTCGGCCAACAGATCGGGTTCCAGCACATTGCCGCGCAGTTCCGGATAATGCTGCGCGAGCGCGGGACCGTTCAGCCGATCGACATACCACACACGTGCGTGATGCGGCACCGGAAAGCGACGCCACAAGGCGCCGATTTCAATCCCACACCCATGGAAATGCCGCTGCAAACGGCGGTTCTCCCACCAGCGCAACCATGCTAATGCTCCCAAGGTTTAATCCCGAACGTGCGGCACCCTCCCGTCATGATGGCAAAACGTCAGACCGGAAATGGGCGGAGCCATCTGTCCGAATTTCGATCCAAGGAATACGCGCCGGTTTGTGCCCGTCGATCGAAGCTTTCTAAAATGAGGCTTGCGCTCTGACAACCTTGGCTTTGCCGAGCCCGCGTGTGGGGATCATGGCCTCGGTGACCGCTCACGCCCTGGGCGATACGATCCGGCGCACTTGGTTCACTTTGCCCCACTGCTAACGAAATGAAAACGTCAGCATTCCCCATTGCCGAGGCCGCGGCGTTTTTCGCCGGGGTCATGATTTACATTTGGTGGCTGCAAGCGATTGCCCCCTACACAGTCGTTTTCTTGCTTCTCGCGATGGTCTTTTCTTTCCGGCAACATTCGGAAACCGTGACCTCGCTTGGGTTGGGATTTCGGGTATTCCGCCGTACGCTCGAACGTTGGTGGATCGTATGGGTGCTCCTGATTCCCACCATCGCATGGCTTGGCTGGTACCGTCTGAAGATTCCGGGGGCTGTCCTACACGGAGCGCTCTATTTTTTCTGGTGCATCCTGCAACAACTCGCGTATCAGAAGATGGTTTTCGATCGTCTTCGTGAGCGGATACATTGGCCCGGAAGAACCCGCGCGGTATCCGGCCTGCTGTTCGCGATTGTCCATGTGCCGAATCCGGTGCTGGTACCGGCGACGTTCTTTTGGGGAACGCTTTCCAGTTATCTGTTCGAGCGAACTTCTAGTGTGATCGCGTTAGGGTGTGCGCAGTTTTTGTTGTCCAGTCTGCTGTATCTCATCACTCCGTTGGCATGGAATCATGGATTCCGAGTCGGACCGGATTATTTCGAGTTTCGTTGAAGGGGGCCATTCGCTGCCTGGGGGCGCGCCCGCTTAGCGATCGGATTCGCCTGCCCGAGCGAGCACTGGACGCGACGCCCAGAAGCTGCGCTCGGCGCATTTGTCGCATTCATCGCCTTCGAGTGTGGAGATTCGACGCCAGCCGCGAACCTGCGTGATGAGACAACCGCACAGGGTGATGCCTTGATCAAGATCCTCCGGCCGGATCAGGTGCCGTTTTGAACCTTGCGCCACTTTCATGTAAGTTGTCATGAAAACTTTCGCGGAAAGTCGACTCGATCGTCGGCAATAACAGTTCAATTATGTTTATTCCATAAACAATTGTCTATAGATCTCCGCAGGGCGAAGGACTAGGGCCTTTACCGCGAAGTTTCCCGCGAACTTCCGCACAAAAACGAGTAAAGCTAGTGCAGAACCAGCTTCTGGACCCGGAGATTGCCGATTTCGCCCACGTAGAGGGTATTCTCGGTCCGGCAGTCGATGGCGTTGACGGTTCCGAACTCCTTGGGTAATTTGCCCGCTCGTCCGAACTTCCCGGTCATCGTTCCATCCAGGTGCATGCGATAAATTTCACCGTCGCGGTCGATGTCGTCCGGCGGATTGGAATTCGAGACGTAAAGAATCTGATTCGGTCCCTTGGTCATACACAGCGCCTGTGCGTTGCCCACGTTCGAAATGGATGTCTTGAACACGCCGTTGTTGTCGAACACTTGCACGCGCTTGTTGCCGCCATCGGCTGCATACACGTTGCCTTGCGCGTCCACGGAAATGCTGCGGACGTTCGCGAATTCGCCGGACGCGGTTCCTCGTTTGCCCCACGATTTCACGAAGACTCCGTCCTTATCGAACTTCGCTATGCGTGCGTTGCCGAGCCCGTCGGCGACGAATATATTTCCCGCGGCGTCCCACGCGACATCGGTGGGGCGATCGAACAAATCGCTTGGCTGCCCCGACCCGTCGCCCCTCGGGGCGCGCGCCGGGATGGGAACAGATTCCGCCTTCCTGCCGAGCAGCATGAGCACGCGTCCTTGAGGATCGAACTTGATGACCATGTTGGTCATCTGGTCTACGACCCAAATGTTGTCGTTCGGATCGATGCGGACCTGGGCCGCGAACATGAAACCGTAGATATTCTTGCCGATCTCGCGGACAAACGTTCCATTACGATCGAATTCGAACAGCCGCGAGCCGCCGTGAGCAAACGGGCGCGCGGTTCCAATCGTGACGGTGGGATGTCCTGTTCGCGTGTAAACGAAAATATCTCCACGCGAGTTTGTCGCGACGCCGCCCACTTCGCCAAGGTACAGGCCGGCGGGGAGTTGGAGCGCGTTGGGGACCGAATCGAACTTGATTTCGGGAGCGGGATTCTGCGCGTAGACTGAAACTCCGCCTAGCATTCCGAGTGTGACCATCGCTTGTGCCAGCATCTTGATTTGAGTTTGCATCGTGCGTTTCCTGGAAGTTGTCAATCTCATGGGGATGCTCCGTTACCGCGCGGCTACCGTTTTGGCCTTGGCTGCCTGACTGCTAGCCGGTTGCAGGATCAGTCTCTGAATGCGCCACGATTCAATTTCGCCCCCGATGATCTCATTGGGATTGCGGCAATCCATGGTGTGGACGACTTGAAATCCGGGAGCGAGTTTCCCCGGATGGCCGAACTTTCCGAGTACGGTGCCGTCCAATTCCGTCTTGTAAATTTCGCCGGTGATGGCCCACGAGCCGGGCAAGTTTCCGTTTGGATTCGAGTTCGACAGGAACGCGTATTGGTGCGGACCCGCCGAAATGCACACGGTCCAGCCCACGCCGAGATTGGTGATCTCACGAATTGGTTTCAGATTATTGTCGAGAACTTGATAGCGAAAGTTCGAACGATCGGCCACCCATACGTTCCCCTGTCCGTCCACCTGCAGGCCGTGCGGAAGATTGAATTCCCCGAGAGCCGTACCCGGCTTTTCACTGCCGGATTGCGCCAGGAAGCGGCCATCCTTGTCGTACTTCACTACACGATTGTTGCAGTAGCCGTCGGAAACGAAGATGTTTCCCTGCGCGTCCCAGCCGACGTCCGTCGGCCGGCAGAAAATATATTTCTGAGCCGGCGCGCTCGCACCCGGAGGAGCAAGCTGTACGCCCAACACGGCCGGCGGTCTGCGACCCAGCACCATCAGCACTTTTCCATCCGGGCTGAACTTCGTGATCATGTTGGTGCCTTCGTCGACCGTCCAGATGTTGTCGTCCTTGTCGACGCGCACCGAGTGGGCGAACTCGAAGCCGTAATAACCGCTGCCGATTTCCTTGACGAAATTGCCGGCTCGATCGAATTCGAACAGCCGCGTGTTGGCGCTGCGGTGATAGACGAAGATGTGGCCCTTCGAGTTGGTCGCGACTGCCACCGACTCTCCGAGATATTCTCCGGGCGGCAGCTTCAATAAGTTCGGCGCGGAAGTGTAGCCAATCTCCGGCACGTTTTCGATGGTTGCTTTGCGTTGTGCAAATGCCGGCGACGCGGCCAGCGCCACGACCGCCATGGACAAAATCAGAATCCGTTTCATGAAGGCCTCCTGGAACTTTCTTATTCTAGGGGAACGGGCGGCCGGCGGCGAGCCGCGGTCGGGGACTCGTTCTTCAGGGCCGATTCCAATGAACGCTGCTATCGAAGCCGGCTGCCGAAGCCGGCCGCTGAACCATTTCGCTATAGTCGAAATAATGCGGAAAATCGGGAAAGTCGTACTGTGGGGATGTCTGTTTCTGGCGTGTCTTGCGGCCGTGACCTATATCGGCGACGATCTGTGGGCGCGCTATCGCGGACGTCCAACCGAGCAGATGAATGTCGGCCGTCTATACTCCGATGTGAATCGCTACAACGAGACCGAATTTTCGGTGGGCACGCCGGTGATGGAAACGTGCGTGGACGCGTTCATGCCGCATTTCGGCTACAAGCCATGCTGGTACCTGCGGAAGCACGACATCGAAAAAATCAGCCCGTAGGCGGACCGCTTGCACGATCCGCGAACGGGCTGAGGCTCTAGTTACCGGCGTAAACGGCCGCGATGGCCGCTGCATTGAGAGCGCGATTGTACAAACGAACGTCGGCCAAACTTCCGACAAGGGAATTCACGACGGATGGATCGGTTCCGAGGTTGAGCCCGTAGGCTCCCTGCGTCAGCGCTTTCGCCGTAAACGTATTTTGCTGGAAAGACGTAGCAACCCCGTCGACATAGCCCGTCATCGCGCCGTTGGAGAAGGTAAATGCGATGTGATGCCAGGTCTGTGCGGGAAGCGAATAGTTCAGCATCGCGTATCCGCCGCCCGAGACTTCGAACTGAGGATAGCGGTTGCCGTTCAATTTGACGTCCCAATCGTACAGTTTGTCGACGACGCGCGGATCGACATTCGAAGTCGAGTTCGCGTAAATCCAGAAGCACACAGTCAGCGCGCTTGTGGCCGTGAGGCTGGCGTTATCTTTGACCGACACGTAGCTGTCGCTTCCGTCGAACGCCAGGCTTTGACGACTCGCTTTCGTCGACCAACTTCCGTTGATGACGCTGCCGCTATTTCCGTTGGGCGACGAGTCTTGCGCCACGGTGCCGCTGGTCGCGTTGAGCAGCCAGCGAGCCATCAGCCCGGAAGTCGTATCCACTGGCGGAGGCGGTGGGGGCGCGGGTGCGTTCACGGTGAGCGCGATGGCGGTCGAAGCAAACGCTCCTCCGCCTGTGCCGCTCACAACGATGTTGTAAGTCCCGCTGTCGGTCGACGAAGGAGTGATACTCAGATTCGTGGAGCACGTGATCGTGCAGCTCGTATTCGAAAAGCTGACGGTGCCGGCGGGCTCGCCCGATGCGGAGAAGGATACCGATGCGGCGCTTCCCGTAAGCAGTGTTGCCTTGATCGTTACCGTCGCGGTTTGTCCCGCCGTTACCGTCACTGGGGATGAGCCAGCCAGGGAAAACGTGGTCGGAATCACGATGGGAACGTATTGATAGGCGCCGATCGTGGGGGGATTGGCACGGGTGATGCCCGTGTTATCGATCACGATGGCCGCGAGAGCGACTCCGCCGCCGATGGCCGGCGATCCCGATTGCAGCTCAAAGTTGGGTGGAGTGGAGCTCGCGTTGACGAACAGAGGATTGGCTCCGATTTGATTCGAGCCGACCGTCATCCCGGTGGTGCTGCCGTTCATCACGCTGCTCACGCCGTAAACGATGTTGTTGTTGAAGGTGCTGCCGGAAATGGTCGCGGCCCACTCGGTCAGCGTGGAAGTATTGGGCTGGTAGAAGATATTGTTCTCCGCGGCGATATTCGTGAGTCCGCCCCAGTACATAATCTGCCCGGCCCCGCCATCTGCGTTTCCACCGGCGAAGGTATTGTTGGCGATCAAATAATTGACTCCGCCATCCGCGAGTTGAATCGACCATCCGCGATTCATGTTGTAAAACACGTTGTTGATGATGGTGACGTTCTGGGCGTGAGAATAAATTCCGTGATCGAGCTGCATGAGGGAAAGCCCGCTGGTCCGGCCGATGTCGTGAAAGATGTTGCCATCGAACGTGAAATTGTACTCGCTGGTATTCAAGTAAATTCCATCTCGGCCATACTGGTCGGTCACTTCGCGATTCGCGATGTATTGGATTGTGTTCCATCTCAACGTGATGTCGTGTGCGGCATTGTTGCTCTGGATTCCCGCATCGCAAGCGTGCTGCATGACGAAACCTTGAATGACGACAAACGACGCGTTGTTGAGGTTGAAGTAAGCCGCGGCGCCGTTGCAGGTCGTCGTTGTGGAAGTATTCTGGGAATCCAGAATCGCCTGGCCGCGGTTCTGGGCCATGATCGTGATGGGATTGCCCGCCGCGCCGGAATGATTCAACGTCACGACGAAATTCGGCTCGACCACGCCTTCATTTCCGTAGGTCCCGTTCATGACGATGACCGTATCTCCGGGATTCGCCGCGCTCGCGACGCCTTTGGAAACATGCTGAAAGGGAGCGCTGACGGTGCCGGGATTACCGTCGCTTCCGGTCGTCGAAACGTAATAGGTGGCGCCTTGCGCCGCGGCAATCGCGGACAAGAACAGCACCGGCTTTGTCAAAACGGATCGAAATTTGAGATTCACTCTCTCTGACTCGCTTTCCGAAGGCGCGGGTCAGCCGGCTTGTATCGACACACTTGTCAGGGGCGGTCCTCGAAGGAACGTGAATTCGCGAACGCGGTATTGAACGAGACGGCGGTCCGATCAGCGGAAGCGAATCGATCGTCACTGAACCGCAGTCAACTCAGATCAAGAAGATCCGACACACCCAAATTGAAATACACCCTGGACGAACACCCTGTTAACGCGTGGTGGAAACCGCACTGCTCCGAACTTACGCTTCCATGCTAGGGGGTGGGACGTGTCCGCGCCATTCGGAAGCGACCCTAACGATGTATGCCATTCGCCCTAACCGATTCGATATCTCTCTGAGAAGAAGCGCTTAGCCTTTCGTACTTTTCGCTAATGTCGTTGGGCCAAAAGCGATGAGATATTCTGCGTAGTTACGGCAGGCTCTGTCCGCGCGCTTCCGCGATTCCGGTGGCTATGTGGAGGCTGGCAAGACGGAGGCGTTAGGTCCATTCCGACAGGAATTCCGAAAATACTTGGCTCCTTTTCGCGAGCCACGAGTTTCGTGGA
Organism: Terriglobia bacterium; assembly: GCA_963765085.1. Lineage (GTDB taxonomy): Bacteria > Acidobacteriota > Terriglobia > Bryobacterales > Bryobacteraceae > Palsa-187. Next base: position 18,935 of record CAVXVL010000096.1, on the reverse strand, counting down.
TTGCGACGAAACGGCCTGCCAGCGGCCGCCGCGGCGAACGAATACGTCGGTCCAAATGTAAGTTCCGCTGCTATCCTCGCCTTTGTATTCGCTCTTCTCTATTTCCGTGCCGCTGACGAGCGCGGTGCTCCCGAAGATCCGGATCTTCATATCGCCCAATTCGGTGGATTCGGTTTCTGTCGCGTCCGAATGAAGACCCACTTGTTTGAGAACTTCGGCCTTCGTCAAGAGGGTCCCCTGGAAATCGATTCCCGCCCAGTCTTCGGCGAGAATCCGGTTCAACGTCGCCGCGTCTTTCTTGACGTCCGCCTGGCTCCAGTCATGCTCCAGTTGGACCAATTGTTTGGCGGCCGCCTTGTCGCTTTTGGTCTGTGCGAAAAGCGCGTTCGAGGCCGTCAGCAACAACAGCGCGAGGAATACCGGCTTCATGGGCTCGTTCTCCTTCAGTTTTAATTTCATACGAATATGCCGGTCCACGAGTCCGCTATTTGCCGCTCTTCCATTGCGAATACACCATGGTGACGAATCGATCGGCACTGGTGCCCGAGCCCGCCGGCAACAGGCCGCCCGGTACCTGTGCATCGTAGGCCGCGGTCACCTTGGCAGCTAAGACTTCCTGCACGCTTTTGCCCTCGGCGATCATCTGCCGCACTTTCGACTGCACGGCGAGGATCATATCGCGATAGGGCACGATGTCCTCGCGGTGAATGATCGTGCCATGGCCGGGGATCAGCCTCGTATTGGGACCGGCAAGCTGCATGGTCATTTCGAGGGCTTCGAGCGCACCCTTCAGCGTCCCGCCATTGTTCGTGTCGATGAAGGGATACCCATAATTGCGATAGAAGTCGCCAATCATGATCACGTCCGCGTTCTCGAACCGAATCATCGTATCTCCGCCGGTGTGAGCCGCGCGAACCGGAATCAGGTCTACGATTTCGCCGTTCACATGAAATTTGAGCGGATCGCCCAAGCCGTAGGTAATGACCGGAAGGCGTGCCGGATCTCTTGCGGGGGCAGCGTTACCCGCGGCCGTGGGCGCCGGAGGACGTAGCATCTCCTCGCGCAGATCTTCGCGCGCGAACAACAGCGCGCCCATCTTGACGAAATTCGCGTCGCCGCCCGTATGATCGATATGGACGTGCGTGTTGACCAGATAACGAATCGGTTCTGGGCTGATTTTTCGGATGGCTGCCACCACTTTGTCCGTCACCTGCGCGTACTGGGCGTCGACCATGAAGATGCCATCCGGGCCTGCGAGAATGCCGATTCTGCCGCCGGCTGCGTCCTGATGGCCAGGATCCGCCCCGGAAGATCCGGCGAGCATGTAAAGGTTCGGAGATATTTTCTCGGTCAGGATTTCGATCTTCGAGTAATCGATTCCTGGCCCTTGTGCGCGAGCACTCAAAGATGCGGCGATCGCAACAACGACCACGAGCGAAGATTGCTGGGCCAGTCTCATGGATCTCGCTCCTCTTTCGTCGCCCGGCCGGTCTCTGCGGTCACAGGATCTCGGGCGTCGAAAATCTCCCCTGATTGTCTCACTTGCGATCTTCGCGAGCATACTGGCGCAGGAAATCGTGGGAGTCAAGGTGTATACTTGCAGCGACCGGATGGCCCATTCCGGTAACTTCGTCTCGAAGGAGAGAGCCATGGACGGGAAAAAACCCAATCGAAGAAAATTCCTGAAAGGCGGCGCCGCGATAGCCGGTTTGGCCGCCGGAGCCGCGCAGGCAGCGGATACGCAAGCGCCAGCGCCGAAATGGCATGAAAAAGGAACGAACAAGGAACTCATCGCCTATGGCGAACGCTCCCGTTTCGTGACCTCGATCCGCGCTCCTGTCGCCGAAAGAACTTCGCCCGATGATTTCGGGCTCATGTTTCACGTGTTGACTCCTCTGCAGGATTCCGTCGGAAGTATTACGCCCTCGTCGCTCCACTATGTGGCGACGCACCGTGGCTCCTTTATTCCGGAGATCGATCCCAAGGAGCATCGGCTGATGATTCACGGCATGGTGGATCGTCCGCTGATTTTCACGATGGACGACATCAAGCGCCTTCCGTACGTGACCCGCATCCATTTCCTCGAATGCATCGGGAACCGCTCGAAACCGACGCACAAGACCGTGCAGGAGACGCACGGCATGACCAGTTACAGCGAATGGACCGGAGTGCCCCTTTCCGCTGCTGCTCAAGGAATGCGGCGTGCAGAGCGGGAGCGTCGTGGATCGTGGCGGAAGGCGCCGAGGAAATCAAAGGCGCGTCCAGCATTCCGCTGGAAAAGCGATGGACGATTGCATCGTGGCTACGGCATGAACGGCGAGCCGGTTCGTCCCCAGCAAGGATTCCCACTGCGGCTGATTGTTCCCGGATTTGAAGGGATTTATCAGACGAAGTATCTCCGGCGAATTAAAGTCGTGGATCGCGTATTACATGACGTATAACGATTACGGCCACATTAATCCTGACCCGAAAGTCAGCGCCCTGGGCAACATGATCGGACCGAAATCGGTCATCACTTTCCCGTCCGGCGGGCAGAAGTTGTCCGGCCCCGGGTTCTACGAGATCAGTGGCCTGGCCTGGTCGGGCGCAGGCGCGATTCGCAACGTCGAAGTATCCACCGACGGCGGCAGAACTTGGAAGATGGCCGAGTTTCGTACGCCGGCTACTCCGATGGCGCATGTGCGCTTCGCCCTTCCCTGGAAGATGGGACGGAAAAGAATGCGAGATCCTCTCGCGCTGCACGGATGAACTGGGCACGATTCAACCAACGCGAGAGCAATCCGCCAAATATTTCAATGAGGCCGCTGACCGCGGATTTCCGCGTTCCGGGCGCCGACAATACGGTTCAAAGCTGGAAGATCGCCAGCGATGGGAGCGTTCACAATGGCCTTGCGTAGAATTCTCCCGATCGTGATCGCTCTCGCGGGCGTGGTTCCGATGATGTGGGCTCAGTCGCCGATTTACGGCGTCGGAAGAACTCCGACCGCGGAAGAGATTCGTGCGTGGGACATCTCGATCAGCCCCACTGGAAAAGAGCTTCCCGAAGGGCACGGCACGGCGAAAGAAGGCGCGGCTCTCTTTCGGTCGAAAGGCTGCGCGGGATGCCACGGGGCAACCGGAATCGGCGCACGAGCTCCTGCTTTGGTGAAGGGAGGCCCGCCGGCTGGACAAACGCCTCCCGGTATGGAAGGGATGCACATGGTTCCCGATACCGGAATCATGGCGCTGCGTTCGCCGTACGCGGTGACGATCTGGGATTACATTCAATCGGGGAATGCCACTGAATAAAGAGGGCACGCTCACTCCGGATGAGTCCTACTCGCTGACGGCCTTCCTGCTCTTCAGGAACGACGTGATCAAGGAAGACGAGGTCATGGATCGCCAGAGTCTTCCGAAGGTCAACATGCCGAATAAGAATGGATTCGCCAAGCTTCCCGAGTGGAAGCACGGAACTCCGCGGCTCGCGGATTATCCATAAGCCTTGGACGAGTGACGTAGCGGCTTATGTCGGCCCGCTCATTGACATTCGCGGTTCTCTGGCAGGCCGCGTGAGTCGCGTAAACAACAATTCTGTGGACGAGCGACGTAGCGGCTTATGTCGGCCCGCTCATTGACATTCGCGGTTCTCTGGCAGGCCGCGTGAGTCGGGTAAACAACAATTCTGTGGACGAGCGACGTAGCGGCTTATGCCGGCCCGCTCATTGACATTCGCGGTTCTCTGGCAGGCCGCGTGAGTCGCGTAAACAACAATTCTGTGGACGAGTGACGTAGCGGCTTATGTCGGCCCGCTCATTGACATTCGCGGTTCTCTGGCGTGCCACGTGAGTCGCGTAACAACAATTCTGTGGACGAGCGACGTAGCGGCTTATGTCGGCCCGCTCATTGACATTCGCGGTTCTCTGGCAGGCCAAGTGAGTCGCGTAAACAACAATTCTGTGGACGAGCGACGTAGCGGCTTATGTCGGCCCGCTCATTGACATTCGCGGTTCTCTGGCGTGCGCGTGGGTCGGATAACAACAATTCTGTGGACGAGCGACGTAGCGGTTTATGTCGGCCCGCTCATTGACATTCGCGGTTCTCTGGCAGGCCACGTGAGTCGCGTAACAACAATTCTGTACTACTGCTTCTGCTGCGTTACGTCCAGTAGGGGAGCTAAACTGTTCTTCACATGGGCGTCATGAATATTGAGGCGACGGGCCGCAGGGCCTTTTTGAAGCGTGCCGGATTAACGGCGGTAACGCTGGGAGCGACGCTGCACGCGCAGCAGGCCAGGCGTGAGCCGGTCCCGAATTCTTCCGGTACGGACGCGCCCAAGTTCAGGACGTTTCCGGACGCCTGCGACTGCCATCACCATATTTACGACGCTCGTTTTCCGTTCTCCGATCCAAATGCGAAGATGGTCGCAAACGCGCGCGTGATGGATTACCGACTGCTCCAGAAGCGCATTGGGACGACTCGAAATATCGTCGTTACGCCCGCACCCTATCCTGCTACGTTCGCCGACAACCAGGTGACGCTCGATGCCGTCGGGCAGTTTGGAACCTACGCACGAGGCGTCGCGGTCGTTTCGCCCGCGATTACCGATGCGGAACTGAAAGCCTTAGACGACGGCGGGATTCGCGGCATTCGTTTCTCTTTGGCTCAACTAAAGAATGCGGCCGCGGCGATGGACGACATCGTGCCTTTGGCGAAGCGCGTGAACCCGCTCGGATGGCACGTGCAATTCAACATGACCGCCGACCAAATCGTCCAGGCCGAAGATATGTGGAAGCGCTTCCCGGCCACGATGGTGTTCGATCACATGGGTCACATGCCCGAACCGCTGGGCATCGAACATCCCGCGTTTAAGCTCCTGCGCCGGCTCCTCGATGGCGGTAAAACGTGGGTCAAGCTTTCGGTGACTTACGACAGCAGCAAGATTGGGCCACCATCCTACACCGATGTGAACGCGGTGGGTCAGGCGTTTGTGAAGGCCGCTCCGCAACGGCTGGTGTGGGGAAGCAATTGGCCGCATCCGAACGAACAAAACAAGCCTGACGATGCATTGCTTTTCGATTTGCTCGCCAGTTGGGCGCCGCGCGAAGGCACGCGGCAACGCATCCTCGCGGAAAATCCTGCGAAACTTTACGGCTTTATTTAGCGCCTCCAGAAGACATTCGTCCACGGCCCGGCCCGTGCGATACTCGGTCCATGAAAATCGGGCTTATGATGCTCGTACTTGCGATTATGTCTAACGCTCAAAACTATACCGCGCAGAAGACATCGGATCATGGGGTTGCGATCGTTCGACTCACGGACGCCGCAAAAGGAGTGGAAGTCTCGATCGTGCCCTCGATCGGAAACCGCGCCTACGAGATGAAGGTGCACGGGCAGAACATTTTGTATTTTCCTTCGCCCGACATTGGCGAATTTCAGAAGCAGCCCGAGATGAGCGGGATTCCTTTTCTGGCGCCGTGGGGAAACCGGTTGGATCAGCAGGGCTTCTGGGCCAACGGGAAAAAATATACTTTCAATGCGGCTCTCGGCAACCTGCGTGGTTCCCTTCTTCCTATTCACGGGATGCTGTTGACGTCCCCGTTGTGGGAGGTGATGGAAGTCGCCGCCGATCGGGAGTCCGCTCACGTGACCGCGCGCCTGCAGTTTTGGAGAAGTCCCGACTTGATGGCGCAGTGGCCCTTCGCCCACGAATATGAGATGACGTATCGCCTGGCCGAAGGTGAACTCGAAGTGCGCGTGACCGTGACGAATCTAAGTAACGAATCCATGCCGATGGCGTTGGGGTTTCATCCCTACTACCGGATTCCGGGAATCCCTCGCGACAAGTGGATCGCGACGATTCCCGCGCGCAAAATCGTGGTTACCGACGATCGTTTGATTCCGACCGGGGAGTTGAAGCCGTCGGATTTGCCGAATCCATTGCCGCTCAAAGGTCATACGCTCGACACCGGGTTCACCGAACTGGATCGCGACTCTGCCGGCCGAGCTCACTTTGCCATCGAGTCGGACGGAAGGAAGGTGGAGGCGATCTTCGGGCCGAAGTATCCGGTCGCCATCATCTGGGAGCCTCCCGCGCCGGAAGGACAAACGAGGGATTTTATTTGCTTCGAGCCGATGACCGGCGTCACGAACGCCGTCAATCTTCATCACGAAGGCAAGTATCCGGACTTACAGACGGTCGCTCCGGGCGCGCAATGGACCGAGAGCTTCTGGATTCGTTCGAGCGGAATCTGATTCCGGTTGCGGCAAGGCGGCGAAGGCCATGCGCCGGTTCGCGCGACCGTATGCTGTATACTGTGGCCCGGGAGAGTCTGCGGCCGCTGCAAAACACCGCCGAGCAAGGAGCCGTCCCCTCATGGACAAGATCGTGATCGTGGCAGCTTTGTGGACGTTGCCGGTCTCTCTCTGCGCGCAATGGCTTGACTTACCCACACCGGGGATTCCAAGGTTGGCTAACGGGAAGCCGAATCTGACCGCTCCCGTTCCGCGGACCTCCGATGGCAAGCCGAACCTATCGGGCGTGTGGCGGCCTGAGGTAAACGCTTACCGTTTTGACGTCGTCCAAGATCTGAAAGATGAGAGTATCTTCCGGCCCGAGGCGGAAGCCGTCTTTCTCAAGCGAGTCAAGGATTTCAGACGCGACGATCCCGTGACGGGCTGCCTTCCCGGCGGTCCGTCGGAGATGTTGAACTCGATGTACCGGATCATCCAATCTCCTAATGTCACGGCGGTGCTGTACGAAGGCGGCATGGGACGGTATCGACAGATTTATACGGATGGACGCAAGCTTCCGAAAGATCCGAACCCGATTTGGTTGGGCTATTCGGTCGGTCATTGGGAGGGCGATACCCTTGTGGTCGAGTCCGCGGGGTTCAACGACCGGACGTGGCTCGATCGAGCCGGACACCCTCATTCAGAGAGCCTGCGCGTCACCGAGAAATTCCGGCGTGTCGATTTCGGCCACATGCAGTTTCAGATCACCTATGACGATCCCGAGACGTTGACCAAGCCGCTGAGTTTCTCGCTTGCGGTTAGTTACGCCGCGACACCGACATGCTGGAGGCCGTCTGTAACGAATCCGACCGCGAATAGAGTTCACATGATATCGCACGGCGAATACAGGCGTGTCGTTGAGCTCGGGCGTTCTTGCGAGGTACGCGGGCCGGTATGAATTTCGCGGAGGATCGCGCGTGGTCGCGGGCTTCATGGGGATGAGCCAGAACGCTCGCTCTGATCCATGGCCAGCTCTACCTGAATGCGCTTCCGCTGATTCCGCAGTCAGAGACGAAGTTCGAGTCGACAGGCTCGGCCGCGGAATTCCTGCTCGATGCGAATGGGAAGGTCATCCGTTTGGTCTTGGGCCAAACCGAAGGCGACGCCATTTACGATCGCAAGCCCTGAACGGCTTCAGACTTTCTCATCCTGCTTTCGACGCGCAATCCTCACAGTTCGGCACGCGCGATGGACGACCGCCTTCAGAGGGGCGCGTCAGGATTCGCGATCGTCCGCCACATATGTGCTGTTGGGCTGTCGTCGTTTCCGAGGCCCTCTTTCGGTTGCTTGAAGTGGCGGCCGATGATATCCGTGAATTTTTCAGGATCCACGATGTGGTTCGGATCAAACGAGTAAAGGTCGTTGACGGTAATCAGTCGCGCCGCCATGTACCACTTGTGGTCGCGGCAGTACTCGTAGGCGGCTTGGATGTGGGGCGGCGGCACGTAGTCGGTTCCGAAGATGACGTTGTACACTTCTGGATATTCGTAACCGACCGATGGATCCGGATAGAATCGCAGCGCCTGATGATAGCGGATCGCAAACGCGACCTTCTCGGAAACGTACGGCTCAAACAGTTGCGCGCCCCACCACCCGTGGTCCGCTTTCATCAACACTTGAGCGACGTCGTGAAGCAGACAAGCGAGTACGATATCTTCCGGAAGCCCCGCCGCGAGGGCGTTGTGGGCGCTCTGCAGGACGTGCGTCGCTGGGGCGAATCGAAGTCTAAAGAAATCGAGCAGTACCGGTTTTGCCGGCATCGCCGCCAGTCTGGGAACGTTCACGGGCTCGTCCGGCAAACGACTGCCGAACGGGTTGGTTCCTCCGGAGGCGAACAGGGTGCCGATGCCCCGGCGCACCGGACGTTTGTCGATTTGCCGGTCAAGCTCGTTCACGGTCAGCGGCTTTGACGGAGCACCGGGAGGCCGGAAGATGGCGCTGTCGAGTTGCATCGGAAAGATATAACTCGAGGGCCTCCGCCTTTGCCTCCGAGTCCATGCCCTGCACAACACGCGAGCCGCCGAGGGCCGCGATTACTTTCCCTTGGTCGATCTGCATTGGCAAGCTCCTTCACTTTTAAGGATACCTGGGCTATTCGTCTCGAGGAGATCGCAGAAGTGACACTAAGGATGTTTAGTGCTTGACAAAGAAGTCCCGGCAAGTTACTTTGCTATGTAAAGTGATTTGCACTGTAAAGTGGTTCACATGGATGAATTGAACAAAGCGCTCGGAGATATCAGCAGCATTCGGCGGCAGGTGGCGCGGAGTACCGAGTTTCGCGGCTACGGTCCGCGCGACCATGGCTGCCACCGGCGTCTTCGCGATCGTGGCCGCCGGGGCTCAGACGCTGTGGGTGCCTAATCCCGCGAACCACATGCCTGCCTACTTATGTACCTGGGTGCTGACGGCTATTCTTTCGGCCGCATTAATCGGTGTGCAGACGGTGACGCGCGCGCACCGGATGCATTCGGGAATCGCGGATGAAATGATCCGGATGGCTGTCGAACAATTTCTTCCGGCGGCGGGCGCCGGCGTGTTGATCACGCTCGTGCTGCTGCAATATGTTTCTTCGGCGTTATGGATGCTTCCGGGGCTCTGGCAGATCATTTTCAGCTTGGGCGTGTTTTCATCGTGCCGTTTCCTGCCGCGGTGGATGATGACCGCAGGCGGATGGTACTTGCTGGCGGGGCTGACGTGCGTTGCGCTCGGAGACGGCCGCGCGTTGTCCCCTTGGACGATGGGAGTCTGCATTCGGCGCCGGGCAATTCCTGGTAGGGGGGATTTTGTTCTTCACCACTCCGCGGGGCGGCGACGATGAAGCCTAAGAGCCCGGACGAGGCGCGTTTTGCGTATGCAGGGCTCGATCGGGTGATCCACGAACGCGCGCGGCTCAGCGTGCTCACTTCCCTGATCAGTAATCCAAAGGGGTTGACGTTTAACGATCTCAAGCAGCTCTGCGCTCTCACAGATGGTAATCTGAGCCGTCATTTGCGGGTCCTCGAGAGGGCAAAAATGGTCGAAATCGTAAAAGGAATGGATCAGAACCGTTCGCAAACGGCATGCCGCATCACGTCTTCCGGGCGCAAGCGATATCTCGAATATCTCTCGACTTTAGAGCAGGTCGTGCGTGACGCGGCCAAGGGGAAGGTGGACAGACCCGCATCCAGCTTTTTGAGCGGTCTTGCGCCATCGAAGGCGTAGGCCTTTTTTTGCCAGTTTACTTTGCAGTGCAAAGTGAAGAAGAACGGAGGAACTTCAGTGCGTGACTTTTCAGCGTCGCCGGCGAACTCTCAAACGCCGATCCGATCGAGATCCATGGGCGTCAAACTCATCGTCGTCTGCGCCTTGGCCTTACTGGTTGCGATTCCCGCGCTCTTCGTCGGAGGGCTGGTCGAAGACCGGACGCAGCGAGCAGCGCAAGTGGTCAAGGAGATCAGCGATCACGTGGGCGGTCAACAGATATTTCTAGGGCCGACTCTCGCGATCCCATACAATATCCAGCCGCGATTTCCACGTGATCTCCCGATGCGTCGGGACGTATATTGTGTTTCCCGCGCGAGCATCGGGCGTCGTAAAAACGACCACGGAAGAGCGGCATCGCTCGCTGTTCAAGGTGCCGGTATTTCAGGCGGACTTGAATCTGGATGCGACATTCGATCTGGCGGGCGTGCCGACTGCCGCACCGCCGGGCGCAGAACTCGATTGGAGCCGGGCCGAAATCGTGGTCGGGGCGAGCGATGCGCGCGGGGCACAAGCGGACGCCACGGTGACGATGGGCGAAACGACGTCTACGCTTGTTCCGGCGCAAATCGCTCAGAACATCTCCATTGGCGGAGATCAGAGTCAGCACGTCAGGTTGACTCTTTTCGGAGCGAACGCGGGGAACATCGCGAAACCCGGCGCGCAATTTGCCGTGAATACCGTGCTGCGATTTTCGGGCGCGCAACGACTTGCGGTGCTCGCGTATGGTAAGTCCACCAATCTTGCTGTGCGAGGCACCTGGCCGAGCCCAGGGTTCGATGGAGGATTTCTGCCGGTCAGCAGATCCGTAACCAGCAACGGATTCGACGCGGCGTGGTCGGTACCGTTCATTGCTCGGGGAATACGGGCCGAAGGCCAGCAGGATTCGCTGACCGGCCTTGATGCAACGGCCCTCGGTGTTTCGTTCATTGAGGTCGCCGATCCTTACCAGTCCGTGAACCGCAGCCTTAAATACTCCCTCCTTTTCCTCGGACTGATCTTCCTATCCTTCTTCATGTTTGAAGTCACGACGGGGAAACGGGTTCACCCCGCGCAGTACATCCTGGTTGGCAGTCGCTCAAATCATCTTCTACCTTCTGTTGCTCTCGTTCGCCGAGAGAATCGGATTCGACATCGGATTTCTAGTCGCGGGCGCGAGTACGGTGATTCTGCTTTCAGCGAATGCGGGATGGGTATTTTCCAGCCGGACTCAAGGAGCGAGGGCTCTCGTCATTTTTAGCGTGTTATACCTGCTGATCTATCTTTTGCTGCGACTCGAGGACAACGCACTGCTCGTAGGCGCGATTGCAAGCTTCTTCATTGTTGCGGCAGCCATGTACTTCACCCGCGCAATCGATTGGTACAGTTCGTCGGCAATGGCCGGCGGCCAAGGACGGCAAGTCCCACCGCCGATTCCGGGAAACACGTTCTAAAGCGAGGAACATTTGTATGCACACCGACACTCAAAATGGAATACACGTCGCCATCATCATGGACGGCAATGGCCGCTGGGCGACGAGGCGTGGACTGCCTCGCATCGCGGGCCATCGCGCCGGAGTGGCCGCCGTGCGGCGGGTTGTGGAACGCGCGCCCGATCTCGGCATCGATCGCCTCACGCTGTATGCGTTTTCGTCCGACAACTGGCAGCGGCCGGCGGCTGAGGTTGAAGGGATTTTCGGGCTCCTGCGGTCGTTTCTTCGGTCGGAGACCGAACGACTCCGGCAGATGGGCGCTCGGCTCCAAATCATCGGGCGTCGCGATCGGTTGCCGAACTTGGTGCTGCGTGAAATCGAGAGATGCGAATGCGCTACGCAAACGGGCCGGCGACTGCGGTTGTGCATCGCAATCGACTACTCCTCGCGGGACGCGATTGCCCGCGCAGCGGCCGAGGCGACCGCCGCCTTTCGAGGCCAGACCTCGCCGGAAGCGCTCGGACCTCTACTGACACAGGCGTTGACCGCGCCGAACGGAGATGTGGACTTGCTCATACGTCCCGGCGGGGAAAAGCGACTTTCGGATTTCCTGTTGTGGGAGTCCGCGTATGCCGAACTCCTGTTTACAGATCGGATGTGGCCGGATTTTGACCGGATCGATCTGGAGGATGCGCTCAACGAATTCAGGCGCAGAGAACGACGGTTCGGCGCCGTGCCTGAAAACAGTTTGATCTCGCCCAATGCCTAGCGTTCCTCGCGCGAGATCAGCGCACTTTGCGGAACGTAAGATTGACGCGCGCGGCGCCCCTGAGCGGATGTTCTCCGTCCTTGAGGGGTGCGACGCCGTGATAGATGAAGCGCGCGGGACCGCCCCATACCACGATGTCTCCGCTTTCTACGAGCAGACGGCGTAGTGGATCCGAGCGGCGCTGGCCGCCCCACAAGAATACGGCGGGCAGACCGAGCGAAACGGAGACGATGGGAGCCCATCCATCTTTCTCATCGCGGTCCTGATGGAGGCCCAGTCTCGCGCCTGCGACGTAGCGATTGATCAGGCAGGCATCGGGATCGTACTTCGCGAAACCCGCTTCGGCCGCGGCGCGTACGGCGATGTCGAGGAACGGGGAGGCATCGCGGGCCACTGCACGCCCGTGTCGGGATCGATCGGATCGTAGCGGTAGCCCTTGCGATCCGACACCCAACCGAGGCGGCCGCAGTTCGTCATCGCCACGGACATGGTGTGGCCGCCGGGCGTGACCAGGTGACGGAACGGCGCTTGCTCCGCGATCCGGTCCACTTCTGAAACCAACGCGGATGCCTCCGCACTGGCGAAACCTCGCAGCAGGACGGCACCTTCCTCCAGTTCTTCGCGAGAGCGCGCCGCTGGAATACTTTCAAAAAGAGGAAGCATTCTTCAAGACGCTACATCACAGCAACTTGTCCGGAGTAATCGGCAGTTCGCGGATGCGACGGCCCGTGGCATGATAGATGGCGTTCGCAATTGCGGGCGCAACGCCGGTGGCCGTGATTTCGCCCACACCGCGCGCGCCAATGTACGGGTCGATATACGGATCGGGTTTATCGATGAAGTGAACGTCGATGGAAGGGATATCCGCATTTACGGGGACAACGTAGTCGGCCAAGTTGCTGGTAATGATTCCGCCGTCGCGGTTGTCATACACCGTGTGCTCCATCAACGCCATTCCCATGCCCATGATGATTCCGCTATAGGCCTGGCTCTCCGCGGTCTTGCGATTGATGATCCTTCCTACGTCGAACGCGCTGACCACGCGTGAGACGGTCGCCTTTGCAATATCGAGATCCACCTTCACTTCTACGAACTGCGCTCCCCACGATTGAAACGCGAACTTCTGGCGCTCCTCGCCGGGCTGCATAAAGCAGTCGCCTTCCACCTCCGCTGTATTCACGGCGGCGAGCAATGTACCGTACGGGACGCCGGATTCCGGGGTCGACCCCTTTTGAAACACGTGGCCGTTCGCGGCGGCGAGAGCATCTTCTTGCTTGCCGTGAAACGGTGAATGCTTGTGCGCAATCGCTGCTCGAATCAGAGCCTGCAGCGCATCCGCTGCCGCCTCCCTCACCGCGGGGAGAACGCTGGCAGTCGTCATCGACCCGCCGGAAACAGGCGCCGGCGGCATGCGGCTATCGCCCAATTCCGGATGGATTCGATCCATCGGAATCCCGGTCACGTCGGAGACAATCTGCGCCATCGTGGTGTAAGTCCCGCCGCCCATATCCTGCGTGGCGCTGCTCACGATGGCGGAGCCATCCTGCAAAATGCGGACCTTGGCTGCTCCAGGACTGCGCATGCCAGGGTACGTTGCCGTGGCCATGCCCCATCCGACCAGATACTTTCCGTCGCGCATGGATCGAGGCTCGGGATCGCGCTTGGCCCATTCGAATTTCGCCGCGGCCAGACGATAGCACTCCTTCAAATATTTGCTGGACCACGGCAACTTGCTGTGCTCGTTTACGTCGGAGTGGTTTAGGATGCGCAACTCGACGGGGTCCATATTGAGCTGGTAGGCGAGTTCATCCATCGCCGATTCCATCGCGAACAAGCCGGGGTTTTCGCCGGGCGCGCGCATTGGCGTGGGCGTCACGATATTCACGCGCACGGAATGATGCGCGATCGTCACGTTCGGACAACTGTAGAGGAACCTGTTGATCCCTCCGGCGGCCTCCGTGAACTCATCGAAGGGGGAAGTCTGCACCAGCGTGTCGTGCCTAATCGCCTTGAGTTTGCCCGTGGAATCGGCGCCGAGACTCACTTTCTGTGTCGTCTCCGACCGGCGCCCGCAGCCGCTGAACATCTGCTTGCGCGTCAAGTTCAGCTTCACCGGCCGGCCGACCTTCTTTGAGGCGATCGCGCTCAACACGGAATGCGGCCACACGAAGCCTTTGCAGCCGAACCCACCGCCGATAAAGGGCGAGACGATGTGGATCTTTTCCGGGGATACGCCGATCGTCTCCGCGACGGTGTTGCGCGCGCCCATCACCCACTGCGTGGTCTCCCACAAAGTGAGTTCATCGCCGTGCCATGAGGCAATCGATGCGCAGGGCTCCATGGGATTGTGATGTTCCGTGGGCGTGAAGTATTCGGCCTCGTGCTTGACCTCGGAGTTGCGCAGTGCCACCGCTGCATCGCCGCGCTTGACCGCCAATTTCTCCCCGAAAAATTCTTTCGGATCGAAGACGGTACCCATCGCCTTTTCGGTCTCCACCAGGGGCGTCGCCGGCTCATAAGTGATTTTCACCAGGCTCGCGGCGTATTGCGCCTGCTCGATCGTTTCCGCGATTAGCACAGCCAGATATTGTCCGGCATAGTAGACCTGATCGTCTTCGAATACGACGCGAATTTCACCCGGCTTAGACGCCGACATGAAATTATTGACTGGCGTAAATAGCTGGGGCGCGTTGCCATGATGCAGAATGGCGAGGAACCCCGGCGCATCCTGCGCTTCCGAGCTGTCAATGCTCACGACCCGTCCCTTCGCGATGGTGCTGCAGATGGCCACTGCGTGCGTCACATTTTCGATGGGATGGTCGGCGGCATAACGCGCCTTCCCGGTGACCTTCAGACGTCCATCTTTTCTGTCGACGGAAGAGCCGATGACGGAAGAATCTATGGTCGCGCTGCTCATCTTTGCCTCCCGGTCTGCGCCGTCGCTGCATTTTCCAGGGCGCGCACAATGGCTCGTTTCGCCAATTCGATCTTGAACGAGTTATGGCGGCGAGGAGTAGCCGATGCCATTGCAGCGTCCGCTGCCGCGTGAAAAGTCTTCTCGTCGGCGGAAGCGCCGGTGAGAACGTGCTCCGCTTCATGGGATCGCCACGGTTTGGTCGCCACTCCGCCGAGCACCAGCCTCGCCGATTGAACTCGATTGCCCTTTAACTCGAGCGCCACAGCGGCCGCGGCCAGCGCAAACTCGTACGATGCGCGATCGCGCAGCTTCACATAAGAGGAACGTCCCGCGAACGGGCTGCTCGGGATCGTGACGTGAGTAATCAGTTCTCCAGGTTCGACGACCGTTTCGAGGTGAGGAGTGTTCCCGGGGATCAGATGAAAATCTTCCGCTGCGACTTCGCGTTCGCCGCGTGATCCCTTGATATGGACCGTCGCATCGAGCGCCACCAATGCCACGGCCATATCCGAAGGATGTGTCGCGATGCATTGATCGCTCCCGCCCAGAACCGCATGAATCCGATTGAATCCGTCGATGGCGGCGCATCCCGAGCCGGGTTCCCGTTTGTTGCAGGCATACGCGGTATCGCGAAAGTAGTAACAGCGCGTTCGCTGCATCAGGTTGCCGCCGACCGTCGCCATATTGCGAAGTTGCGGCGAAGCGCCAGAGAGGAGCGCTTGCGGCAGAACAGGGAAACGGGTGACGACGCTTCCCTGATGAGCAAGATCGCTATTGCGGACCATGGCGCCGACGCGCAATCCCCCGTCGGGCAAAGTTTCAATTTCGTCGAGCGGCAGGCGATTGATATCTACCAGCGCCGCAGGCGACATTACACCGAGCTTCATCAGATCGATCAACGTGGTGCCGCCCGCGAGGAAGGCTGTTTTCGGGACCGCGCCGCCCCGCAGCGCTTCGGATTCGTTGGTTGCTTTCGCGTAATCGAATGGCGTCATGGGTTCTCCAATCGCGTCGCGCTAATTTACCGGCACCCTCTGCGATTTCACGGCAGCGACGATGTTGGGATAAGCGCCGCAGCGGCAAATGTTCCCGCTCATGCATTCCCGGATGTCTTCGTCGGAAGGTCCGCACGGTTCATTGAGCAGAGCGGTTGCCGACATAATTTGGCCGGGCGTGCAGTACCCGCATTGAAAGGAGTCGTGCTCGACGAAGGCCGCCTGCATCGGATGAAGTGCTTCGCCGGCAGCGAGCCCCTCGATCGTCGTGACCTCGTCGCCGTCGTGCATCACCGCGAGGGTCAGACAGGAGTTGATGCGCCGTCCGTTCACGTGGAGGGTACAAGCGCCGCATTGGCCGTGGTCGCAGCCCTTCTTGGTTCCGAAAAGCTGGAGCTGCTCGCGAAGAAAATCCAGCAGTGTCGCGCGCGTATCGATGTCGAGCTGATGGGCTCGACCGTTCACCTTCAAGGTCACCGTTCGCGTAATGGCGCGCGGAGCCAGCGGCGCCGTCGCAACATTGCCAAATTCCTCGCGCGGGTAGGCAGTAAGATTGCCAGCCTGTCCCGCCATCTGCTGGGACTGAGGCGTATCGAATTCTTTTCTTGTCATGGGACCTCCTGACGTATGCAGAGGGGAAGGATCTGACTTGCCGTTCGTTACGACTTCGGCGGACTCACAAGATTATTTTACTCTTCCAGCCATGGGACGGAGAGATGCCAGATGAGCCTCCGGCTGACTACCCGGTTGGTTGGCTCTCAGGTGGCTTCTCTAGCCGCCACCTTCATTCCACGAAGGCAAAGCCAGCCATGAGTTTTGGGATGAAGTGGTATGAAGCTTCGGTTGGCTCTAAGTTGTTGAAAGTGTGATGGGACGGAATTGAACCGGCCTGCTTGCGGTCCTCGAATGCTTTCCGGTCCGCCAGGAATTTCTCGACAGCGTCGCTTTGTTTTTCTTCCGGCATGGCGAAGCCCTATTTTACGCCAACTTCCGCGCACTGCGTCAGCCCAAAGCAATCGCCTTTCCAGCCGTACCATCCGAACGGATGCTGGCATCGATTTCCTTTCACCGCAACCGTCGTGATATGCTGCAGGCCATGGTTTAACGGCCAACGCAGTCAATAGAGATGTATGATCCACCAGGGGCCGTACCCGGAAACTAGCTATGGCCATTGTCGATAGGATCAAATTTGACGCGCCCTCGGATTCACTTCTCGTCTGGAAGTTTCCGAGTGAAGAGCTCCGGCTCGGGGCTCAACTGATTGTCAACCAAAGCCAGGAAGCTGTATTCGTCAAGGGCGGACAAGCTCTTGACGTGTTCGGTCCCGGAACTCACACGCTCACAGGAAGCCCGTGCAGAGTGTGCGACACGCCGCACTCGGTCTGGAGCGTCACTACTCGGTTTCTGAAATCGCCAAGATGTGGGCGCTGAGCGAAAAGACCGTCCGCCGCATGTTCGAGAATGAAGAGGGCGTGCTGCAATGGGGAAGCCCAGAGACTCGACGCAAGCGCGGATACATCACGCTGCGTATTCCTGAGAGTGTGTTGCTACGAGTTCATCGCGAGCGCACACGACGGGCGAGTTGAGCACAAATGAAAACGGGAACGACCATCGTAAAATTAAAGCAGACTCCTGATGATTATCGTTTGACCATCCGTAGTAGCGAGTCGATCACCGTCTGGACTGATACACGCGTATCGTACCCCAGTCCGTGTGACATATTCCTCACGGTAGACCTGCTTTCCACTATCAACATCAAAAACTTGTAGGCGGAAATATGGGAATAACCCAGCCGCGTCAGTGACTGGAAATCTTGAGCCATTAGAGAAGACCAAGACCCGTCTTTTCCTCCCTGTGGACACTTGGATGGTAGTTCCAGCGTCGTATGCCTGGCAATTCACATATCCTTTTGCTTTGCAAGGAGGAAGAACCCAGTCAAGATTCGCAATGGTTCTGTCCGCACGGCCTTGCGTCTGCATGTTCAACGATTCTCCATCCCGTATAATCCTCTGGCCATCCGCAAATTCAAAATCTGGCCATCGGCGTTTTGCTGGCGACAAATCGTCTTGTCCCAAGAGTCTTAACAGGCTGTTGAAAAACCCTTTCGCCGCGTGACCTTTTGAAGTCGAGCTTCGCCTTGAAGATATGCGCGGAGATGATCGTCAAGAGTCGGAGATGTTTCTGTATGGATCGCTGGAAGAGCGGGTGCCGGAGAAGCATCCGCTGCGCCCGGTCAGGGTGATGGTGGACGCGGCGCTGGAGTCGATGAGCGAACGATTCGACGAGATGTACGCGAAGGCGGGGCGGCCGTTGATCGCACCGGAGCGGCTCCTGCGAGCGCTGCTGTTGCAGGCGCTGTATTCGATCCGCAGCGAGCGGATGTTGGTGGAGCAGTTGGAGTACAACTTGTTGTTCCGTTGGTTCGTGGGATTGAATATGAGCGAACCGGCGTGGAATCACGCGGTGTTTTCTAAGAATCGCGAGCGCTTGTTGGCCGGCGACGTGGCGCACGAGTTGTTTGCCTGCGTGGTGGAACAGGCGCGGGCATTGAAGCTGCTATCGGATGAACACTTCACGGTGGATGGCACGCTGATTGAAGCCTGGGCTTCGCACAAAAGTTTCAAACCCAAAGATGGCGGCGATGACAACGACAACTTTCGCGGCCAAACAAGGTGCAACGACACGCATCAATCGACGACCGATCCCGAGGCCAAACTCTACCGCAAGGGCCATGGGCAGGAGTCGCGCTTGGCGTACTTGGGCCATGTGATGATGGACAACCGGCACGGGCTTGCGATCGACACGCTGCTGACGGAAGCCAACGGACGCGCCGAACGCGACGCGGCGCTGGCCATGGCGGCCCATCTGCCGGGGCGCAACAAACGCGTCACGCTGGGCGCGGATAAAGGTTACGACACTCTCGATTTCGTGAAGGGCTTGCGGCAATACGCGGTCACGCCGCATGTGGCGCAGAATATTTCCGGACGTTCGAGCCGCATTGATGAACGCACCACACGCCACGATGGTTATTGCCAGAGCCAAAAGAAACGCAAGCTCGTCGAACAGGTCTTCGGCTGGATCAAGACCACTGCCGGTCTGCGCCAAACCAAGTACCGCGGCCGGGAACGTGTGAGCTGGATGTTTACGTTCGCCGCCGCCGCTTACAACCTGATCCGGGTACGAAACATCATGGAAGCCGCGATCTAAAGGGCCACGGACGGCCTTTCGCCCGTCCACTCATTACTCGCGGCCCCGCTTCTCAGCGCTTCAAAGCTCTCCATAATCCCAATCGGTCGCCGGCCATGCCGTCGTTGGTTGATTCTTCAACAGCC
>CAVXVL010000095.1:0-65878 GCA_963765085.1 Terriglobia bacterium | reverse complement strand
TTCTACGTACACTTCGCGGGCCCGCCGCGCCTTCGGTGCACAGCTTGTTGATGCTGTCGAGATAATGCCGCCAACCCGTGCCCACGCCGGTCCGTGTGCCGGATCGATGGTTCCGATCGCACGGTGCCGAAGAGTGACTTTGGTTCCACCGGCAATCTGATCCAGACGGATCTCGACATGGTTCAAGGCCGGATAGGACATGAACATGGGACCACTCAACTCCAGCAAAACCGGAGGCTTGATCACCTGTACGTGGCCCCACAGATGCCCGATCCCGTTTCCGCGATCGCGGAACCATCGTCCGCCCGGCCACTGTTCCAGGATCATCTGCATCGTTTCCCCGTTCGGGTGGGTGCTGCCTTCTCCAAACTGGTGTAAAACACCTTTAAATACGTCCTCGATGTCGGCCTTCACCTCGACGTGCTGTTCGAGGTCAAGTGTCATATCTTCGAGTTTCATTCGTTTTGTTCGCCTCCTTACGTGACCCTATACTAACGTGACTTACTGGTAACGTCAAGAGCTTTTTTCATTGGGCTTCGAAGGCGGTATGTCGGCGAGCGCTGAAGGGCTCGTTCAGGATTTCACTCCAAGTCGCCGCGATGCGCGGCATATTTCCTCATTTCGAGGACACGGCTATCGGAAGATCCTTCGCGCTGTGATCTCTACCGCTACTATGCGAAGGCTTCTCACCTCTCTGTTTGTGCTTTCCTTATTGGCGTCGGCGGGGAACGCGGCACCGATGCATTGGCAACTGAACGGGGTCATCTTCAGCGATGGCGGAAGGGCCTTCGGAGGCTTCGACTTCGATCCGGTTTTGGTGACATACTCCAACATCGATATCACGACGACTCCGGGGAGCGTGGCTTCCTCCGGGAGCTACTACAGTTCGCCCATCCCGCCCCCTAACGTCCCGGGACCCGGTTATATGAATGCCGTGGCGACCGTGCCTGTATTCCCCGGGACGACCGAGGCGATTTCTCTCACCTTTTCGCCGCCTTTGAGCGCCGCCGGAGGTACAGCCAATATTGTGCCCTTCGCCGCCGAGGCGCTGTGCGCCACTTCGGGCTGCGGGTCCATCACTCCGCAGCGAACCATCACCACCGGCACCGTGACCGGTACCTCGACGAGCACGCCCAAGCGCTGGTATTTCGGCGGCGTTGTATTGTCGGATGGCTCGCAGGTGTTCGGCTCCTTTGTGTTCGACTCGAACACGGGAACGTATTCTTCGATTTCGATCACCACCACGGCCGGCAGCGCGATGTCCGGCACAACCTACTTCGGCGTGAATCCATCGCTCGGATCGAGTTCGGTCGCGAGTGTAGTTTCGGCCACGCCCGTCGTCTCCGGAGCCACGACGTATTTGGCCGCGAGCTTCGCCTCGGCGCTCACGAACGCGGGAGGCACGGTCAACGTCACCGCAGTAGTGGAAGGCCTGTGCACCTCGGCGAACTGCGCGACGAGCGGATCTCTGCGAGCCTCCGTCACCACCGGCACGGTTTCCACGACGCCGGTCTCGGATGACACGAAAGTGATGCCTCAGGTCGCCGACGGCGGCGGTTTCATCACTACGTTCCTTTTCACGAATCCGACGGGCGCGCCCATCAGCACCCGCGTCAACTTCTGGCAGGATAACGGAAGTCCGTGGCCGCTTTCGCTGAACGGCGCCACGGCCGCTTCCGGTTACACGGTGGTGGTTCCCGCGCACGGCAGCGTCTTCCTGTCCACGGCGGGCACGGGTCCTTCGCTGGCGGGTTGGGCGCTCGCGACCAATGTCTTGGATGTCGGCGTGGCTGAGGCGTTCCGGCTCAACCTTCCTGGCATCCCCGAATCGGAGGCGACGGTCGTCGGCTTCGCTCCGACGATTGGCTTCGCCATGCCTTTCGACGAAACCACGGGCTTCGACACCGGCTTCGGAATTGCGAACGTGAGCAGCGCGGATACGCTGGTGGAGAACGTATATTTTTACGATACGACCGGCAAGCTCATTTATTCGGATTCGTCACACGTATTGACTCCGCATGAACACGAGTCGTTCTTTTTCAGCGCCCGCTATGGCAGCACGGCGATCATGGGCCAACGCGGCGAAGTCCACGTCTTTTACGGAGTCCAGGGCACGCCGACCGGCCCGATCGTGGGGCTTTCGGGGATGGGATTGAGAGTGAATCCGGGCAGCACGTTTACCTCGCTGCAGACCTTCACGCAGCCGACGAATTAATCGCCGTGGGGTAGGTGAGGCGAGCCCACGCGGGTGGAGCGAGCTTCCGCTTGCAACGTCGGCTTTAGCCGTCGAACCGGATTCGAAACATACCGTTCGCTCGGGCGTGGATACACCGCGGCCATCGCGAGAAAACACGACAGGCCTCGAGAAATCCGGAACGGATCCTGCGGAAGTCTCGATCCCGCGAGGCGGGATGCGCCACCAGGCTCGCCACGGCCTTTCGGCCCGCTCATTGATCCCGCAAGGCGGGACGGTTCGATTTACTGTCTCCTGTCTTCTGTCTCCTGGCTCCTAAATTCTTTTAGTGGGGCCCCGTCTGCCGTATCGGAGACAGCTCCGGCATGTTTCGCCATGCATGCGACTCGTCGTGCAAGTCCTCTGCCGATGGACTGGGCGTAGCGCTCGTTGCCTAGGTCGATTGCGCGTTAGCGGGCCGGTACTCCAGACGAAGTGAACACCCGACCACTTATGCCCCAAGATTAGTCGACGAGGCGGAGGTCCAGCTGCGAGTGAAAGTCGGAAGTTGCGGCGGGTGAGGGAGCAAGCGGACGATGCTCGTGTGTGAAGGGCACGTTTCGTGGTGGAGTTTCCACATCACAACGGTCGTCATCCCGAGCGCGAGCGAGGGACCTGCTTTTAGCCGGCTCCGGAAACAATGCGGTCTGTCCCACGTTTCCCAACGTTTTTTGTCCCAACGTTTTTCAACGTTTTTCGTCCCGGGTAAGTTCGACCGCTCCCTATGGTCGCGGCTCGGGTCGGGTTGAGAGTGCTTCATGAAAGTGAGTGGGAGTACGAGCAGAACGCTTCCGCCTCGATCGATGCAAGCGCCTCGGTATTCCATTCGTTACGCGATCCAGATCCGAGGCGCGATGCAGATCCGACCCGAGCCGCGACCGTAGGAAGCGGTTTAACGCTGGGAAATTCGGACAGCTGCGCCGGTCGTAGATGTTTCGAATGGAAGCACGCGGGCTGTCCCAAGTTTCCCGGGTCGGATTGGGTGGGCTCCACGGAATGGGAGCGGGCGGTCCGAATAAGAATTCTCGACTTGCGGAGACCATTCAATAACGGTTTTTCACGACGAGTTGTGGGGCCGATGAAACAAAATCGCGCTTGAGTCGAAAGCTCGCTGGCGGAAGCCAGCGGGCATCCCGCGCCGGGGGACGCCCCGCCCTTCGAGCCGGAGTGAAGATCGAGCTACACTTTCTACGATGCCGGTGAGTTACCGAGACACGCACGATATCGATCTCGACCAACTCGCGGCACTGTTCACGAGCGTGGGGTGGCAATCTAGGACCGCGGATCGTGCGCGTCTTCGGCAACAAGTCCTCGGAGCAATGTTCGTCGAATCCGCGTGGGACGACGACAAACTGGTCGGGTTCGCACGAGCCATTTCGGATGGAGCGACCAATGCTTACATCAGCACCGTCGCCGTGCTGCCGGCGTATCAAGGGCAAGGAATCGGCCGCGAACTCATCCGCCGGCTGACGAGTGGACGTCGGGGACTTCTGTTTTGTCCTGCATGCTCATTCCGGCGTGACAGAGTTTTATCTGAAATGCGGCTTTGAGCTCGCGGAGAATATGCTGCGAATCCCGAGAGCTTATTGAAGGGAAGATCAGCGATAGACGACGTATATCGGATCCCTCCGCGCCGGTTCATAATCCGAGAAATCTTTATCTGTCCCGGCCTTCCGCTTTCAAAATATCGATCGTCGTCATCCCGAGCGCAAGTCGAGGGATCTGCTGTTTGGTCGGCGGCGGAAACATGCGGGCTGTCCCCACGTTTTTCAACGTTTTTCGTCCCGGGTAAGTTCGACCGCTCCCTATGGTCGCGGCTCGGGTCGGGTTGAGAGTGCTTCATGAAAGTGAGTGGGAGTACGAGCAAAACGCTTCCGCCTCGATCGATGCAAGCGCCTCGGTATTCCATTCGGTACGCGATCCAGATCTGAGGCGCGATCCAGATCCGACCCGAGCCGCGACCGTAGGAAGCGGTTTAACGCTGGGAAATTCGGACAGCTGCTCCTGTCGTAGATGTTTCGAATGGAAACACGCGGGCTGTCCCCAAGTTTCCCCAAGTTTCCGTCCCCAAGTTTCCCGTCCCCAAGTTTCCAGAATACCCCCCGCCGATTTCCCCGATTTCCCCAAGTTTCCCGGTTTTCCTCCCGAGTTTCCCTGTCTTCGCCCGGCTCGACATCGTTGAATAGGCGTTTCCGTTCGACCGTGGCATGAACGTCATCCGCTCGCGATCAGGGCTCCGAGCCGGCTTTTCAGCGTTATTAACCGTCGGTAATGCGAACGCACGTAAACACATAACCGTTATTAACTTGAATACCGCGCACCGCGTGGTATGTTCAGTGGCACTCACTTTCACTTGCGGTGAAACCAACTGACCGACCAGTGCGAAGAAATCGAAGCGCGTGGGCGCGTAGAAGGCGATGTGTCGCTTTTAAGCATTTTTTAAACTTCACGCTTGACGATGGTCAAAGAAAACGGGAAAGTCCATCCGATCGCTTGCGATTTCGTCCGAGTTTGCCGCGCCTTTCGGAAGGAACGGAATGCTTGATCTTGAAGAAGAATTGAAGGGAATTCTGGGTGCGGGAAGAGCAGCGCGTCTGTCCATGCGCCTATACGGCTTCGACGGGCGCGGCGGAACCACTCTTCGGCAACTGGCCCATGAGACGGGGTTGAGTCACGAAAGAATTCGGCAGTTATCCACGCGCCTGATTCAAGCGAGAACCGCGACGCGTCCCGTGACTCCCGCGCTCGATCGTGCGATTCAGATGATTGCCACGCACGCGCCAGCATCGGCTGAAGGAATTGAGAGGCATCTGGCGAGACATGGGCACCGGAGACGAGCGTTCCGTCTCGAAGGAGTCATCAACGCAGCCCGGGTGTTTGGACGGCCCGCTCACTTCTCCCTTGCGAGGAACGTCTCCGGGCGCGTCGTTTATGTGCCTTCGCCCGTGAATTCGATGTACGTCATGAGTGCCGCGAAAAAGCAGGTTAAAGCATGGGGAATGGCGCGGATCGCCGACGTCGCTGCATCGGTGCGATCGCAGCGACCCATTTCGATCGACGACGTGGTTTCGGCGCTCCTTGCGTCGCGCGAAGACTTTCGTTGGTTGAACCAGAGTCTTGGATGGTTTTGGTTTTCGCAATTCGGCAGAAACAAAGTCGCAAATCGGCTGAACAAGATTCTGGCTGTGTCACATGAGGTATCGTTGCGCGAGGCCTATGCGGCGATGGCGAAAGATTATCGTCTCGCTTCGTTTGGACCGCCGCTTTCTGTCTTCGCGGAGTTCTGCCGTCAAATTCCAGGAATTCAGGTCGCCAAAAACGGTGTCATCACAAAGGATAGTGTCGACTGCGGCCAGGTGCTCAGTTCCAAGGAACAGAAGTTGATCGACGTCATCGCTCGGCAGGGCACGCAAATAACCTGGAAAGAGCTCATGAGGGCCTGCGGCGAGATCGGTCTGTCCTCGGGAACCGCGAGCGTTTTTGTAACGACTTCGCCGCTCATTCGAAAACACAGTCGCGGAGTTTACAGCCTCATTGGGCGAACGACGAGCTGATCCGCGTGTTGACTCGCGGTCGAAACACGCCACACGCGACGGCAACGCCCCAAAGAGCTTGTCATGGAGTTAAAAATTAAGGGAAACGTGGGGACGGCCCGCGTGTTTCCGGCGGCGGAAAACGCGGAGCTACTGTCGCCGCAGCGTGTTTAGGTAAGCCTGCCAGCGCCGGTCAAGATCGGTCATCGCCTTCTGATTCCGGTCCGCAAGCTCGATCAGCGCCCCGATCTGCCGATCGTGAGCCTCGATCACCGAGTCATGGGCAGTCACGGCCCCAGCCAACGTCTCGACGACAGAAGAGTTTCGGTCCATGGTTGCCGCCATCCGATCCAGGATCGCGTCATGACGGCCGACCGAAAAAGCCAATTGGTCGACGACTCCTGCGAGGCGGTCGAGTTTCTCTTCCGTGGTCATGCACCTATAGTATATCGGGATCGGAAAAGCTCTCCAAAGAAAAAGGGCCCAGCCTGGAAACCGGGGACGACGACGAGACGGTCCCTCTGTTTTCCTTACTACCGCCCGATCGCGTTCCGCCTACCTCGCGTGGCGGACGCTCGGGCCGCGCGCGAAGCTCGACATCGGCGGCGGCGAGGCGACCGGTTCCTCCACGGGAGCAACCTTCTTGGGACGCGCATCCAGACGCGTGAGGATCATCTGATCCTTGGTCTTTGGAATTTCGGCGATCCGGGAGCCACGCCCGTCGCGGCCACGACTTCGTCCGTCACTTCCAGCGACAACCGGCAGATACTTCTGGAAGTGATTCGGATGCGATCCTGTACAATGCGCTGCGTGGAGTTCAGCATCAAATAAATCATCTGCCTCGCCCGGAGTCTTGCCGATGGTCGTGTAAACCTGTGAAGCTTTGTTGCAGTTTCGGATTCTTGAGATCCTTCTCCAGCTTCTTCGCGACCGCTTCCAGCTTCTGCCAGGCGCTGACTTCGGCCCTATCGATGGCCGCAGAGGCTTGATCAGCGCGCCACGCTCCTTGGGATTGAGAGGTCCATCAAAACGCTGAGGAACAGCGGCAGCGGATTCATTTTGAATTCCGCACCAAACGGCACCAGCTTGATGGGCCTTCTGGAGCTTTGCGAATCCTGCCGTGTTGAGCTTCGAACCGGCCAGCACGGGCGAAAACAGCTCCAGCAGTTTCTCTTCCGACGAGCGCCTGCATCATGTCGGCGATGTTCACTTCAGCCGCCATTTGACCGAGCTCCGCTCCCAGAGCTTCGGGCGAGATGCGCGTCAGCATCTCCGCCTCGCGAGCGTTCTCGTACTGCAAATGCGTGCGCTCGTCGATCGTATAACCGAGGCGAACTTTGAGACGAATCATGCGCAGCATGCGCGCCGGATCGTCGTAGAAAGAGTAGTTGTGAATGGCCCGCAGTTCCTTGCGTTCCACGTCGCCGATGCCGTTGGTGGGATCGATAGGCAGGCCGAGCGAGGCTCGGTTCAGCGAGAGGCCGATGGCGTTGATCGTGAAATCGCGGGAGCGCAGATCGTCATGAATGGTGGCCGATGAGATTTGAGGCTTGGCTCCGGACTTGGCGAACTTCTCTTGCCGCGCCATGGCGAGTTCCACCGTCACGCCGCCGGGAAACGACATTTGCACCGATTTGCGATGCTCGTCGGTGGAGACAATCTCGGCGCCGAAAGCCTTCTCGGCCGCCTTGGCCAATTTCGACGCGCTGCCTTCGACGGTGAAATCAAGATCGCGGACGGGAAATCCGCCCAGCATATCGCGGATGGCGCCGCCCGTCAGGAAGACGTTGATGCCGGCATCTGCCGCGAGTTGGCTGCATCTTGCCCACGACGCGGAACTGATCCGCGCTCAAGTGGCTTTCCAGCATGAACATGTAATCGCTCATTCGGTCCCGCCCTCACTATTCCGCCGCTGCCGCGTAAGGCGATTCACGCGCGCGGGTGATGTTGGTCTACGGTCTCCCGCAAACGCCGCTGCGCGACGTGCGTATAGACCTGAGTTGTCGAAATATCCGCGTGACCGAGCATGATCTGCACACTACGCAGATCCGCTCCTCCCTCCACCAGATGCGTCGCGAAACTGTGCCGGATCACGTGCGGCGTCAGTTTCCTGGTCAATCCCGCCTTGAGCCCAAGATCGCGCAAGAGCTTCCAAAAACTCTGGCGGCACATGGCCGCTCCGCGCGCCGTCACGAATAGAAATCCGGAGGCGCGGCCCTTCAATAGCTCGGAACGGCCGAACTTCAGATATTGATCGAGCGCCTCGCCGGCAGCCTCGCCGAAAGGCACCAGACGCTGCTTGTTGCCTTTGCCGGTCACGCGTAGGATTCCCGCGTCGCGCTGGATGGCGGAAAGTTCCAGGCCGCACAGTTCGGAGACGCGGAGGCCGGTGGCGTAGAGCAGCTCCAACATGGCGCGGTCGCGAAGACCGGCGGGTTTATCCAGAGGCGGACTCGCCAACAGCCGCTCGACCTCTTCCCGATTAAGATATTTCGGGAGCGTCGACCATTGCCGGGGAGGCGTCAGGCGCTCGGTCGGGTCGCGGTCGACCTCGCCTTCGGCCAAAAGAAATCGGTAAAACGTTCGCAAAGTCGTGATGTGGCGGGCGATGGATCGCGGCGAAAGCCCGTTCCATAGAGAGATTCGACGTAGCGCGTTCAAATCGGCCTCGTCGAGATCCTGGACGGGCCTGCTTGCATAGGCAGCTAAGTTTTTGTAAATCAAGCGTATAGGAGCTCAGGGAGTTATTCGCTAACCCCTTTTCGACCCGGCAATAATTCAGAAACGACTGCACCGCCGCGGAAAGCGGCCTGTACATGGGCGGCATCGCCTGCATCGTGCCAATGATACAATACTTACGAAATTGTTTAAAAGGAAAAGCTCTCACGAAGGCCGCGTAAGTGGCTATATCCAGCAATAAAAAGGTGATCGTGACGCGGTTTGACCGCGATCCGGTGCCGGGTTTCGTCCAGACGCCGGACGGATTGCGCTCGGATTCGGTGGAGCTCCTGTCGCCTTCGGGCACCCTTGCCCACATCCCTTACGCAGAGGTCAAAGCCGTTTCGTTTGTGCGAGATTTCGAGGATCATGATAAGTGGAAGATGAACCGCGCTTATGCGGCTCGACCGAAGACGGCGGGGTTGTGGGTGAAGCTGATTTTCCGCGATGGGGATACGTCGGAGGGAGTGATCCCAAATAATCTTATGTTACTGGAACCAGAAGGATTTCAGGTGGTGCCTCCGGACCCGTCATTTTTCGGCCAACGGCTGTTCGTGCCACGGGAAGCGTTGAAGGAGTTGTTGGTGCTCGGGGTGATCGGGAGTCCGCTGAAGAGGAAGAAGGCGGAGCCGCAGTCGAAGGATCAGTTGGGATTGTTCTAGGAAGGTTCCTCACTTCGGAGCTTTTCGGCCCGCTCATTTACATTCGCGGTTCCCTTCAATCGCGTCGGCGGAAGCCACGAGTGTCACTGCCGACGAAGCACGGCGCTGTTCGGCCCGCTCGTTGACATTCGCGGTTCCCTTCAATCGCGTCGGCGGAAGCCACGAGTGTCACTGCCGACGAAGCACGGCGCTGTTCGGCCCGCTCGTTGACATTCGCGGTTCCCCTTAAGCGCGTCGGCGGAAGCCATGCGTGTCACTACCGGCCAGGCACGGCGCTGTTCGGCCCGCTCGTTGACATTCGCGGTTCCCTTCAATCGCGTCGGCGGAAGCCACGAGTGTCACTGCCGACGAAGCACGGCGCTGTTCGGCCCGCTCGTTGACATTCGCGGTTCCCCTTAAGCGCGTCGGCGGAAGCCATGCGTGTCACTACCGGCCAGGCACGGCGCTGTTCGGCCCGCTCATTGACATTCGCGGTTCCCTTTAAGCGCGTCGGCGGAAGCCATGAGTGTCACTGCCGACCACGCGCGGCGCTGTTCGGCCCGCTCGTTGACATTCGCGGTTCCCTTCAATCGCGTCGGCGGAAGCCATGAGTGTCACTGCCGACCAGGCGCGGCGCTGTTCGGCCCGCTCATTAACATTCGCGGTTCCCTTCATCGCGCGGCGGAAGCCATGCGTGTCACTGCCGACCAGGCGCGGCGCTGTTCGGCCCGCTCATTAACACGCCAGTTCCCTTCAATCGCGTCGGCGGAGAGCCATGCGTTCACTACCGGCCAGGCACGGCGCTGTTCGGCCCGCTCGTTGACATTCGCGGTTCCCTTCAATCGCGTCGGCGGAAGCCATGCGTGTCACTACCGGCCAGGCACGGCGCTGTTCGGCCCGCTCGTTGACATTCGCGGTTCCCTTCAATCGCGTCGGCGGAAGCCATGAGTGTCACTGCCGGCCAGGCACGGCGCTGTTCGGCCCGCTCGTTGACATTCGCGGTTCCCTTCAATCGCGTCGGCGGAAGCCATGAGTGTCACTGCCGGCCAGGCACGGCGCTGTTCGGCCCGCTCATTGACATTCGCGGTTCCCTTCAATCGCGTTGGCGGAAGCCATGAGTGTCACTGCCGACCACGCGCGGCGCTGTTCGGCCCGCTCATTAACATTCGCGGTTCCGTGCCAGCTCGAGGGAGCGTTGCTGGAGAGAACCGCGAATGTAAATGAGCGGGCTGGAAAGTATCGAGTTTGCGACCGCGATGCAGCCGAACCACATTACTCCGAGATCAGTTCCAGCGCCAATCCCCGAGTCTTCGGTCCTAAAATCCCGATCGCCAGGATCACGATCAGCATGGCACCGGAGATGAAGGCGAAGACTCCGGCGACGCCGAAGCGTTCCAGGATAAACGCGATGACGAACGCGCTGAAGACCACCGACAGACGGCTCCAGGAATAGACGAATCCGATGGCGAGGGCCCGCACGCGGGTCGGGTAAAGCTCGGCCTGGTACGTATGGAACGCAAAGGACATGGCATTGTTCGAGAGCGTAAGCAGTACGCCGAGGAAGATCAGCAGCGGCGCGAAGGTCGTCTGGCCGAAGAGCGTTCCGGAGATCGCGACGCCCGCCGCCGCGGCCACGATCTGCCATTTGCGCTCGACTTTATCGGCGAAGATGGTCGCGAGGAGCGGTCCGAACGGAGCGGCGATCGCGATGAGGAACGTGTACTCCAGGGTGTTCGTCAGCGTGATGCCCTGCTTGATCAGCAGCGTCGGGACCCAGTTGGCGAAGCCGTAATAGCCGATCGCTTGGGCGAGATTGAAGACCGAGAGCATGATGGTCCGGCGCAGGTACGGACCTTTCCAGATTTCGGCAAAGTTGCCGCGAGTGCCTTCGGGCTCGGGTAATTTCGCAAGGGGCGAGAGGATGCCGCCTTCTCTGATCGCGTCCGCTTCCATCCTGTCCATGATGCTGCTGGCTTCGGCGATGCGCCCGTGGCGCGCGAGCCAGCGAGGGCTTTCGGGAACGCTGCGGCGAATCCACCACACGAAAACCGCGCCGATCGCGGCGATCAACATCACCCAGCGCCAGCCATCGATGCCGAGAGGAGTTATCGGGACGAGTATCCAAGAAAGCAGCGCGACCACCGTGACCGCCGAAAATTGGATCACGTTATTGCACGCGAACGCGCGCCCACGCAGATTCGCCGGGACCATTTCGGAAAGATAGGCGTCGATGGTGACGAGTTCCACGCCGACGCCGATGCCCACGATGAAACGCCACAGGTTCAATCCGAAGGCGTCGTTCTGAAACGCCATGATTACCGTCGCGACCGAATACCACAGCAATGAATAAGTGAAGATCGCACGGCGGCCCAGGCGATCCGCTACGAAGCTGAAGACCATGGTTCCGAGAAATAAGCCGGAGAACATCGCCGCGACGAAGCTCGCGAGTCCAGTGGCTCCGAACAGGCCCGGCGTGGCCGGTGTCAGAATGTGGCTGCGGACCAGGCCCGGCCCGATATAGCCGGTGAAGAACATGTCGTAAAATTCGAAAAATCCGCCGAGCGAGAGCAGGATGACCCGGATCCAAATGGATCGCGTATTCGGCAGGCGATCGAGGCGCGCGGCGATGGTCGCGGCACCGACGCCGGTGGTCTGCGATGTCGTTCTCGCACTCATGAGCGATTCAACATACCACGAGGCGCGCGTCGGGTTCGACATCGAACACCTTTTGCTATAGAGTCTTTCCTATGATCTGTGTCTCCGTGCTTTATCCCAACACTGCCGGCAAGAAGTTCGATCACGATTATTTCGCCCAAAAGCACATGCCCTTGGTCTTCGGCAAATCGAAAGACCTGGGAATGATCCGCTACGAATTCGATACTGGCATCGCCGGCGGAGCGCCGGGAGCGCCCGCGCCCTTCGTCACCGTCGCCCGGCTGTACCTCGACGACATGGAAGCGTTCCAACGAATCATGGGAGCGCACGGGGCTGAGTTTATGGGGGATATCCCGAATTACACGGACATCGAACCGCAATTTCAGGTCAGCAGCGTCACGGCGAGTTAGGGCAATCTCCGCGCGAATTTCGATCGCGATATTTTTATTAAAGGCCGCACGTTGAACCGCTCCCTGTGGTCGCGGCTCGGGTCGGATTTGGATCGCGGGTGGTGGCCTCCGCAAAAGTTCAACACTGATTCGGTTCGATCGCGACGAAAATTTTCCCCAGGCCACCAGCTCTTCCCGCGTCCCACTCAACCCAACCCGAGCCGCGACCCCAGGGAGCGGTCAAGCCCGCCTGGATAGGAGCTAGCGCTTATAGCCGATTTTGCGCAGCAAGCCATGACGCCATTCGCGATCGTTCGCCGATTCGATTCCCTTCGGTGAAGATCCATCGATCACGCCGAGAATTCCCCGCCCTTGCGCGGTCTCCGCGACGATGACTTCCACGGGATTGGCGGTCGCGCAGAAAATCGTACACAGCTCGGGGATTTCACGGATGCGATGCAGGATGTTGATGGGATATCCATTGCGCATCGCTATGTAGAACGTGTGCCCCGCGGCGACGGCCTGCGCGTTCGCCGTGACGTTCGCCTCGAGTTCCGGATCGTTGCCGTCGACACGAATGAGGCAAGCTCCCGAGGCCTCGCTGAAGGCGATCCCAAATTTCATGTGCGGCGCGGTATTGACGATGGCTTCGTAGAGATCCTCGACGGTCTTGATGAAATGGCTTTGGCCGACGATGATATTCCCGTCCGTGGGGATTTCGAGGCGAACTGTTCTGAGTTCCATTTCCTCTCACTATAATGGAGCGTGCCGCCTCGTCACACGCGTTTCCATCCGCCGCCGAAAAAGCATATGAAGGGAAAAGGCGCGCCCTTGATCGAGGGCCGCGTCAGCGTGCATCGCGACGGGTTCGGATTTCTGATTCCAGACCAGCCCGTGCCCGGCGTGCTCGGCGATATTTATTTGCCGAAGGAAGAAGCGGAACGCGCCATGCACGGTGACCGCGTGTCCGTCCGGATTTCGCGCAAGGGCCCGGACGGCAAAGCGGAAGGCAAGATCGTCGAAGTGATGCGGCGCGCGCATCCCACCGTGGTCGGCGAGTTTCGCGTGCGCCGGCGCGGAGCTTATGTAGTACCCCATGATGCACGTATCCGGCAGTGGATCGAGATTCCCGAAGGCATGGAGATCCCGCCGAAGCGCTCCCTGGACCGCGTCGGAAAACAGATAGATAACAGCGCCGCCAACGTACATTCGCCTGAACAAATGGAAGGGATGATCGTCAATGCCGAGATTGTCGACTTCGGCGAGAACGGCGACAGGCCCGCGGGACGCGTGATCGAGATCCTGGGCAAGCCCGGCGATTTCGGCATCGACGTCGAGATCCTGATCCGTTCGCATCATATCCCGCATCGTTTTCCCGAAGACGTTCTAGAGCAGGCGCGCTCGATTCCAGGCGCGATTCCGGAAGACGAGATCGCGCGACGCCGAGACTTTCGGATGCTCGATATTGTCACCATTGATGGCGAGACCGCCCGCGATTTCGATGACGCCGTGCGCGTCGAACGGCTGGATAACGGCACTTGGGCGCTACAAGTTCATATCGCCGATGTAAGCCACTACGTGCGTCCGGGAAGTCCCATCGATCGCGAAGCGCGGTTGCGCGGCACCAGCGTGTACTTTCCGGATCGTGCGGTGCCCATGCTGCCGGTGGAGCTATCGACGGACCAGTGCTCGCTGCGTCCGGGAGAAGACCGCCTGGTGATGAGCGCACTGCTGGAGTTGGACGCGCAGGGCGACGTGATCCGCCAGGAGTTCATGCGCGGCGTGATTCGCAGCGTGGAGCGCATGACCTACACCGCGGTGCATGGCGTTCTGGATGGCGACGCGGCTCTGAGGGAACGCTACGCCCGTCTGATTCCGGACTTCGAGGGGATGCGCGATTTGGCGAAGATCCTCAATCGCAAACGTGTGCGACGAGGATCGATCGATTTCGATTTGCCGGAACCTCTGCTGGAGTTCGATGAATTCGGCGAAATGACGGGGATCACGCGCGCGCCCCGCAACATCGCGCATCGCTTGATTGAAGAGTTCATGCTCGCGGCGAATGAAGCCGTCGCGGCGCATCTGGAAGCCGCGGTCGAGAAGATGATCTACCGCATTCACGAGCGTCCCGATCCCAAGCGGGTGCTGGATTTCGAGGAGATCGCATCGCAGTTCGGATATTCGCTCGCGCCGGGCCCGGCTCCCGTCCGGAAGTATCGCGAGGCGAAGGGGCGCGAGACCACGCTTGCCGTGGATAATCCGAACATCACGTCGCGTTCTTATCAGAAGCTGGTGGCGAAGCTCGAAGGAAAACCGGAAGAGCGGATTCTGAGTTACCTGATGCTCCGATCGTTACGGCAGGCTCGCTACAGCGATCAGAACGTCGGACATTTCGCGCTGGCCGCGGCGAGCTACACGCATTTCACGTCACCCATCCGGCGCTATCCCGATCTGATCGTGCATCGCATCCTGGGTGCTCATCTGGACCAACGGGAATATAAGG
Organism: Terriglobia bacterium; assembly: GCA_963765085.1. GTDB lineage: Bacteria > Acidobacteriota > Terriglobia > Bryobacterales > Bryobacteraceae > Palsa-187. The sequence continues at coordinate 51,206 of CAVXVL010000095.1, read as the reverse complement.
GCGACGTGCATGAGATCGCCAATCATTCCTCGGAAACGGAGCGGCGCGCGGCCGAGGCGGAACGGGAACTGGTGGAATGGAAGCGCGTCAAGTTCATGGTCGATCGTGTGGGCGATGAATTCTCCGCGCTGATCATCTCGACCACACGCTTCGGATTCTTCGTGGAACTGGAGGATTTGTTCATCGAAGGACTGGTTCCGATCGATACACTGCGGGGGGACGAATATGCGTTTCACGAAAATACGCGGAAGATCATCGGCAAGCGGCACCGGCGGCAGTTCTCGATCGGCGACAGCGTGGTGGTGCGTCTGGATCGAGCCGACGCGGTCGAAAAGAGATTGCAATTCGGGTTTGTGAAATTTTTGAAGCCCTGATGTGGCGCACGCACTTTGCGTGCCGCGTCGAGACTTTTCTCGACGCCTCGCGCATTTTCAGAGGATCACCAGGCATCGACATGAGTGTCGATGCGGCACGCAAAGTGCGCGCGCCACATCGCTCGTGCGCCACGTCGGACGCAAAGTGCGATGGAGCCTATTCGATCCAGCCGCCGCCGAGCACAAGATCGCCATCGTAAAAAACAGCGCCTTGGCCGGGGGTGACGGCGCGCTGGGCGTCGTCGAATCGAATTTCCACCCGCTCGGGAACCGATGACGGGATGATCGTCGCGGGAGCGGCTGCGTGCTTGTTGCGAATTTTCACTTCCGCGCGGATCGGCTCGGAAGGCGCGGCAATGGAAATCCAATTCACGCCGTTTACGTGCATCGCCGAGCGCAGTAGTTCTTCATTGCGGCCAACGACAACGCGTCGCTCGGAGGGCTTTGTCTCGATCACATAGAGAGGCTCGGGCGCGGAGATCCCGAGGCCGCGCCGCTGTCCCACGGTGAAATGATGCACGCCCGCATGCTCGCCGACCACGCGGCCATCGGTGGTGACGAGCTCTCCGGCGGTGACGTCGGAGGCGATTCCCTGCTCCTTAAAGTAGCCTTCAATGAAAGCGGCATAATCGCCGTTGGGGACGAAGCAGATCTCCTGACTGTCGGGCTTTTCGGCGGTAGGAATGCCGAGTTCACGCGCCAATTCGCGTACCTCGGCCTTCTGAAATCCACCGAGAGGAAATTGCGTGCGCGCTAACTGATCCTGCCGCAGACCGAACAGAAAGTATGTCTGATCCTTGGCGCGATCGGCGCTTCGCAGCATCTGCCAACGGCCCGTCGTTCGATCCTGCTGGATGCGAGCGTAGTGACCCGTCGCGATGTTCTCGGCTCCGGCGCCGCGCGCCATATCGAGAAACTGATCGAACTTCACGAAGTTGTTGCACAGCGTGCACGGAATGGGCGTGCGCCCGGCCAGATAATCCGCGATGAACGGCTTCACCACGTCGCGCTCGAAACCCTCTTCGAAATTGACGACGTAATAGGGGATGCCGAAATGCTGGGCGACCTGACGCGCATCATAGACATCGTCGAGCGAGCAGCAGCGGCCCGTCGGCGCGGACGGCGCAAGCTCCGGCAAGCGGCGCTGATTCCACAGTTGCATCGTCATGCCGACGACGCGATGACCCTGGCGATGGAGAAGCCCCGCTACGACGGAGCTGTCGACACCGCCCGACATGGCCACGGCGATGGGCGCGGAATCGTGATCAGGCATAAGCGGGGGCCAACTTTCGTAAATGCGCGACGACCTGTGCGACGGCACTGATCAAAGCGTCCACTTGTTCCACATTATTCGATCGGCCGAGTGAAAAACGCACGCTGGAGCGAGCCTGTTCGCGCGTCAGACCAATTGCGGCGAGCACGTGCGAAGGCTCGGTGGCGCCGCTGGAGCAAGCGGAACCGCTCGAAACCGCGAAGCCTCGAAGGTCGAGGGCGATCAGCAGCGGCTCGCTATCGATGCCGTCGAATCGAATATTGGAAGTGTTCGCCACGCGAGGTGCGCCCGCACCGTTCACGTGCGCATCGGGGACGCGATGCGAGAATTCCCTGCTCCAGACGGTCTCGCAGCGCTGTCAGCCGCACAGCTTCGACGACGCCATTTTCGATCACCCACTTGGCCGCGCGTCCGAAACCCGCGGCGCCCGCGACATTTTCGGTTCCGGCGCGCATTTTATTTTCGTGCGGACCTCCGAAAATAAATGGAGGCAGCGCCGTTCCCTTGCGCACGTAGAGAGCGCCGATACCCTTCGGTCCGTAGATTTTGTGCGCGCTGATCGAGTATAGATCCACACCCAGCGTTTTGACGTCGACGGGAATTTTGCCGGCCGCCTGCACGCCATCGGAGTGAAACGGAATCCCTTCGCCGTGCGCGATCTTCGCGATCTCCTCGATGGACTGAATCACGCCCAGTTCGTTATTCACGTGCATCACGCTGATGAGCTTGGTGCGCGGCCGGATGGCGCGGCGAATGTCGTTGGGGTCGGCCAATCCGTTCGCGTCGACGGGAATCGCGGTGACCGCCGGTAATTGCGCGGAAGCCTGAAGAATGGCGGGATGCTCGACCGATGTCGTAATCACGTGGCCTTGCCGACCAAACCCGAATAAGGCGGTGTTATCCGACTCCGTCCCTCCGCTCGTGAAAATGATTTCCTTGGCGGTCGCGCCAATCATGGCGGCGACTTCTCTCCGCGCGTCATCCAGAAGCTTGCGGGCGCGTTGCCCGTCGGTGTGGATGCTGGACGCGTTGCCGAAAACCTCGGTCATCACCGGCGCCATCGCCTGAAACACTTCGGGCGAGACCGGTGTGGTCGCGTTGTGGTCGAAATAGAAGCGCTGTGCCATAGAGAATTGGGGACAGACCGTTCCGCTCGCCCTCCGGAAAAATGTGACGATGAGGGACAGAAGTAGTCTGCCCCTTGCTCCACTACAATTTTAACAACACATGTCGAACCGGCTGATCACGCTCACCACGGATTTCGGGACATCGGATCATTTCGTAGGCGCGATGAAGGGAGTGATCGCGGGGATCGCGCCCACCGTGCGCGTCGTCGACATCACGCATGAAGTAACGCCGTACAACACGCTGGAGGGCGCTTTCGTCATTGCGCAGGCGTCACCGTATTTTCCGAAAGGCACGATTCACGTCGTGGTGGTCGATCCAGGCGTCGGCAGCGAACGGCGCGCGATTCTGGCCGAAGCGGGCGGTCAGTTCTTTATTGCGCCCGATAACGGTGCTCTTTCGATGATTTTCGCGCGCGGTCCGCACAAGGTACGCGTGATTTCGAATCCGAAGCTCGCATTGAAGGAGATCAGCCGAACGTTTCACGGCCGGGATATTTTCGCTCCCGCGGCCGCGCATCTCGCGCTGGGCATCAAACCTGCGCAGTTCGGAAAACTCATCGGTGACTATGTCCGCATCGAGGCCGTGCAACCGCGGGAGATCGCGCCGAATGCGTGGGTCGGGACTATTCTAAAGGCGGACCGGTTCGGAAATTTGATCACCAACTTTAACATTGATGAGTTCTTCGCCATTAAAACCAACCCTTTTGTGATGAAAGTGGGCGAGACCCAGATCGGGCGGCTCGCGTTGACCTTCGCCGATACGGAACGCGGCGAGCTTGCGGTGGTGGTGGGCAGCACGGGTTATCTAGAAATCGTAGCCAATCAGGCGTCGGCGGCCGGGGTGCTCGGGTGCGGGGCGGGTGCGCCGGTGGAGATGGAGATCGACGCGGACTAGCGGAAGGGGCCAGGAAGATAGATCCCTCGGCAAGCTCGGGATGACAAGGCTTTTATTTTATTGAAACGCTTTCAGCTGGTGAAAAAATCACGGGCGGCGTCGACAGTCTCGCGAATATCTTCTTCGCTATGCGCGGTCGATAAGAACGCGGCTTCGAATTGCGAGGGAGCCAGATAGATTCCGCGCCCCAGCATGAAGTGGAAGTACTTGCCGAAGCGGGCGGTGTCGCACTTTTTCGCGGAATCCCAATCGGTGACCGGATTGGGCGAAAAGAAATAGGTAAACATCGCGCCGACGCGGTTGATCGTGACACCCGGCGGCGTCCACGCCGTAAGCTGCGCGCCGCGCGCTTCCAATTGATCGTACAATCCGGGATTCGCGATCAAATAACGCACGACCGCGAGTCCCGCGGCGACTGCCAGAGGATTTCCCGAAAGCGTTCCCGCCTGATACACCGGACCGAGCGGAGCGATCTTGTGCATGATGTCGGCGCGTCCGCCGTAGGCCGCGAGTGGAAGTCCTCCGCCGATGATTTTGCCGAGCGTCGTGAGATCGGGCCGAATGCCGAAGCGTTGCTGCGCGCCGCCGAGCGCGACGCGAAAGCCCGTCATTACTTCGTCAAAAATGAGGAGTGCGCCGTAGCGCGCCGTCAGATCGCGCAAAGCTTCTAGAAATCCCGGCACCGGCGGAACGCAGCCCATATTGCCGACGACGGGCTCGACGATGACGGCGGCGATCGCATTGCCACGTTCTGCAAAAGCCTTTTCCACGGCGGCGATGGAGTTGAACGGCAGCGCGATGGTGGTTTCGGCGAAGGCTTTCGGAACGCCCGCCGTATCGGCGATGCCGAGCGTCGCCATGCCGGATCCTGCTTTGACCAGGAGCGAATCGACGTGGCCGTGATAGCAACCTTCGAATTTGATCGTGAGATCGCGGCCGGTGAATCCGCGCGCCAGACGCAGAGCGCTCATGGTCGCCTCGGTACCGCTGTTCACCAGGCGAACCATTTCCATCGATGGGACGGTTTGCGAGATCAACTCGGCGAGTTCCACTTCGCGGCCGGTGGGCGCTCCGAAACTGGTTCCGGATTCGATGGCCTCGCGCAAGGCGTCGAGCACGACTTTGGGCCGATGCCCGAGAAGGAGCGGCCCCCAGGAGCCGACGTAGTCGATATAAGAATTTCCGTCGACATCGAAGATGTGCGAGCCTTCGCCGCGTGCGATGAAACGCGGAGTTCCGCCGACGCTGCGAAATGCGCGCACCGGCGAATTCACGCCTCCAGGAATGCGCGCCTGGGCGCGCTCGAACCAGGCTTCGGATACGCGACGTTTTCATAGAAAAGTTTTACAGACCGACGCGGGAGCTTTGCGGGATGATGCGATCCAGGAAGAAGTTCATGAGGATCCCCTGCAACGTGCCATTGAGATTCCGCAGCAGGCGGCTGCGCAATTCGAGGTACGGCTGGGTTCCGGCAAACAGGTCCTCCATCAGAGCGCGGAAGCGAGGGCTGCGGCGCATGAAATGGATCATGCGCGCGGGCACGGAACTGAACATGAAATTTCCCAGGAAGACGCGCTTCGCAATCGCGGCGGCGAATTCCAGATCCGCCGCGAACTCACGCGCCACCATGCGAACGATAGGCGGCGGCCTTTTCAGAGAATCCCTGCGCGTCGTTGAGCACCACCTGGCTCGCCAGATCGCCCGAGCGCATCGCATAGTAAAGGCCTTCGCCGGTGATCGGATCGACCAAGCCGGCCGCATCGCCGACGGCGATCCAACGATCGCCCGCCACGCGATTCTTCTTCCAGGCCGGGAATTCGAAAGACGGAAGCATGTGGCTATAAAAGGTCGCGTCCTTGCGCGAAATTCCGCGCTCCTCCATATAGGCTTCAAGGCGCGTGCGCAGGGCGTGCGCGGGTTCCCCTTTGCCGCAGATGCCGACCGATAAATGGCCCTCGCGCGGAAACACCCAAATATATCCTTCGAGGTGGGGAAGGAATTGAATATCGATTCGCTCGCGCGATTCGGGAACGTAATAGCCGAGCGCGCTCATTGTGTCGGTGGCGCCCCACTCGGTTCCGACGTCACGCAAGGAGTTTCGCGCACCCGTGGCGACCACACAGAAATCCGCTTCGGCCATTCCGCTGCGCGTGTGCAAACGCCAGCCGCTGTCGTTCCGTTCGATCCCGAGCACGCGCGTCTTTCTCGATTTCCGCGCCGGCCTTCTCGGCACGCTTCAAGAGCATGCCGTTCAAATCCATGCGCGAATAGATGACGAGAGGCTGGTTCAGGCGCATGCTCACTTCGCCGGCTTTCGGAGCCGAGAGCGACGTCTCGTAAATTAATTTCTTCGGCGTGGCGTTATCGATCAGGTAGGGATATTCGCGATACGCCTTGTAAGTGAGACCGCCGCCGCAGGGCTTCTCCCAAGCAAGCTTTTCGTCGAAGATGATGGTCCGCAAGCCGGCTTGGGCGAGGCGCTCCGCCGCGAAAGATCCGGCGGGGCCTCCTCCCAAAACGGCGACCGTCTTCATTGCTGTCGATCCTGCAGGGGGATGACCGGGAGGCAATGTGCCGGTTGCGCCCGAACCGTCGGCGGGCGGATGACCGGGGGGAAGGGCGCCTGGCTGGCCTTCCGTTCCTGGTAAGGCCTGGCCACCTCCATGGGGATTTGCGGAATTCGTTTGGCGTCCGCGAACCACCCACTTGTCGCCCTTGCGATCGAGAACGTAATTCATGGACATGCCGCCGTTTCCGGCCACACCCTTGGGCGTGAAAGATACAGCCGCGCGCGCGACGTCTTTTTCGAACGAGACGGACGACACCGTGACGTTCATGGCGTCCATGTTGATGCCGATTTCCGCCGTGCGCTGCTTCAGATAATCGATGACCCCCTGCTTGACGGCTTCGGGATTCTGGATGTCCTTCGCGCAGGACGCTAAAAAGAGAAGCGCCCCGACGGGCAAAGCCAATAAAGCCAGCACAAAAAGCTTGTTCACAAAACGATTATACCGATCCGGCATCGTGAGCCATCCCTTTTTGCAGCAGCGCTTCAATGCGCGCAGGATCGTTCGGAACCACCATCGACCGGTTGCCGAAGGTGGAGCGAATCTTGATGCCTCCGGGGGCTTCGAGTTTGTCCGTATGGTACTTGTAAATGTAATCCGGGTCCTTGAGGACGTTCCCCGTAAGCACCGCGACCACGTCCGCGCCTCGATCGATGATTCCGGCCGCGGTCAGTTTGCGAATCCCGGCCAGCGTGGCGGCCGATGCAGGTTCGCAACCGATGCCGGCGCGTCCGATTTGAGCCTTGGCGTCGGCGATCTCCTGCTCGGTGACTTTCTCGACCACCCCTTGCGTGGTTCGCACTTCGTGCAGAGCTTTCGGCCAGGAGACGGGATCGCCAATGCGGATGGCCGTCGCCAATGTTTCCGGATGCGTGACCGCGTGGAGTTCGCCGCCCGCGCCGGCGTGAAAGAGATCGTAGAAAGGAGAAGCGCCTTCGGCTTGAATGACGGCGAGGCGCGGCAGGCGATCGATCAACCCGAGCTCCCAGGCCTCGCGCAGACCCTTGCCGAACGCCGACGTGTTCCCGAGATTTCCTCCCGGCAGGACCACCCAATCCGGAACGCTCCAACCGCGCTGGTCGAGCATTTCGAACATGATGCTCTTCTGCCCTTCGACGCGAAAAGGATTCATGGAGTTGAGCAGATAGATCCCGAGCTTTTCAGAAAGGATGCGCACCAACGCGAGGATCTGATCGAAGTTCGCTTCGACTTCGAGCGTCTTCGCGCCGTACTCCAGGGCCTGCGCGAGCTTCCCGAAAGAGATGTTGCCGTGCGGCAGAAAGATGAGCGCTTCCAGTCCGCCCGCGGCGGCATACGCAGCCATGGACGCCGAGGTGTTTCCGGTGGAAACGCAGGCAACGCGCTGCATCCCGAGGCGGCGAGCCTGGGCCGCACCCGCTGTCATGCCGTTATCTTTGAACGATCCGGTGGGATTGAACCCCTGATGCTTGAACGTGATTCGATCCAGGCCGCCGTACTTCGCGGCCAAAGGCGAGCCGAGCAAGGGCGTCTGCCCTTCGCGCAAAGTGACGACGTGCGAGTAGTCGTCGAGAAAGGGAAATAATTCTCGATAGCGCCACACGCCGCTGGTATCGAGAGGATCGTTGCTGGCGCGGCGCTCGCGGAAGAGATTCTTGAGTTCATTCGGATCGGTGTGCAGGTTGTTATAACGCGCCTCTAACAATCCGTCGCATTTCCGGCAGTTGTAGAGAACTTCCGTGATGGCGTAGCGCTCGCGGCACGAGGGGTTGAAGCAGACCAATTCGGCCTGCACGGAGGGAGACATATCTTCTAAGTCTAAATGAGCCGCGTCGCTTGCATCCGCGAACGGCGGTAGACTGAGTCTATGCCGCTTTCCGAGCGCATCGTTGTAAACGCTGAAGTGCTGGCTGGTAAGCCGGTGGTCCGTGGGACGCGTTTAGCGGTGGAGTTCGTTCTCGGACTGCTCGCCGCCGGGGAATCCGAAGATGAGATCCTGGCTAACTATCCTGGGCTGACGCATGAGGACATTCTGGCTTGCTTAGAGTACGCCAGCTATTTGGCTCACGAATACAAGGCGTATCCGATTCCGGCTTGATTTATACCCGCCGCTTTTTTCACCAGATAAATGCGTCTTCTCGCCGACGAGAATTTTCCGCGAGTTATCGTAGAAGCGCTTCGCGCTGATGGCAACGACGTTCTTTGGGCTCGCAGTGATTGCGCGGGATGGAAAGACACTCTTCTTTTAGAATTTGCCGAGTCGGAAGCACGTATTATAATCACGCTCGATAAGGACTTCTGGCAAATCGCCGTTCAACGCAGGATACCTTTGCAGCAATCTGGCGTTGTTCTTTTTCGAGCCCATCCCGCAACGCTGCAAAATCTCAAGCCTCTGGCGGTGGCGTTTGTCGCCGCAAACAAGCAATGGGCCGGACACATCAGCATCGGGGGCGCGGACGGAATTCAAATGCTCGCTTGGAGGAAAACCTGACGATGCTCAGTGTTCATCTCGCGCCCCCTTCGAAGGGCTCGCACTTAGGACGCATCGAGATTCGCCGCGAACGGCTCCCGCGACTTCCTGACGGGTTCGCGCGCATCCGGCTGCTTGCGGGAGGAATCTGTTCCACCGATCTGGAACTGCAGCGCGGCTATTACGGATTTTCAGGAACGCCGGGGCACGAGTTCGTGGGCGAGGTCGTCGCCGTCGCTGATGATTCAGCGAATAGATGGATCGGACGGCGCGTGGTTGGAGAAATCAATCTCGCGTGCGGAGCATGTGATTGGTGCAGCCGCGGGTTGGGACGCCATTGCCCGAAGCGAAGCGTGCTCGGGATCGTGAAACACCCCGGTGCGTTTCGCGAATTCCTGACGCTGCCGATTCGCAATCTGCACGCCGTGCCCGATTCCATTTCCACAAAGCAGGCGGTGTTCGTCGAGCCGCTGGCGGCGGCGTGCGAAATTCTGGATCAAGTGAAGATTCCGCCAAGCGAACGCCTCGCCGTACTCGGCGACGGAAAGATCGGCCTCCTGATCGCGCAAGTGCTGCTCGCCCACGGCGCGCGCGTGCATCTGTTTGGACGGCATCGCGAGAAGCTGGCCATCGCGGAACGTGCCGGTGCATCGACGGAGATCATTTCACGAACTTTGCCGAGAGCCGCGTTCCGCTGGGTCGTGGACGCGACGGGGAGCGCCGATGGTTTGCGCGCGTCGGTGCACCTGTGCGAGCCGCGCGGCACCGTGATTCTCAAATCGACGGTGCATGGACTCGTGGAATTAGATACCGCACCGGTGATCGTGGATGAGATCACGCTGGTCGGCTCGCGCTGCGGACGATTCGAACCAGCACTCCGGTTATTGAAGACCGGGCGAGTACGCGTCGATGAGCTGATCTCGGATGAGTTTCCTTTAAATCGCGCGGCGGAAGCGTTCGCGACCGCGTCAAAAAAGGGCGTCCTGAAAGTTCTGTTACGGCCCGAGTGAACAAGCGGTTGAGCGAAGCTCGCCGCCGCTGCGGTGGGTTCCGGTGGGCGGCAATGTTATCCTTGGCATGAGCATTACAGCATGGCCATCGGTACCAGATCCTGGGCACGCAACTTCGGAATGACGGGCGGTCTGCCACCCGGAATCCGGATGCTTCTCATCGTCAACGTCGGCATCTTTCTGTTGCAATTCTTCGCGCGCGGAACATGGATCGGCGATGTGCTCACATCGCTGGAACTCATGCCCGTGGCCGTCGTCAAGCTGTTTTTTGTATGGCAACTGGTCACGTACATGTTCCTGCACATGGGGATCTGGCACATCCTCTGGAACATGCTCGCGTTATGGATGTTCGGCGTCGAGCTGGAGCAGTTGTGGGGGACGCGCCGTTTTTTACAGTTCTATTTCTTCTGCGGCATCGGCGCGGGACTTTGCGTCGTGCTCCTGGACTACATGTTCGGCGATCCTGGCGTTCGCACATTAGGATCTTCCGGGGCGATTTACGGGCTGTTGTTGGCCAACGCCGTCCTGTGGCCGGACCGCCAGATTTTGTTCAGCTTCCTGATCCCGATCAAGATGAAATATTTCGTCATGATCATCGGGGCGATCGCGTTCCTGAACTCGTTTAATCCCGCAAGTCCCGTGAGCGACGTCGCTCATTTAGGCGGCATGTTGTTCGGCTACATTTTCCTGAAAATGCCACGCATGACGGTCAGAGGCTCGCGCCCGGGTCGCCCGCGAGTGCGCACGAGTATGACGGGTTCCTTGCGGGATGGGTATCGTCAATGGAAATTAGCTCGCGCCAAGCGCAAATTCGAAGTGTATATGCGCAAACAGAAGTCGGGCGACGGGCCGGTCAACTAACATATTCGAAAAGCAGGTCCCTCTCCCGCCAAGCGGGATCGGGATGACGGGCGTTCGATGGTGTAAACTGCAACAGGCCATGATCGATGCGCGCGTGCGAGCCGTCCTCTCCGAGTTGGAAGCTTGGGGCCAGGAGAACGATCGCGTCCAGACGGAGCGGTCCCAAAAAATGCTCAATCTGGAGCGGGAAACCGCGGAGATTGTCAGCAAACTAATCATCAATCGCGGGTCGAAAAACGTTCTGGAAATCGGCACTTCCAACGGTTACAGCACGATTTGGCTCGCCGCCTCCGTCCCGCCCGATGGTCTCATCACGTCCATCGAGCGCAATCCGGAAAAGCTGCGGATGGCGCGAGAGAATCTGAGGCGCGCGGGATTGCTGGAGCGCACCAAACTTCTTGAGGGAGATGCAACCGAGGTTGTGGCTGGACTTGAGGGCCCCTTCGACGCGATTTTCTTCGATGCCGACCGGATCAGCGCGCCGGAGCAACTGGCGCTCCTCCTGCCCAAACTTACGCCGGGAGCTTTGCTGCTGGCCGATAACGCCTTGTCCCATCCGCAGGAAATCGCGGGTTATCTCTCCGCGATCAAGGCTCAAAGCGACTTCGATCATACGCTTCTTGCGGTCGGCAAAGGGTTGAGCATCGCGTTTCAGCTGATTCCGGGTGCGCCTTCACCCCACTTAAAATAAATTTCTACTAACTTAGTACTATTTCGCCCGTTGTTCCCCACGTCTGGGCATTAGTCCGAGCTATAATAAAGTCCCATCCAAACTCATGCGCTGCGCTCGCTGTTGGTCGAAGGACTGGGCTAGCTCCAGAACGAAGCTGTGGGAGTTGCCGTTGCGATCGCTCGGCCTAACCCCTTTACGCTGCGGCGGTTGCGGGCGGCGAGATTACCGGGGTCCAGTCGACTTTCAGATCCGGCTGCGCCTGAGGATTCCAAGCCGATGGCGGCGCGTCTTTCATTTCGAGCCACCGAGGCCAAGAATTTATCGTTATCCGAGAACTTCGCCCGGTAGGTTCGCTCGCGGCATAAGGGCGGGCACGGCCTGGTTGGAACGAATCCATATCAGCAGCCCACGCCGGTTCTATAGACGATGCGGGATTCGGCTCGAAGCGATTTCGGCAGCGACGCGGCATCAGTTGAAAGCGCCATCCAGAATGCTTCAACGCGCTCTCGATCCGAAGCCGCCGAAGGCCACAGTGGCGAACTCACCGACGAACGTCGCGCGATCCGTCCACGAGAGGGCGAGTCATTCCCCGAAGTCGTCGCCGGTGCAGGTGCCGGATCCGTCTACGCGTGACGCCGCCTAGCGGCGAATCAGCGGAACTCACAGTGCAACCGCCGGTCACGGCGCACGTTTCGCTCAGAGTCTCCTTCTCCCTCCAGATTTCGCTTGCTCCCAGCGCCGTGCAATCGGTACCCTGAAAGCTAACCCTCCACGCCGAGAGCAAGGACGCCTTTCTACACATGGAAATCACACGCATTGTGGGTCGAGAGATTCTGGATTCCCGCGGGAATCCGACCGTCGAAGCCGATGTTTATCTGGCCGATGGAAGCATGGGCCGCGCCGCCGTTCCGTCGGGAGCCTCCACCGGCGAGCATGAAGCCGTGGAACTGCGCGATGACGATAAATCGCGCTACCTGGGCAAAGGCACGCGCAAGGCTGTACACAATATCAACGAGGAGATCGCTCCTTCGCTCAGCGGCATGGACGCGGAGCAGCAGATCATGATCGATCGGCACATGATCGCGCTCGACGGCACGCCGAACAAAGGGCGTCTCGGCGCGAATGCGATTCTCGCGGTTTCCATGGGCGTGGCGCGCGCGGCGGCCGCATCGCACGGAGCGCCGCTCTATCGCTATCTCGGCGGCGTCAACGCCAGTCTGCTCCCCGTCCCGATGATGAACATCCTCAACGGCGGCGCGCATGCCGATAACAGCGTCGATCCGCAGGAATTCATGATCGTCCCCTACGGCGCGGAGAAATTTTCCGAAGCGCTGCGCTGGGGCGCGGAAGTCTTTCACACGCTGAAGGGCGTGCTGAAAAAGCGCGGCTACTCGACGGCGGTGGGTGACGAAGGCGGCTTCGCGCCGAACCTCAAATCGAACGAAGAGGCGCTGGAAGTTGTGCTGGCGGCGATTCAGGCCGCGGGATACACGCCCGGCGAGCAGATCGGCATCGCGCTCGACCCCGCCGCCAGCGAATTCTACGATTCCACCAAGAAGAAGTACGTCTTCAAGAAATCCGACAAGAGCGAACGCTCGTCGGAAGAGATGGTCAAATTCTGGGAAGGCTGGGTGAATCAATATCCCATCGTTTCCTTGGAAGACGGCATGGCGGAAGACGATTGGGACGGCTGGAAGCTGCTCACCGACACGCTCGGCAAAAAGATCCAGCTGGTGGGCGACGATCTGTTCGTCACCAACACCGAGCGCCTCCAGATGGGCATCGAGCGCGGCATCGCGAATTCGATTCTGATCAAGGTGAATCAGATCGGCAGCCTGACGGAAACGCTCGAAGCGATCGAGCTGGCGACGAAGGCCGGCTACACGTCGGTGACCTCGCATCGGTCGGGTGAAACCGAAGACGCGTTCATCGCCGATCTCGCGGTCGCGACCAACGCCGGTCAGATCAAGACCGGATCGGCCAGCCGCACGGATCGTATCGCGAAATACAACCAACTGATCCGCATCGAACAGGAACTGGGTTCGGCCGCGCGCTTCGGTGGACGAAAGGTATTCGGGCAATGCTGAGCGTTGTCTTCGGAGTCGGGCATGAATGGCGTCCCGTTGATGAACGGGCGTCCGGTCGTCCTGACGATCCTGGACGGGTGGGGATTTTCGACAGCCAGCGGCAAGGAAGGAAACGCGATCGCGGCGGCGAATAAGCCCACTTACGACCGGCTGCTGCGTGAGTTTCCGAATACGCTGGTATCCACTTCCGGTCCTGCCGTCGGGCTTCCGGAAGGCCAGATGGGCAACAGCGAAGTGGGGCATTTGAACATCGGCGCGGGGCGCGTGATCCACATGGATGTCACGCGCATCGACCTGATGATCGCGTCGGGAGAACTTTTTAAAGATCCAGTCTTATTGGCCGCGATGAAGCAGGCTCGCGGACATCGCCTGCATGTGATGGGACTGCTCAGCGACGGCGGCGTGCATTCGATGAACACGCATCTTTACGCGCTACTCGAAATGGCGAAGCGCGAAGGCGTCAACGACGTGTGCATCCACTGCTTCATGGATGGCCGCGATACGGGCCCCGAAACCGGAGCGGGCTATATCGAAGAGCTGCAAAAAGAAATCCGACGCATCGGTGGTGCGGCGAGCACGCCCCGCGCATCGCCACCCTTTGCGGGCGCTACTACGCCATGGATCGCGATAAGCGCTGGGAGCGCATCGATCGCGCGAAAGCCGCGATGACCGACGGCATCGGCGAAAAAGCGACCGATCCCGTGGCGGCGTTGAAACGATCCTACGAGAAGGGTGTTACCGACGAATTCATCGAACCCATCGTGATCGTCGACAGCCGCAACGAGCCGGTGGGCAGCATTCGCGCGGACGATAGCGTGCTGTTCTTCAACTATCGCGCCGATCGCGGCCGGCAGATGACGCAGGCGCGTTACTCCGGAATCGCCGTTGAAGACTGCACATCACGACGATGACGCAGTACGACAAGACGCTGACGGTTCCCTTCGTTCTCACGCGTGAGCTTCCGTCTCACATCCTGGCGAACGTGATGGGCGAACTTCAGTGGACCAATTTGCGCGTGCGCGGAAACGGAAAAATACGCCCACGTGACCTACTTTTTCAACGGCGGAAATGAGAAGCCGTATCCCGGAGAAGAGCGCGAACTGGTGCAGTCGCCGAAGGTGGCGACCTACGATCTGAAGCCCGAGATGAGCGCGAACGGCATCGGCGACGTGGTCACGAACGCGATCGAGAAGCGCCAATTCGACGTGATCATCATGAACTTCGCGAATGCCGACATGGTCGGCCATTCCGGAAAATTCGAGCCGACGGTGAAGGCTGTCGAAGTGGTTGACGCGCAGCTCAGCCGCATTTACGATGCGCTCCGGCGCAAGGGCGGACGCTGGATCATCACCGCCGATCACGGCAATGCGGAGATGATGATCGATCCGGCGACGCACGGTCCGCACACGTATCACACGACGAATCCCGTGCCGTTTATCGTCGTGGATGAAGCTCGCAAGCCGCTGCGCCAAGGCGGAGCACTGCAGGATATCGCGCCTACTCTGCTCGGACTATTTGGAATTTCTCAGCCTAAGGAAATGACGGGCCGGGATCTACATATTCTGTAGAAGGCTTACGCACAAAACCTTGGCTCACACCCTTCCGGTGCTGTGATGTGGCGCACGCTCCTAGCGTGCCGCATCGAGACTCATCTCGATGCCTACTCTGGAGAGAAGCCGAGGCGTCGGCAGGATTGCCGACGCGGCACGCTACGAGCGTGCGCTACATCCGCTGATGCATCATAACTTTTAGCTGAAAATGGCGTCCACGGAAATCGTTTTTCCAGGAGTGAAAAACACGGGAATCATCGAACCCGCCTTGTATAGTGCGACACGACCTTCGGGAGTCGAGATTTTGATCTGGCGTCGATCCAGGTCGACGATCCAGAATTCAAGGCAACCGTTCTCCAAACAAATCTGCTCTTTTTCGAGCATCTCCGCCGCGCTGTTGGAGGGCGAAAGAATTTCGATCACAAGTCCCGGCGCGCCCGCCAGATATCCCTTGGATGAAACGGAATCCCATCGTTCGCGCCGCGCGTAGGCGACATCAGCCACACGCAACTCAAATTCGGGCAGCGGACGAAACGGCGCCTCGAAGTAAATCGCATCGGGATCACCCTGCCGCTTCGGCGAGCAAACGCTGGATCCGGTGCTGGACGCGAATATGACCGAAGACGGGGCGCGTCATCTGGACCACTTCTCCTTTGCGCAGTTCGCAAATGTACGCCGCAGTCTCGGGGAGTTTCGCAAACTCCTCGACCGTCGTCGGGCGTGTAGTGGTCGACGCCATCACAGTTCTGCTTTATTGTAGCCCGGTGCCCTGAAAAGGGCGTCCGCCCGGCATCAGTGCGTCATCGCGTAGATGATGTAGTTGATCCCATACCGATAGGCCAGTGCGGTCATTTTCTCAGGATAATACGGCACATCCGCGAATTCCCACGCATCGCCGACGTCGGTATCGTAATTCACGGCGACCACCATGTGCCCGCGATCGTCGTACATTGCGCGCCATGCGGGTTCTGATCCGGGGGCTGCACGACCTGCGTGGAACCGCCGCTCACACGCAAGTGACGCGAGCCGGGAATAAAGGTGCGGTCCTTTTCCTGGATGTCGTAGAGCACGTGCATGACGGGATCGGTCTCGGACATATCGGAGATGTCGCGTCCCGGAAGAACGCGATTCATCGTATCGCGGAAAATCTCCCAGGCGTCGGAGCCCCACATATCATCAGTGACCAGGTAGCCACCGCGCAGAAGATATTCACGCAGGCGCGCGACCTCGGCGTCGCTAAGCTGCCACCAACCCGTCTGCGTCGCATAAATCCACGGATAATCGAATAAATTATCGTCGGTCAATTTCACGTGCCGGGGATCGCCGTATCGATGCGCGTGAGGCGCTGGATGCCGGCGGTGAAATGATTGTCGGCATCCGGCCAATCCACAATCCACCAACCAGTGCCCTGCCCGTCGCGCGACGCGTAGCCGAAGCCGCGGTGATAATAAGGCGAATCGGTGTATTGGAGCCGGATGAAATTGAATTCCGCGTTGCGTACGGGGATCGACACGCTGGATGGCTCTTCGAGATAACGCCGTCCTCTTTGCGCGAACGCGGCAACCGTGAAGCAGACGACAGCAACGCCAAGGATCGCGGAAACTACCAAAGCGCGATGGAGCGTCCCGCGTTGCATGGCGTGAGAATTCTCGACTACTGGCGCTCCAGTTTATGGACGACTTCGAGGACGACGGTGCCGACGATCTCAAGGCTCTTCGGGCTGAGCTTATCCATGGTGTCGGCATCGGTGTGCCACGGCGGATAATCGAAATCGATGATGTCGATGGCGGGAGCGCCCAGCTTCAGAAACGGCATGTGATCGTCGTCGGTCGAAATCGCTTCATTGAGGAAGTAGGCCTGATAACCGAGTTCGGCGGCCGTGCTCCAGAATAGTTTTCGAAGCGAGGCGGTGGAATTCGTTTCCTGCCGGATATCCAGATTTTTATCGCCGATCATATCAATATTGATCACCGCCTTCATCCGCACGAGCGTACCGTCGCGACGCCAGCGGTCGGCGATGTGGCGGCTGCCGTAGACGCTATCGGTTTCGGTCCACTCGCCGAAGGCCTCTTCGCCGTCGAAGAAGACCAGGTAAATATCGTCGGTGCGCGGCTCGGCGGCAATCACGCGCGCGAGCTCCAATAGCAGCCCGGTGGACGATCCACCGTCGCTCGCGCCCACGAATTTGCGGCCCGGGAAATATTTCGTATCGAAATGGCCTGTGACGGCGATCGCCTGCACGGGCACACCAGCGACGCGGCTCTTCCCCGGGAATTTCGCGATGATGTTGTTCATCTGTACGGGACCATTGGGAGTCGTCGCCGTGAATTTGTCCTGTGTGATCTCGCAACCGCAGGTTTTGAGCTGGCTCAAAATGTAGGTCTGCAGGGCGTGATTCGCCTCGGAGCCGGCGGGCCGCGGGCCGAAATCGACGGCGTGTTTCGTGAACTCGAATGCGGATGCGCCGGATACACCGGCGGCCGGCAAGGTGCCCGCGACGAGCGGGATCAAGAGAAGGAATCGGAACATACCCTTTCCACGTTACGACTTTTTACGCGCCTGCACCATGCTGCCTTACAAGTGGGATCTGCACGGGAACGCTTGGGAGGGTGCGCCGGCGTGAAATTCCCGTAAAAACCCGGGGCACTCGTAATACAGGAGTGATACATATGCGTGGCCCTGGCATATTCAAGGCACGAAGAATGTCATACGTAGCATATTTTCTCAATTCAAGACTTCCCGAATCTCAGTACCCTGATGTATCATGGTACTCCACAGCGGAATACGACTCGAAGCGGGAAAGATTACACCTGATGGTAGCTATCGGTGAAATGCTTCGCCATGCGCGCGAAGCGCAGGGCCTGTCCCTCGCGGATATGGCCACGGAACTGTGCGTCATGCAGCGCTATCTGCGCGCGATCGAAGATAACGATGTGGACGCGCTGCCAGGATCGTTTTTCTTCGTGAGCTTCGCGCGGCAGTATGCGACGCTGCTCCGGCTCGATCCAGTGGAGGTGAATGTGGCGTTAGCCGCCATCGCGGAGCCTCCCGAAAGGCCTGCGGCGCCGCCCCCGCCCGCTGCTTCTCTCCCGTTGTTCCGTTTTCGTTTCCCTTCCTTTTCCTCCCCCCCCAGCGAATTTTCTCCCCTTCGTTCTCTGGACCCCATCGTGGAGGATACGAATCGCCGCTATTTCGCCGGTCCCACGGGACTCTCGTGGGCTGGACTGGTCGCCGCCGTCCTGGTGGGTTCGGGAGTGTTCGCGTGGTGGACGCGGCCGCCGCAGATGGTTCGACCGCAATCCGTGCGCATGATGCCGGTGGCTCCGGCCAAGATCGAGCCCACGGTGTCGCCCCTGATTCCCACGCCGGAAAATCCTTCGGTGGAATCGCAGACGCCCGATATTTCCGCGGCTCCTCTGGTGGACGGCGTTTCGCTCCAGACGGCCAGTGTCGCCGACGACGGCAAACAAGTCACGTTGAATTTGTCGGCCACGGAAAGAACCTGGCTTTCGATTACCAGCCACGGCAAGGTGATCTTCTCGGGCTTCCTCGAACCCAGCCAATCGAAGACGCTGCAAGGCTCCGAAGTGGCGACGATGAAGATCGGAAACGCGGGCGGCGTCGACGTGCAGTGGAACGGAAAATCCATCGGGCCGATCGGAGCGCGCGGCCAGGTACGCACCGTTCGATTTACTCGCGAGAATTTTAAAATTCTGGAGCCCGATCAGTTATAGCTTCGCGCGCGCGCGGCTTCAATGGTCCGAGCCTCCCTCAGCTTCCACTTCCCACCTTGCCCGCCGCAATTGCACCCACTCTGGGAACACTCCGGGATTCTCCAGCCACGTCAGTAGCCATAGGACCATCTCTTCTTTCTCCGATCGCTTCTCCGGCGTCGCGTTTTTCGATTGCAATGCCAGCCGCGCGTGTTCCTTTGCGGTGATCACGAGCGACCGAACCGCTTGTCTCCGCGCTACATCGCCGCGCTCGTAAATCTCAAGCAGCTGAAAGAGACTCTCCTGGAGCTCGTCGTAACTGCCCTGGCGAACGCCCTCCACCATCGGATCGAGCGGAGTTCCCGAGTCCCGCAATAGCTTGCGCAGATAGCTTTCGGAAATGGGTGCGAGTTTCGCTTGAATTTCCGCGTATTCGGTTTCGCCGATCCGAGCAGGTTGGCGCTCAGCGATCCAGCGTTCGAGGTCAGAACGCTTTGTGTTGTGCGGCGTGAGTTTGCGCGGCATGACGGTACGCCTGCACGGCTTTCTCGTGCTCGTTGATGGTCGCGGAAAATTGATGACTGCCGCCTTCGGGCTTGGCGACGAAATAAAGAAACTTCGTTGCGGCCGGAGCAAGCGCCGCGCGGATGGAAGCAGCTCCGGGATTCGCGATGGGCCCCGGCGGCAAACCAGCATTCTGATATGTGTTGTAGGGATTTCCGCTGGCCAGATCCGAGCGGTGAATCTTGCCGCGATAGCGATTCTCTAACAGCGCCGCATAGATCGTGGTTGGGTCGCAATCGAGGCGCATGCCGATCGCCATGCGATTCGCGAAAACGCTGGCGACCACCGGACGCTCTTCCGAAACAGCCGTTTCCTTTTCCACCAACGACGCGAGCGTCACGCTGCGAAACGGATCGGCCGGATCGCCGCTGGCCGGAGCCAGTCGCGTCCATTCCTTGCGAAATTGATCGGTCATCGTTTTCGCGAGTTGTTTTGCCGTCGTCGCATGGCTCAGACGATACGTCGACGGGAAAAGAAATCCTTCGAGCGTTTCCGCTTTTGGCGCCAGATCGTGGATGAGCGCGGGATCGGACGCGACTTCCAAAAACTCCGAGCCGGTCATGACTCCCTGGGTTTCGAGCGATTTCGCGATATCAAAGATGTTACTGCCCTCCGGAACCGTGAACTCGAAATAGTAGATATCGCCGCGAGCGATGCGATTAAAGACCTCGGCCGCGGGAGCCGCTGCGTTAAAACGATATTCGCCGGCCTGGAGTGTAGCGGAAGGACGCAGGGCGCGCTCCACTAGAAACACCCACGCGTGACGGACAACGCCCGAACGCTGCAGCGTCCGCGCAATGCCCGCGCTCCCAACGCCGCGAGGCAACTCCACGAACGTCTCTCCCGAGAATCCTTGGTAGGGGACGAAGATGGCCCAGGCGGCGAACAAGATCGCGAGGGCAAGGATGACCGCAATCAAGCGCTTCATTCCTTTTCGTGTCCACCCTCTTCCAACCCGTGATCCAGTTCTTCATCCGGATCGGCGAGCAGTTCATCGCCTCTCTCCGAATCCAGATAGCTTTCGAGCAGCAGCACGGCTGAAAGACGATCCACCGCGCGAGCGCGCTTCTCGATACTGATGCCGCTCGAACGCAGGACGCGTCCGGCTTCGACGCTGGTCAGACGCTCGTCCAGATAGCGGATGTCCACGCCGGTCTTCTTGCGCAGACG
The DNA here is from genome assembly GCA_963765085.1 of Terriglobia bacterium. Classification (GTDB taxonomy): domain Bacteria; phylum Acidobacteriota; class Terriglobia; order Bryobacterales; family Bryobacteraceae; genus Palsa-187. The sequence continues at coordinate 30,893 of CAVXVL010000095.1, read as the reverse complement.
TTCGGCGAACTCCTTGGTATAAACCGACTGGCGGCCCTCGGTGCCGCTCATGTTCAAAGGATGACCCACCAGAAGCAGTTTCACATCGCGGGCCGCGACAAGATCCTGGAGCGTGGCCAAATCCTCGCGAATGGTGGTGCGATAGAGGGTCGGAAGACCCTGCGCCGTGATGCCGAGTTCGTCGCTCAACGCCAGACCGATGCGTTTTTTGCCCACGTCGAGGGCCAGAACGCGTCCGATCATTGGATTTTCCTGGATTCCACGGGTCTCTCCAAATTATAGTGAAGGAAAGCGCGCGAGGTCTTGCTCGTGGGGCATATTTCGTTAGGCGGGATCGTGGTCGAGACGAAAGCAACACAGAAAAGCCTACAAATCGGCGTGGGAATCCTGGCGGCGGCGGCAGCGGTCGCACTGCTGTATTACGGCCGCGCGTTTTTCGTCACGATCTGCATCGCGGGGATGATCGCATTTTTGCTCGATCCCGTGGTGCTGCTGGTGATGCGCCTGCGTCTGCCGCGCGGTCTGGCAAGCTTTGTCGTCTGCTCCGTGGGCCTCATGCTGTTGTATTTCGCGGGCGTCGGCTTGTACGCGCAGGGCCAGCAAATCGTCGCGGATCTGCCGGCTTTCGGCGAACGCGTCAATGAATTGGTGGACGCCGCTTCCGCACGCATGGAAGGTATTGAGAACACCGTTTATCGATCCGTGATGCCCAAGCGTTTTCAGGCGGCCGCGAAGGTTGCGCCGCCCGACTTAGCGGAAGCGAAGGGCAAACGTCAACGCAAAGCAACGCAACCACTCGAACCTCCGCCACCACCCGCCGTGCAGGAGGTCCACGTACAGGAGGAACCGACGCCGCTGATTCGCTACGCCTACGATTACCTGCGCGAATATTACAGCACGCTGTTAATGGCGTCGTTCGTGCCGTTTCTCGTGTACTTCCTGTTGAGCTGGCGCGACCGTTTGCGGTCCCGGTATTTGCTGCTCTTCGAAGGCGAAGGACGTCACGTGGCCGCCTATGCGTGGGTCGGTATCGGCGCGATGGTGCGCGCGTATGTGATCGGCAATTTCATGCTCGGAATTCTGCTGACCATCGCCAGCGCGCTGCTGTTCGCGGCCATCAAACTTCCGTATTGGCTGCTGGTCGCCTCCATCAGCGGATTCTTGAGCCTGGTTCCTTATATCGGACTGCCGCTCGCCATGATCCCCCCGCTGGTCGCTGCGATTCCGGCGACGCGCGAGCCGGCGATTTACGTGTACCTGATGGTAAGCGTCGCCGTGCTGCACCTGCTGGCCTTGAACCTGATGTATCCGAAACTGGTCGGGGCGCGCGTGCATCTGAACCCTTTGGTAGTCACCATCGCGCTGATGTTCTGGGGTATGCTGTGGGGCGGAATCGGTCTGGTTCTCGCGATCCCGCTTACGGCGGCCTGCAAAGCCATTTGTGATAATGTCGCGAGCCTGCGTCCGTATGGCAGGTTGCTGGGCGACTAGAGAAACAACACGAATGCACACTGATGATGAAGGAAGAGGATGAGCAAACAGTTCTGGATTTTCCTTCTGGCCGGCGTGGCCGTCGTCGGCGTGCTGATCTTCTTCATGCTCTCGGTAACGTCGGGAGCGCATCTGCGCCTCGACGGAAAAATCCTGAAGGTTCGTGTGCTGGCGCTTCCCTCGGGTAACGCGTCGCTCGTGATGGTGGATTTCCGCGCCACGAATCCGTCGGATGTGCCGCTGGTGGTTAGTTCCGTAAAGCTGCGCCTGGAGCCCGCGCAGGGCGATCCGGTGGAGGGCCAGGGCATCGCGCGCGCCGACATCGTCAACGTTTTCCAGTACGAAAAATTGCTGGGCCCGGAGTACAACGACGTGCTTGCCGCTCAAGATAAAATCGGTCCGCATCAGTCGGGAGATCACATGGCCGGAGCGCGCTTCGAAATGCCGGAAGCAGCGGTAAATGCGCGGCGCGGCCTGACCGTAGTGGTGGAAGACGTCGATGGCACTGTCGCCGAGCTCGCCGAATCCCACAAGTGACTCTGCGCGTCAAAGTGATCCCGCGTAGCCCGCGCACCGAGATGGCGGGCGAAATGAGCGACGGGACGCTGAAAGTGCGCGTCGCCGCGCCTCCCGAAAAAGGCAAAGCCAACCTCGCGTTATGCACATTCCTCGCCGGACATTTTGGCGTCGCAACCGATCGCGTAGCGGTGATCAGCGGGCACACGGCAGCCCTGAAACTGGTGAAAATCGACGGAATTTAGCGCTTCCCTCGCATCGTTTGGTGATATCATCGCTATTCCATCGGCCGCTCTTCTTGGCGGAGACCGCATCGTTGGATTTGGATAGGGAGACCTCATGCCTAAGGCCAGGGCAAAGCGTTCCTCCGACACCGAACTGCTGCACGAAGCGCAATCGCGCGCAGCGGCGGAGAAGCTTTTTCATAATCTTCTGGATGCCGCGCCCGACGCGATTCTCGAGGTCGACTCCGGCGGCAAAATCGTGCGCGCGAACCAAACCGTCGAAGAGCTGTTCGGCTACAGCCCCGCCGAATTATTGAATCAGCCGGTGGAACGCTTGATTCCGGATCAGGCTCGGCGCGTTCATGCGAAGCACCGCGACGGGTATTCGGTGCATCCCACCAAGCGCGCCATGGGATCCAATCTCGATCTCTACGCGCTGCGCAAGGACGGGACGCAGTTCGCGGTAGATATCGTGCTGAGTCCATTCCAGACCGAAGACGGAGAACTTCGCACGGCGGCGATCGTCCGCGACATCACGCTGCGGAAGCAGACGGAATCGGAGTTGAAGGAAGCGCGCAAGCTCGCCGAGGCCGCGAACCAGGCGAAAAGCGATTTCCTCGCGTCCATGAGTCATGAGTTGCGCTCGCCGTTGAATACGATCATGGGCTACACACAGCTTCTGACGGAAGAAGCCGTTGGCGCGCTGAACGATAAGCAGCGGCGATTTTTGGGCCACATCGGCAAGGACTCGCAGCATCTGTTGAATCTGATCAACGACATTCTCGATCTCAGCAAAATAGAAGCAGGGCACCTGGAACTGCAGCATCAAAGCTGCGAACTGCAGGCGCTGCTCGACGACGTGCTGGCGATGATTCTGCCCATGGCGGCCGCGAAACAAATCAGCGTCGAGCATCAGAAACATCCCGGCGCCGTGGTGTGGGGAGATCCTCTCCGCGCGAAACAGGCGATTGTGAACCTGCTTTCGAATGCGGTCAAGTTCACGCCGTCGAACGGATCGGTAACCGTGAGCGCCCGGCAGATGCACAGCCATGTGGCGATCACGATCGCCGATACCGGCATCGGAATTCCGGTGGAGCATCGTGAAGCCATCTTCCAGCGCTTTCAGCAAGTGGGAGCCACCACCACCGGAGCGCGTGAAGGAACCGGCCTGGGACTCGCCATCACCAAGAGCCTCGTCGAACAGATGGGCGGGCGGATTTGGGTGGAGAGCGAGGTGAATCGTGGAAGCCGCTTCACGTTCACTCTGGAAGGACGCCTGTCGCCCCATGCGGGTCGTACCAGGGTGCTGGTTCTGGAGGATCAACCGATGGCCGCCGAACTCATCCGTGATTTTCTACAGCCGGAGGGCTACGACGTTTCGGCCAGCGACACGGTGGAACGCGCGAAAAGCGCGATTGAGGCGGACCCACCCGACGTGATTCTTCTCGATCTGCGACTGGCCGGCCAGCCCTCGCAAGGCGTCGATCTCCTGAAGTGGGTGAAGAACAATCCAGCGACCAACGGCATCCCCGTCATCGTGGTTTCGGTCGTGGAGCAGTCCGCTTCCTCGGCGATGGAACTGGGGGCCGCTGCCCACTTGACGAAACCGCTGCAGAAGCAAGCGCTGCTGGACGCGTTGCAGAAAGTGGCTCGCTTCGCGTGAGGAAGGCTCGGGGTAAAAGCTTGGCATGAAAACGATCTTGCTTGCCGACGACAGTCCGGGAGGCCGCGAGGTCGTACAAGTCGCCTTGGAGATGGCGGGTTACCGCATCATCGAAGCAGCCGATGGGCGGGAAGCGCTGGAGCTAGCGAAGGCCGATCGTCCCGATCTTTTCATCCTGGATATTCAAATGCCGAATTTGGACGGCTACGGAGTGATCGAGCAGCTTCGCCGGGACAAGAACTTCGCTGGAATTCCGGCGATCGCTCTCACCGCTTCGGCGATGCGCGGAGATCAAGACCGGGCTCTCGCCGCAGGCTTTTCCCGCTACATGTCGAAACCGGTGAATCTCATCGCTTTGCGGCAGGTCGTGGCCGAATTGCTCGCCTGAATCGCCCTTCGGTCGTCAGTGTTTGTGCGAACCACCATGTGAATGACCGCCTCCGCCTCCTTGTCCCCCGCCATGCGATCCAGAGGATCGTGAAGCTTTGGGCGCTGAAAAATGCTGGGCCTTGGGAGCTGAGAAGTGTTGTGCTTTCGGCGCGGAAAAATGTTGGGAGAGATTCTGCTGCCCGAAGTGCTGAGGTGAGGCGCTGGCGCGGAATTCATTTCCCGGCGAACGCTGCGGCGAAGCGAACGAAGAACGAGGCGAGGAGCTATAGCCCGAAGGGCTGCTCCCTCGAAATCCGGAGCTCGTCCCGTTATACGACGAAAAGCCTCGATTGCCGGCCGAGTTATAGCTCGATCCAAAATTCGACGCGTAGCTTGGACCCGCTCGCGATCCGCCGAAGGTATTTCCAGCCGATGGGGAATGCCATCCGCCGGCTCCGTTCCCTGCTCCACTAAAGGACGACGGGAATCCGCGATTCCCCGTGAACTGCGAGGTGCGTCCGGCTTCAAAACTTCTTTCGCCCGCTCCACCGGGAGTCCTCCATCCGTTGGATCCGGATATCGCGCGCGACGCGAACGAATTCGTACCCCCGAAACCGGAGCGCGCGCCAAAGCCTTCTCTGGAGCCGAAGCCCGCGGCCGGCCGGAAAGACCCACCGAAGCGGCTCGCGACCAATCGATTCGAATACGGGACGCCCATGCGATGGCCTGGATTATGAACCCACACGGATCGCGCGTTGTAGCCGCCTCCGTAGAATCCACCACCTCCCATGCCGCCGCCATGGAAACCGAAATGGCTGAAGAAGAGTCCATTCAAAAATAGCGAATGCGTCAGCCAGCTCAGCCCCCAGCCCCAGCCTCCGCTGAACAGACTCGCGAAACCGAGGAAAAAGCTGGCGAGATTCACGACGGTGCCGAAGATCTGGCCGAACGAGGGATATCCGAGCTGCGGATAATCGCCGCCGTACGCGGGAGGTCCCCAGACGTACTGCGGATTATAGGAAGGCACGTACATCATCTGCGGATTGGCCGGCTGAATTTCGATCGCGTTTTGGCCGTCCTGTTGCTGCGTAGAAACGAGTTGCTGCGGCGAGCTATGCAATCTTCCGTTCGCTTGCGCGCGCGCCCGCATGCGCTGAATGGCGTTCATCACGTCGGCCTGCTGCGCGAGAAACGCGTTCCCGAGCGTGGTGGTCCACTGAACGTCGCGCGTCAGAAGATTCATCACATCCGGGAAAGCGACCAGCGCTTGAATGCTCGGATCCCAATTCTGCTGGCGGGCGGAATCCATCAACTGCACGCCTTGCAGATTGCCGTTCTGCTGGAGCCATTGCTGGGCCACGACGAGTTCGAGCGGATAGGTGGAGGCGGCCAGCACCTCGCTCAGCAACTGATCCGGATAGAGCGCGATCGGCGCGACTACGTTATCGAGTTGGTCCGGCGAGAGGAGTTGTGCGGCGTCCGGGACGGCGGCAGGCGCGGGACCGAAATTCTCCTCATTCGGCGCCTGAGCGGAATTTTGCGCTTGTGCGGGAAATCCGCCGACGGCCAGCGAGAGTGCGCAAAAAATGCCCAGGCCGCGAAAGGTCCGAAAATGAAGCGTTCGACCGAACATGCCGCCTCCAATCGTTACTGCCTGCCTTTTGGACGCCGCCGGGGAGCGGGGGTTCCTTGCGGATCGATTAAACCCCGTTCATCGCTACTTGCTTACCAGCTTGAATTTCTGCACGGTTTGCCCCGATTTTCAGCGATGTAGATGTTGTCGTGCGAATCGACGGCGATGCCGTGAGGTTGATCCCATTGACCCACATAATGGCCGACGCGGCCGAAACTTGCAAGAATCTTTCCGCTTTGCCGATCCATGATCTCGACGACGGCGCTGTTCTGGTTAATGAGATAGATGAACTTCTGGGCGGGATCGTGCGAGAAATCAAGGGCTACGGCTGCTCCACCGCTATACTTCGGCTTTCCATCCGCGGGCGCGGGGTCACCGGCGTCCAGGGCACCTCAATATTTCTTAGAAACTTACCGGACTTATCGTAAACCTGGATACGAGCATTCTCGCGATTGCAGACGTAGACGAGGCCATCGTTCGAAACCGCCAGGCAGTGCACGGTTTCCATTCCTTCGGGCATCCACTGGCGCAGAAATTTCCCGTTGCGATCCAGGACCGCGACCCTTTTGTTTCCGCCTTTGCCTTCGCCATCGGAAATGAAGATGTCGCCGCTTTGCGGATCGAAGGCGATGCTCGACGGCATGAAGAATCGAGCGGCGTTGGAATTCAGAGGCGTGCCTTTCGCGGTTCCATCGGAGGAATCGAAGACCCCTTTTTCTCCACCTGCAACAGGAGTTCGAGGCCATCGTGCGAATATTTCTGCACCATGCCCGAGGGAGCGCTCCCAATCGCAGATGTTGTTGTCTTTATTGAAGCGGCAGCTATGCAGGCGTGGATCGAGGAGCTTCGCATCGCCCCAGGAATGAACCAGATTGCCGGCCGAATCGAATTCGATGATGGGCGGCGCGAGTTGCCCGGCATTCAGTTCCCCATCGATAATGTCCTGACGATTGAGGATGAAGACGTGATCCTGCGCATCCACGCACAATCCGCCCAGTCCTCCTAAAATCCAACGATCCGGCAGGGGCTTCGGCCAGGAGGCGTCGACTTCATAATGGACCGCACTCTGCGCTCGCGCCCTCGGCGTGAACAAGGCGCCGAAAGCCATGACGGACGCCGCAAAAGCGGCCAACTTGGTCGATCCTATTCGTCTCATAAACAGGTTTGTGCGCCTCTCCGCCGATCGTGATTCGTCGACCGACCATGATAGCGTCTGCAGGAGAAAGATGCACGATCTACGCCCCCAAGCATAGGTCGCGCCGAAAAGTTCGGGCGCGCAGCGACGCCTAGCGAAACTCGCGCGGCTGGCCGGTGGCTTCCAGAACGCAGGTCCACAAGTCGCCCGACGTATCCACGACGTAGCGTTCGCGCACGGCCATCGGCATGGGCACGTGGACGAAGCGGCCGTTCCAGCGTCCCACCACCATTTCGGTCCGGCCGCTCATGGCAGCGTGAACGGCGTTGTGGGCGAGGCGAATGCAGTACACGCTATCGAAGGGATTCGCGGGCACGCTGCGAATTTCATAGCTCGGGTCGATGTATTTGAGATTGCATTCCATGCCGAGCTTCGGCGAAATAATCCACCAGGCGATGCTTCAAATACACGCCGATATCGCTGCAGCTTGGCGTTGCCGGACGCATCGGTATCGTGACCGGCTTGCTCCATCAGATTCTGCCCGGCGCCTTCGGCGACCACGACCACGGCGTGGCCGCGGCGTTCGATGCGCTGCCGCAGCACTTCAGAAATCCGCAGGGCCCTTCGAGCTCGAACGGCACCTCCGGGATCAAAACGAAGTTCGTGTCGCTCATGGCGAGCGATGCGTAACAGGCGATGAATCCGGAGTGGCGTCCCATCAGCTTGACGAGGCCGATCCCGTTCGGAGAGGATTGCGCCTCGACGTGCGCGGAACGAATCGCGCGGGTCGCCTCGGCCACGGCGGTTTGAAAGCCGAAGCTCTGATCGATGAACATGATGTCGTTATCGATAGTTTTGGGGACGCCCACCACCGCGATTTTCCCGCCGCGTTCGGCGATGCAATTCGTAATCCTCTGCGCTCCCTTGAGCGTGCCGTCGCCGCCGATGACGAAGAGCATGTTGATGCTCATGGTCTCCATGCAATCGACGATTTCCTCGGGGTCCTGTTCGCCGCGCGACGTTCCGAGAATCGTGCCGCCGAGCTCGTTAATGCCGGCTACGGAGGCGGGGGAAAGGTCGAGCACAGGCCGCTTGATATTTCGCGATAAATCCCTGATATCCGTTGCAGAATCCGTAGATTTTCCGCACACCGTAGCTTTTATGGAGTTCGAGCACCAGGCTGCGAATCACGTCGTTGAAGCCGGGGACAGAGACCGCCGCAGGTCACGATGGCCGCGCGCGTCTTCGAGGGGTCGAAGAAAATTTTGCGCCGCGGGCCGGCGGGCTCGAAGGCAGGCAGCTGATCGACCGGCAGGTTGCGCCCGCTCAAGGCCGAAACCGTGTCGTCGAAAAGGACGCGGTCGTGCTCCTCAACGTTATGAAACGATCGCTCTCGCCGGTCGAGCAAGGGCAGCAAGGGAGAATCGATACGGCAAGGGCCGAGCGATTTAACGGCCAGGTCGGCGGTTGCGAAATTATGATTCATCGGGTCGTGAGTCTGAAAACTTGCGCTTGTGACTGCGCCACACAAATGCTAAAACCGACGGGGTGAGAGCGGACGGGGCCTGAACGTCGAGTATAGCGCGTCCCCCAGCCGGTAGGCGAGCTCAGAGGCGATTAGAAGTGGAAGCCGAGCGTCGCCGTCAGCGTGCGGGGAGTCACATAGTGCGTCCCACTGAACGTCGAGAGGAAATTATACAGCGCTTCCGTGTTCGCGAGATTGATAATCGAGAATCGAGCGCTCACTTTGTAGCGGTCGCCATGAAAGATATTGTCGTGCCCAACGGCCAAGTCGAACAGGTTGCGCGAGGCGATGCGCGGCGGATTGTGATCGTCGTTTTCAGTGCCCGCCGCCGGAATCTTCAAGAGCGTCGAGCCGTACTGCGAAGCGGCGCACAAACCGTCCGGACTGATCGGAGTGGTGGGCGTCGCATGCGTCGTGCCGCAGTACAACCCGGCCTCGAACTGCTGGTCCGGCGTCAGATTGGAGACGTCCACGATCGAATCCGTTCCGTTCGGCCCGTTGAAGCAGTTACCTCCCGCGCAAGGTGCGGGACCTGCAACCAGGCCGCTGTCGTAGCGCCAGTTGAAGCCGATCCACGGTCCCCGCTTGCCGATTTGATATTGCAGGTGGGTGGTCGAATTGAAATTTTCGTCGTGGTCGATGCGGAATACGCCGCCCGCGCCAAAGCTTGTCGGCGTGGTACCAATCCCCGTAACCTGTGGACCGAAAAAGCGCGCCGCTACGCTGGACATCACGACGAAAGCCGTGAAGCCGTGGAAGTTCGGCACGCTCGCACGGATGGCATATCCGGGGATCTTGGAACTCGCCCATTCGATCGGATAAGTGATCGGCGTGTTGGCGAGGACGCTGAAGTCATACGCATTGTGCGTATACTTCCAGATGTATTCGCCGCTGATCACCAGAAACCTTCCGAATGCCTGTTGAAGACCGGCGTGGAATTCGTTCCGAAATCCAGGAGTCAGGGGCGATGTGATGCAGGGATAGCCCTGAATCGTCGCCATAATGTCGCTGACGACGGGATCATTGCAACCCAAACTGGCCAGCACCAGGTTTTCGTTGAAAGGCGTCTCGAGCGTCCGGGCGTAGGAAACCTGCAAGACCGTGCCGGTGGGCTTGACGTTATAGGCAATCCCCAGCCGCGGCTCTACCTGATTCGCGCTGCTGATTCCTTTGTATATATCTCCGCGCAACCCCAGGTTGAACGTCCAGTTCTTCAGATTGATGGTGTCCTGCGAGATACAGGGCCAGTTCGCGAATATTGGCGTGCCCGTTGAAGGTGTATTCTGCGCTTTTGGTGGTCGGACAACCGTTGGCCGCCGGAAGCGGTCCAGTACGGGTCAGGTCGTAGCAGGCCAGCAACGGATCGATACCCGGGATTCGCGAGTCCCGTGCCGCAATTGACGGGATTCATGAGCGTCGGGTTCGTATTCGGACTCCCGTCCGGATTTAAACATACGGCATTGAACGTCGGATCGACGATTCCGAATGTGTCGTTCTCCGTCAGAATCGTGTCCTGGTAGGTCGCGCCGATCTTGATGTTGTGCCTCCCTTTTATGATCGACAAGCTGGTGCGCAGCCCCAGGTTGGTGAGCCGGCGATCCTGGCCGATCGTGGTGGTCTGAAGATCGGGGATGAGATCCGCGAAGGGATCGGCGCTGGGATAGTAATTAAATTGGTCCTGCCGGGCGAAGCCGCCAAACGTGAAGACGGTATTCGCATTGATCACGCGCGTCCAATTCGGCGCGATATTGAAAGTGCGGATCTTGGATACCTGATCCGTGCTGCCCACGACCTGGCCATCGGGGCCCAGGCCGTTACAGTTCGCCGAGAAGCTCAGATAATTGGCGCACACCGATCCCGACCATGCTGTCGCGCTTTGGGAATCGAACGAATTGGGCGTCTGGAACCAGCTGCGCGTAAAGGCGAAATTCACGTTGATCGTGTCCTTGGAGGAGGGTTTCAGATCCACACGGTCGAAGATATTCTGCTGATTTCCATGGTCGTGCATCACCGTGAACTCCGGACCGTCCAGAAAGCGGTTCGTGTCGAGTCCGCTCAAGGAAATGAAATTTCCCCACTTCTCTCCGCCCCAGCCCAGATTGGCGCTGCCGTTCGATGTCCCGAAGCTCCCGAACGAACCGGTGATGTCGCCGTGCGGCTCGGTTTGGCCGAGCGCCGATCGCGTCGTCACCACGATCACGAGGCTGGTTTTGTCGCCATATTCGGCAGGGGGCGCGCCTTCAATTACCTCCATGGACTGCACGGCGTCGGAGGGAAGCTGATTCGAAAACACCTTGCTTTGTTGGTCGCTGATCGGCTGGCCATCGATCGAGAACGAATTGGACGCATGATCGCCGAGCCCGTGGAACAGGCCGTTAGAATCGGCAGCCACTCCCGGCGAGGCCAGCGTCACGAGCGAACTGAGGGACGAAGATGCACTTTCGAGCGGCAGCTTGTCGAATAAATTGCGGTCCACATCGGTGTGCGTCGTCGGATCCGTTTCGACTAAATCCGCGGAACTCTCGACCGTCACGCTGGTGGTCGCGACACCCACTTGCAGGGCGACTTTCACATCCATCGGAACCGCCGAACGCACATCCACGTCCTGCTGCGAGCTCTGAAATCCCATCGCGGTGGTCGTCAAATGGTAATTGTTATAAGGAATATTCGCGAGCTGGAATGCGCCTTGTGCGTTTGCCTTCACGCTTTGCTGGTAATGCGAGACAGGATTCTGGATTTCGATTGAGGCACCGCCGATCGCGGCTCCGGACGGGTCTAAAACAGTTCCCCGGATCGTGCCCGATGACGATTGCCCGTAACTTATGCTGCCGCTGACTGCAAGAATGACGCCTGCCACGACTACCCGCGCGAGACCGCTGAAAGGAAGCTTTGTCATTTCTCGATTGTGGAGAAGAGCCTGGGCGTTCCCTAGAACAAATTGACGGGCGGGTTAGATCCGTCACGAGCGGGCTATTTTCGAAAATGAGTGGACTGGGCGACGCCAATGTCATGGCGCCAGGGCGATCGCGAAGAGGGCGGCGCGGTTACCACTTCATGATCTGCCGTACACTGCGCGCCTGCCTTTTGCTGGCGACAAATTGCTGATCGTTGCTCAACGTGATCAGCCATCTTTGGCTGCTCAGCGCGCTGATCTTGCGCACCTGATCGACGTTCACAAGAGCGTTCCGGTGAATGCGCCTGAAATTGGCATTCGCCAGCCGCTGCTCCAGCACTGTCAGCGTCTGTGTGGCGAAGTACTTCCCTCTGCCGGTAATAATCCAAACGATATTTCCTTCGGCTTGAAAGGCGAGAATGTCCTCGGCGTTCAGCAGGAAATATTCGTCGTTCACTTTGCCAATGATCTTCTTGGGCCTCGGTCCGGAATTCGGATCTGCAATCTCCTGGAGCCGCGCGAGCTTCTCCGCCGCGCCCAGTCCCGAAACACGCTTGGCTCGCTCCATGGCTTCGGCGAGTCTTTGTGGACCTATCGGCTTTAAAAGATAATCAATGGCTCCGGCTTCGAACGCCTGGATCGCATAGTTGTCGTGAGCCGTCACGACCACGATCACCGGCATCGGCATGCCGCGTTCAATGTGGCGGATCACTTCGAGCCCGCTCATCACGGGCATGTGCAGATCCAACAACACTAGATCGGGTTTCAGACCGACGATCTGGCTGAATGCCGATGCCCCGTCGATCGCCTCTCCAACCACTTCGACACCCGCGATCCCTTCGAGATCTTCGCGCAAAATCTTGCGGGCGACCGGCTCATCGTCGACGATCAGCGTCCTCAAGACCATAATGAGACTTAGATTTATCTACCACAGGATTTTCAGTCGGCCGACAACTTTCGGACCGGCGGGCGGCAAGCGAACGCCAGCGAACCGAAACAGCCGGCAAGCGGACGTCGCACCGTGTGTTGTCATTCAGATCCTTTCAGCCGGAAACGAACAAATATATTTCCCCCGAAAGGATGATCGCCGTAATACGGCTTGATCGCCGAGGGCAGCGAGTAGGCGCTGAAGTTTACCCCCACACCGGTTTCGACGAATCCGGAGAAGGAGCGGAACAGGGCCACGTCGCGCGTGTAGCCGAGCGTATACGCGCCCACGCGGAACGTACTGCCGTAAAGTACATCGAGACGTTGTTCCAATGTTGGCTCATCGTCGAAGAGCTCGTCTTTGTCGACTGAATTCGATCCGGCCGGTGATGAAGTTCCTTCGGGAAATCGGAAGCACGGATTCCGCCAGATACGAATTCAGATTGCGCAGCGTACCGGTATCGTGATTACGGCCCCACGCCAACGTCGAAGCCCAGCTCGATCCGTGCAGCGGCTTGATGTACTGCAGCGAGGCCGTCGCACGCGCCTGATCGCCGGGCTGGAGTGCCTCGGGATGCGTGATCCTGCCGGCGGAGACTTGGGCCGCCCAATACTGACTGGGGAAAAACCACAATCGCGCCGAGTAGGAATTGATCGGACCCTGCTCCACGATCCATCGATTCTCTCCGGGTTCCGAGCCATAGAAGCCGCTCGCTTCCAGTCGCAGCTTTTTGTGATCGATCCCCATCGTCACCACGTCGTCGGAAATATGCGTCGAATCCTGCCAGTGATGCGAGATCGTCGCCTGCGGCAGTTCCATCGCGGACGCCCGATGGGGATAGGCCACCGGTCCCAACGCCGGATCGCCCACCGGCGCGAAGTACACGCTCAGCGTCGTATGTTCCGAGAGCTGATACGAGTAGTGAAATCCAAGAGCCATGATGAAATTGTGCGGGTGCTGCCCATCGACGATCGGATTCCCATAAGCCGTCTCGCCGGTCTGAAACAGCAGCGGATAGCGTTCGCCTGTCACGGTCGCCGGTTCGAGGCTCAGCATGAGATCGGTCTGAAAAGCGCCTTTCGCTCCCACGCGGTGCTCGGCCGATACCATGAACCAATTCGGAGAATACAGTTTGTCACCGCCGCGAGGCCCCGACTGTTGCGTGTCGACGATGAATGCGTTGCCCATGAACATCGTGTTCCATGAGCCGAAATGAGTCATCTTCATAGGCATGGGCCACGCCTCGGCATTGACTGACGTGCCGGACGCCATATTCATGAGGTACATGCCGGCTGGATTCATGGCGACCATGCTCATCGCCGGCATCGAATCGTGTGCCGGTTCCTCACCACTGCTCGGAGGCGCATCTTGCGCCCACGAAGGATAAGCGATGAACGCGCCAACTAAAAAAGTCCACGATAACAAACGTTGCTTGGATGTTCTCCCCGAAGCGGGAGACATCGTATCCCTACTCATAAAATCTCCTCACGCCGCGCAAACGCGGAGTGTCACGGTCATTCAAAAAGTATTTTTGAAACGGCCAGGAGGCTTCAGATTCGGAGGACGAGTAACGAGGGGCGAGGAATTCCAGGAGGTCCGGAGACCTTCGCGAAAATGCCGTCGCTGTTTGTCAGCGCCCTAAACGCAAGGGATGAAATGACTGGCAGATCCGTGACGCTCGCATCGAAAGTCGCATGCGGCATGACGCGAGCCTTCGCGATTGCGGCCGGAATCAGTTGATGCGAACAGGGCGTCGAGTCTTGACGACGCGGAGCATTCTGATGTTGGTGGCACGGCGGAACGTCAGAAGAAGCGCGCGTCGACGCGACGGAATCGCACGATTCGACGGCACAGAAAGCCACGCATTGTGTACTGACGAACACCAATGCGATCGCCAATGCGCCGGTGAGTTTGCTCTTCAGAACCACTCTGCCGATATCATAACAGCCTATCCGTCGGCCTGCGGCTTGTGCGTCGCTGAAATGGAACTGATTGGCGGCGAATTCCGCGAGGAAAGCATTTCGTGCGGAAGTGGTGGGCCTGAGAGAACTCGAATCTCTGACCTCCTGCGTGTCAAGCAGGCGCTCTAACCAACTGAGCTACAGGCCCGAAGGGTGGAAAATGCGATCGTCGCCACGTGCTCGGCGCGTCCGAATCGCACGCGGCGGGCTGACTTTCGTTGACGATTGTCTAGTTTAGCACACCGCTCGACGTACGGATCGAAATACGCCGGTTTGGGCTACGATGATCGCAGGGAGAGCACGCAAAACATGGATTCCCTTCCCGTCGATCGTGATAAAGCCTGGCAGATCGTGTGCGAATTCGTACAGTCGGATAGTCTTCGCCGGCACATGCTCGCAGTGGAAGCCTGCGTCGTGGCCTATGCGGTTCAGTTCGGCGAGGACCAGAACACGTGGTCGGTCGCGGCCCTGCTCCACGATTTCGACTGGGAAATTCATCCTACTACTCCCGATCATCCCGCTAAGGGCGAGCCGATCCTCGCGGAGCGCGGAGTATCCGAGGAAATCCGTCGCGCGATTCTTTCGCACGCCGATTATAGCGGCGTCCCGCGGGAGAGCCGGCTGGAAAAAACACTGTACGCCTGCGACGAACTAGCCGGCTTCCTGACGGCGTGTTCCTATGTGAAACCAACCCGCAGCATACAGGACGTGGATGTCAAAGGTGTCCGCAAGAAATTGAAAGACAAGGCCTTTGCCCGCGCCGTCAACCGCGATGACATCCTGCGCGGAGCCGCTGAAATGGGCGTTGATCTCGACACGCATATCGAATTTTGCCTGCAAGCAATGCAGGCTCGCGCGGCGGAATTGGGCTTGGCCGGCAGCAACCCGGCTCCCTCGGACCCCCCGGGGAGCAGCGTCGAAAATCCTTGAAAAAACTGAGCTTTCTTAGGTACTAAGAGCGTTTTCTCCGAAACAAAGCCCTAATTTCCTCTTGTCACAATCTTAGGAACGTCGTACGCTAGAGTCATAACAGGCGGGCTAATCCGCGCGCCTGATGGTTCCTAGGAAGTAGTTAAAGCCGAGGCGATCCGCTACCCGGACGCCTATCCTTAGGAGGATGTCACTATGGCGAAAGAATCCTGTCCTTACTGCAAGAAATCGATCTCAGGGCGTGATTGGTGTGATCTGTGCGGTTACCGCATCGTGAGACGCCGTGAGGAAACGCCTACGAAATCGTCGGCCGACATTTATCTGAAAGTCGGCGCCGCAGCGGTGTTGATCGCCGGCGTCACCGTCGCTTTTCTGCGCTTCACACACTAAGTTCGTTCACCCGCTCGCGTGATCGTTCAGGCTCGGCGAGTGCGCCGAATTGTCCCTTCGCCGGCCGCTTCCGAATTCCCGTCTCCATAATTTTTCTGCACTGGCCGGTTCCGGCGCGCTAAACTTTCAACATGTCCGTCTTTGTCCCCCCGTCCCGGTTATTGTTCGGACCCGGCCCGTCCCAAGTTCCCGAACGCGTTTATGAAGCGATGGCGCAACCCATCGTCGGTCACCTCGATCCGTTTCTTTTCGAACAGTTAGAGCACATTCGCGCCGCATTGCGCGAGCTCTTTGGAACGAAAAATCAGTTTGTCCACGTGCTTTCCGGCACCGGCAGCGCCGGCATGGAAGCATCGCTCTCGAATTTCGTCCTGCCCGGCCAGAAGCTCGCCGTGTTCTCGGCGGGATATTTCTCCGAGCGCATTATCGAAATGGGCAAACGTCACGGCGCGAACGTGGTCGTATGCACAAAACCCTGGGGAGAAGTTTTCTCCGAGGCCGAAGCCACGGAATTTCTGAACCGCGAAAAACCCCATGCCGCCGCGTTCGTCCATGCGGAAACGTCGACGGGAGCGCTGCAGAATCCCAAAGCGATCACCGGACCCGCGCACGCGGTTGGCGCTTTAGTGATCGCCGATTGTGTGACCTCGCTGGGCGCGGTACCGATCGACTTCGATGCCAATGGAATCGATATCGCTTATAGCTGCACGCAAAAAGGATTGAGCTGCCCTCCCGGCATGTCCCCGATCACGGCATCGCCGGCCGCGGTGGAGCGCCTGCGCGCGCGCACGTCGCCCTGCCCGATCTGGTATCTCGATCTCGGGCTGCTACTTGAATATTACGAGGGCACGCATCGCTATCACCACACCGCGCCGGTCTCGAACATCTATGCGGTGCGCGAAGGTCTCGCTGCGATTCTTGAAGAAGGCGTCGCCGCGCGCTTCGCCCGTCATCAGTGCGCTCATCAGTATTTTGTGAAGCGCATTGAGAAGGAAGGCCTGCGCCTGCTGATTCCCGAAGGCCGCCGCGTTCCGAATCTCAATACGGTTTGCGTGCCGGATGGTGTCGACGATCCGAAGACGCGTAAGCGTTTGCTGGCCGAGCACGGCATCGAAATCGCGGGAGGTTTCGGACCGCTGGCGGGCAAGATTTTCCGCATCGGCGTGATGGGGCCGCTCGCCACCGAGCCGAACGTCGATCTGCTGGTCGACGCACTGCTCGCGTGCATGAAGAGTTAATCGCGAGCCCGATGCGTCAGCTTGGGCTTTCAGTAAAACGCAAGGTCGATCTTCGGGAAGCCGGGACTCCCTCTAAACCCCCAATAGCCCCAAGCTGACGCATGGGGGCTTGGCTGGACACGTGCCTTTGCTACACGTATGAAGTTTCGCGTGCGGGTTTTCGGGATTTCCCTGTTTCTGTTTCTGACCAGCCAAGTTCTTTCCGCTGAATGGTTTTCGTTCGGAGTCGAGGGTGGCCTTCGGACCAACGGCGATCTCACGGGAACGCTCACCTCTGAGTCAAAACGCTACATTGTGGGCCCCAAGGTGGAAGTCGCACTGCCTCTCCACCTTGCCTTTGAGGTCGACGCTTTATATCGTCCTCTCGGCTTCACGGGTGAGTCGTCCTCGTTTTACGAAAACTCGATCATTCGCGAGCGCGACAACTCCTGGGAGTTTCCGATGATCCTGAAGTATCGGCTTCCCCTTCCGCTCGTAAAGCCGTTCGTGGGAGTAGGCTACGCCCCGCGAGTCGTCAGCGGCACGGATGTATCGTCGGGAGGGTATTTGTCCAATCCGCTTACCGGAGGTTTCGCATACTTTTACAACCAGCGTTCGAGCACGAATTACCCGACGACGAACGGCATCGTCGTATCAGGCGGCGTCAATCTGGACGTTGGACATGTTCGGTTTTCTCCCGAAGTACGCTACGTCCGTTGGACTTCCCCGTTTCTGAACGAGTACGGCGGCGATGGGAGCTTTCAGTACGTTTCGAACCAGAATGAAGTCTTCGTTCTGCTGGGGATTTCGTTCAAGTGAGGATCACAGACTCACCGCTATATCTAGGGTCCACTTTTGGAATACCCCAAGATTCGGTGGTCCAGGTGCTTTACTTTCGTTACGAATCGGTTTAGGATTGAGTCACCCCCCGAAGACGTCTCTTAATTGGAGGGCCTTGTCTTGCTGAAGTTAAAACGCGTCGACATCCAGGGATTCAAATCCTTTTACGACCGGACGGAAATGCGATTCCACGGCTCCGGCGTCGCGGCGATCGTCGGCCCGAACGGCTGCGGTAAATCTAATCTCAGCGACGCCATCTCCTGGGTGCTCGGCGAGCAAAGCGCCAAAAGCCTGCGCGGGTCCCGCATGGAAGACGTCATTTTCGCCGGGACACGCGAACGCAAGCCGCTCGGGATGGCGCAAGTGACGTTGACTATGTTCGATCCGGCCGCGAAGGCCGCCCCGGATCCCACGCCGGTAATCCTGCCAGCCGACGACGTCGTTCCCGATCTGACCGCGAATGGGGCAAACGGGGTCAACGGCCATGCCGAGTTGAACGGACATTCGAACAGGAATCTCAACGGGAAACGAACCAACGGTCATGCGAGCGGCGTGGGTCATCACGCCCATGGGCACAACGGCGAGGTCACGATTACGCGCCGTCTGTACCGGTCGGGCGAAAGCGAATACTTGATCGACGGACGCCCCGCTCGCCTGCGCGATATTCAGGATCTTTTTTCGGGCACCGGTCTCGGCCCGGAGAGTTACGCCATCATCGAACAGGGACGCATCGGGCAGATTCTTTCCAATAAACCATCCGACCGCCGAGCGATTATCGAGGAAGCGGCGGGCGTCGGAAAGTATAAATCGCGCAAGCGCCTCGCCGAAGCGAAGCTCGAAGGAGCCAAACAGAACCTGTCGCGCGTGTTCGACATTCTGGAAGAGGTCGGGCGCCAGGTGAATTCGCTCAAGCGCCAGGCATCCAAAGCCAAGCGCTACGAAGAGTTGCGTACGGAGATGTTGGGCTATCTGCGCCGCGCCGTTTCCGGACGCTTCCAGTTGCTGGAACGCGAGGCGGCTAAGCTCGCGCTGGACCTCGGTCAGGCGCAGACCGCTTTCCAAAGTCTTTCCGCCCAAGTTCAAACCAGCGAGCAGGAACACGCGCACACGCAGGAATCGTGTTACCAGGTGGAAGCCGCGCTGACGGCAGGCCGTGCGCGGGTCGCCGAACTGAACCTGGAAGCCGAGCGCACGCGCGGCCGCCTGGAATCGCAGGCGCGTCAGATCGGCGCGATCGAGGAGCGGCTCGCGGGCAGCGAAGCGGAAATTCAAAATCTGGACGCGCGTCACGAACGAGAATCCGCGGACCTGGCGGCCTGCGCCGAATCGCTCGCGAATATGGAGCGCGAGTACGCCGAGGCGCGCGAAACTCTCAACTCGAAAGCGGCCGAACGCGATGCTCTGCAAGCGCGCCTACGCGAGCAGGAGCGCTTGCTCGAAACCGCGCGCCAGCAAGTGCTGCGTCTGATGAGCGAAGCTTCTTCGCTGCGCAATCAATTGGCGCAGGCCGACGAATATTTGGCTTCCATGGAGCGCGACGCATCGCGCGCGCGCAAGGAAGAAGAGTCGGCTCTGACGGATCTGGCGCGGCTCGATCAGGTCAAAGAGGAAATCTCCACGCGTCTCGGCCGGGCAGATGGAGATGGAGTCGCTCACGGAACGACGCCAACGCGTCGAAGAAGAGCTCCGGGGCGGGAAGGAAAACGTAAGCCACACGCGGGCGAAGCTGCAATCGCTGCGCGACACGCTTTCCAAGGAACGCGCGCGCAAAGAATCGCTCGAAGGGATTCTCTCGATCGCGCCTACACCACCGAATCGGTCAAGCACCTGTTCACCGAAATCGAACGGGGCCACGCCGGTGCGTTCCGTCCGCTCGGCTTGCTCGCGGATTTCGTCGAAGTCATCCAGCCCGAATGGGAAAAGGCTTCGGAAGAATTTCTGCGCGAGGAATTAGAATACGTCGTCGTTAAGAATTGGGCCGAGGCGGAAGAGGGCGTCTCCTTCCTCCGCGCCGAGTCCGGTGGACGGGCGACATTCTTGGTGCACGACACGCCCGAGGCGTCCAGCGATGCTGAACCCGCGCTTCCAACGTTTGCGAGTTCAGCCGTCGCGGGAAAACTTCGCGACGCCGTGCGGCTGACCAACGGATTTTCGAGCGCTCCGCGGGGATTCCTGCCGCGCCTGTCGCGCTGTTTCCTGGTCTCCGACGCCACCGAGGCAGCGCGCCTCGCCTCCACACATCCGGATTGTTATTTCCTGCTGCCGGACGGCGCAAGCTATCACGGCGATACCGTAACCGTCGGCGGAAAGAGCGCCTCCGGACCGCTCGCGATGAAGCGCGAATTGCGCGAGATCACCGGGCGCGTGGAAACCCACGAGCGCGAAGCGGGCGATGTCACCGGCGAGCTGGAAAATCTCGAACGCGCTGTCGCGCAGTTGAACGAGGAGCTCGAACACGTACGCGCCGAGCAGCAGGCGCGGGAGAAAGACGCGCTCGCCCTCGGTCACGAGCAGCGCAAACTCGCCGAGGAGCATGCGCGATCGGGCGCACGGCTTTCGACCGCCCGGTTGGAACTCGAACGGCTGGCGCGCAAGGATCAGGAAGCGCGCGAGCAGCGCGAACGCAATCACCTGCTGGTCGCGGCGAAAGAGCAGGCGCGCTTCGATCAGGAGAAAGCGCTGGAAGACGCGCGCGCCGAATTTGAAGCGCAGCAGACCCACGCGCACGCCATCGTCGAAGAGTATTCCACTCTGCGCGCCGCGCTCGCCGTGCTCGAGGAGCGCGCCCGCTCCGTGAAAGCGAATGCGGGACGTCTCGAAGCGCAGGTCCGGCAGATCGCCGCCCGGCGGGAACAGCTCGCGGGTGACGCCGGCCGCATGGGCGTGGAGCGCAATCGTCTGCTCGCCGATAATATCGAGCTCGATCAGAAAGCGCAGATGTTAGCCGATCACACGGCGGAGGCGTCAGGATCGGTGGAAATTCTGACCGCGCAGGAAACCGGTGGACGCACGGCGCTCGCCGCGCTCGACGAATTACTACGCTCCTTGCGCATTGACGCGCAGACGGCGCAGGAGCAGCGCGCGCAGATCGAAGTGGAACTGGTTCGCAAACAATCCGACCTGAAGCATCTCGACGAGACCAGCCGCAAGGAGTTGGGTGAAGCGGCCTCCGTCATTACCGCCGCCGAACAAGCCTTACAGGAAGGCGATCCCGCGGCCGGTCCGCCCGAGAATCTGGAAGCCATCGAGCTTCAATACGAAGAGGTTCGCGTCCGCATCGAAGCTCTGGGACCCGTGAATCCACAAGCTCTCGAAGAGTTCAAAGAAGCGCAACAGCGCTACGACTTCTTGAACGCCCAGCGCCAGGATCTGATCGACTCCATTCGCGACACCGAGAAAGCCATCCAGGAATTGGATACCGAATCGCGACGTCGCTTCCAGGAGGCCTTCGACGCGGTCAACGGACATTTCAGGGAAATGTTCAAGACCCTGTTCGGCGGCGGCCAGGGCGAAATGCGCCTCACGGACGAAACCAACCTCGCCGAAAGCGGCATCGATATCATGGCTTCGCCTCCCGGCAAGAAGCTGCAACATGTCGCCCTGCTTTCGGGAGGGGAGAAATCGCTCACCGCAATGGCCCTGTTGATGGCGGTCTTCCGCTACACGCCGAGCCCGTTCTGCATCCTCGACGAAGTGGACGCGCCGCTCGACGAAGCGAACATTCAGCGCTTGAGCCGGCTGATCAAGGAAATGTCGCTGGACACGCAATTCATCGTGATCACGCACGCCAAGCGCACCATGGAAGTCGCGCAATCGCTCTACGGCGTCACGATGCAGGAGCCGGGAATTTCCAAGTTGGTCAGCGTGAAATTCGACCAGGGCGCGGCGCCACCAGCAGCGCCCTCTCCGTCGAGCTTGGTGGCAGCCGTTTAGACCAAGCGCCCATGAGCACCAGATTCGCTCTATGGTTAATCTGGTGCTGCTTCATCGCGCGGGCAATCTTTTATTGCGAGGCCGTACCATTGTGGGAAGGCTTCGACGAATACTCGCACTTTGCGCTCATCCAGTACGTCTTTAATCACGACGGACGTTTTCCGTTGGGCGCAGTTCCTCCCGACAGTTCCCGCGGGCTCAGTGCGTCGCGCAAGTTGACGCCGGGGCCGTGGCTCATTCATGACGCACGCGGCGGAATCCTGAGCTACGAAGAATATTACGAGCTTCCTGTCGCGGAACGCAATGCTCGACGTGCGCAGATCGAGAACCTTCCGCCGGAATGGTCGCGTGCGGACGCCGACCCTGCCGAACCGATCTATGAAGCGCAGCAACCGCCTTTCTATTACTGGATCATGGCCCCCGTGTACGGAGTGGTGGGCGGATGGAATCTTCCGAACACCGTTTTGGTCTTGCGCCTCTTCACCGCCCTGATGGCCTCCGCGGCGATCCCGTTGGCGTTTTTTCGGCGAGACCTCTGCTGCGCGACGACGCGATGGCGATGGGCGCTACCGTGATCATCGCGTCGCTTCCGCAGTTGTTTATTCAAATCAGCCATATCGGAAATGAAGGTCTCGCGGTGGCCACGGGCGGGCTGTTCGTACTTGTGGCCTTCCGCACATTGCAAGCGAAGGCTTCGCTGTCGGCGGGCGTAGGCTTCGGAGCGGCGTTGGGCGCGGCGTTACTGACAAAGGCATATTTCCTGGCCCTCATCCCCGCGGCAGCGATCTTCCTTTGGTTGGCATGGCGGCGGGAGGCGTTCGCACGCGGACCAGCTCTGTCGCAAGCGTGTGCTGCCGCTTGCACCGCGGCGGCGATCGCCGGATGGCGGTACATACGCAACCTAATCATGACCGGCTCGATAACTGGCCAGATCGAGGACATTCATGGAGCGGCGAACACCCACGTATCACTGCTCAGCGCGATTCGGCAGATTCATTGGAGCCGGATCTTCGACTTTGTTGCGACGTCACAAATCTGGTTGGGCGGCGGAGTTTCCTCGGCCTGCGGAGCTGGATGTACCGGCTGGTGGAACTGATCGTGATCGTCGCGTTCGCCGGCGTATGCGCGCAAACTTTACGTCCCCGTCCAGACTTGCAGCGTCCAAGAAACTTATGGCTTCTGGCGCTGCCCTACCTGACGATGGTCGCGGGTCTGTGCTTCTTTGCCGTACAGGTCTTTCGCACAAGCGGTATCGCCTCAACGGCCGGCTACTATTTGTACGCACTGGTCGTCCCAGAGGCGATTTTGCTGTTCGTTGGGCTTTGCAGGGTAACTCCCGTGAAGTGGCGATTGCTGCCGCTTCCCATAGCGGTGTTGATTCTCATCGCGCTCGAACAGTTCGGTGTGTGGTTTCTGATGTTGCCGTACTACGCGGGGTTCATCCGGCACTTGGCGAGCGGCGCATTACCCGCCGCGCGTGCCGTGCAATACCGAAACGGAGGGCTGGAAACACTGTTCCAACATCTCAGCGCCATCGGCCCCGTTTCCGTTCCCGCCGTGATTGAAATGAGCGCTGTTTCCTATTTCCTGGCGACGGCGATATTGCTGTGGTACGCTTGCCATCTCTCTCTTCGAACGCTACGGTCGGAATCCAAGAACTAACTACCAGATATATTCTTTGGCATCCTCGCGCCGTTCGTAGCTGTCGAGCACGTGCACCACGCGAAGCTTCTTCAGCTTCGTGGGCGACAGCTGCCCGATCGGTACATATAGAATCTTGCGTCCCAAATGCTCGGCGATCGAGCGGAAGATCGATCGCGGAGGCTTCGCCGCGACATAAACGACGAAACGCTCCACGGAATAATCCAGCGCGGCCATCAGCAGCCGCTCCGACTTGATCTCCGCGAATTCGTAATCGGGATCGGTCCACACGTCGAACATGCGCCGCGGCGGCAGCGTCATCAGCAAGCCCGCCATACTCCGCGCGCCCAATCCCCGGACCGACCAGATTGTCGAACGGAGGCGTCGAGTAAAACGCCATATCCGATTCGTTCTGGTGCTCGCCCAGCCACGTCGTCAAATACTGATAGCGATCCTCGCGATCTTCGTCGAAGATCACCACCACCGCGCCCACTTCGCCCGCCAGCCGGTCCGCTTTGCGGACATAAATCTTGTGCCGATGCCAGTTGCGGATGGTCTCCCGAATATCGATCCCATCGAGGATGGAAGTGGTGAACGGCTCCACGCGGACGCGCTCCTCGGACAGCATCGCCTTCGCCTTCTTCTTCAAGAAGCGTCCGTAATCTTCGATCACCAGATCTTCCGGCGGATACGAACAGATCGCCTCGCCCGTCGGTTGGCGCGCCCATTCGCCCGGCGTCTTCTCGCCCTTGCGCGGCTTCAACCCCGCCGGTTTCAGGCGCTGCTTGGGACGCGGCAGCCGCCGGCGGATGCGCAGCCTTTTCGTGTTGAACCAGATCTCGCCGGCGCTCAGTCGCACCGTTTCGGTCTCGACGACTTCGTGCTGCGCCAGGTACCGGTTCGCCATGTACCACACTTCCCAGCCGTAATTATCGTCGACGACGGAGCGCGCGGCCACCGCCATGTCGTACACGCCACCGTCAGGTCGCCGCTGATGTGCGCCAGATTGCGCGTGTAGCGAGCCATCATGCGCCGCTGCCAGTGCACGATCTTTTCTCCCGTCGACGTCGAGTATACTTCGCCTCCGCCTCTCGCAGCAATCGTATTGCACTTGCGGCCGGTCGAGCGTCTCCTCGCCTGTCATCTCCAGCCGGAAAATTCGTAGCGCTCCTGCAGGTACGGATATTCGATCGTGATCTCCGCCAGGCAATCCGGATGCGGATTCAGCAGCTGAATCTCGTAGTGCGTTCCTCGCGCCGGCGGGCGCTGCGGCGTCTCCATGGCATCCAGCAGCGGATCGAGCATATTCAGCGCGACCACCGCGAAGTACCTTCGCTCCGGATCGGCGCCTTGCAGCTTCCATGCCATGGCTTCCGCGTGCGCCGTCACTTCTTCGTTTCGCGCTTGCGGATAGACGCGATACGCCTCCACATATTTCTCGATCCCGATTCTGCGCGATCGAATAGGTATCGGGATAAACGTCGGGCAGGTGCGGCCGATCGAGCGAATCGGGTTCCAGAAAGATAACTTGCGCGCCGATCTCATCCGCGGTGCGCAGCGCCTCAATAAAGGGATCGCAGGGCTCGACGGGAACATAGATGGCCTGTTCGTCATCGTCGTTCTCGCGCCCGATTCCCTCCGGCTTCACGGTGATAAAGAATCACCGACATCTGCGGCAGCCGCGCGAGCGCTTTGTGATACGCATCCGCCAGAATCCAGGGAGCTCCACCGCGACGACTTCGCGGCTTCTCCGCGAGCAGACGCCGGCGCAGTTCGATCGGCGAACTCCAGCCGCCCGGGAACGACCGGGAAATAGCGGAACCGTCCCGCGTGCGAGGCTCCGGATTTGATTTCAGCTTCGAGGGACATACCGCAAGGCTTCTTCGCCGAGAGTTTGCACGATCGCGTTCGAAAGCAGCTTTCCGCGTGCTTCGCCGGATTTCTGTAGCGCCAGCTTCATTGCGAAGCGAGCGATGTTCATCCCATCGCGCACGGTGTAGCGCTCATCGGCCATATGCGCCTGTTGCAGAAAATCGGTGACGTAGTTGCAGAATGTGTTCGTCGGCGAACGGCAGATTCTCTTGCAAGATCGCGAACTCTTCGTGACGCTCCGGAAAATCGATCAGGATCTGCGGCTGCAGTCGCGAATGAATGTACTCCGGCAGGTCGAACGTGCGACGCGTCGTCGTTCATCGTCGCGACCAGCCGGAACATGCGGATGCGCCTTGATCTTGATGCCCGCGACGATCGATTCCACATAGCGGCGGTTGTCGAGCAGCGGCGCGAGGCTGGCCCAGCTCTTCTCGCTCATGCGATTGCCTTCGTCCAGAATCACGATGCCGCCGCGCAATCATCGCGGTCACCAGCGGCGACGCCACGTAGCGCAGCCGCGACGTCGCCTTCGATCACCGGCGTGACGAGCAGATCTTCCGGCCGCGTATCGACCGTGGCCTGCATGATGTAAACTTCGCGGCCCAGCCGCTTGGCCGCCGCGTAGGCGAGCGTCGTCTTCCCGACGCCCGGCTTGCCCAGCAGGCGCGGATTCATGGGCAGGTCCTGCTCGTCGATCACCAGCCACGCCGCCAGCAACTGGCGCATCACTTCTTCCTGCCCCACCCAGCGTGACATTCAGCTCATCGGGATGGGCCAGGTGCAGCGGTACGCCTTCGATCTCAACAATCATGCCCTATCAATGTAGCAACTTCGCCGCGGTTACTTTAGCGGCGCGACGGCCGGTTCTCCACCCAAACCTTGCAGGTGTGTGCGGCAACACAAGGGTAATTCGTCGCCCAGGAGGCGGATCGCGTAAGCGAGCTTGTCCAGGAACCCGGCCTGCGCGCTCACCACCTTCTGACGCGGATGCGATGCCCACGCTTTCGCGATGCTCCGGTCCAGCAGCCGCGCCTGCGCGACACTTTCCCGACGGATGCGGTTCTTCTCGTATCCGCGCGTGGAAGGCGGCACTTCGACGTGAATCACCGCCGCGTAGCGCGCCAGTTCCCGTTCGACCGTTGTGCCGAATTGCTTGCAGAAATCACGACGCGACCCCGGCCAATACGCCAACCCGTCGAGCGAGCCTCGATCGCACAATACAACGGCCGGCTTGGCGTCGAGCGCCACATGCTCCATTTCTCTCTGCACCGCGAAGATCGCACGTTGTGCCGCGCGCGTCGCCTCGGGTGTCGCGAGCCGCGGAAATCCGCCGCCAAAAACAATGCTCGCGGCCTCCGGCAACAGGACCACGTGATGGCAAAGGTATCGCCGCGCCATTTCGAGAATCGCCGTCTTGCCCCCGCCAGGGCCTCCCGTCAATACGACCAGTTTGGTGTTGTGGCGCGTCTTCGTACATTGACAAGCGTGGGAACCGGTGGCGAGCACAGACATGGATCTTTCATCATGCACCATAACTGACGCCGTCATCCCGAGCCTGCGAGGGATCTGCTGTTGCGGCAGCCTAGGTCGAAGACACCTCCGGCGGAAATGGCAATGCCGCGATTTTCGCGAGCAGCGTTTTTCGATCGAACGCAAAACCAGGGCACGACCGGTCGCCATGAATTTCACGATGCAGCACGATGTGATCTTCATCCACGGGGATCGACCATCTTCGCGCAACATCCGCCACCAGCTCCGCCGACGCTTGATATTGCTCCTCACTCCACGCATCTTCGGGCTTGCCTTCGTGCTCGATACCGATCGTGTACCAATTCGCGTTCAATCCCGGCCGCAGCAGCTTCCACGTTGGATGGACCGGCGCCCCCGTGTGATACGCCGTATCGTCCTCTTTCACGTACTGATGAATCGCTCCAATCTTCGCGACGATGTAGTGCGCGGAAACCACCGCTGCGGGATTGTTGAACCACGCATCGGCCGATGAGAGACAACCGTCCGAAATGTGAATCACGATAGCCGCCGGCTTGAGACCGTCCGGCCGTCCGACGCGAAAATTCTTTTCGCTGCATCCCACCCACTGAATGTTCATGATGCTTGCGCCCCTTTGAGTTTCAACAAATCCTTGAGGACCTCGAACCAGAACGGCGCACCGAGCGACAACAGCACGGCGCTTCCGGCGACGCCCGCGACGTTTACTTCGCGCCATCGTTGCAACCACTGCCCGACCGTTTGTGGAAACACCAGCGCTCCGGCTCCTGATAAAAACGTGCGGAACAGATCGAGCATGTCGAGCGGAAGGCCAAAGGCGACGATCAACGAAAGCGCTCCGGTAATCAGCCGGCTTGACGTCGTGAAGCGCTCCGAGGTCTTCCGCATGACGGCGTCGAACAGCCCGGAGAAGTCGGCGCCTCCCGCCACTATAGACAATTCCGCCGCGGTCACCTGCGTTGAAGTATCCAGGTGCGACGCTTCTAGAATCTTGCGCGCTTCATCGAGCTCGATACCCGCGTGGCTGAGGATTTCAAGCAAACCTTCCTGCAAATGACCCGCGCGTAAATGCAAAAGATCGGTTGCGATTTGCGTGAGGATCGTGACGATCAGGCTCAGCGCGGCCATCACCGTCGAGAAGCCGATCAGAAGATCGAGTGAGTGCAACATCGTGCCCCGAGCAGAGCACGAAGCCGCAACCGCAAGGTGGAAATGAAAGCGCTAGATTGTGAAGGGACGGGAGGTTACGGACTACGGAGCGTCGTGAAAAACAACGTGGGTCATCCCGAGCGAAGCCGAGGACCTGCTTGGTACTCGAAAAAGAACATCAGCAGCTCCCTTCGACTTCGCTCGGGATGACTGCTCGCTATTTTGCGGGAGGGCTGGTTCCCCTCAATACTTCGGAACGCTCGGATCGACCTTATCGCTCCACGCCGTGATGCCACCGAGCATGTTCTTCACATGCTTGAATCCCTGCGAGCGCAGGAAGTCGGCGGCTTTCGCGCTGCGTCCGCCCATCTTGCAATGCACGACCGTCTCTGCTTCGGGATCGAGTTCGCCGATGCGCTTCGGCACGTCGTTCAACGGGATCAGCTTCGCGCCGGGGATCTTCGCGATCTGATATTCGTGCGGCTCGCGCACGTCGATGAACTGGAATTTCTCGCCGCTATCGAGTTTCGCTTTCAATGCGACGGCGTCGATCTCGGTGTCGGAAACATATCCGGGTTGAGGAGCGCTCACGGTTTCGATCTCCTTGGGATTCGGCACGCCGCAGAACTGGTGATAATCGATCAGTTCCTTGATCGTCGGATGGTCGCCGCATACCGGGCACTCCGGATTACGGCGCACCTTCATTCGCGAAAACGCATCGCGAGAGCATCGTACAGCATCAGCCGCCCAATGAGAGGCTCCCCGATGCCGAGCATGAGCTTCACGGCCTCGGTCGCCTGCACGAGTCCAATGATGCCCGGAAGAATTCCGAGCACTCCGCCTTCCGCGCAGCTCGGAACCAGACCTGGAGGCGGCGGCTCGGGATAGGAGCAGCGATAGCACGGCCCCGCCGGGATACGCGAAGACGGTGGCCTGCCCTTCGAAGCGGAAAATCGATCCGTACACGTTCGGCTTCTTCAGCAGCACGCAGGCGTCGTTGATCAAGTAGCGGGTGGGGAAATTATCCGTGCCGTCGACCACCATGTCGTACTCGCTGATGATGTCGAGCGCGTTTTCGCTGGTGATCGCCGTATCGAACTTGTCCATCTGCATGTAGGGATTGATGTCGAGCATCGAATCCGCCGCCGAATCCAGTTTCTTGCGGCCGACGTCTTTGGTGCCGTGGATCACCTGCCGCTGCAGGTTGGTGAAATCGACCACGTCGAAATCGACGATGCCGATGCGCCCCACGCCGGCCGCGGCGAGATACAGGCCCAGCGGCGCGCCCAGGCCTCCGGCGCCCACCATGCAGCACCTTCGCGTTCTTGAGCTTCACCTGCCCTTCCATGCCGACTTCGGGCAGGATCAGGTGGCGCGAGTAGCGCAGGATTTCGTCTTTCGATAGAGACAGCGCTTGTCCACGACAGGTTCTCGGCGAGCTCATCTATGCCGGGGAAGAAGTCTTCCCCTCCAGCGATGCTCGGGACGATCGACAGCGTGTCGCCGGTAGCCACAGCGGTCGCGTCCTTTTTCAAATAACGGATGTCTTCGTCGTTCAGATACACGTTGACGAAGCTGCGCAGTTTGCCTTCGTCGTTAAACAGACTGCTTGCGGAGATCCGGGAAACGGGTGGTCAGCGCCGCCAGCACTTCGCCGACGGTCGCGCCGTTCAGCTCCACGGAATCTTGCTTTTCGGCGAACTGCCGCAGGGGTGTGGGAATCAGGACTTTGGCCATATCAACTCTTCTTTCTCCGCGGCGGTCTGATCGGCGTTCGGCAGGAAGCTGTTCGCGTGATCGAACTTGCCGCCCTTCATCGATAGTACGACGAACGAATACCACGGGCACGAATTCTCGAGATCGGTCTTCGAGAAATACGCGTCGCAATCCGGATGCGAATGAAAAATTCCGATCAGATCGAGCCCGGCCGCGCGCGCCTTTTTATCCGCCGCGAGCAGATCCTCGGGACGCAGCTCATAGCGCGCGCCCTGCGCGCCGGCGTAAGCATTCTCGATCGGCTCGGCGAGCGTCACCTGTTTCGAATCGCCATCGATCTTTCCGATCATGGCTCCGCAGCACTCGTTCGGGAATTCCTTTTCGGCATGCGCCACCATTACGTCCCAGGGTTTGCTTTCGATACTAATCATTTCTTCTAACGCGCAGAACTCGAGAACCACGGAGCGTTATTCTGTCTCCCGTCTTCTGACTTCTGTCTCCTAATCCTGTTCATTCCAGAACGGCTCGCTCAGATACTTCGTCGCCCCATCACATAACATCGTGACGATCACGCCGCTTTTCCCTCTGCGACAAGCCGCTTACCCACCGTCTGCGCCGCGTGAACGTTCGCGCCCGAAGACATGCCGACCAGCAATCCTTCGTGCCGCCCGAGCCAGCGCGTCATACGATAAGCGTCTTCGGTTTCAATCCACAGATTCTCGTCGGCGAGTGTCGGATCGTAAATCCCCGGACGATGGCCGTCGGCATATGCTTCAAACCTTCCAGGCCGTGAAATCCCGACGAGGGCTGCGCCGAAATGCATTTGACGCCCGGGACTCCTGCTTCAAGCGCCGCGATGTTCCCGTGAATGTTCCGCTGGTGCCCATGCTGGTGACAAAGTGCGTGATGGCGCCTTCGGTCTGGCGGATGATCTCGGGACCCGTGCCCTCGAAATGCGCTTTCCAGTTGGCGGGATTATTGTACTGATCGGGATAAAAATACCGTTCTTCCCCGGCTTCGAAAATTTGCTGGCACAGACGGATCGCGCCGTCCGAGCCTTCTCCCGGATCGGAGAACACCATTTCCGCTCCGTAGGCTTTCAGAATCTGCTTGCGCTCATGCGACGCATTCGCGGGAAGGCACAGTTTTGCGCGATATCCCTTGATCGCGCAGATCATCGCATAGGCAATTCCGGTATTGCCGCTGGTGGCGTCGAGCAGAACATGATCCTTCGTGAGCTTTCCCGTGCGCTCGCCGTCGAGGATCATATTCAGCCCCGCACGATCCTTGACCGACCCTCCCGGATTGAAAAACTCCGCCTTGGCGTAGATCTCCACGCCCGGCAAATCCTCGTCGACCTT